>CAYUQB010000005.1:7630-10237 GCA_964446735.1 uncultured Candidatus Saccharibacteria bacterium | reverse complement strand
ATACATGATGGAATAAATTGTGAGCATTGTCAAACCAAGATATTTGAAGTGAATTTTCATATTTTAGAATTCATTACTAATTTTGGACCAGACGCCTGGATTCATCCAGAGATTTGAATGTAACTTAATAGGATTGATGGCGAACGTCTCAGCAGTTACTCCAATATTACTTGCGCCACTAAAGATACGCCCCGCCGGAATAAATCCGTAACTGGGACCGAGTGGGCTAACCTGAATGCCAACCCCACCCCTTGCAAAAGCTTGACCACCCCCAAACTGAGCAAGATCAAGATTGCTGTAGGCATTTATGTGAGTGCCGATCATGTCGTAGTTCGGTTGATAGTCAGATCTCACTGGAGTCCCTAGGGTAACAAGATTATCAATCTGCCGATTGGATGATTGACTATACTGTATTGCAATATTGCCCCCATGACTATGTCCAACGATATTCAGCTTCTCTCCCTCCGCAAAATCGCTACCTCCGACGAGATCGGCCAATTTTGCGACCGCCTCTTTTCTTGCCTTCTTTGTGTTTCCACCAGACCAATCGAGAACGATTGGTGGTTCATTGAATGTTTTGCCGACTGACGCGATGAAATCTTTCGCCCTTCCTTTTTCTGACCATGTTTTTTTGCTGTAATTAGTGCCAGGAACAATAACAGTTAACTGGCCGCTTGGATCGCTCATCCCAATTGGGTTATTTCTCGCATAACTGTATGAATTCTGCTGTTGCGGGTCGAGCAACAGTACGGATGGCAGTGCCCAGAACATCGGGTCTTGAGATATAAACTGACCTCGTCCGTTTTCGAAATAGCGCGCATTCAGATAGTTCATTGAGGTCTCGGGGTCTTCAATCTGACCGATGAATTCCCTCTGGGACACATCAGTACCCGTATCGATCCTCTTTGCCCCATAGGGGTAGTAGTCGAGGGTCTGTACAACGTCGCCAGCAGTATCGGTCACAACATTCGTACTGCCGAGATGGTCGGCATGGGAATAGTGCGTTGTGGTGGTCGCTCCGCTTGTCTCTACTGTTGCAACGAGCTCACCACCGGCATAGATGTGCTTGGTAACAGTGGTGCCATCAGTAGTAAAGAGATCGTTAGCGTATGTGGTGGTGGCAGATCCGGTGGCCTTAAATACACGCTCAGTAGTATGGTCATAGCCGTACGTGATAGTGGAGCCAGTCTCGCTTGAAATGAGACGGTTACGGTAGTCCCATTCATACGAAACTGATCCGCGCGCGGTGAGATTGCCGCTATTATCGTAACTGAGGCTTGTGCCACCAACGCTGGTGGGAGCGTGCGGATTTGTATAACCCATCTCTCCATACACATATGTGCCACCAAGCGTTGAGGTTGCTAGATTACCGATAGGAGTATAGCCAAAGGAGTGCTTAAAGGGTGTTGAGGTTGCGGATGTAGAGGAGGCGGCGGTGAGTCGGTAGAGATCGTCATACCAGTACAGCGTGTCTTTATTTGCGAAAGTCTGGGAATCGTCCTTAACTCGTACGATATTTCCGCCATCATCGTAATAGAACGATATATCCTGAATAACCCCAACAGGCTCCGGCTCAGGAGGTGGAGTGTATCCCGGAATCGAAAGAATGAGACCGTATCCTGGTCTTGGCGTGGTGCCAGAGTTTGAGACATAAAAGTCACCGGTTGCCGTAGTCGTTGCTCTTTCCGCAATTGCAACCGACCACATGTGGTCCACGCTGTGATTCGTCGCAATATCAACGAGCTCAGTCCAGGATGGATTCAAGTTTGTGATGCCGTAATTGGAATATGAGTACGTCCTTTTCGAGGCATGGAATGACTGGATGATATATGTTTCGTCCGCAGGAGGCGTGATGCCAGGAGTGAAGTTAACCGGACTAGTGCCCCATGAGCTGTTATAAACGAGCGAATATTCTATGTCGTCTAAACTCCCATTTTCAAAAGCAAGGATGGATGCGGCAATCGCGTAGTCACCACCCCAGAAACGATAGGAGCTCGTCGCAACATCAGCCGCATCGGCAATCTTCCCGTAGACCGCCAGTCCTACTTTGTTAGTCACGTCTACACCAGAAGTGATTACCGTCCAACCTGGCAAAGTACTACCAACTGAAGTATCCACAGGAATGATTGCAACCATCAGGTCTCCTTCTGCCAATCCCGTTGGTGGAGCGATATCAACGTATGCCGGACCGCTGCCAAACGTGTTCCAGCCGGTCGACGAGTACCCCTTATAATTCGGCGTCGCTCTGGCGTTCGGCGAAACCGTAAATGAAGCAGTCGTTGTGCTCCACGCGCCAACCGTGTCACCTTCGTCCCAAAACCTGATTCTCCAGTAATACACGATGCCTGAATCGAGCGGGTCTCCGCTATAGGAAATGTCTTGAGATCTGGTTCCTTCGGTGGGATACACCCCGAGAGCCTGCTTGCCGCTATCCCACACGACGCTCGTCCAGTGGTCGGGCGCAAGAGAGAATTGGATTTGATAGCTTGCGGCAACGTCGCCATCATCAGGATCAACGAAGATGGCGGAGAACTCTGGCAGGCTGTCCGAGATATCTGTTGGATTTGTCTGCCCTTCCGTAAGAAGGTCAGTCGGCGAGCCTGGCGG
>CAYUQB010000005.1:0-7620 GCA_964446735.1 uncultured Candidatus Saccharibacteria bacterium | reverse complement strand
GAATCGGTAGCGTATAGGTAACGACCAGCTGAGGGGTAAATTCCCAATGATTAGCGGACCGGACATTGAGTGAGATGTATCCGTCAGGAGCAATATCAAGCGCGTCATGACCCTCTCGCAAGCCAAGCACTGTCCAGCCCGTCTCGTTTATCCAGCTTGTACCGGTCGCATTAAGCAGAAACTCGGTATACCCATTGATTGAAATCTGGCTTAAATCATAATTTGCGGATCCGGCGATTGGATTGTTTACCGCGCCGATCTGATCAAAGTCCTCCGATGCGAGATTGGTTGAAGAGGCAGTCGTGGCCTGTACAACGGTAATATAATCATTCCCGTCATCATCCGTATTTCCCTTGTTTTCCACATACAATCGAAGCTTTGCCTCTGAAATCACTGCGTTATCAGGCAGGCCGGATGTATCAACAGAAACTACGCCGCGGTCTATGTTGTACTCATTACTTGCATTTTTGCCACTGCCCACCAGGAGAGATGAGCTATTCCCCACACTACCGCTCGATGCATCATGTACGGTATCCCACGAATTATTCGGGCCCGTGCTCACATGACCATCTCCCCCTACGCTAGGAGTCAACGCAAGGACAGCATCCGTGCGAATCGGATAGGTGGCATTTTCAAGCCAAGAGATTGGAATGAGTTTCTTTAGCTGAATGCCATCTTGGGTGATCTCATATTTGATAGTAACGGCAGTCGTAGCGCCCGAACTATCAGAAGCCATGGGTGGGCGAATGTACACAACCTCGCCGGATTCTCCACGAATGGTTACCATCTCACCAGTAATGAGAGGATCTGATTCCACCAGACTCTCTCCCTCGGAAGATACGATGTCGATAGCCTCGTTTGCCTGGAGAAGGAACGGTATGTGTACCTGGCCGTCAATAATCTCAAGATGAGCAAGAGCCTCGTTGTTTTCTATCACCGCCTCTTTCCAGAGAGCATTCGATCCCAGGTGGATCTCCATATCGATACCCTGACCCAAGGCACCAACATAGCGTACGGCATTGCTTTCCCCTACAACCTTCTGTCCTCGCATAGGTGTTCCAGTAGCATGCGGTGCAGAGAAGTAGAGTTCGAGTGGGCCTGAGCGGAACGTGACTGTCTTATCACTATTGCTTTTTGCTAGTCTTGCTCCATATGGTGCGCTTATCATTGACCAAGAGTCACCATTGTCGACAACGGAAGTGTCAATCGCCTTTTTCTCGCCCGTAACCGGGTCAAGATAGGCCACATCGGCAGAGTGGGTAGTCGTGCGATATATCTTGTCTCCTTTCTCGTTTACTCCTATCTCCTCGGTTTCGAGATTGCCCCCTTCTTGAAGCGGTGCGCCCGGCGCTTCAGAAACTAAGTAGTCCTTGTTGATTGGAGGAGTTTCCTCGGTTGAGATGGCAGTTGCGTCCGTGGTAGTAGCAGTATCCAGGGAGAGCTGCATAACGGACTCGGTCGTGGAAGCTATTGAATCAGTCGTGGTAGCCATCGGTTCCGGCTCCATTGCTGGTATTGTCGGCTCAGTCGTAGTTGCTACTGTCGTGCCCTCAGTGACAGGGGCTGTGGTAGTTGCCGTTTCTTCAGTAGGCTGTTCCGTCGGAGTCGTGAGTGACGCTTCGGTCGAGGTAGAAATATCTTCTGGCAAATCTGTAACCTCCAGCTCAGTTGTTGGAGGTGCTGATGCGTCAATTACTTCCGATTCGGAAACAACGCTTGCCGCAAGATCGAAGCCAACATCCAGCATGGAGAGTTTCGTTGGGTATGCAAAGGCAAGACGACTATTTTCTGTTACGGCAAAATCAGGTGATTCTGGGAAGTCAAAAAAGCCGATGCCTCCCCCTCCTTCAGTCGAACTCGCGGTTGTTAGAATGTTTGTGAGACGATAGAGTTTCGTCGTATCGTAGGTATACGTGCTTGTCACGCCGTTGCCAAACTCCTTGAAAGTGATTTTTCCTGTCGGCGAATAATCAAGGTCACTAATGAGGTCGGTAAATGAACCTCCGTCCTCTTTCTGGGCGACAGACTCCAGGAGTCCCGCGCTGTTATACCCATAAGAAACTTGAGAACTATCAGGATAGGTAATAAGGGCGTGATTGCCTTTACGGTCATAGGTATATGAAGTCGTGAAGGTATCACCACCTATTGTCTTCGACTCGCTTGCAACCAGGCCGAGCGCGTTATACCCATATTGAGCAACGGCATTCGTGCTGGTGGCCGCGCACAGTCGCCCAACGCCTTCAGCGCACGCGTCGTACCCGTATTCAATTTCTGTTCCGCTAGCTCCAGTGTAGTTTTCCGTAAGCGGCCGGTTTATGTCGTCATAGGTAAAACTGACTACCTGACTTTTTGGATCTGTCTGGGATGTGAGATTACCCGCATTATCGTATACGTATGTCCACGTACCAAAAGTGCCATCGCCTGAGTCGTGGAGGTCTTGAGCCGTGAGTCTACGACCCAGACCATCGTAGGTAAAGGCGCGAATATTTCCTTCAGCATCAGTAATTTCGGTCAGCTTATTGTTCCCATCATATTCATACGCCGTGGTGTACTCAGATCCATCATTATGCTCCACGACTTCAACAAGGTTGCCATAGGCGTCCTTTGCAAACTCCTTTTGATTCCCGAGGACATCGGTAACCGTTGTTCTCCATTGATCGTATGCATTGGTGGTGCTCCCAATTACATTTGCACTTGCCGTAATGCGTTCGAGTGGATCGTAAGTGTACTCAATAATGAGAGTGCTAGCCGCAGGCGAGGATGTGCCGGTATACGGAGTGCCCGTTCCGAAAAATGGCAGCGATTCGAACGCCAGGAGTCCTCGCGCGTCGTACGCCAGATCGTGTACCACGTAATTGCCTCCCTCGGCCTCTACGCGCTCTTCAATAGTCTTACCAAGCCCATTAAGATAGAAATAGGTGTCTGTCGATGTGGCGCTACCCAGATGTACTGTTTTTTGAATACGGCGCGGCATCGTTGTGTCGATATATGCATAAGTCGTCTTGCTAAT
This sequence comes from uncultured Candidatus Saccharibacteria bacterium, assembly GCA_964446735.1. Taxonomy (GTDB): domain Bacteria; phylum Patescibacteriota; class Minisyncoccia; order Phycocordibacterales; family Phycocordibacteraceae; genus C7867-001. Next base: position 4,610 of record CAYUQB010000005.1, on the reverse strand, counting down.
GAGCGTTGATGGTGTGGAGAGATCAGGCTGTTTCTCTTCGAGGGGTCGATCAAATGGGTCGTACTGCGTCTCAAAAACCCGGTCATTGGCATCCGTAAGCACGCGCACTTTGCCAGACGAGTAATCGAAAATGCGCTCTATCGCATGGGACAGCGCGTTGGTAGTAGTCGCCGGGTATAGATTGTATGCATCGTACGAGAATGTGGTGATCTTGCTGCGCGGATCGGCAGATTGTGTGATGAGCCCATAAGAATTGTAGGTATTCTCCGCAGCAATGTATTCTGAACCGGTCACCCACGATTCTTGCCTTGTCAGATTTCCCTTACTCACCAAACCGTGCGCGAGAGAATCATAATAATTCTTAGTTTCTCGAACCTTTGCGCCACCCTGATCGGTGACAGTCTCTTGTGACGGTAATGTCAGATTGCTCGTAGAGCTTGCGGCATACGTAAATGAGGTCGTTTGTTTGTCATTTCCGCTGTCAGTAAACGTTCCGGTAGTAGTTGCCATGACCTCACCCCAAAAGATTTTCTGAAGCATGTTTCCGGTCGTCGTGCTATAGGAGAAAGACTCAGCAGTGTCCCTATGATCTGCATCCCCGTCATAAGCAAGCTTCGTTGAAGTCGCAATGAATACGAAATCTGCCGCTGTGCCGCGAGCGAACCGATCCCAAAGATTGACTTGTAGGGTGTACAGATCTGCATTCTCATCAAAGACTTCGCTGCGATAAGGTCGTCCTATCTTTGAGTACTGATCATCGAATTCCCCGACAGAAGTTGCAGTCTCATTCCCCTGATGAAAACGAGTAACGGTCACATTCCCGACCGCATCCGTTTTGGTGGCTACACCAAATCCTGCATACGTACGGTCAAAAGGTGAGGCAAAGTAGAATTCTCCTTCGCCGTACTGTGTTGTCGTAGTACCCAGCACACCAAGACCATCGTCATGCACCACCTGGCTCGTCACCTGTAGCACAAACGGGAGTGCGGGATTGCGCCCTGCGCTTGCGGAGCTTTCATAATACAAACTGACTTTCGACCCAGAGCTTTCTTCGATGTAAGCGAGACTGTCCACCGGATTACCGCGACTCAAAAAGCGGTTATGCACGCTTGTATTCCGCTGAATGATATCAATCATCCCGTCTCCATCAATATCGGAAAGCAGCGCCGCATACCCGTCTTCCGTGTCGAAATCAACCGGGATAGTCCATCCGCTGTCGAGCGTCCAACTCGATCCGTTGTTGAGGTAGACTTCACCGCCGTCCCCATCGAAATAATCCGTTAAGCCGTCGCCATTAACGTCGACAAGGTACTGACCCTTATTCAAACCCCCGTTGCCCAAAGCTGCAGGAAGAGCCCACGAAGACTCAAGAGACCAGCCTGACCCCGTGTTTAACAAAACGCCATCAACGTCATTCACCTGGTTCGTATCTTTGGTGACAATGTCAGCGAGTCCGTCATTGTTGACATCTTCAAGTTCTACACCGAGCGTTTCTTTGGAGGAGGGCCAGATGTTGAGAAAAGCAATGGGTAAATCCCACGCGACACTTTCCCAAGCAGTTCCCGTGTTGAGATACACAGCCTCATCGCCATACGCTTGCTGCGGGTAGTATTCAGAAAAAAGGATGTCCGCGAGTCCGTCGCCATTAATATCAGCAATACGCACGCCAGTATCTCTACCGTAATCATCCGTGAACGCGCGCGGGATGCTGAAATCGGTAGTGGTCGCCCATCCCGAACCCGTATTAAGATATGTCTGGCTCACACCTGTTCTCCTTTGGAGAACATCTATCAGCCCATCTCCGTTCACGTCCGCCAAGCGAACTGCCTGATCTATACCGTCCTGGTCGACGAAATACGTTGGGAAACTCCAATTTCCATCAAGATTCCATCCGTCGCCATCATTGATATACATCTGTGTTGTTGTACCTTGCTTAGCACGAACAATGTCAGGCAATGCATCTCCGTTAAAATCAAAGACTCTTACTCCCGTATCGACATAGCCGCTTCTGATTTCGTGTGGCAACGAGAATGACGTGGTGGTGGTCGCCCAGCCGTACACGGGCGCCTGATAGTCGAATGTCGTTGCTGGAAACGCGGCGGTCACCGAGGTTCCTGTATCAAAAGACTGTCCTGACTCGGTAATGGAATCGAGCATGGATCGGCGATCATTGTCGCCTGTGGCATAGGTGAGGTCATAACGACGGACCCAAGTGCCATTTATCGATGCGGTGATTTGATTTATGCGGAACCGCGCTTCAACCTCAAATCCTGGTGCTGTTGTTGTAGCTGTGTCTGTGCGCGATTCGCGAGCAAAATCGACTGTGAAAATACCGGCTTCCGCGCCATGTCCGGTGTAGGTAATCTGTTCAGGATAAATAAATCCGTTGTCTTTGTAGTACTCGTACGATACGAAGTTGTCATTGGTATCCCGCACTTCTTCGAGCATCCATTTATAGATTTCGGCACTATCCGAAGGATTATCCTGTCGGGTTGTACTGGCATGGCCAAACTTATAGACTGTGCCGTCCTTGCCAGTGACCGTCCATCTGCTCGTGGTTGTGGCATATGCATACTGGAGATACGATCCATCGTCTGAGCGCGGGTAGAATATTGCCGGATCGGTTGTAGTCGCAAGCTCGCCCGAAAAGGATGAGGTGAAATGATTTTCCGTATATAAATCCTCGACTCCCTTCTTGTTCAATCGTTCGATATACGGAATCGGGATATCCCAGCCATAACCAACGGAATTAAGATCATTTCCGCGCTGACTGCTATACGTGAGAGCCACATCGGGCTGCAAGCCATTCCGGCCTGGAGGAACCACAATGGGCACGGAATACGAGAATGCGCCCGACAAATCTCCGATATGTGAGTTGTGTATGGGATTTGTAATTTCGTAAAGATAGGTTTGGAGCAGTGGATCGGTCTGCACTGCGTGAGCGGCTGAGGGATTGGAAAGAAAGACGATCGATGCGAACGTAAGTCCGAGAAACGGCAGTATGTTAAAAAATCTTGACACGCCCGCAATATGCAGACGCGAAACGTCCCTTCGCGTGCCCGCCATACATAAAACAGAGTAACACGGTTGAGGATGCAATTAGTCGGAGGTGATGGGATATACTAAATGCACATGGCTGTCGATTTGAAAAAGAAACTGGGTGCGGTGATGAAAGGCGAAGTTACCGACGCGGAAGCGGATCTGAAGATCGCGAGCCGCGATACCTCCATCTTCGAGCGCATGCCGAGTCTCGTCGCGTACCCCGAGGACACGGAGGACGTGGTGCACGCCGTGAAGGAGATACGTGCGCTCCGGGATGCGGGTGAAAACGTGAGCGTCACTGCGCGCGCGGCTGGCACCGACATGACCGGCGGTTCGCTCACGACCAGCGCCGTCCTCTCGTTCACGAAGCACATGAACCATGTCTCGGACGTGCATGAAGACGAGGTTGGCGGACACGCTACCACCGAACCAGGCGTCTTCTATCGCGATTTCGAGAAAGCGACTCTGCAGAAAGGGCTCCTGCTCCCTTCGTACCCAGCTTCACGCGAGATCGCGGCGATGGGCGGTATCGTGGCCAACAACTCAGGCGGCGAGCGCACGCTCGAATATGGCCAAACGATCAGATATGTAGAAGAGCTCGAGTGCGTCCTCTCAGACGGGTCGCTCGTCAACTTCAAGGCACTCTCCCCTTCCGAACTTGAAATGAAGAAAGCTAAGCAGGACTTCGAAGGGGAAATCTATCGGAAGATGGATGCCCTGCTCACGACACACGAAGCACTCATTGCCGCACATGAACCGAAGACCTCGAAAAACTCCGCCGGATACAATTTGTGGAAAGTGCGTGATCCAAAATCAAAGACCTTCAATCTCGCAAAGCTCATCTGCGGTTCGCAGGGCACGCTCGCGCTCTGGACAAAAGCAAAGCTCGCACTCGTGCGCCCCAAAGAGCATCGCGCCATGCTGGTCATCTTCCTTACTGACCTCAACATCCTCCCCGAGATCGTGCACCGAGTGCTTGCGCACCACCCCGAGTCGTTCGAGTCTTATGACGAGCACACATTCACGCTTGCCGTACGCTTCCTTCCCGAAATGCTCTCGCAAATGGGATTTGCAAAAGCGGCGCGCCTCGGCATCTCTTTCATTCCTGAGCTTGAGACGATAGCTGTGGGCGGCGTCCCCAAGATGGTGCTCATGGCTGAATTCGCCGAAGAGACTATCGAGGAGGCGGACCGGAAAGCCGAGGCGGCAAAGAACGCTCTTGCCGATCTGCCGGTCAAGACGAAAGTCGAGAAGAATGAGAAAGAATCTGAAAAATACTGGATCGTCAGACGCGAGAGCTTTAACCTGCTCCGAAAGAACCTCCATGGCCGCTACGCATGCCCGTTCATCGACGACTGCGTCGTCCCGCCAGAAACCTATCCTTCGTTCCTGCCTGAACTCCACGCGCTCTTAGCAAAATACGAAGACGCCTTCATCTATACGATCGCCGGCCACATCGGCAACGGAAACTTCCATATCATCCCGCTCATGGACCTTTCTGATCCGAAGGCTCGCAAGACGATACTCGAGCTTACGCCGCTCGTGTACGCGCTCGTCCTCAAATATGG
>CAYUQB010000004.1:0-12821 GCA_964446735.1 uncultured Candidatus Saccharibacteria bacterium | reverse complement strand
CGCCTTTGGTGTTCCCCACGATATCAACGGATTTCACCCCTACACCGTGAGTTCCACGCACCTCTTCCAACCTCTAGTCATGCCGTTTCGCTCGCGAGCCGTAGGTTGAGCCCACGGATTTAACGAACGACTAACATGACCGCCTTGACACCCTTTACGCCCAGTGATTCCGGATAATGCTTGGGGCCTCTGTATTACCGCTCCTGCTGGCACAGAGTTAGGAGCCCCTTATTCATGAGGTACCGTCAATAATTTCGTCCCTCATAAAAGATGTTTACGTGGCGAACCACTTCGTCCATCACGCGGCGTCGCTCCGTCAGACTTTCGTCCATTGCGGAAGATTCTCGACTGCGGCCTCCCGTAGGAGTATGGGCCGTGTCTCAGTCCCATCGGTGGGGGTCAGCCTCTCAGCTCCCCTAAACGTCGTAGCCTTGGTAAGCCGTTACCTTACCAACAAGCTGATATTACGCAGGCCTCTCCCAAAGCGATAAATCTTTACCCTTTCGGGACCATCCGGGATTACCCCGTCTTTCGACGAGCTATACCAGACTTTGGGGGGAGTACCTACGTGTTACTACCTCGTCTGCCACTGTCCTTGCGGACCGTTCGACTTGCATGCCTTATCCACGCCGCCAGCATTCATCCTGAGCTAGGATCAAACTCTAATTAAGAATAGGCGGAACACAAGAAATGATTTCTTTTGTACCTACCTTTTGATTGTTTACTCGATTTATTTAGTTGTCGAAGAGCACAAAAACTAGCCCGCCCCGCCAAGGGGCGATAAGGCACATACTATAGGAAGGGATAGGTCGAGTCAAGCGTAGCAATTAGGCCATACAACGGGTCTGTACCGCAATTCAGCATACTTGGAAATACAATCCTCTTTCCACAAGTTGCCTCCCTTTTGAAGAGGCGTAGAATGACTGGTAGCCGTCAAGCTTTGCTTTACTCAAATGCTACGCAATAAGCGAGAATACGTCGTCGTGTCTGTAGGAGGGTCTTTGATCGTTCCTGACCAAATAGACACGCTATTTTTGAAGTCCTTCCGCGATCTTCTCCTGCGGAAAGTACGAGAAGGCCTCTCCTTCTACATTATTACTGGTGGCGGTAGAACCGCGCGTCGGTACCAGCAAGCTGCCGAAGAAGTACGGGATGGTGCCCGTCGAGAAGATCTCGACTGGCTTGGCATTCATTCCACACGCCTTAATGGCCATCTCCTCCGCACCCTCTTCTGGGAAGACGCTCAGGATCGTATTGTTAAGAATCCAACGCGTAGCATTCGTGGCACGCATCCGATTATTATCGGTACTGGCTGGAAGCCGGGTAACTCAACTGACTATTGCGCAGTGATGGCTGCAAAGAAGCTTGGCGCTCATAAGCTCGTGAACCTTTCAAATATTGATTACGTCTACACGGCTGATCCGAGGAAAGATCCGAATGCAACGAAGATAGAAAGGATTGGATGGCAAGACTTTCGTGAGCTCATACCGAAAGAATGGGACCCTGGGCTTTCCTCCCCGTTTGATCCGGTCGCTGCAAAAGAGGCGCAGACCATGAATCTTGAGGTTGCAATTATGAACGGAACGAAGCTTGATGAGTTCGAGAACTATCTGAACGGCGAAGCGTTTGTCGGTACGATTATTTCCTAGCTTCTAGAAGGGCGGCCTTAGCATATCTGCGTACGCGTGGATTGAGTTCATACTGGGGATCATCGAGCTCAGCGTCAGTAAACCATTTAAAGCCGTCGCGTGTTTCTCCCTGTGCAGGATTTAGATCACGATTTTCACTAACTCCGAAGTAGATGAAAGAGATGTGCTCATGCGTATCTGAGATACGATGACGATTTATGAATCGTGGGAGGAGTAGTTCACGCTCACCATATATTTCATCACCAGAACCAGTACTTGTAACGTCCCCCAGTAAGGTGATGCTAAGTCCTGTTTCTTCTTTCGCTTCACGTATTGCCGTCTCAACGAAATCCTCATCGAGCTCGACGTGCCCGCCCGGAGGAAGCCATATACGATACTTGTCGTGTTTCCGTAGCAATACTGCACTATCATTTACGATGAACACGTCTCCGGCGTAATCTATTTTCTCATGGATGTGAGGCATGTTATCGGGCCATGAGTTCTTCCAACATGACGTCAATCTTTTCACCAAGCTCTTCGAATGTACCTTCGTTTATAAGTGTGTAGTCCGCACCCGCCAGAACACCGAGCACATTCATTTGAGTGGGGTCCGTAGGATCCTTTGGACTATACTCAATATCCTCCTGATGACGAAAGTCTTCAAGCGATACCTGATCGGTGACACTGCCTCTCGATTGGATTCGGGAGTAGCGAAGTTCAAGCGGTGCATCGACTCCTACCATAAATCCACCATGGGCATGGAGACTCGCAGATTCCGAAAGCGTACGAATTGATTCGATGATAAAGTCTTCAATTCCAGCTTCGCGAGCACGAGCAATAAACGTCTCTGCAAAATAATTCGGTCCGTATTCCTTGCGCATCGCTGTTCCCGTATTTCCTATATTAATGCGGTTCAACTCTAAACCACGTTTCTTTACCTCTTCGATAATCAGGTCACGAACGGAGTAGTGCGTGAATCCCTTTTTTTGCACCAAATAGTCAACAACAGCTCCTTTCCCCGATCCGTTAGTGCCCGTAATCCCAAGAATCATGTTATTTAAAGTGCGCGAGTGCTTCATCTACTCGTGCATGAAGTTCCTCAAGTGTTCCGTCATTTGCGATACGAGCATCAGCTAACTGCATGACACCAAACACATTCATGTCCCATGGATCAGCGGAAGCCATTTCCTGATCTTCGTTTGCGCAGAACTCCTCGAATGAAACTGAGTCAACCTCAGCATCCCGAAGCACAATGCGCTCATAGCGAAGTTTCCGATCGGCATCAATGGCAAGGATGAGTGCACCTTTGGACTTTAAGAACTCTGCCTCACCAATCGTACGAATAGACTCCATCACGGCATTCGTGTCCTGTGACGCTTGGTTGTAGAGACACTCAATGAGATACGCTGGCCCGTGCTCGCGACGTAGGTCATTAGCAACTGCTCGGATAGTGTCTCGCGTGCGAGGAAGATGCCGCGCCTGAAGTTCCTCATTGATAATCGCCTTTGCGGAATAATGCGAGAAACTCTTTGATGCCACGAGATAGTCAACCACTGCGCCCTTTCCTGATCCGTTGGTGCCAGTGATGCCGATTAGCATAGGCTACTTCTCTTTCGAGAATGCGTTGGCAAGTGGAATGAGAAGAGGCGCTGAACGAGCCACTGACGAGAACGTACCAATGACCACACCCACCAACATCACGAGCGCGAAATTCTGAGTCGCCTCACTTCCGACGAATATAAGCGCGAGGAGTACGAGCACCACCGTAACTGCGGTATTAATAGAGCGCGCCATGGTCTCATCAATAGATCTGCCCACCACCTCTGCGAACGGCTGTTTCTGGCCGGACTTCTCGTTCTTCGCAAGATGCTCACGCACGCGGTCGAAAATGACGATGACGTCATTCACGCAGTACCCAAGAAGCGCGAGAAGTGCGACCACAAAGAGCGTATCTGCTTCAGCTCCCGTGTAGTGCGCGTACGCAGCAAAGAAACCGGTCGGTACGATGATATCGATCGCAAGCATCAAAATTACGGTGATGCCGTAGCCCCACGAAGGCACAGGACGCGAGACTCGACGGAACGCCCACGCGATAAAGATAACGATCGCGGCGATCACGGCAAGCAACGCCCAGACCGCCTTGGTGGAAAGCTCGCTTCCCAAAGAAGGACCAATGGAAGTGGAGCGCGTTTCAGTCATCCCACGTGCACCGCTATCGCTTAGGGCCGATAGGAGTGCCGTGTGCTGTTCGGGGGTAAGTGCATGGGTGCGGACAACGACACCCGTCTCCCCACTCTCGCGCACCGATACCCCACCTAGATCAAGCGGGGCGATATCGGCCTCGATGTCAGAAAGCGCTGGACGTGCTGATTCATACGAAACCTCAACGAGCGATCCCCCAGTGAACTCGATCGAGAACGGGATCCGGAACACGGCGATGGCAGCGATTGACGCAACCAGAATAAGGCCGGTGAGCCAGAAGAAGAAGGAGCGGTGTTTGACGATAAACATACTATTTGATGCGAAGACCAGAGCTTAACAGAAACGGCCACACTCCAGTCGCCTTCTCAGGCACGATAGCCAGAAGGAAGATGCGAGTAATAAATACAGCAGAAATTAACGAGATAATGACACCGAACCCGAAGACAAGCGCGAAGCCTTGCACAATGGAAGTGCCGAGCCAGAAGAGAATGATGCTTGAGATGAGCATGGTGAGGTGTCCATCACGAATGGCTGGCCACGCACGAGAGAAGCCGGTCTTAAGAGCGTCATGGGAATCCTTTCCGTGACGAAGCTCCTCCTTCATGCGCTCGAATATAAGCACATTCGCGTCAACGGCAACACCAACGGAAAGAATGAGGGCTGCGATACCGGACGCCGTGAGCGTAATCGGCACGATCTTAATGACCGCGATAGTTGCTACCACGTAGATCACAAGCGCAATGGTGGCAATGAGTCCTGGAAGCCGGTACCAGAGGATCATGAAGATCGCGACAAGAATAAACCCGAGCATACCCGCAACCAGTCCGGCTTGAAATGCAGCCTCGCCAAGGGTCGGCCCCACCGTGTTGCTCGACTGGAGTTCAATCGGTACTGGAAGCGCACCGAAGTTGAGGTTGCGAACCAGATCACGGCCTTCTGTTGGTGTGAAGTTCCCGGTTATCGTCGCCGTACCTCCGGTGATCGGCTCTTGGATGACCGGCTCCGATATGGACGCTCCGTCGAGGAAGATGGCGAGCTGTTGGCCAACGTGCTCTGTCGTAATCTCTCCAAAAAGCTTCGCTCCCTCGTCATCAAAATTGAGTACGACTACGGGAGCACCGGCGACTCCAGCTCCCGCACTTTGACCGGTTGAGAACTGGAGCTCGGCGTTCTTGAGATAGCGGCCGGTAAGTCCGGTTGCTACATATGTAGTCGTGCCGGTCTTAAGGGTCGCTTCGGTATCAATAAGTTTGAATTCAAGTACCGGAGTCTTTCCGATAGCATCTACTGCTGCCTGCACATCAGTAACCCCCGGAAGCTCGACCAGCAATCGATCTTCGACTTCCCCTGCGACCGCACTCGAACGCTCAAGTTGTACGAGAGGCTCTGCAACACCAAAGAGGTTCACACGTCGATCGATAACGTCCCGGAGAGAGTTGAGTGCACCCTGGCGATCACCCGCCACTCCGCTGGTGTCGGCCTTGTAAATAAGTTCCGTTCCTCCGGCCAGGTCGAGGCCAAGTTTTACGCCGTATTTAGAATCAGCGCTTATCGTTGATAATACGAACCACCCCAAAAGGCCCGCAATGACCAGGACGGCGAGCGCAGGAATATATCGCATAGTATCGCTACTATATGAGGTTTTTAGGCGACCTGCAAACCGCTATCGGGTACTGAGGATGGCTGCATTTTGGAATAGGCAGGCAACCGCGATCGGCCCAATACCCCCCGGTACCGGAGTGAAGACGGAAGCAATTTCTGCACAGGCAGGGTCTGCGTCTCCTACTATCGAGCCATCAGACTCTGAGGTTCCAGCGTCTATAAGCACAACGCCGGGAGAGAGATGCTCGGGACGAATAAGACCAGGCGACCCTGCTCCGGAGACGATGATCTCTGCTTTTTTAAGTAACGAGAGGTCTCCAGATTGGCGTGTTATAGTTTCAACCATAGCTCCTTGAAGACGAAGCCAGTGCGCAACTGGTTCACCGACGAGCCATCCTTGGCCTACCACAACTACCTGTTTGCCCGGTAGGGCCACTCCCGCAGCGAGAAGTACTTCTCGTACCGCAGCAACGACCGGTGGCAACAGTGCGTCATCAGAACCCGACGTGAAGCGCTTCCGTGCAGTACTTGAAAGCACGTCGGCATCGAGATGGAGCGGAATCGCATCGAGTACAGTTGCCGTATCAATATGTTCAGGAAGTGGAAGCTGGACAATAATGCTGTCAGCTTCCGGAAGTGCGAGTTTCGTACACACATCTTCCATACTCGCATCATTCTCCATACGAATGAGTTCGAGACGCATTCCCGCTTCCTGTGCTTTATCCTGCTTGATGCGCAAATACGATTCAGTCGCAGCCGAAGGTGCCATGACTATGGCACGCACAATAGGCTCAGTTCCTGTCGCTTCAACTGACGCACGAACACGCGCAAGGATGTCGCGTGCGATGGCTTTTCCGTCAACGATCATTGTACTTATTCCGTCGGAGTTCAGGCGGTACGGCGTATTCATAGGTGCCATCAGTGTAGTAGAAGGCATCGAATCCCCCATGCTGATATTCGTAGCCGAGTTTCTTCGTGACCTTCGATCCATCTACGGCGATGGGATAGGAATAGCCCTTCCAGCTTCCGCGAGCGGTTGGGATTTTACCGCGCGTAAGGTGCCAGAAAATGAAGAATGGAATACGTACCATCCACGGTGAGACCGCGAGCATACGCTTCCCCACCGCACGTGCCATATCAGATCCACGTACCACAGGCCCTGGCGGGCAGATGTTGAATACTTCGTATGAACCTGCCGCCTCACCGAACGCAAGTCGCTCAACAATACCCACGACATCATCCTCATGGATGAACTGACGGAGCCACGTCGGCGTTACTGGTACAAACGAGGTCATGCCCGACACAAGACGGTACGCAAACGAGTCCTTGAGCTGACCGGATAACGCTGCTTGAAGTCCGAATCGAATACGCATAAAACGACCACGGGGACCGGTGATTGCGGCGGGACGTACGATAGCGATAGAGAGATCGGGACGTTCTTCGTGATGGAGTTCGTACTTACTGCGAAGATGCGCCTCGGTGATGCGCTTCTCTTCTGCGTATAGGTAGTCCGTCTCACGAAATGGCTCATCTTCTGTATAGCGATGCTCAGGTGAGTTATCTGGAAACGCACCGTAGGACGCGACTGTCGAGAAGTGAATCAGACGCTTCACATTTGGCTCTTCGAACGCATAGTCAAAGACCATATCAGAGCCGTCAATGTTCCACTGCCACGAGAGCGCACGGTTCCCGTATATCTCCCGGATCTGCCATGCGGCATGAATGACGATATCGGGCCGAAATCGATCCACCTCGTTCTTCCACGCATCGGCGGTGTTCATCTCGAGGTAATGAAGTTTTGGGATATCGGCGATAAATTCTGGCATCGGTTCTTTATCAAGACCAATGATGCGTTCGATGTCCTCTCGCTCGGCAAACTTCCGCACCAGCATGCCGCCTACATAACCTGCCGCGCCCGTGATAAGAAGGGTGTGTTTGTTCATGATGCCTGTAACTACCAGTATCGCCTGAAGGTTCGCTCTCTACCAACTACTGACCCGGAAGAACATCCGCTTAATGGTCTTGAGTGCGATGACAATATCCAAGCCAAGCGAGCGATGCTTGAGGTAATAAAAGTCATAGGCAAGACGCATCTTTGTCTCTTCGATGGACTGCGGACTGATATTCCCCTGTTCGTACTGCTGATTGATTTGGGCCCAGCCCGTAATACCGGGTGAAACCATGTAGCGCAAGTTGTAGTAGGGAATTTCCTCGGCAAGACGCATGCCAAGACCTTCGATGTCGTTTCGTGGCCCGATAAGGGACAAGTCGCCCTTGAGAATATTGACGAACTGTGGGAATTCATCGAGCGATGTCTTACGAAGGAAGTTTCCGACTCTCGTGATTCGATTCTCACTCTCCCCCACCCACACATCAGAGGCCTTCTCGTTCTTTTGCATGCTGCGGAATTTATACGCCCGCATACGTGAGTTATTTTTCCCCAGGCGTTCCTGTTCGATGAAGAGAGATCCAGGCCCTTCAAAGCCCTGCACAATCCAGATGAAGGGTGCAGCAATGATGGTAACGACACCCATCAAAAGCCCTCCGGTGATATCAATGAGACGCTTCAGGAATGCATAGTGCACCGGATCAGTTCGTGGAATGTGTTCGAGAAACCATGCGGGACGAAGTTGGGAAAGTGGGATGCGATCGAACACTTCCTCGTACATGTCTTCAAATGGGATGAACTGCGCTGGCTCGCGGAAACAAGCGAGCTCGTAGAGTTGCGGAATAAGTGTCTCGATGCGCTCGTCAGTCGTATCAGTAACCACGACTCCTGCTCCTGTTTCTTGAATGCGCGTTGCGAGCTTCTTTGGGTCGGCGACGGCGTCATGCGGTGACACGATGATTGGGAACGTGAGGTGGTAGCGCTTGTTCCCGTTTACTTCCTTAGCGAGTTCTTGTGCCTCATCTCCTTCAGCAATCAATATCGCTGGATACCGTACTCGCGGGATTGAGAGCCGGGGATAGAGCGCCAGCCGCCAGATGAGAATGAGCACCAACGAAACACCGAGATAAATAAGGAGGTTGGTCTTTGGTGCAATACCGATATCAGCGAGGAAAAAGAAGAGTGCGGCGAGTACGACGTTGAAGAATTGCGTCTTCACGATTGCGTCCGGAAGCGATGATTTCCAAAGGAGCACTCGCTTCCCGTACAGGCCTGAAATGTAGAAGACAAGGGCCCAGACCGCAAATAGGAGCGCGAACGGTCCGATATGGCTTGCGAAGATATCGACATCAAAGAGGCGGCCATAGCGAAGGACGAGCGTCAGCCATAGTGAAATGGCGAACACTACGATGTCGCCCAGGAACAAGAGGAGTGCGGCACGTTTGCCACCGAGGATCATGGTATCAAGGTTATACTATAGAACGATAGAAACCGCATGGAAGTAGCTTACCCCACGCCCAAACGGCGCGTCCTGTACGTCATAACAAAGTCCAACTGGGGTGGTGCTCAGCGCTATGTCTTTGATTTAGCGGTGGCTGCGAAGGCCGCCGGACACGAGGTTTTGGTGGCTGCCGGAGGAAATGGCGAACTCATTGAACGACTCGCCGCGAGCGGTATTGAGGTCTATCCCATCCCAGGGTTTGTACGAGATGTATCGCTCGGAAACGAATGGGTTGCGTTCCGTGCGCTCGTAGGACTCTTCCGCGCTCGACGTCCGGATGTGGTGCACCTCAATAGCTCAAAAGCAGGACTTGCTGCACTAGCTGCACGTATTGCTGGGGTACGCCGCATTGTATTTACCATTCACGGCTGGGCCTGGAATGAAGACCGTCCATTTTGGCAAAAAACGATCATCGCTGGCGTGTATTTCATCACGCTCCTCCTCTGCCACCGAGTAATCGTTGTATCACATGCAGCGAAGCGGCAAGCACGGTATATGCCGTTCGTTACAGGACGCATGCGCGTAGTCCATAACGGTGTCCATCCAATACCCTTTCTTTCGCGAGAAGCAGCACGCCATACGCTCCTTCCCGATTCGACCTCTTCGCTTTGGATTGGGACGATAGCCGAACTGCATCCAGTGAAAGGACTCGACGTGCTCATTAATGCCTTTGAGCATTTGCTCCCTGACTATCCCGACACAGAACTGGTCATCATCGGCGAAGGTCAAGAACGTGGCAAGCTGGAACGACAAATACAGCTCGAAGGCCTATACGATCGAGTACATTTGACTGGCCATATTTCTGAAGCCGCTCAATTTTTAAACGCCTTCGATATCTTTGTGCTTCCCTCACATTCTGAAGGACTCGCCTATGTACTGCTTGAAGCGGGTCTTGCCAGTCGTGCGGTCGTGGCCAGCAACGTTGGCGGGATCCCAGAAATCATTGAACAAGGAGCTACTGGCTTACTGATTCCACACGGCGACCGTTCAGCATTGACTGGTGCGCTTGATGCACTCGCACGAGACGAGATACTCCGGGAACAACTTAGTACCTCACTACACGAGAAAGTGGTCCAGAATTTCTCCCTAAACCAAATGATTGAGCAGACGTTCGCTTTGTACTAGCTATAAAACTCTTGGCCAGCCCTTTGGCGCGGTACCGTACGTCCCTCACGCGCCAGCGAAGCGATAATACCGAGTGCGGTGAATTCCATAAGGAGGTGTGATCCGCCATAGCTCATGAACGGAATAGTGGTACCTGTAACCGGCAGGAGTCCCAGATTTATACCTGCGTGGATGAATATGTGTGCACCAAAGAGAATAGCAACTCCAAGAGTAAAGAATGCATCGAAATTCGTCGCGGATTTGCTGGCTATCGCAAGAAGTCGCGCGAGAAGAAAGCCATAAAGTAGAAGAACAAGCGTGACACCGACGAATCCCCATTCTTCGGCAAACGCAGCGAAAATAAAGTCGGTTTCGTACTCGGGTAAGAAACGTAGCTTGGATTGAGTTCCATACCCAATCCCCTTCCCGAATAGCTGCCCGGACCCCGCGGCGATCGTTGCTTGGTATGCGTTATACCCGCTCCCATGGATATCGGCTGCAGGATTGATGAACGTCATGATGCGAGTGCGCTGATATTCATGGAGTCCGCCAAACCAAAGACCGACAGCGGCGATGAGTCCACACGCGAATACGGCAACCAAATGTTTCTTTGAGATGCCCGACACAAGCACCATTCCAAACCAGGTTGCGCCGAGTATGGCGGCGGTACCCAGATCAGGCTCGAGAAGAATGAGGAGTATCGGAGCTGCAGCATAGGCACCGGAAATGATGATGTGGCGAAAATCACCGATTTCCATGTAGCGACGTGAGAAATACTTCGCGATAAGGGCAATGAATACGATCTTCCCCGGATCGGATGGCTGTAAAGAAAAAGCACCAATGGTGAGCCATGCTTTCGCACCCATCACTTCGTTTCCGGCAACCAAGAGCAGCGCGAGTACTACCAACAGCATGGCGTACCCGACAATGATGACCGGTGTTCGCCGTATGAAGCGCATGTCGAGTGCGGACGTTATAAAGTACGCAAGTATTCCAATCCCAAGCCAGGTGAGCTGCTTAGGGGCGAGTGATGCGGCCTCGCCAAATGGATGCATCGTGAGAATACCGAGCAACGTAAGCGCTACCGGAATAACAAAGAGCTGCCATTCCGCAAGAAGCGCTTGCAATGGCTTGAGGCGCACCGACTCACTCATAACGGAACGACTGGAAGTACCTCAACTCGAGAAACGAGCCCCTGGAATGTGCTCGGCCAGGTGAACACAATATCGGTGGTACCCCGCGCAGGAATAGAAGGAGCGATTGTACGGGATGCCGCAATGGCGTTCCCTTCCCGATCGAATATGGTGACCACAAACGGAACTTCTTTGAGTGCAGTTGGCGATGGGTTCATCACGCGCGCAAAGACCCGTGGTTCTCTTCCCTCTTCCACACGGACATCTTTGACCTCGGGAATCACCCGGGAATCACGATACCGATACCAGAGGTGATATGGGGTGTCGAACGTAATGAATGCTCGTGCGACCGTCTCATATCCTGAGAAGAAGTTAGGAATGAACACGGGAACGGTTGCAGCAGGCGGAAGATCAACGGTCCCTGTTTTCTTCGCCACAACCGTATTAGTTGGACTGTAGAGCTCGATAGTGATCGGAAGATCATTTGCAGCAACACCAGGATTTGGGTTATCAACGTACGCGATCACATCAGTACGTCCTTCTATGGGCGATACCGTGCGTACGAAACGTACCGAAGGTTGAGCTTGAGACTCGGTACACACATACAGACATGACCCACCGCAATCTACTCCCTCCTCGTCCTGATTCTGTTTTTGATCAAGACAGGAAGGAGCCGTGCGAATAGTCGTGAAATAGAAAAGACCGAGCAAGAACGCGAGCACGGCGATCAAGAGGCCGCTAATGATGAGGCGTCGGCGCGAAGCCCAGGTCATACATTCCAGTATAACGGAAAAGCAAAATGCCGCCCTCTCGGACGGCTTCTGCTTTGTAAAACATGGGACGTGCCCACGAAGCTGGCGACAACCTACTCTCCCCCAATGGAGTACCATCGGCTCAAGAGGGCTTGACTGCCGTGTTCGGAATGAGAACGGGTATGGCCCCTCCGATAAATCACCAGCTTCCTGGGCGCGTCCTTTGGATCGCGACCACATGAATACGCAAAATAAATCACTCGAACGTTGTGACGCACAGAGTTCCGCACAAGAAACTGGGCATATTAGTACTCCTCGACTCAACACATTGCTGTGCTTATATCTAGAGCCTATCAACCTAGTCATCTTCTAGGAGCCTCATAACGATTCCTTATCTTAGAGCGCGCTTCCCGCTTATATGCTTTCAGCAGTTATCGCTTCCCGACATAGCTACCCAGCGGTGCCACTGGCGTGACAGCTGGTAGACCAGAGGTCAGTTCACCCCGGTCCTCTCGTACTAGGGGCAAGCCTCTTCAAGAATCAACGCCTACAGTAGATAGGAGACCAACCTGTCTCACGCATTTCGTTAACTTCCATTACTGGAAGGATCGGACTGTAACATTACCCGGTCTGGGTAACTGACATTCAGTCTCTACGGGTGGGTTTCCCCTTCCCTAGGTGTTACCCCTCTTGCGAGTAGGGCTTCACCGATATGAGTCAGTTTGTTCATGCATGTTCCCATGCATGACCGCCGTGTCATGGTTGGTTCTTCTCTTAATTTCAAGACGAAAAGACATTTATAACGTGCACGGTGCACTTTATCGGGTTTCTGACAACAGAAATCTCGAAGGGATTCAAACGGTGAGAGGAACAAGTCCGAAGACTTGAGCCCCTCACGGTTTGAACCCAGCTCGCGTACCTTTTTAATTGGCGAACAGCCAAACGCTTGGGACCTGCTCCAGCCCCGCGCTAAGGTGAGCCGACATCGAGGTGCCGAACTCCGCCGTCGCT
>CAYUQB010000003.1:40896-101284 GCA_964446735.1 uncultured Candidatus Saccharibacteria bacterium | reverse complement strand
TCGAAGAGGCAGTTATTTCTCAAGCACCGTTCATTCCATTTAATGCACTTCCTGCGCTTGAACGTGCCA
This sequence comes from uncultured Candidatus Saccharibacteria bacterium, assembly GCA_964446735.1. Classification (GTDB taxonomy): domain Bacteria; phylum Patescibacteriota; class Minisyncoccia; order Phycocordibacterales; family Phycocordibacteraceae; genus C7867-001. The sequence goes on along the minus strand of CAYUQB010000003.1, from coordinate 101,215 downwards.
CTGAAGCGGTTCAGCATGCACAAGAGTCGTACCGTACGGGGAAGGTATCGATCTCGAATCCTTTTGTTCCTGCACCCCAGACCTCTATCACCACGCCCGCCGTATCATCACAGCCAGCTCCCGTTGATACCGAAGTCCCCGCTCCCGGGGTCACACTCTCTGCCTCGTCTGGTTCCGTTGCTGCAGGGGGTTCTGTCACGCTCACCTGGAGTGCTACCAACGCCCGCACATGTCGTGCGTCTTCCGGATTCTCCACTCGTGGAGAGACCTCAGGTTCTCGTGAGGTCAAACCCTTCCTCTCTACCTCGTACACCGTAAGCTGCAACGGGGAAGGAGGCACAAGCAAGGCTTCAGTGTTCGTGAAGACCAGCTTTACCGGGACTCCACCATCTGATCCGATTACGTCCAACTCACCGAATGTCCCTCCAACCCCGACTCCCACGCCTACGCCTACTCCCACCCCAACACCAACACCAACACCAACACCTACTCCCACCCCGACTCCAACACCCATTCCAACTCCGCAGCCAGGCCCAGGTAAATCCTATGCGGTCTACCCAGGATGTGAGGCGCCTGCCACTAGCTATGCACGAATAGTGTATGTGGACCCGAGGAACGGGTTAGATACCGGAGATGGTTCTGCTGCAGCACCATTCAAATCTCTCAACGGAGCGTTCACCCTCAAACTGATCAAACCAGGTGATCACATCGTACTGCTTCCCGGCACCCACGAGAGCATTTATACCGACTCCTCCAAAAATCCCGGACTTGCAAATGCAGCCAACTGGATCTGGCTCGATGTCCAAGAGGGCGCGATCATCAAAAAAATGGAATTGCGAAGTCTCACGCGCTGGCTCATTACCAATGGTGAATTCACGAACACAACCGAGAACCTGCACATGCTCAACTTCATGGGCGGTTCCAACATTGTTGTGGCAGATGGGGAGTTTTATTCCTTCAAGAGTGGTTCACTAAGTGTTGACCAGTGGATAAATCAAACCGCGAACGGGATAGGAACTCGCAATACTCAGTGCGTTTCGATTACCGGCAATAAAATTCATCACGTCAGTTTCGGCATGAATATTGCGAGCGACGGTATGGGCACTGCGAACCAAGTAAAGGCATTGATTGCGAACAACGACATCATTGGATTCTCAGGGGATGGCCTCCGTCCAAATGGTTCAGACATTACCGTACGGAATAACCGAATCATTGAGTCCATGGCTGGAGCTGCTGATGGCGACGGAAACCACGACGACGGCATCCAGATCTTTGCCTTAAACGGTGCTGCGTACAGCAACATTCGGATCGAGGACAACTGGATCCAGGAGACTACGAGCTCGACCCGTTCTCTTATTGGCCACCTACAAGGGATTGGGCACTTCGATGGGGCAGTCTCCGACATGGTCATTCGAAACAATGTCGTCCTGGTAAGTGCGTATCACGGTATCTACACGGGAGGCACGAAGAACTTGGTGATCGAGAATAATACGGTGGCACATCCGTCTGAAACCACCACAAACACGTGGATCCGTGTAGGCCTAGCGAAGGAGCGGTATGGCCTGCCGCCTCCAGAGAATGCAATCATACGCAACAATATCGCCACATATGTGAATGAGCCTGGTGCCGTGCCCGGTGTGACTGTTTCGAATAATATCCTGGTGAAGGGTGCTGCAGCTCAGGCGGCTGCCTTTGTGAAGTTCGATCACGTAAATGGGGTATATGATCTGCGACCGAAGCCAGGTGGTCCACTCGATGGCAAGGGAGTGGGTGCCTCAGGCCTCTCTTCGGGTCTTGGCGCAGTTGCCTACGCAGATGAGGGCACCGCACTCGACCCCCAATCACAGCTTGCTGCCGTTGAAGTTGCGCAACCTGGATTCCTCACCTGGCTTGTTGAGCTCCTCGCCAGCTTCTGGAATTTCGTCTTCGGGTGGGTTCAGATCTGATCCCTGATACATCACGGGCTCCAAGCAGCTCCTGATTTTTCGGTGCCTGCATGCCAGAAATATGCTATACTTAGCTAACGAAATATGGCTAAAAAAGAGGCTGCAATGACTAAAAAGGCCGCCCCCAAAGGCGGCGATTACGATGCCTCCTCGATCACTGTTCTCGAGGGTCTTGAACCGGTCCGTAAGCGTCCAGGCATGTACATCGGCACAACTGGTCCCGATGGTCTCCACCATCTTATCTGGGAGATTTTTGATAACTCACGCGATGAAGCAATGGGTGGATTCGCCGATGATATTGAAGTTGCGCTTCTTCCGGACGGGTACGTGCGTGTGGCAGACAATGGTCGAGGTATTCCGGTAGGAATACATCCTAAGACCAAAGTATCGGCGCTCGAAACTATCATGACCACGCTTCATGCGGGAGGAAAGTTCGGTGGTGAGGATTCCGGCTACAAAGTCTCGGGCGGTCTTCACGGTGTCGGTGCTTCAGTAGTCAATGCACTCTCCACGCACACCAAGGTGCTGGTGCACAAAGATGGTGGCATTCACATGCAGGAGTATGAGATTGGAAAGGCCAAGGCGAAAGTGAAACAAATCGGCAAGAGCCCACTTCATGGTTCTATCGTGTCTTTCCGTCCCGATGAATCCATCTTTAAAGACGGTATCGCTTGGAACTGGGAGAAAATCGTGTCGCACCTGCGCCAGCAGGCGTACCTGGTGAAGGGGACTCGCATCACCGTCATCGATGCGCGCGGTATAGCGGCAGTCGAGGCTGATAGCGTTTTCTATCTCCGTGAGCTTTCACTTGAAGTACCTTCGATGGGCTTCTTCTTTGAAGGCGGCCTTCGTTCTCTCATTGGGTTCTATAACAAGCATCAAACACCGGTACACAAGAACATATTTTATGTCGATCAACAGGAAGGGGAGGTAGCGGTTGAAATTGCTCTGCAGTATGTCGATGACCTGACGCCTCGTCTCCTTGCCTTCGCGAACAATATTTACAATCCTGAGCACGGTACGCACGTGACTGGTTTCAAGACCGCTCTTACCCGTACGCTGAATTCATATGGGCGCTCTGCAGGCATCCTGAAAGAAAGCGAAGAAAACTTTACCGGTGACGATGCACTCGAAGGCATTACAGCTGTTATTTCAGTAAAAATGCCGGAGATTCAATTCGAAGGTCAGACCAAAGGAAAACTGGGAAGCGTTGAAGCGCAAGGCGCAGTCGCAACGGTCTTTGGTACCGCACTCGCTGCCTTCCTTGAAGAGAATCCGGATGATGCGCGTGCGATTGTAAACAAAGTCCTCTTGGCCCTTAAGGCACGCAAAGCTGCAAAGGCCGCGAAGGATTCGGTGCTTCGTAAGGGGGCGCTCGAGGGCATGACGCTTCCAGGAAAGCTTGCTGACTGCCAGAGTAAATCGGCAGAGGAATCAGAACTCTTCATCGTGGAGGGTGATTCGGCAGGAGGCTCCGCGAAGACCGGCCGTGATCGTCGTATGCAAGCCATCCTGCCGCTTCGAGGCAAGATCTTGAACATTGAGCGCGCACGCCTGGATAAGATGCTTGCGTCAGAACAGATCAAGAACCTGGTCATTGCTCTTGGTACGGCTATCGGCGACGTCTTTGATCTAAGCAAGCTCCGCTATCACAAGGTCATCATTGCGACCGACGCTGACGTGGACGGAGCTCACATCCGCACCCTTCTACTGACGCTCCTCTTCCGCCATTTCCGTCCCATCATCGATGGCGGGTACATCTACATTGCACAGCCGCCTCTCTATAAGATCAAGAAGGGCAAGGAAATCTTCTATGCATACACCGACGAAGAAAAAGAGAAGATAGTCGGTAATGAAGAAGTTGCAATTGATAGTGACGAAGGCGAGCCAGAGGAGGAGGGCGAAGTGGCTGCAGAGGAAGCCGTAGCAACCAAGAAGTCAGGCAAGGTGAGTATCCAGCGATACAAAGGTTTGGGTGAAATGAATCCGTCAGAACTGTGGGAGACCACCATGGATCCCAATCGTCGGGTGCTTAAGCGCGTCACGGTGGAGGACGCTGCAGAAGCAGATCGTATCTTTGATGTACTCATGGGTACCGATGTTGCAAGCCGTAAGAGCTTCATCCAAAGCAACGCAAAGCTTGCGAATCTCGACGTCTAATAAGCGTAGCGTGGCTAAATGAAAGGACCTCCCGAGTAGGGAGGTCCTTTCATGAATGCTTCATCCCTTCGCGTATATCACTACGGGAGAGCTGTGCTCCTTACCAATTTAATTGCAGTAGTAACGTCCGTTTGAGTAGTACGTGCCGTACTGGCAGTACCTGCCGTTGCTATCGTACTCATCGTCGTCTCGATCTCGGCCGTACGCGCTCTCACAGTAGTAGCGACCATTGGAATAATACGTGCCATAGGTGCAGTAGCGTCCGTTGCTGTCGTAGTACTGATTGCTAGAACTTGAGGATGATTCGCAGTAGTAGCGACCATTAGAGTAGTAGGTACCGTAGCGGCAGTAGTTACCATTACTATCGTAGTCACGGTTCGAAGTGTTGCTGTTGTTTTCGCAATAGTAGCGTCCGTTTGAGTAGTATGTGCCGTACTGACAATATCGTCCGTTACTATCGTAGTCGCGATCTGAATTACGCGAAGAACTGCCATTGAGGTAGATGGAAGCGGTGTCCTCGTTGTTACTCTCGTTCGATTCGTTGATGCGATCGTTCTGGTCCGCCTCAATGCGGATCGTTTCGCGACCATCGTCCGAGCTGTCAAACCCGAGCGTGAACACAATGCGATCTCCCGGCTTAAGCGCGCGCTGAGTACCGGAGCGATACGTTGAATCACTATCGCTTGGCAGGCGTGCCGAGAATGTCCACGAATCACTCACATCTGTGCCGCGGTTTGCGACCGTGAAGCGCACTGCTCCCTGGTATCCAGATGGAACGCGGTCATCCGCGACGTAGGAATTGGTGTCTCCGCTACGACGAAGATAGCCAACCGAATCAATGGTGGTTACGAGATCAGGCAGTCCGTAGTAGGAAGGAGTGGTCGGTACCACCGTATAGGTTGGCTGGGTGTAGGTCGGAGTCCGTGCAGGCGGAGTGTATGTCGTCGGCTGCGTGGGTGCAGGAGCCGTAGTGGTAGCAGGGGAGAGAGGGACAGACGTTGGAGCTGCGCCGTAATCGTTCGGGTTCTGTGGATCAGCAACTTCAAGTCCGTTTTCGTTACCTCCGCCCAACGTTGAGAGGTACACATTTGCAGATCCGAGGCGCGAGAGTGCCTTTGGAATGAATGATGCGGCATAAATGGCGGTTGCGATACCGATGAGGATGAGTGCGACAAATCCGACCACGGCAAGGCCGCCGACTGCAGCGCGGCGGGTCGTGGTTCCGGAGGTCCCATGAGTAGTCTCCATATGGAGGTTTATTACCATAATGCCCATGCTTTGTCAAATATTCCACTCGCCCGAGAAATGGTCAAAAACTTGACAATCACTGGTTTATAGTGTATTTATCACCAAGACTATGTCCGCACGCAATCAAGGAAATTCCACCGTATTTCATGGTGCCAAACGTCGCATTCCCGCACTCACATTGATCGCGGTCGCGTTCATTGTCTTTGGGGTAAGTGTCATGGTGCTCGCCGGCCTCGACCTGCTTCCGAACGGAACATTCGTAAGTGGTCCGGTAACTCCTACCGACGGTGCGCCGTCAACAACACGGGGCACTGCACTTCCGGAAAAGATTGAGATCCCAAAGATTTCACTTACCGCGACAGTGTCCAACCCGACAACGACGGATGCAGATGTTCTTGATCGCGATCTGCTGTACGGCGCAGTACGCTACCCGACATCAGGTACGCTCGGTGGTCGCGGCCAGAATGTTGTCTTGTTTGGTCACTCAAGCTATCTGCCCGTAGTACGGAACCCGGCATATAAGACCTTTGATGGTATTCAGACACTTGCTAAAGGTGATGAGATCATCGTCACTGGAGGTGATCGGACCTATGTGTATGAAGTGGAGACGGTAGCGAGCGCAAGCGCGAGTCGCGATGCCATTCCGCTTCAGGTGGAAGGAAGCAAGCTTACGCTTGTCACCTGTGATTCTTTCAAGACAAAGTCGGATCGGTTTGTGGTCATCGCACGTCTTGTCGAGAGTTATCCAATCTCGAACTAAGTTCGAGATTGGATAACTCTTTGCAACCCGCAGGAGTAGGAAGAAATTCCTCTCCCGCGGACGCGGAGAGGGGATGTTTGTTCCTTTAATCAATGCCGCCCGTGCGGGCGGCGCAATAGGGGAGACACCTACGATGAGGAGCTATCTCATCACCCTGGCGCTGCTTGGCACGACCAGCCTTGCAACGCCGACGTTCGCCGCGGAAGCTGCTAAAGCGCCTCCGGGAAGGAACGAGGCCAGATGCACCACGCCTGACGGCGCGACTGCCTGGGCGCTTTCTACGACCGGTGGCAGGGCGCGTGCCGACTGCAAGTCGGCTCCGCGTCCGAAGCCCGATCCGAAGGCGGCAACACCGCCTCCGGCATCTGCTACGCCTGCGGCGGAACCGAAAGCCAAGCCAGCCGCAGCAAAACCTGCCGCTAAGCGGCCGGTCGCCCATCGCAGCGACGGTATCGCTCGGTGGCAGTACTACAATCGCGACCGGGCGTACGCCACGAAGGAAGAAGCGCTTGCTCACGCCGAGCGGGACTTCATCCGTGCTGGCTGGCCTGCCGCAGCCGCCGCTAGTATGGCGACGACGATGCGCAGCGAAAACTGCGAACGCATCGAGCTTTCCAAGGACGATCGACTGGACTTCATGCGCACCGGGCCCTCGGGTCTGTGGCGCAATGTCCTGGTCGACTTCGTCCAGCCGGCCAACATGCGCATCACCGCGCCGGCCTGTAAGTGGACGAAAGAGATCGATGGCGTCATGTACGAAGCCATCCTCCCGGACGTCTGCTTCAACCTGGCGGGTCGGAAGGCGGGCATTCCGTGCGACTATGTCCTGTTCCCGATCCGCCGGCAGGGTGAGAGCATCGCTCACATCCCTGGCTACGGCCCGCTCACCGACTCGGTGTGTCATGGGTACGTGCGGGTGGAGGACACCGGCACGAGCATTCGTGAGATCTCGACGTCGAAGGCCATGGCCGCCGGCTGCATCCGGTATCGGTGGGAGTGCAGTTTCGAAGGTGCTGACGCGGTCGCAAGGCCACGTACACGCACCGCCGAAGCGTCCATCCCGGACCTCACGCCCGGCCAGTGGGCCATTCGAGTTTCGCGGAAGAACTCCGCGAACCCGGCCTCCGGCCTCGGCATCTGCATCGAGTACATCGATCCGGTGACCGGTGAGTGGAAGACCTCGTATGTCGCCATCGCGACCAGCGATGACTACGTCAAGCTTTCGAGCGGTCAACAGGTCGCACGCGTCGCGTACAAAGCGTCCGAACTGCCGCCCGGCACCCGGGTGCAAGGCCCAGGATACCTGTACCTCTGGGACGAGTAGGGAAGAGCGGGAGGGTGGCAGCTGCCATTCCTCCCGCCCGACCTCCCCTTTTTCATACGCCGCATACTGCGGCTGGGGCATATTTCTTATCAGTTTTATTATCAGCATTCAGAACGAACGTATGAGCATGACTGCATCAATTGAAGCAACGAAAGAACGGCCGATCCTTATCGGTCTGATCGCCGTACTTACCGTCTTTACGCTTGGCGTTGGCCTCGCGTTTGCGACCGGTATGGTTACGCCGTCAGAGGCGCATGCACTCGTTGCGCCCCCATGCTGCGCTCCGCCCCCGCCACCTCCACCGCCTCCTCCGCCCCCGCCACCTCCACCGCCTCCGGTCGTTCCGCCTCCTCCTCAAGAGGAGCCGCAGCCTGTGGGTACGTGTTCACTTTCAATTAATCCCACAACGATTCAGCAGGGAGGGAGCGCCACGCTTTCTTGGCACATCACAAATTCGTCCTATGCCGAGATCGATCACGGCATCGGTGGTATCGATGCCAATGGAGCGATCACGGTCTCACCAAGTCAGACCACTACCTACACCCTGAAGGCATTTAGTTTGCCGGATGGCACCGCTATCTACTGCCGCGCAACGATTGTCGTTCAGGTACCCCAGCCTCCGTCTCAGCCTGCATGTACGCTCTCGGCTCATCCGACGAACATTCAGCAGGGAAGTGCTTCGGTTCTCTCGTGGACGACTAACAACGCGACCAGCGTCTCGATTAATAACGGAATCGGAAGCGTATCGACGAGTGGTTCACGCACCGTCGTGCCCAATCAAACCACCACCTATACTCTGACCGCAACCGGCCCCGGCGGTACGGTTAATTGTTATGCCACCGTCACGGTTCAGGTGCCTCAGCAGCAGCCTGCGTGTACGCTCACCGTCTCACCTTCAACCATCCATCAGGGTCAGACCGCACTTCTGCGCTGGACTACCCAGAATGCAACGACCGTAACGCTCAACCATGGTCTCGGCGCCTATCCAGGTGTCGGTGAGACCGTGGTGCAGCCAAGTGGCACCACCACGTATGTCCTTACGGCAACGGGTCCTGGCGGCACGGTGACGTGTAGCGCAACAGTGACGGTAATTCCACCGACTCCGCAGCAGCCTGCGTGTACGCTCTCGGTCACTCCGACGACTATTTCCCAAGGATCGGCAGCAACGCTCTCCTGGACGACACATAACGCAAACAATGTCGTTATAAATCACGGTATCGGATCCGTACCAACGTCAGGGAGTAGAGTAGTGGCACCGTCAGTCACTACGACCTATACACTCACGGCGACTGGAACAAACGGTACTCCCGTGAATTGTTCAGCGACCGTTGTTGTTGTACCGATCGTTACGCCAGTACTCCCGAGCTGTACGCTCTCAGTGAGCCCGACTAACATTCGCCCAGGCGATCCGGTGACGCTCTCGTGGAGTTCGTCTAATGCGACCTCCTTCCACATCGATCAAGGCGTTGGCTCAGTACCACTCTCCGGCTCCCGTACGGTCTATCCAGGCGGCTCGCGCACCTACGTAGGTACGGCAAGTGGCCCCGGCGGCACCGTCACCTGTGCGGTACATGTATCGACGCGCTCTGAACCAGGACCGTCGTGTACGATGCGGGTTTCCCCTTCACGTATCGATGAGGGTGACACAGCACGTCTCACGTGGGATAGCGACAACGTATACCGCGTGCGCATCAACGAGGGCATCGGTTCGGTAAGCCCGTCCGGCTCTCGTAGCGTCTCGCCTAACCGGCCAGGTACCTACGAATACGAAGGCACCTTCTATGGCGATAACGGGGACACCATCCGCTGCTCTGCAACGCTTCGTGTGCGAAACGAAGACCGTGAAGTCGTGCTCGACTCGCTTCCACTCGTGAGTGCACAACCGCTCACATACGTAGCGCTCTCGGATCTCCCGTACACCGGTCTTGATCTTGGACCTGGGGGCACCATGCTCTACTGGCTCATGCTCGTCCTGTGGAGCCTTGCGGTCGCGTACGTGATCCTTGGTGGCGCGCTACCGTTCGCACTTCGCAAGGTCGGCATTCTCACAGAAGCGCAGACACATGCAGTTCATGCGCCTGCTCCGATCCATGCCCCTGCACCTCGTCCTGTGGTAGAGAGCGTCGCTGCGCCAGTCGCACATGCAGCACCTACTTCAACCTACGAGGCCTTCAAGGCTAAGAGTGCCGAGGAACCGCTCACCATCGAGGACATTGTGAAGGGCCTCTCGAGTGCCGCAGATGATTCGCACCTGCTCCCCCCGATCCCTCAGTCGGTTCGAACCGTCGCGGCTCCAGTGGCCTCAGCTCGCACGGAACCTACCGCAACGCCATCGGATGTGCCGGCATTCCTCGCTGCGATGTTCGCTGGTGATAAGGATGCAGTCTTCGCAAAGCTCCGTGACGTCACGAAGGCAGGCGAAGACGCGCAAGAATTCCTCACCCACGCGGTGTTCGCCCTTGATGACGCATATCGAGCAAAGACAGAGGGTGCTCCCGTTCACCCTGAAATCGCCAAGGTTTGTGAGAACTGCGCGCCGAACTTCCTCGAGAAGCTCATCGAGACCCTCTCGACTGCTGTAGACTCGAGCTACACTGCAGGCACCACTGCCGCGAAGGTTGCAGTCACCCGGGCACTGAAGCTCATCGGATAAAACATCCGAAAAAAGAAAGACCCCTCCACAGGAGGGGTCTTTCTTTTTACCCCAGAGGGAGTAGGGTAGCGGATAGGTTTGGGGAGGTATTGCACATGACGATTCATCGGCCCGTGCCGCAACGTGGGTTCCGTCGGAACCCGTTTCCGCTCTCGCCGCTTCTTCTTGGAGCTGGAGCGCTGATCGCACTCATGGCCCTCGGCGCCATGTCCGATCAGTCCGCAGCGACGGAAGAGGAGGCGAACTTCACTAGTCGTGCCTCGACGCTGCTTCAGGATCCTGACGCGGTAATCGAGAGCATGCTGGAGAACCACTAGCAGCACGAACAGCAAGAAGAAAAACGCGCCGGCCCGTTGGGGGACCGGCGCTGTTTCGTTATAGACTGCGTTCTTTGATCTCTCGTGTAATCCGTTCTGTGAATTCAGAGAGTTTCAACGCTCCAAGCTTTTCGTCTCCCCGCATCTCAACCGTGACGGTATCGCTCTCAGCCTCTTTATCTCCCACGACAAGCAGATACGGAATCTTCTGTTGCTTGGCGTTTCGGATCTTTTTTCCGAGCGATTCATTTGCTGTATCGACTTCAGCTCGTACGTCCTGCACGCTGAGTGCATCAGCGACTTTTTTGGCGTATTCAAGATGCTTTTCGGACACCGGAAGCACCGTTGCCTGAACCGGTGAAAGCCAGACTGGGAACTGTCCTCCTGTGTGTTCTATGTAGACACCCATAAAACGATCGATGGTACCAAGGAGTGCCTTATGAATCATCACGGGTGTTTTCTTCGTACCATCCTCGGCGGTGTATTCAAGAGAGAAACGCGCAGGTTGTACGAAGTCGAGTTGTTCCGTTGCGCATTGCCACTCCCGACCGAGTGCATCGGTGACCATGATGTCGATCTTCGGGCCATAGAACGCCGCTTCGCCTGGAGCGATTTCATATTCAAGACCAAGTTTTTTTGTAATGCTCTCAAGGGTTTCCTCTGCCTGAGCCCATACCGCTTTTTCCCCTAAGTATTTTTCCGGGTGCTCTGGGTCACTAAAGGAAAGACGTGCACGGAAGGAAAGGCCGAGCGTGTCATACATTTCCTTGATCATGGACATGATGTTTTCAAACTCCTGCTCGATCTGATCCATCGTACAGAACACATGTGCATCATCTTGGGTCAGGGAACGGACGCGCGTAAGGCCCGACAGCTCACCAGTCTTTTCGTCGCGGTAGCAGGTAGTGGTTTCCATGTACCGGATAGGGAGGTCACGGTAGCTACGCGGCTTACTTGCGTAGATTTGGGTGTGATGCGGGCAGTTCATTGGCTTCATGACGAACTCGTCCGATGACTCCTGACTTTTGACGAGGAAGAGCTCATCACCGAACTTGTCCCAGTGCCCGGATGTTTTATACAAATCAGTCTTTGTAATGTGTGGGATCCACACTTTCTTAAATCCGTGCGCGCGCTGAAGTTCCTCTGAATAGCGCGCAAGCTCCTCACGCATAATGGTTCCATTGGGGGTATAGAGAGGAAGTCCTGAACCGACGAGCGGAGAGAAGGTGAAGAGGTCGAGCTCCACGCCAAGCTTGCGGTGATCACGTTTCTTCGCTTCCTCTATTCTGGCTCGGTGTTCTTCGAGTTCTTCCTTGGTGCTAAAGGCAAGTCCATAGATCCGAGTAAGCATTGGCTTCGTCTCGTCACCACGCCAGTACGCTCCCGCGATGCGATCGAGTGCAAATGTGTCGGCCTTTATGTCGTGTGCGGGGGTCTCGCTGTGTCCACCTCGACATAGATCGGTAAAGTTTCCGGCGGTGTAGAGCGTAATAGGCTCACCAGCTTCGACAATCCCGCTAATCAGTTCCAGCTTGTAGGGGTTATCCGAAAACCGATCCCGGGCATCTTTTTCTGATACTTCCGTACCAGCCATCTCGGTCCACGAAGAAAGGAGATCGCGCATTGCGTCCTCGAGCGCCGCAAGATCTGCTTCTTTCGGCGCTTCTCCAGCGGAGAAGTCGAAGTCGTAATAAAACCCGGTATCAATCGCAGGACCAAGCGTGGGCTTGGCGTGCGGGTAGCGTTCAAGCACGGCAGCCGCTAGTAGATGCGCGAGGGTGTGACGTTTTTCCTCAAGCGAGGCCATGAAAAAGAGGATAGCATGCGCGACGTAAAAGCGTGTGGGCGGCTCCGAAAGGGCCGCCCGAACGCACACGGTGATCACCACCACCAACCCCGAGGCCGCTTCTTGTTCGTTGAGCACCTGGGTTGATCTCGCTTGATACGCGCCTTGCTCTTCCTGCTTCGGACCGTTCGGTTGCCCGCCTCCTGGCGGGTCTTCCGCAGCGCTCGTCTGAGCAGGCGTCGTTGTCGCATACGCCACATCTCCGTAACCCTCCTTGGTCGAGATTCCCGTATTACATCACAATGCTTTCAAATTCTCTATCGCAAGTGAGAGTTCTCCGTTTCGATTGCTCACGATCGACTTCACGAGAAGACACTGGCCCACTTGTATTGATACTCCGTGTTCTTTGTAGATCTTTGGAAAGATGACGCCCTCGATTGAGTTTGTCTTATCTTCAAACTTCACGAATGCCATTTTTTCCCCATTCTTTGTGAGAATCGTACGGACTTCTTGGACCAGTACGGGGAGGATAACAGGAAGGCCTGGCTGCGGTTCCGCTTTGATCGCACCGATAGTAGTCGCCGCCTTCGCGATCTTATCCATATGACTATCCAGTGGATGTCCGGACACATAGATACCCAGGAGTTCTCGTTCCCATGCAAGCTTATCCGAAAGGGAAGTTGGACGTTCGGCGCCTGGTAGTTTCAATTCGGGTGCAGCGAAGGCCATCGCGCCAAAGAGCGAGTCCTGGGTCGCCTCTGCGGTCGCATCCTTATGAAATGCCAGCAGGGTTTCAATATGGGAAAGCAAGTGTGAGCGCTCACCGAAGCGATCGAGCGCACCAGACTTGATGAGACATTCCAAAGACTTGCGGTTTAGGTTCCGTGAACGAACTCGCGAAAGAAAATCCGAAAGGCTCGTGAACGGACCGTGCGCGCGCTCTTCCTGTATCGCCTGCGATATACCTTCACCAAAGTTCTTAATCGATGTCAGTCCGAAGCGGATGGTGTCCTTTGCGTTTCCTGCGACCGTGAAGTCAGGACCTGATTCGTTTACGTCAGGGGGAAGCACCGGAATACCCATACGCTCACACTCAGCAACGAAGATGGCGATAGAGTCGGTGTCGCCCGCATCTGCGGTGAGCACCGCCGCCATGTATTCAACCGGGTAGTTGGCTTTCATGTATGCCGTTTGGTACGCCACTTTGCCGTAACAGGCGGCATGCGCCTTATTGAACCCGTACGCAGCGAATGGTTCGATGAGCTTCCAGAGTTGCTCACCCTTTTCCTTTGAGAGCTTCCCGTACTCTGCAAAGCCCTTGAGCAACTTCTCCTTCTGTGCCTCCATCTCCGCAGGGATCTTCTTACCCATCGCCTTGCGAAGCGTATCTGCCTCAAGCCAGGAGTACCCACCAAGCGTAATAGCGGTAAGGAGCACGTCGTCTTGATACACCAAGAGACCGTATGACGCGTCGAGATAGTCCTTCATGCGCGGATCAAGATACCGAACGAGGTTCGCATTCCGTTTGCGCTCGATGTACTGCGGAATGGTTTCCATAGGTCCAGGACGATACAAGGCCACCATGGCGTTGATGTCATGGATGGTGGTGGGGCGGAGCTCCTTAAGGTAGCGAGTCATACCCGAGCCGTTCAGCTGGAAGGTGCCTTCAGTCTCGCCACGCGCGAGCATCTCAAAGGTCTTTGCGTCATCAAGCGGAATGTTTTCAATATCGATGACTTCTTCACGAGTCGCCTTCACGCGTTCAATAGCATCCGCGAGGATAGCGAGATTCTTGATGCCGAGGAAGTCGAACTTAAGCAGGCCGACTTCTTCAACTGCATGCATGTCGTACTGTGTGATGAGCTTTCCGGTCTTGGGGTCAGTCTGGAGCGGTGTCCAGTCGGTGAGCGGAGTAGGGGAGATAACGACCCCTGCCGCATGCACTCCCGTATGTCGCACACATCCTTCCATCTGTTGGGCCAGGTCGATGACTTCGCGCGCGTCCTCATCTTCGTCGTAGAGTTTCTTAAGTTCCGGCTCGAGGGTGAGTGCTCGTTCGATAGTCATCGGAAATCCCTGGCTTCCAAGCGGAATTAGTTTGGCGATCTGGTCACCGGTGCGGTATGCGTGACCAAGCGCGCGCGCCACATCTCTGACCGCAGCGCGCGCCATCATGGTGCCGAAGGTACCAATCTGTGCGACGTGGTCATCACCGTACTTACGCTTCGCGTACTGGATCATTTCGTCCCGACGGTTATCGGCATAGTCCATGTCGATGTCCGGTGCCTTGGGGCGCTCGGGGTTAAGGAAGCGCTCAAACGGTAGTTTATAAAACAGCGGGTCAACGTTCGTAATTCCCGTGAGATAGGAGACGAGGGAGCCGGCTGCCGAACCGCGCGTCGTAGAAAGGATGCCTGATTCTTTCGCAAAGGTAAGGAGATCCGAGACCGCAAGGAAGTAGGGTGCAAACCCCTTGCCGATAATGACTTCAAGTTCATATTCAATACGGTCCTCTACTTCCTTGGTTCGCTCCATGCCACGGAGTTCAAGTCCCGCATAGGTTTGTTCACGCAGCATCTGTCCGTGGGTCTTGTTCGGTTCGGTAGGGATGGCAGGGAAGTTCCATCCACCAAGCTCAAGGGTTACTGTACATCGTTCGGCAATGTCACCCGAGCGCATGACGGCATCCGGTACGTCTGCAAACCACTTCTTCATCTGCTCTTCTTTTACGAAGGAGAAATCTTCCTCTTCGTTTCTACCTTCAGAACCATGAGCAATGCGCCGCATGACTTCGGTTGCTTCTCGGTCGGATGGGCGGAGATAGTAGACGTCGTGCTGGGCGAGAAGCGGAACCCCCCCGGTCTTCGCGAGCTCCTTAATCGCATCCATACGTCCCTCGTGTCCAGATACTTTGGGGTGATGCGTAATCTCAAGAAAGACATTGTCTTTTCCGAATATGCTCACGTATTCAGCAAGCGCAGCACCGGCTCCCGCCGCATCTCCTGCCTTAAGGTGCTGTGCTACTTCGCCGGCAAATGAAGGAATAATCGCAATAAGACCCGCATGATGCGCACGCAGTAATTCCTTATCCATGCGTGGACGATCGAAGAGTCCTTCGGTGAAGGCTTTGGTAACGAGCACCATGAGGTTTCGATACCCTTCGTTGTTTTCTGCGAGCAGCACAAGCCGGGAGCGTTTCTGTTCATCTCCCGTTCCCTTATCAAAGCGCGAACGATGTGCGACGTAGGCATCTACGCCAATGATAGGTTTCACCCCAGCCTTGTTCGCCACCTTATAGAACTCGACGACCCCATGAAGATTGCCAGAGTCCGTAAGTCCGAGCGCCGGCATACCGGCTGCCTTTGCGGCCTTCACGAGCTCAGGAACCTTCGGGAGTGCCTGCAGGAAGGAATAGTGTGAATGTGTGTGGAGGTGAACGAATTTCCCTGACATCCCTCAAGGATACCAAAACTGTCCTGACTGGTATCCTAGACGCATGTATCTCGTGGGTGTGGACGAAGCAGGGAGGGGACCCTTGGCCGGACCAGTCGCGGTAGGAATTGTTCGGGTCGAAGAGGGGTTCGATGTTCTTTCCGCATTTCCGGGACTCAATGACTCGAAGAAACTCTCCGAAAAGCGACGTGAAAAGCTATTCGCACTCCTGCAACAAGAGATGCACGCAGGCCGAGTGCACGCGGTCGTACGCCTTTCAAGTGCACAGAAGATTGATACACACGGTATCGCGCCAGTCGTGCGTGCTGCAGTTGCCGCAGGTGTGGAAGCACTTCTTCCAAATCCGGAAGATGGGAACGTACTTCTGGATGGTTCCCTTCGAGCACCTCCTGAATACCGCCAAGAAACTATTATCGGAGGGGACGGCATTGCGCCGGTGATCATGCTTGCATCAATTGCGGCGAAGGTAACGCGGGACCGGTATATGAAAAAGATTGCGCTAGTATTTCCGCACTACAGCTTCGAGGTTCATAAGGGGTATGGGACGAAACTTCACTACGAACGTATCCGTACGCATGGACCCTGTGAGATCCATCGAAAAACATTTCTCCATGTATAGGTGAGTGGGCCGCCGAACTGGTCGGCGGCCCTCAGTGTGTGCAGGTTCCAAGGCGTTCTGCCTGAACTCCTGGTGTCTCCTCGGGAGACGGGTGCGTGCCGTTATGACGGCGGCGGTTTGCGTTTGGCGCCCTTGCGGTGGAAGTTCATCGCTTGCATCCTCCGCACGTGTTGCACCATCAGGTGACTCGTCCAGTATTTCAACATGGCAACACCTTTTACTGCGTTCAGGCCGCTCATTCCCCCACGGAACGAGAGCGGGCCTGTATATAGCTTCCCACACGGGTATCGTTCGGCAAGGGGAGTTGGTGCGTAAGACTGGCGAGGAATAAGGCCCTGTGGTAGGGTATGCCTCATGTCAGTTCGAATGCGTCACACCCGTTCCCATACCCGCAATCGCCGGAGCCATCATGCTATTACGGCAGCCTCAGTCGTTGCTGATAAGGAAAGCGGAAACCTTCGCCTCCCTCATCGTCTCGATGAAACAACGGGCATGTACCGCGGTAAGCAGATTGTCGCGAAGAAGGAATTGAAAAAGGAAGAAAAGAAAAAGAAGTCGAAAGCAGTCGAACACGAGCACGGGGAGAACACCAATCCGCCGGCAGTGAAGCACGACGTGAAGACCGAAGATCGCGAGCGCAAGAGTCAGGGGGTACTCGGTCGCATGGTCACCGGACGTGCGAAGGCACGCAGCGGCATGGGCGGACAAGCAGGAGGCTAACGCTTCGCATCGCTTCAAACACACACGAGCCGCACTGCGGCTCGTGTGTGTTTAGTACATTCTTATGCACACGCGTGGATATCTCTTCACGGTGTCTTTTTACTCAAGTGCGGTATTGTGTAAGACACAGCTCTTTATGGCCAATCGGCACCTAGCCCGTTCAGTTGTTCTCCAGACTTTGTTTGAGTGGGACACCACGCATGCCGACGACACGGCGGCGAACGAGATCCTTATGCGCAACGTCGAAGAGTTCGGAGGTGATGAGACCGATCGGCCATTTATGGAAACTCTCATGCAAGGCGTACTCGCCAAGCGCCCAGACCTCGATCTCGTTATCGAGAAAGCAGCACCTGATTGGCCACTCGCTAAAATTGCACCGGTTGACCGAAACATTCTCCGCATCGGTTTGTATGAACTACTCTTTGCCGATCGTTCTCAAGTACCTGCGAAAGTCGCCATCAACGAAGCAATCGAGCTCGCGAAGGTGTTCGGCGGCGATTCGTCCGGTCGGTTCGTCAACGGAGTGCTCGGTGCTGTATATAAAGAATTAGGGGAGCCGGGCAAAGATGAGGTAGGGAAGAAAGAACGCGTGAAGCGCGAAGATCTTCCGCTTGAGAAGCTCGGTGGCGCCATCGTCTATGCAGAGCATGATGGTCAGTTCTACCTCGCACTCGTCCACGACATCTTTGGTCGGTGGACCCTATCTAAGGGGCACATCGAAACCGATCCCACTCCCGAGGTAGGGGTAAAGAGAGTCGTTGCTGAGGAGCTTGGCCTTGAGAACGTGACGGTAGAGGAACAGGTAGGCGAGAACGAATATGTCGCGTCGCATCCCGAAAAGGGCAAGATCAGGAAGCATGTGTACTTCTTCCTGGTGTCCTCACCCTGGGAGCCGGTAACACTCAAGAAGAGCGGGGGACTCGATGATGCTAAATGGTTCCGACTCCCGGACATTCTCGACCTTAATTTCTATGACGATATGCTCCCCATTGTCACCGCTGCCGTGCAGAAGCTTTTGGATCGAGCAGGGAAGCGGTAGCAATTTCAAGGAAGTGCGCTAGTGTACGGTCATGACCGAATTCAAGGCACATGCAGAGCGCCTCGGCGTCTCATTCCAGAACCTCGACCTTCTCGTCGAGGCGCTGACGCATCGTTCATATTTGAATGAGCATAAAGCGGCAGGATCGCATAATGAACGCCTTGAATTCTTGGGCGATGCGGTACTCGAACTTGTGGTCACGAATTTTCTCTTTACGAAGTTCCCCGAGAAGCCTGAAGGGGAGCTGACGGCATATCGCGCTGCACTCGTGAACACCATTTCGCTTGCCGAAAGCGCACGAGGACTCGGAGTGAATGACATGCTCCTTCTTTCAAAAGGAGAAGCCAAGGACACTGGTCGTGCACGCGACATTATTCTCGCGAACGCATACGAAGCCGTACTGGGCGCCATCTATCTCGATCAAGGATACGAAGCGGCAGAAGTATTTGTTGCCCGCACCCTCTATCCAAAGATCGATGACATTATCGCCAAGCGTACGTGGCAGGACGCAAAGAGTCGCTTCCAGGAAGCAGCACAAGAAAAGCGGAGCACCACGCCCACGTACCGCACCGTCGCTGAAGTCGGACCCGATCACGATAAGAAGTTCACGGTTGGGGTATATCTGGGTGATGAAGAAGTCGCGCGAGGAGCAGGGAAGTCTAAGCAAGATGCAGAACAAGTAGCGGCTCAGGCAGCACTGGATAAGACGGGGTGGTAGGTTGGCTGGTTCGCGAGCGTGATACATACTTACCCCAGGTCCACTGGAGGGTTTCGCCATGCTCAAGCGAGGCGCATTCAAACTGTACGATCCACACCGGCCCGGGCTATGGTTCGCGGTCTTCGTCATCGTGACGGCTGCTATCGGGTTCCTCGGAATGCCGGAGGTCCCGACGCCCTCGTCTCTCGATCCCTATCTCGTGAACATGGGTCCAGCGCTCATCGTCGGATTCGCGGCGCTCTGGCTCTGTCACCAGTTCCGGAAGCTGCAGTACCTGTTCTATGTCCGCGTCTTCCTGGTCGCCGGGTTCCTGATCGGCCTGTATCTCGCCGTGATCCACTAGTCCTTCATCCGCTCCCTCGCGTATCGCAGGGAGCGGAGTCGCGTATACATACGGTATACTTTTCCTGATGCTGAAACGGCTGGAGATAGTCGGCTTTAAATCGTTCGCCAAGAAGACACTGATGGATTTCAGTAACGCGACGACTGCAATCGTTGGTCCCAATGGCTCAGGGAAATCGAATGTCGCGGAAGCGTTTCGCTTTGCACTTGGCGAGCAGTCTATGAAATCAATGCGCGGCAAACGCAGTGAAGACCTTATCTGGTCTGGCTCCCACGCAACGCCTCGGAGTAACCGCGCCTCGGTCGCGATTGTGTTTGATAACCGAAAGCGGATCTTCCCGAAGCTCGACTATGACGAGGTAACGATTGAACGTGCCGTCTTCCGCGACGGCTCTTCTGAGTACCTCATCAATGGTACCAAGGTACGGTTGCGAGACATTCAAGAACTGCTTGCTTCTGCAAATATCGGCGAGACCGGGCACCACATTATTTCCCAGGGTGAAGCGGACCGCATTCTTCTCGCACATCCACGCGAACGTCGCGCCATGCTTGAGGACGCGCTTGGTCTTAAGTATTTCGAATTCAAGAAGCAGGAAGCAGAGCGAAAGCTCGAACGCACCCAAGAAAATGTCCGCGAGGTTGAAGCACTCCGGCGCGAAATTGCTCCCCATATTCGATTCCTCGAGAAGCAAGTACAGAAGCTCGAACGCGCAGAGGAGTTAATGCGTGAGCTAGCTACGCTTGCCCGGACTTATTTTGCAATCGAAGAGGCATATATTGCCGAGGAGCGTACTCACGCAAACGGTCGCAAGGAACAAGCGCGTGAGAGACTCGCGACAGTGTCCGCTGAACTTTCTGCGTTTGATGAACGAGCGACGACCGACTCGGAGGGGATGAAGCGTGCGGAAACCATTCGCCAGGCAGAGCGCGAAGTCGATCGTCTTTCACAGGAACGCGCGCAACTGGCACGTGAGCTCGGTCGTGTTGAGGGTGGACTCCATGAAGCAAAAAAGCGGAGCGCTGCAGTGGCCCGTGAACCATATGTGAAAGTAACGCGTGAAGATCTGTCCTCGCTTCGCGAAGAGGTAGAGAAGCAGGCACGCATTTCTGAAGACACTGAACCTGGTGCCGTTCGCGCGGCGCTGCAAGCACTTCGTGCTGCGGTTGCAGCGTTCTTTGAGCGCTATGCTGCACCGAACGACGACTACCTCGCCGAAGAAGAGAACACGGTGTACGCACTCGAGAACGAACGCGCAGACTTCCTCAAGAGAGATGCGGAATGTGAGGGACGCATCGAGCAGGCCAGAAGTGCGCTCATGAAAGCTCGTGAGGCTGCACTTGCACATGAAGAGACAGGACGAGAGGAGAAACGGCGAATTCTTGGTCTTGCTGAGTCAAAAGCAAAGGAGGAGGCAGCACTTACCCGTGAAGATGGGCGGCTCCGTGAACTCCAGATGCTTGCTGACGAGCTTGAACGAGACCGCGCGGAGGTGCTTGCGCTTGCCGGATCCCAGGCGTTCTCCCATGAAGTCATAGCACGTGAGCCAGAAGAACGTTCCGCCCAGGAGAATCGCAAGCGACAGCTCGAACGGCTCAAAATACGGGTCGAGGAAGCAGGAGGAACCGGAGAGGATGTACGGAAAGAATATACCGATGCAACCGAGCGCGAAGCGTTTCTCGCGCGCGAACTTGAGGACCTCGCGAAATCTGCGGAGGGTCTCGCAGGGCTCATTCGCGACTTGGATGAAGAACTCGCGACAACCTTTGCGGAAGGTCTCGCGAAAGTGAATCACTCGTTCACTGAATACTTCAGTGTCATGTTCGGAGGGGGTGGCGCGAAACTGGTGCTCGAGGAACTTGATGCCGATGAGGACGAGGATGAAGCATTTGATGAAGAGGAAAGTGGAAAGAAGAAAAAAAGCGGGAAGCCAGGTATTGAAATAGCAGTGCATCTCCCGAAAAAACGAGTGCAATCTCTTATGCAACTTTCAGGGGGCGAGCGTGCCCTCACCTCCATTGCCCTCATCTTTGCTATGAGTCAGGTCAACCCGCCACCATTTCTTATTCTTGATGAGACCGACGCTGCACTTGATGAAGCGAACTCTCGTCGCTATGGCGACATGATCGAGGAACTCGCCAAGCGCTCTCAGCTCATCGTGATCACGCATAACCGAGAGACCATGAGCCGTGCTGGTATCCTATACGGCGTAACCATGGGCGGGGATGGGGTATCGAAGCTTTTGTCAGTGAAGTTTGAAGAGGCGACTGCCGTTGCTAAATAGCACGTTCTCACTGTCTTCATTTCTCCATGTTATATTCGGGCTATGTATACAGCCGTGTATAAAAAAACCCGCCAAGGCTACGTTGCCTGGCTTGAAGAAATTCCTGGTGTAAACACTCAGGGATCTTCGAAGCGGGAGGCGAAAGAAAATCTTTCTGACGCACTTGAAGAATTCGTTAGCGCGCGACGTCAGCTGACTAAGCGTGAGCAGGCAAAGGGTGGCGTTGTACGCGAACGGTTCGCTCCCGCATAACCATGAATCGGGCGAAGCTCGTACGCCACCTCCATCACTATGGTTGTAGATTGATTCGCGAAGGAGCGAAGCATGCGGTGTATCTAAATTCTACGAATGGCCTGATGAGCACCGTGCCGCGTCATACGGAAATCAATACATTTCTAGATCGCAAGATTTGTAAGGATCTTGGTATCCCACCGTTCACGTCTCGATAGTCATTGCGGTAACTTTTTACGTACATAACGGGTTCTTAGCTGTGTTCGACTGAAGAGGAGTAGTACATGGACGGAGAGCGTCCACCGATTCCGGCGCATATGCAATATGACCCGTGGGGAGCGAGCCGTGGCATGGGAGGGCGCCAATTCGATGCCGAAATGGCACAAGTAGTGAAGGGCAATCCTCCGCCTGAAGGGCTCCCCGAACAATCTGAAGAGGATGCCCCGTGAGGCTCCCCGTTCCCTCGGGCGCTCCGACTCCAGGTCGGGAGCGCCCGCTCCTTATCCCCATAGACGGTTGCGCTAGGAGGCGTAGACTGTCGGCACGATGGCAGCATTTGAATTCTTCAAGCACCATGTTGATACGGCCGCGAATCTGCTTGGACTTTCCGAGGAGGACCGTAAACGCTTAGAGACTCCGGACCGGGTACTTAGAGCAAACCTCGAAATCACTCTTGATGATGGTGCGGCTGCCACCTTTCCGGCATACCGAGTGCAATTTAATAACGCACGTGGCCCGTATAAGGGTGGTATTCGATTTCATCCGGAAGCTGATGAAGACGAAGTCAAAGCGTTGGCTGCGATGATGGCTATCAAGTGCGCGGTGGTGGATATTCCATTCGGCGGAGCAAAGGGAGGTGTCGCATTCGATCCGAAACAGTACTCACCACACGAAGTACATGAGGTCGCTCGTGCATATGTACGTGCGTTTGCTGAGCACCTCGGGCCTGACCTTGATGTCCCCGCACCCGATGTCTACACAAATCCCGACATCATGGCGGTCATGCTTGATGAATACGAAAAGATTGTCGGAGGCAGCGCTCCTGCGTTCATCACAGGTAAACCTCTTGAGAAGGGCGGCAGTATTGGGCGTGATACCGCAACTGCTGACGGTGCTATCGTCGTGCTGCGTTCACTGCTTGATGATCAGCATCGTGGAGCTGAAGGGCTCCGGGCCGCCGTGCAGGGGGCAGGGAACGCCGGTGCTCAGGCAGCACGTCTCCTAGACGCAATGGGCGTGCATATTATTGGCGTTGCCGATAGTCATGGCACGCTCCTGTCGCGTAGTGGACTCGACATTGAGCATGTACTTGAAGCAAAAGAATCTAAGGGTTCGGTGCGCGGTCTGTATTGTGATGGCTCAGTCTGCGATGCAGCACGCATGGAGGCAGATGCAGTCGAACTCCATGATCCAGACGCGGTCATCAGTGCGTCCGTAGACATTCTTGTCCCCGCAGCGCTTGAAGAACAGATCACGTTAGCGAATGTTGAAGCAGTACGAGCAGACATCGTGCTTGAGATTGCAAATGGTCCAACCACTCCCGAAGCTGATGCCGTCCTTGCCGAGCGGGGGGTTGCAGTAGTTCCTGATGTGCTTGCTAACGCCGGTGGTGTCACGGTCTCATATTTTGAATGGCTTCAAAACAAGCAAGGCGAGCGCTGGACTCGGGAAGATGTACACAACCGTCTCGAGGAAACTATGCGAAATGCATATCGAGACGTTGCCGACTTCGCACTTGATCGGAACGTAACGCTTCGTGAGGCTGCATACGCGCTCGGTATTTCGCGCATCCTCGAGAATTGACGCGCAGCGTTTTCATAGTATTTTCAGATTAGCAGGTCCTGGGAGGACGCCATGGGACAAGTCATCGACATCAACGAACAGTTGCAGGCCAAGCGTGGCACGCATGCTGACCGACTCGTCGTCACGGATCCGGTGCATCAGGTGCCCATGTATGTCTTCAGTGAGGAGACGCTTCCGCTCCCGCCGCAGACACCTACCGGCTCCTACTCGGAAGACGTCGAAGCCGATCTGGCCTGACAGCACCATTCGCGCAAGTAGCGAACGCCCGGACCGCAAGGCCCGGGCATTTCGTTACATCTGAGGAGTCAGAATAAACGTCGTTACGGTACGAGCGTGAAATCAAGCTCTCGCTCAAGCACTCTCGCTTCGGTAAGCTTCACCCGAATCGGATCACCAAGTGCAAACTCTTGCTTGGTACGTTCGCCCACAATACGGTAGCGCTTCTCGTCGTAGATGAAGTAGTCGTTTCCAAGTTCACGGATGCGGATCATACCTTCAGCACGGGTTTGCGTGAGCTCCACAAAGAGGCCTCGATCGGAGACGCCCGAGATGACGGCATCAAATTCTTGCCCTACCTTGTCTGCCATGAACTCAACCAGCTTGAGCTTGATCGAATCGCGTTCTGCTTCGACTGCTGCTGCTTCACGTTCGCTTGAGTGGAAGGCCAAGTCGTCGAGTTCTGCGAATGCTTCCTTCGTGAAGGTAGAGCCATTGCGATAGTGCTTCACGAGACGGTGGATAAGGAGGTCTGGATACCGACGGATAGGAGAGGTGAAGTGCGTGTAGTACGTGAAGGCGAGTCCGTAGTGGCCGACGTTTTTGGTCGTGTAGATAGCCTTAGCCATGGAGCGCAGCGTTGCGGTCTTGATGAGATATTCCTCCGGGGTCCCTTTCACTTTCTCAAGCAGCTGATTAATGTCGGTGCCTTTCACATGCCCGGCACGTGTCTCAAGTCCGTATCCCATAACCTTGAGGAATTGGGAGAGGTTCTCGATACGTTCCGCGTCGGGAACATCATGGATGCGGTAAATGATCGCGTCGGGCATTCCAGCCTTCTTAGCTTCCTCTGAGAGCATTTCGGCGACAGCTTCGTTGGCGAGTAGCATGAAATCCTCAATGAGCAGGTTAGTGTCGCGGCGTTCCTTGAGGGATACCTCGATTGGCTTGCCGGTCTCATCGAGCTTGATTTTTACTTCCGGGGTGTCGAAGGCGATAGCGCCTGCTCTGGTACGTCGGTCGCGTATCTTATCAGCGAGTGCTTTCAAGGTGTTGAGCTCCTCCAGATACTCGCCGGACTGGGTGTCAAGGACTTCTTGGGCGTTTTCGTACGTAAAGCGATGATCGGAGTAGATTACGGTCTCACCGAACCAGCGGGAGACGATGCCTGCGTTCGAGTCGAGCTCAAACACCGCTGATACCGCGAGTCGATCCTCGTGCGGGTTGAGCGAACAGAGATCATTCGAAAGAATCTCCGGAAGCATGGGGATCGTGCGGTCTACCAAGTACACACTCGTTGCTCGCTTTCGCCCCTCAACATCAATGGAGGTACCCGGTCGCACGAAATGCGAGACATCAGCAATGTGAATCCCTACTTCGACGTTCCCATTCTCGAGTTTTCGTACCGAGAGTGCATCGTCAAAGTCTTTCGCGTCATATGGGTCTATCGTGAATGTGGTGACGTTCCGGAAGTCCTTGCGGCGTCCGCTCGCAATGCCTTCTTCAGCATCCTTGGCGATGAGGCCTTTACCGGTCTTTTCTAATTCGCGTGCCTCGTTCTGTACGCCAGGAGGGAAGTCGCTCCGGAATCCTTGGGAGAGGGCAAGGGCGCGCATCTCGGTCTCGTGCTCACCGGCAGGACCGATGATTTCTTCAAGCGTGCCCCATGGATATGGCTGGTGTGCAGCCCAGCCCTGAAAGCGAATGAGTACCTTCTGACCCAAAGGAAGCGATTCACCTTTAACGACAAAGGGGACGTACATCTTCTTCCAGTCGGGAATGAGCATCGTGAGATTCTCCTCCTTGTTTTCGACCAGCGTACCGACGAAGGTTTCTCGGCTGCGCGTGACGATGGCCACCACTTCACCTACCTCGCGTTTCTGCCGAGTGCGTGGATCAACTTCCATCCCCGTCTTCTTCACCTCCACGATGTCGTTCGGGAAGGCCCCGTTCAGGTTCTCTGAAGATATGAATAAGTCATCCTCGTCAGGATCGTACGTAAAGAAGCCCTTGCCAGTTCGGGTAATGGTGATCGGACCTTGGTATGTATCGTTCGAGCCGGTCATTTTTTGTACTGTAGCAGATACGCCTATATATGCTATGAAATAGAGGCGAGGGTATACCCTTTCCTCGTGATGCACACTTGCGGCGCCCCCGGGCGCCGCTCTTTTTATGCCACTTCCTTCTGTTCGAATGCGCCCGGAACCAAGCGTCGTGCCATCTGTTCGAACGTAAGCGCATGGGCCTCCTGTGCATTTTTCTCTGCTATCGCTATGGATTCATCGAATCGCGAAAACAGATTCTCAAGTATCTGACCACGTTCCGGTTCGTCGGCGTAATAGTACTGATCGCCTAAATTGTTCAGCGTCTCAGTCTGACGGCCGTGGGCAAACTTAATCTGAAAATCCATCCAGGCGCGGTAGCGTGCGAGGTACTCTTTCTGCTTTTGCTCCAAGATATCGTCCGGCGACGATGCTGTGCGTATTGCACGCACAATGTCGAGGTGTTCCTCAGCAAATAGTTGGACGCCTTCACGCGCGAATGTTTCCGGTTCCATACCTGCCGTGCCGATATCAGCGAACCCAACAGCGCGTGCAACCAAACTCGATTCCTTCGTATGGCGTGGTTGAACGACGGTGTTTGTAGACGGGCTGAAGTCCGGGATGGTTGTTTCGATGGCCTCACGTACTTTTTCACAGTCTTCTTCCGTGAAGCGCTCCGGATACTGCTTCATCCATGCAATGGCCTCAACAGCACTCTTTTGTTCGTTGCCTGTAATGAACCGTTTGCGCTTTATGACACCTCCTTCCAATACTGATTCTTCCCATTCCTGCACGGAGTCGTGAAATGCTGCGGCGATCTCGACCAGTTCCATTTCTTTCTTACTTGCACCGAGTGCCTCGGCGATCTTGAGTGCGCGCCGCACCACCCCTTCGGTATGCGCGCCGTTGTGATACGGTAGCCGGTCGTCGAGGTTTTCAGCGAGTTCAAAGCGCTGGCGGAGTAATTCACGCACGAACGGGAGCGCGCGAGGTGTCTCGGGTGCAGTCTCGTGTTCCGATCCATGGTGCTCGGACGGCGAAGTATCCTTCGGGATTATGATGCGTTCATGGAGGCTCATAGGATAAGCCTAGCACGCGGGGGTATCCTGAAGCTTCCAGTTTTTGACTAAAACTCCCGATTTTGGTACGCTACCCACCACTATATGTTGATGATTCGTTTCCAGCGCATTGGCCGCAAGAATGACCCGGCTTTTCGCATTGCTGTAGTCCCCAAGACCGCCGGCCCCAAGGCCGGTAAGGTCGTAGACCAGGTCGGTACCTATAACCCCAAGACCAAGGCAACGACCCTTAAGGCCGATGTCATTAAGGAGTGGATTGCGAAGGGTGCCCAGGTGTCTCCGTCGCTTCACAATCTTCTTGTAAAGGAGGGAGTCGTTGAAGGAACCAAGACTGCCAAGGTGGTAAAGAAGTCGAATCTCGAAAAGAACATCGCCAAGAAGAAGGCAGAAGAGGAGGCTGCTGCCGCTAAGGCCGCTGAGGAAGCGAAGGCCGCTGCAGCCGCCCCTGCAGAAGTTGCTGCACCCGAAGAAGCAACTGAGGAAGTCGCGGAAGCTGCTGCTGCAGAAGAAATTGCTGCCGACGCTGCTCCCGAAGAGACTCCGGCTGCGTAAGTTCTTGCCTGCACTACGCAGGCGTGTAATCCCGACCCGATTTACCCGTCTACTCTGAAACGATATGGAAACTGATCACGCATTTCTCGATTACGTCATCAAGGCACTCGTGGATCATCCCGAGGCGGTCGTCATCACGCGTTCGGTTGATGAAATGGGTGTTCTCCTTACACTCACTGTGCACGCCGACGACATGGGCAAGATCATTGGCCGGGATGGGAACATCGCTAAAGCACTCCGTACGCTCCTGCGAGTGGTTGGTATGAAGCACAACGCGCGGGTGAACCTCAAGATTAATGAACCGGTTGGCGGGAAGCGTGAAGAGGAAATGCGCTCAGTGGACGACGTCATTGGCGACCTTTAGCCAAAGCAGCGCGCACTGCTCGTTTGCTACACTTCAGCAATGAGGATCTACGTTGCTCATTCGAACTCCTTCGACTACCAGGAGAAATTGTATAAACCACTCCGCGCCTCGTCTCTGAATGCCGAGCATGAGTTTGTTCTGCCGCATGAAGGTGAGCAGCACATCGACACCAAAGAAGTTATTCGCAACTGCGATGTAGTGATCGCAGAAGTATCCGAACCATCTACGGGTGAGGGCATTGAGCTTGGATGGGCGAACATGATGGGCAAGCCGGTGGTTTGCATCCACGAATCGGGTAAGAACCCGTCACGATCTCTTAGCTATATTTCGAACGAATTCATTATCTATTCTGACTTCCTCGATCTACTCACCAAACTTGAGGCTGTTCTGAGCCCACGAGTATGATCCGCTTCCACTTCATCACCCTCTTTCCCGACGCCTGCGATGCGTATCTCTCTGCGTCCATTCTCGGTCGTGCTCGTAAAGAAAAGAAAATATCTATCGATTACCAAAGCCCACGCGATTTCGTTGATAACCGGTGGGGCAAAGTAGATGAACGTCCGTACGGAGGCGGTCCTGGCATGGTCATGACCGCACTTCCGGTCGTGCGCGCGGTCAAAAAAGCGCTTGGACGAAAAAAGGGGAAGACGGCACTAGTTTGGTTTTCTCCTAGCGCGCCGGCATTCACTAATAAAGAAGCGGATAAGCTCGCGAAGTTCGACGATGTTGTATTTATTTGCGGCCGGTACGAAGGAATCGATGATCGGGCACTCTCAATACTAAAAACCTTTGGCACCGTGAAGAAATATTCAGTAGGAGAAGCAACTCTTACGGGAGCAGAAGTACCCGCTATGGCCATCGTTGATGCGGTTACCCGCAGGCTTCCTGGAGTTCTCGGTAAAGACGAGTCAGTGGAAGAGCGACGAAATGCATCTCCAGCAGTCTATACACGTCCCGAAATCATTGCGTGGGAAGGGAAGAAGTACCGCGTCCCGAAGGTTCTGCTTACGGGTCATCATGCCCAGATCGACTCTTGGAAGAGCAAAAAGAAGGCGAAATAGCCCCGCTATTGACTTTTAATACAAAATGGTGTTATAATATTGGTCGAGCCTGACACGTCACGGTGTCACGGTACGGAGATCTTCCCATGTCGAACTGGTATTTTCTGATCCACTACGGCGTCTTCTTCGCGCCCGCGTTCGCTCTCGCGATCTTCTATACGGTCAAGGTGCAACCCTCGATCCGCTCGATCGCGATGGCGCTCTGTCTGCTGATCATGATCCCGGTTCTCGCCGGAATCCTGTTCAACCAGCATGAGCAACTGGCCGTCGGCTGTGGTCTGCTGGTGGGCTATGTGGTCGCTCTCGTCGGCCGCTACATCGTCCGTCAGATAGGGCCGCAGGCTCCGGTAGTCCCGGAGCAAGAGGGCTTCCGCTGGACGACGGACCAACACATGCGCTGGGCTACCCAGCGCGACCGTCGCCACTAGTGGCACCTGAAACCTAAGACAATCGACGACCTCCTCACGGGGGTCGTCTTTGTTTTTGTCATCGGAACACAGGAGGGATCGTGAATGGCGACGGGAAACCGTCGCCATTTCGTCTATACACCACCTCGACTTGACGCCCACACGGATGAGGAATATCCTATGAATACGAAGATTGAGTAGCGGGGGAAAGGGGCGATTCAGAACATACATTTTTTAGAAGCGTCTCGGAGAATACGAGGGACGCGGCTCGTGGCGTATACACGAGCCCTATTGACGTTTCTGCCGACGGATACGGCGGAGACGCGAATAGGGCGCAGCGCCCACCGCACCCTCGTTTCGGGACTTAAGCATGAAATGAGACATGCCGAAATCAAAAGCGCTTGAGCAGAAGACGTTCAGTGCGTACCGTGCTCCGCGTGTGGAATTCCCCGACCTGGTCGGGCACCAACGCCAGAGCTTTGAGTGGCTCCTCAAGGACGGGCTCATGGAGCTCTTCAAGGAGTTTTCGCCGATCCCTGATTATTCCGGTAAGAAGTTTGAACTGCGTATCGATGGGTTTGAGATAGGAGAGCCAAAGGGAACCGAAGAAGAGGCGCGTGAGAATATGCGCACCTATGAAGCGCCCCTTAAGGCATCGATCACACTCCTCAATAAGACGATGGGCACCGAGAAGGCGCAGGACATTTTCCTCGCCGACATCCCAATGATGACCCCGCACGGTTCTTTTATCGTGTCGGGTGTTGAGCGTGCCATCGTTCCGCAGCTCGCTCGTTCCTTTGGCGCCTTCTTCATCGGAGAAGAGGTAAAGGGTAAGCAACTCTTCGGCGCGAAAATCATTCCGTCCCGAGGTGTCTGGATCGAGATCGATTCAGAGGCTGACGGTGCTATCTATGTAAAGATCGACCGTAAGCGCAAATTCCCGGTCACCAACCTCCTCACCATCATGGGTGCAGGTACCCGCGAGGATGTACTTAAGAAGTTTATTGGCAACGATGCTGCTACTGCAGCACTCACAGCGACGCTTGCCCACGACACCGCCGTCTCGGTTGATGAAGCGTATGTCGAGATCCACCGCCGCATGCGCGATGGTGATCTTGCAACTCCCGAGAACGCCAAGTCCTATGTGAATGCGCTTTTTGCTCCTGAGCGCTACGACCTATCCAAAGTGGGCCGTCATCGCCTCAACGCACGCTTCGGTCTTCCGATTGACGCGAAGGCGCTTAACCAGCGCATCCTTACCCCTGACGATGTGATCCGCATCGTCGGTGAGATCGCACGACTTAACGTCGATCCAAATGCGACCCCAGATGACATCGATCACCTGGGCTTCCGTCGTGTTCGTTTCGTGGGTGAACTCTTGCAGGCACGTATGCGTGTCGGCATGAGCCGCATGAAGCGCAACATCCAGGACCGCATGTCGACCATTGAAAGCGAGACCTCGCTGCCGATGGCATTCGTGAACCCACGTCCGTTCCAGGCATCCGTCCGTGAATTCTTCACCGCGAACCAGCTCTCGCAATTCATGGATCAGCAGAATATCCTTGCCGAGCTTGAGAACATGCGTACGCTCTCGGCACTTGGCCCAGGAGGTCTCACCCGTGAACGTGCTGGCTTTGAAGTGCGCGACGTGCATCCTTCGCACTACGGTCGCCTCTGTCCGATCCACACCCCAGAAGGTCAGAACATTGGCCTCATCCTGCGTCTTGCGCTCCACGCGCGCACGAACGAGTTCGGTGTCATCGAGACTCCCTACGCAGTCGTGAAGAAGGGCGTCGTCACTGATGAGATCCGCTACCTTAACGCTCTAGAGGAAGAAACCGAAACCATTGCGCACGCAGCCACCCCGGTAGATGAAAAGAGTCGCATCATTGCGGACACCATCGAGGTGCGTCGCAACGGCGAACCGGCCGTCGTCTCACGCGATGAGATTACGCTCATGGACGCATCCACGTACCAGATGTTCTCCGCTGCAACCGCCATGATTCCATTCGTCGATCACGACGACGCGAACCGAGCATTGATGGGTTCGAACATGCAGAAGCAGGCAACCCCCGTGCTCATTCCTGAAGCACCGCTCGTTGCTACGGGCATTGAGGAGCATGCAGCTCGCAACACTGGTCGCCTCGTGATTGCCCTTGAGTCAGGTGACGTAACCTACGCGGACGCTCGTAAGATCGTGATACAGGGTAAGGAAGGAAAGCCGAAGGAATACAAACTCCAGGGCCTTACCCAGACCAACCAAAACAGCGCCTTCAATCAGCGCCCACTCGTGAAAACGGGCGACAAGGTGAAGAAGGGTGATGTACTCGCCGATGCGTCCTCGTCCGACCAGGGTCAGATGGCGCTTGGCCAGAACGTACGCGTCGCCTTCATGAGCTGGAACGGTGCGAACTACGAAGACGCCATTATCGTTTCCGAACGTCTCGTGGAGCAGAGTAAGTTCACCACCATCCACATCGAGGACTTCGAGTGTGCCGTGCGCGACACCAAGCTTGGTCCGGAAGTCACCACGCACGACATCCCGAACGTGGGTGAGCTTCGTCTTAAGAACCTTGACGAGGAAGGAGTGATTCGCATCGGTGCCGAAGTGCGTCCGGGCGATATCCTCGTTGGAAAAGTAACGCCGAAGGGTGAGACGCAGCTTACGCCTGAAGAGCGTCTCCTCCGTTCAATCTTCGGCGATAAGGCGAAGGATGTGAAAGACACCTCGCTCCGTATGGAGGGTGGTAAGCGCGGTCGCGTCATTGGCGTGCGCGTCTTCTCACGTGAACGCGGTGATCAGCTTGAGACGGGCATCATCAAGAAGATCGTCGTCACTGTCGCACAGGTGCGCAACGTCTCGGTGGGAGACAAGCTTGCCGGACGTCACGGAAACAAGGGTGTTATCTCACGTGTGCTTCCGGTGGAAGACATGCCGTACGACAAGGACGGTAATCCTGTTGACATCATCCTTACGCCGCTTGGCGTTCCGTCTCGTATGAACTTGGGCCAGATTCTCGAGATGCACCTTGGCCTTGCTGCCAACTCCCTCAGGTACCAGGCCATCGTCCCTCCGTTTGCTGGTGCTACCGCAGACGAGATTCGCGACGAGCTTGAAAAGGCAGGCTTTGACCGCTCAGGTAAGATGCAGCTCTTTGATGGCCGTTCGGGTGAAGCATTCGCACAGCCCATTTCGGTCGGGTACATGTACATCTTGAAACTCCATCACATGGTGGAAGACAAGATCCACATGCGCTCCATCGGTCCGTACTCGCTCATCACCCAGCAGCCGCTCGGTGGAAAGGCGCAGAACGGTGGTCAGCGCTTCGGTGAGATGGAAGTGTGGGCACTCCTTGGATACGGCAGCGCCTACACGCTCCGTGAGATGCTCACCATCAAGTCAGACGACATCCAGGGCCGCAGCGCGACCTTCGATGCCATCGTGAAGGGCGAGCCGGTATCGCACGCAGGTACTCCGGCATCCTTCTCGGTCCTTACTAATCAGATCCGCGGTCTGGCGCTCGATATCGAGCCTATGGACCTTGAGGAAGCGGACGCGTAATTTCCTGCCTATGCCAATGAACCCCCAGAAACGAAGTGCTCCGGGACCGCGCACTGACTGGAATGCGCTCCGTCTCTCGCTCGCAAGCCCCGAGCGTATCCTGTCGTGGAGCCGTGGTGAGATCACCAAGCCCGAGACTATTAACTACCGCACCCAGCGTTCCGAAAAGCACGGACTCTTCGATGAGAAGATCTTCGGTCCTGAACGCGACTACGAGTGCTATTGCGGTAAGTACAAAGGTATCCGCTACAAGGGCATTACTTGTGATAAGTGTGGTGTTGAGATCACGCGCTCAATCGTGCGCCGTGAACGTATGGGCCACATCGAGCTCGTCACGCCAGTTGCGCACATCTGGTTCCTCCGCAGTATGCCCAGCCGCATGGCACTTCTCCTTGGTGTCCCTGCCGCTGATCTTGAGAAGGTCATCTACTTCGCTGGCTACATCGTCACCAAGGTGAACGAAGAGACGAAGAAGCGACTCCTCTCGGAGCTTGAAGCTGAATACAAGACCAAGCACAAGGCTCTCAACGAAGCCAAGGAACAGGAAGCGCTTAAGGAGCGCATGCAGACCGCAAAGAGCGAGATCGATTCAGTTGTAGTCGGTCGCGTCTTTGACGAAGTTGCATATCACCGCTTTAGCGTCCGGTACGGTACGCTCTTTGAAGCGAAGATCGGCGCCGAAGCTATCTACGATCTCTTCCGTGCTATGGATCTTCCGAAGATGAAGGCCATGCTTGAGGAGCGGTATCCGAAGGCTCCTGCAGCAGAGCGCGAAAAGCTCGCCAAGCGCATCGCACTCGTTACCAATATGATTAGCGCTGCAACGCGTCCTGAATGGATGTTCCTCACGAAGATCCCGGTCATCCCGCCAGCACTTCGTCCGATGGTTGCACTTGAAGGTGGCCGCCATGCAACCTCTGATGTGAACGATCTCTATCGCCGCGTCATCAATCGCAACAACCGATTGAAGAAGCTGCTCGATATCCACGCCCCAGAAGTGATTCTGCGCAACGAAAAGCGCATCCTGCAGGAAGCGGTTGACGCGCTGTTGGACAACTCGATCCGAAAGACGGGAGCGAATGCTGGAGCTCTCACGCCCGCACAGCGTCGTCCGCTGAAGTCGCTGGCTGACTACCTCAAGGGTAAGCAGGGATACTTCCGTCAGAACCTCCTTGGTAAGCGTGTCGACTACTCAGGACGCTCCGTGATCGTGGTCGGACCTGACCTCGAGCTCGATGAGTGCGGTCTTCCGAAGCACATGGCACTCGAGCTCTTCCGTCCCTTCGTGATCGCGGGACTTCTTGATCGCGAACTCGCGTTCAACATTCGTGGTGCAGGACGTCTCATTGAGGACGGTGTGCCTGAGGTATGGGAGATTCTTGAAGAAGCAATCGCGGGCAAGTATGTGCTCCTTAACCGCGCACCAACGCTTCACCGCCAGGGCATTCAGGCCTTTAAGCCGAAGCTCATCGAAGGTGATGCTATCCAGCTTCACCCGCTCGTCTGTCCGGCATTCAACGCAGACTTCGATGGTGACCAGATGGCAATCCACGTGCCGCTTTCAGACGAAGCGCAGTGGGAAGCGCAGAACATCATGAGTGCGAACAAGAACATCCTCAAGCCAGGCTCGGGAGAAATGATCGTCATGGTCCAAAAGCCACTCGATATCGTGCTTGGCGCGTACTGGCTCACGAAGGAGGTTCCGGGTGCGCTTGGTGAAGGGAAGTACTTCCAGTCTCCAAACGCGGCCATCCTCGCTCACGAGTATGGTGCTATCGACCTGCGCGCAAAGATTCATGTCCTCCCGGTAGCGGGCAAGGAAAAGTATCAGGACTGCGCAAAGGAAGGGGGAACCTTTGAGACCACGGTGGGACGCCTGCTCTTCAACACCGTGCTTCCTTCCGACTACCAGTTCATCAACGATGCGATCACTAAGAAAGTGCTCTCCAGCATCATGAGCGACTGTATGGTCCGGTATGGCATCGATGCGGTTCCGAATATCGTGAACAAGGTGAAGCGGTTCGGCTTCGAATACGCAACTCGTTCCGGTGTTTCGTGGAGCGTGGATGATGTGTCGGTGCCAGAAGGCAAGGCCACCATCATCACGGCAGCACGTGAAAAGGTCGCCCGCATTGAGAGTGACTATCGTGACGGTCTTCTTTCGGTAGACGAAAAGCGCCGCATGGTCATCGAAGTCTGGCACGGTGCCAAGACTGAAGTCGAAAAGCTCGTCGAAGAGGCGCTCGACCCTATGGGCTCCGTCGCCGATATGGTGCGCTCGGGTGCTCGCGGTTCCATCGGAAACCTTACCCAGATGGCTGGTATGAAGGGTCTCATCCAGAACACAGCAGGTGAGACTATCGAGGTGCCTATCGTCTCTTCTATGACGGAAGGTCTTAATCCGGTTGAGTACTTCATGAGTACGCACGGTGCTCGTAAGGGTCTCACCGACACCGCGCTCGGTACGGCACGTGCCGGATACCTCACTCGCCGTCTGTTCGACGTTGCGCAGGACTCCATCGTCACTGAACGGGATTGTGGTACGAAGCGTGGCATTGCGATTAATCGCATCAGCGCATCGGGTATTAAGATCGACTTTGCTGAAAGCATTCGTGGTCGCACGCTTTCTGCTGAAGTCGGAGGCTTCAAGAAGAATCACTACCTTTCAACCGAAGACGCTCGGGCAATCGCAGCAGATGCGTCCGTTGATAAGGTGGAGGTTCGTTCTCCGATGTCCTGCGAGACTCGCTACGGTATATGTGGCGCCTGCTATGGCATGGATCTCACGAGCCAGCAGCCAGTAGATCTGGGTGAAGCAGTCGGTACGGTTGCCGCACAGGCAATTGGTGAACCGGGTACCCAGCTCACCATGCGTACCTTCCACGCCGGTGGTACCGCGTCTGTGGGTGGCGACATCACGCAGGGTCTCCCGCGTGTTGAAGAAGTCTTCGAGAAGCGCTCGCCAAAGAATCCGGCAGTTGTCTCGAAGTTCGATGGTCTCGTCACTGATATTAGGGAAGAGGCACGTGAGAAGGTATTGGTCGTAACTCCAGAAGCTGGTCAGGGTAAGAAGGACGGATCAGCGACCGAGTACACCGCACCGTTCCCACGCGTGCCGCTCGTTAAGATTGGCGACAAGGTCGCTAAGGGCCAACTCCTTACGGACGGTTCAGCTGATCTTGATGAACTCTTCGAGCATGCTGGCCGTGCTTCAGTGCAGGAGTACATCATCGCGGAAACCTCGAAGATCTACGAGCTTCAGGGTGCATCGGTCTCCCGCAAGCATCTTGAGGTTGTGGTGAAGCAGATGTTCAGCCGTATGAAAGTCATTGAGACCGGCGACTCCGAGTGGTCCGTCGGCGACATTGTCGAGCACTGGGAGTTCGATGAAGAGAAGAAGCTCATGGAGGCAGACGGAAAGATTCCGCCCAAGGCCCGTGAGATGGTGTTCGGTATCAAGGAGTCAGCGCTCAGCCGCCGTTCCTTCCTCTCCGCTGCATCCTTCGAACAGACAACGAAGATCCTCATCAATGCTGCCCTTAAGGGTTCGGTGGATACGCTTCGAGGTCTCAAGGAAAACGTCATTCTTGGTCGTCTCATCCCGGCCGGTACCGGATTCCCTGAGTCGAAGAAGAGCATCGCCATCCTCGAGCTCCAGCGCAAGCGTAATGCACGCATTGCAGCTGAAGAAGCAGCCGCTGCAGAAGCCGAAGAGGCAC
Organism: uncultured Candidatus Saccharibacteria bacterium; assembly: GCA_964446735.1. Classification (GTDB taxonomy): domain Bacteria; phylum Patescibacteriota; class Minisyncoccia; order Phycocordibacterales; family Phycocordibacteraceae; genus C7867-001. The sequence goes on along the minus strand of CAYUQB010000003.1, from coordinate 64,812 downwards.
TTGCTGAAGCGAAGGCGTAACGAACAAGGTGAGATAGCAAAAGCCGCTCCTCTCGGAGCGGCTTTTGCGTTGTATGAAATAGAGAACGCCCGAGGAGGGGACCAAGGGCGTCTCCGTTCTCGGGCGTGGTCGGTCAGCGGTCAGATCGTGGCGATGGCCCGATCGTGCCTGGTGGACAGGATGATATCGAGCTTGACCAGGCCGGCCAGTGCCGAGGCGCCGAAGAAGGTCAGCACGCTCCAGCCGAAGATGGTGGACATCACCTGCTCGGGCGTGGCGCCCGAGATGAAGGCGCCGGCGCCGAGCATGACGCCACACAGCGACGAGCCGCTGGCCAGGTAGAAGAGGCCTTCGCCGATTTCTTTGACCGTGTTGAGGAACTTCCGCATCGATAGTCTCCCTGTGAAAGCGGTAGTATGTATATAACATACTACGTTTCATTTGTCAAACGAAGAAACCTAGCGGTGAAGCCAGGCTTCTCCACTAGGTTTAGGGTCGTCGACGGCCGCTTAGGCCGGTTGCTTGACCACGTTCTGCAGGTCGTCCGCGGTGATGCGGATCTCCGCCTTCGTGAGGATGGCGCTGGCGAGAACAGCCACATCACGATTGCTGGCGCTGACGTTCACGGTTCCGGGCGGGTCGGTCTCGTCGAGCGCTTTCCGGGCGAGCGCGCAGGCGCCACTGATCGCCCTCTGTAAGGCACGGGTTTCCATGGCAAATTCTCCTCTTCTGCCGCAGTGAAAATACCACTCAATCAATGAACCGTCAAAGCCCGTAGGCGCTTCGGAGCGATAAGCGCTAAGATGGAAGAAATGGCAGGAGGCGATACCGTAGAGAAGATCAAGGCAAAGCTTTCAATCATGGAGGTGGTAGCTCCCTACGTGAAGCTTTCAAAGTCTGGAAAATACTGGCGGGGACTTTCTCCGTTCAATAAAGAGAAAACTCCATCATTCTTCGTGAATGTTGATCGTGGTAGCTACTACTGCTTCAGCACGAGCCAGGGCGGCGACATGTTCACCTTCATCGAAAAGATGGAAGGGGTTGATTTCAAAGGAGCGCTGAAGATTCTTGCCGAAAAGGCGGGGGTCGAGCTTGTGTACGATGCACGCGCAACTGAGACGAAAGGGAAGCTGGATAGGCTCCGGGAGGCAATGGCATGTGCTGAAGCGTTCTATGTGCGTAATCTTGAAGAAGGATCAGCGGCATACCAATATGCACTTTCGCGTGGACTCACTAAGGACACGATAAAAACGTGGGGCATTGGATACGCTCCAGATGCGTGGCGTGATCTGCTTGAGGCGCTTCAGAAAGATGGCTTCTCTCAGAAAGAACTTCTTGATGCAGGACTCATTAAGGAGGCTGACGGTAAAAAGGGAACATGGTACGACCGTTTCCGGAACCGACTTATGTTCCCGATCCGTGACTCCGCAGGCCGCACGGTTGCGTTCACCGGCCGATCACTTGATCCCACCGATCAAGCGAAGTATCTCAATAGTCCAGAAACGGAGCTCTATAAGAAGCACGAGATCCTCTTTGGGATGGATAAAGCAAAAGACGCCATTCGCTCACGCGGATTCACCATTCTCGTTGAGGGTCAGATGGATCTCCTCCTGCTTCATCAGATTGGATTTGCCAATACCGTAGCGCTTTCGGGAACCGCGCTCTCGAAAGAGCATCTCTCGCTTATGAAGCGGTATGCAGATAACCTCATGCTTGCGCTTGATTCTGATCGTGCGGGCCTCGCAGCAACTCAGAAGAATGGGCTGGTCGCACTTGTGGGTGGTATGAAGGTGAAAGCGGTGAAGATGCCAGAAGGAAAGGATCCTGCCGATGTCGCCAAGGAAGACCCGAAAGCATTTACGAAGCTGGTCGCAGAAGCGCAACCTATCGTGGAGTTCTTTCTTTCAGTACTCGCTACGCTTCAGCCCGACTCGCACAAGCTGGTTCTCTCGGTTGAGCGGATTGTCTTGCCCTTGGTTGCTGCGATGCCAAGTCCTATGGAGCGAGAGCATTTTGTCAGTGTCGTTGCTCGTGCGCTCGGTTCCACTTCCGATGCGATTCGCGGTTCACTCGCTACGGTAGCGAAAGAAGCATTGCCGGGGGCGATACAATCGCCTGTTGCGTCCGTTTCGACCACGCTTCCGCCACGAGAGCATCGCTCCGCACTCCTTCATGCAATATGGGCCGCATACCCCGATACCCCGATTGCCAAACGGGTAGGAACGGAGTATAGTCGCATCAACGGCTCACCGTTCCCGGAGAGTAATCCGGAAGAGCGCTGGCTATTTGAGGCGGGACTTGCCTTCGGGGAGACGCCTGATGAAAAAGACGCAGATGATCTCTTGCGCGCGTTCGAGAAAATGGTACTGACCGACGAGCTGAAAGCTGCGACCACGCGGCTCCGGCTCGCTGAAGCGTCAGGTGACGAGAGTGCAATTAAGGATGCGGTAGGGGAGTGCACGGCACTTTCCTCGCGCCTCTCTACACTCGGCTAGTTTTTGGGACGGTTTCGTCTCTTCATACAATATTTATTCGACTCCACTACTCTCCCTCTATGGCTACTAAGAAAAAGACCGCCAAAAAGACGGGTGCAAAGAAAGCCACCAAGAAGGTGGTGAAGAAAGCTGCACCCAAGAAGTCAGCAAAGAAGCCTGTAAAAAAGGCTGCCCCGAAGAAGACCGTCAAAAAGCCTTCCAAGAAGGTCCGTACCATGGCAGTGGTACGCGCGGCTGTCGCGGGAAGTAAGGCGAAAGCCAAAGCACAGAAAGCGGATAAGGCAGAGCTCCTTATTCAGAAGGGTAAGGTACGCGGCTATGTTACCTACAGTGAGATCCTCAAGGAATTCCCGCATGTTGAAGACGATGTGTCCTTCCTCGATGAGCTCTATGAGCGCTTTACGATTGCCGGCATCGACATCCTCGAAGGCGGCATGCTTGAGGATAATGCTGATCAGTATCTTGCGACTCGAAACATTAAGGGTCGCGAGTCGTCGGGATACGATTCGATCCAAATCTATCTTCGTGAGATTGGCCAGTACCCGCTCCTTACCGCATCTGAGGAACGCGAGCTCGCAAAGCGTATCGATGCAGGGGACAACGAGGCGCGCAACATTCTTGCACGCAGCAACCTTCGTCTCGTCGTGTCCATCGCAAAGAAGTACGTCGGACGCTCTCCCGATCTGACACTCCTTGACCTTATCCAGGAAGGAAATCTCGGTCTCTTCAAAGCAGTCGACAAGTTCGACTGGAAGAAGGGCTATAAGTTCTCCACCTACGCTACCTGGTGGATCCGCCAGGCTATCACCCGCGCGCTTGCGGACCAGTCCCGCACCATTCGTATTCCGGTGCACATGGTGGAAACGATCGCTAAATACAAGCAGGTCTCACGCCGTCTTGCCCAGGCGCTCGGACGCGATGCGCAGCCGGAAGAAATTGCAGTTGAAATGGGCGTCGAAGTCGAGAAGATCTATCAGATTGAGAAGATCAATCAAGACACACTTTCGCTTGAGAACCCTATCGGCTCTGATGACGATGAGAAGTCTACGCTTGGAGACTTTATTGCTGACGATAAGATTCCGAGTCCAATTCAGGAATCGTCGGAGCGTATCCTCGGCGAACAGGTCCGGGATATTCTTGATGACCTTTCACCAAAGGAACGCAAGATTCTTGAAATGCGCCATGGTCTACTTGATGGCGTCTATCACACCCTTGAGGAAGTGGGGAAAGAGTTTGGTGTCACTCGCGAGCGTATTCGTCAGATTGAGGCAAAGGCACTTGAGAAGATTCGAACGCACGAGAAGAGTCGAAGGCTTAAGAGCTATTAGCCCGTCGGTTTCAGTTCAGCAGAATTAAATAGCACACCGAACTGCTTACACCAGATAAGCACATATCGATATTCAGCAGGATTCACGCCGGCTGGTATTTCGTAGTTGCTGTTGCCTTCGGTTGATTTCACTTTCCCGAGACTCACGAATTCTTTAGCTCCAGTGTCCTTCGCGAGGTAGACATAAATATCTGGACCGTTAATGGTCTTGAGGTTCTCGTATCGTACGTACTGCGTACCGTCTGCTGAAACAATACGTACCGTACCTGAAGCAGGGTGCGCAGGCGTACCCACGATATCCCCCCGTAGCTCCATGCGTGGAGAGGGGGTGGGCGTTTGCGTCATGGGTACGCTGGTATCCGTTTCAGTCGTTGTTGCAGTAAGTTGAGCATCATCTGGTGCCGCTTCGTCAGTCACGAGTGGATTGAAAAGCGGGGAAATGCCATACCAGCCAACCGCCCCAAGCAGAAGCACGATGATTGCAATAACGGGCCAATAGCGTCTCATATGAAAATCGTAGCATGAGTGGATATACGAAAAGGCCGCCCGGGGTGGGCGGCCTCTCGCACGCGGAACTAAGAACTAGGCGACTTCGAGCGCTGGGACGGCCGCACTCATGCCGGTCGGCGGATAGACCAGGACGAAGTCGCCCACCTTCACCTTGCCCGGCGAGAGCACGAGACCCATGACGCCGCGCAGGCCTTCAGCAGCTTCTCTGAACCGAGTCATCAGGCCATCGACCCCGTGGTGATCTTCGAGGCGTTTCCCGACGACCTTGCACGGAGTGTTCTCTTCCCAGACGGCGAGCACTGCCTGCCGATCAGAGTCGTCGGGGTGAGCTGCCGGGAATTCCGGAAACACCAACCGACTCGTCGGCGGGAGTTTCGAGAAGTTCGGGATGCCTTCGACGACGATGTTCTCCAACAGGCAACCCTGCGGGATGACGTGGCCGAGCTTGCGCTCGATCTCCCGGATCTCCTCAACGGACAGGCCTGTCCAGGTCCGCCAGTTGAAGATCGGGTCGCCCCGTTTGAGGTTCGACGTCCGGACGTAGTCGATGTCGTGGCCGGAAAGCTGGCGATAGAAGCCGGCGTGCTTGTCGCCCCGCGGGCCCTGCATGGTGAAGTAGGCCTCTTCGACAGGTTCGCCATTGATCGAGAGCGAAGCGACCGTGCCGGTCGCGATGGGCGCGTAATTCATGGGACCTCCCAAGGTTCGGTTCGACCGGCACTATAGTACAAAAACGGATTATCTCATAACGTTCTGAGCCCGCCGAGTGTAAAGCCGGCGGGCTCGAAGAAGAACAGGGTGGGATTGGGCCTAGGCCCGGGCGGTGGCCATCTGTCGCATGCGCTCGACGAGCTCGGGCGGAAACCGTTCACCGAGCGTGAACGTGGTCGGCTTCTCCAGGCACTCGATCTGGTCGAAGATCGTGCCTTCCTCGTCGTTGATGTCCCGTGGCGCGATCGCGTGCGCCACCCGATAGACTTCGCCGTCGATCGTGTACGTGGCCGCACGGGTCGGCTTGATCGTGAAGTCGTAGGTCTTCCCGACGGTCACGTCGCTGTTCCGCTGCGGGAACACGATGACGGGATAGCCGTCGTGCTCCAGCCCCTGCGGAATGAAGTGGGGGATGGAGCAGTTGCGCCGATAGCCGAACTGGCCGGTGCGCGTTTCGTAGCTGTACATGGCAAGGGCCCTCCTTGGTGCCGAAATGTATAATACATATATAACACAAGTTGTCAAGCATGAGTGGAGGTCCGATATACTTTCGGCATGGAAGAACACATTAGTGCCGTTATCGAGCGCATTCAGGAACGTAATAGGCGCGTGGAGGCGGATAAGGCATGGGAAACAAGCGTTGTGCGTATCAGCACCATTGCCGTTGTTACTTACATTTGTGCAGTGCTCGTCATGTATGTCATCGAGGTGGAACGCCCACTCCTCGCCGCCTTTATTCCTGCGCTCGGATACGTTCTCTCAACCCAGTCGCTTCCGTTTCTGAAATCCTGGTGGCTCTCAAAGAGAGGATGAAAACCTATCGTTTCAATTCCAAAGTAGTGCTTTGGCAAGGGGCAGCTGCTTGGCATTTCGCCTATCTTGAACATGCGGTTGCGCAAAAGATTCGTAAAGGACAGGAAGGAAAGCCTCGTATCGGTTGGGGATCGGTTCCAGTCACCGCAACCATCGGAAAGACAACCTGGAAGAGCTCGATCTTTCCGGATAAGAAATCAGGAACCTATCTTCTTCCCCTCAAGGCAGAAGTCCGCAAAGCTGAAGGCATCGCCTCCGGAGACATGGTTACGATAACGATAGTGATCGCCACATAAGAAACACAGCGGACGCCCGAAGGCACCCGCTGCGTTTCGCACCTCGCTACTCCATATACAGCCCAAGGTCGCGTCTGAGAGTATAGGCGTCACTTTCTGCTCGTTCACGCAACACGCCCCAGAAGCCAAGCACCGCAATGAGCATTCCGGTAATGATGAGCGCACCGGCGCTTGCAACTCCGAGGAACGCGAGCAGGGTGAGCCATACCCCGAGGAACCCAATGATCCAGTCTTGCCACATACGCACCATAATTAAGTCTGGTAATGATACAGACACTGTACGCACCGGAGTATAAATGGAAGGTGAACGCCTACGCGTCAGCAGGATGGCCGGCGTACACGGTATAGACCGCGATAAGGAAACTAACGGTGAGCGGCCCGAGAAAGATACCGACAGGGCCGAAAAGAATAACACCGCCAAGAACTGAAAGGAGAATGATGAGTGGATGCAGCTGTGCTCCTTTGCCCATGAGTCTCGGAGCCAGGAAGTTATCAATCAATCCCACAAGGAAGAGTCCCCACAGAAGAAGTCCTCCGGCCGCGCCAACGTTTCCAGCGATGAAGAGATAGAGAACTGCCGGGAGCAAGATAAGCGAAGTACCGACGCCAGGGATAAGCGCGGCGACCGCGGTGAGCACGCCCCATAGTGCGGGGTTCGGAAGACCGAAGATCATATAGCCCACACCCGCCAGCGTTCCTTGAATGATTGCAATGGCGAGCGAGCCCTTTACGATCGAAGTAATAGTGCGCGACAGCTTATTCAAAATAGAGCTCGCTTCTTCGTCGCGGATAGGGCTTTGCTCTATAAGGAGCTTCTGTAGTCGCGCACCGTCCTTGAGGAAGTAGAACAAAGCCATGAGGAAGATAAGGAGACGAAGAAGCAGTGCGAGGATGCTGGTGAACGCCGCACCAAGTCGATCCACGAGCCATGCAAGAGCACGTTCAAGATAGGTGCTGAATTCGAGCGAAATGGAGTGCGCATATTCAGTCGCGCCAGGGAAGTACGGCTCAAGCCAAACTCCGATGTTGTCAGCGACTCCACGGGCGGCCTCAATCGTTGAACCGCTAGCGACTGCGCCATACGCTGCTCGTGACTGGTCCACTACCAACGTACCTATGAGTGTCAGTGGGATGGCGACTACCAGTGTACCGATGAGGATCGTAAGTAGGGCAGCGAGACTTTGTGATCCGATTCGTTTCTGGAGGCCTTGATACAAGGGATACAATACTACCGCAAAGATGGCCGCGAGTGCGATGGTCGTAAGGAATGGTTGGAGGACGAAGAATGAAGCAATTATTGAGACCAAGAGGAGGGCGAGCAGGAAATAGGTGCGGGTGGTGGCGTGCATACAGACAGTATACGGCAAAGGAACGGGCCGCTTCCTCATGTGGGGAAGCGGCCGTCGTCCAAGGAGCGTGAGCTGGTGTTAGCCGTAGCGAAGGCGCTCGCTAAACCTGGGCTGGACCTCGTCTGGCGGGGCGAGTCCCAGCATTTGGTCGAGGCTTTGTGGCTCGTGTCGCCTACCGAGCCAGACGCGCAGGCGAGACTGGTGCTTCGCCCAGAGGACTTCCGTCCTCTCGCGTCCGAGCTTGTCGACGAACGTCTGCCAGGTCTTGCGCGTGGAAAGCCAGGTGTTGATACCGCTCACGCAACGCGGCAAGGTGGCGTTCGGAAAGTCCTCGCCCAACCGACGATAGATCTGGCCCGAGTGGAGGCCTTGATCGATGTAGGACGCCAGTTTCTCGTAGAAGCCCTCCTGCGCACGTATGGTGTGGAGATCCTCCATAGATAGATACTCCCTTCAAAAAGCTGAAGCCGATCTTCCTTATAACGCTGTCCCGCTCATCTGTCGAGCGTGAGCACGCCCGTCGGTCTCCCGACGGGCGTGTGTCTCATAGATGGTAGCGGTGGGTGTGGTCAGGAATCGTCAGAGTCCCTTTTCCGGAAGTGCTCCTGCACTTCCGGCTCCAGTGCGTTCTTTTCCAATGCCAGGTGAATCGATCACCGGTCTGCTGGTCACAGAGTTCGAAGAAGGCTCCAACTTTCAGGCGAGTCTTGCCTGCGAGCCGGCCCTTTTCAATAATGCCCTCGTCGGACACGAACTCGTAGACGAGGCCGTCGATTTCAAGCGACAAGCGAACGCAGGTTACACCGATGCAGTCTCTAATCGCGGCCCGAATGAGGGCGTCGAGATCAGTGTTCTTCATGACGCCCTCCAAAGACCAAAGGTTTAGAGCACACTACAAGAAAGAGTGGGAAAGTCAAAACATGCATTTGAGCCTTCACGGGAAGGAGAATGTGGTCAAATAATGATTCGGAGGCGTGCTGTGGAAAAACAATGTCTTAGGTAGGCTACGGTTTTCGCTCCTTAATTGACCCCTCATATTACGCGTGTATAATGCCTTATGTACCCGTGGCCGAAAGGCCCTCCCCAGCTAATGAATTCTTAAGCTGGCAACGGGTACGCAAAACCCCCGAGATATCTCGGGGTTTTTGCGTTTTCATATAAATCCAAACAATTTTTTCCTCGCTAATTTCTTTCCACCTCCACCTCACGATAGAATAGTGGAATGCCAGATGAAAAGGCCTTTACGGCCGCATACGAAAGGCTGAATACAGCCCAAAAGAAGGCTGTAGATACAGTGGAAGGACCAGTACTTGTCATTGCTGGCCCTGGAACTGGAAAAACACACATTCTCACACTTCGTATCGCGAACATCCTGCGACGGACACAAGCCAACGCATCCAATGTCCTAGTTCTCACATTCACCGAATCAGCTGCTCGAACGGTGCGTCATCGCTTAGCAGAGCTCATAGGTGAGACGGTTGCTCGTGAGGTTTTCATCTCGACATTCCACGGCTTTGCCGAACACCTCCTTTCTACGTATCCTGATTCATTCCTCGAAGCGCGTGGTAAGCGGCTGGCGGGAGATGTTGAGACCACGCTCTTGTGGCGTGAGGTGCTCGAAACCGAGGAGCTTTCTGCGCTCCGCACTCCTAAGTCACCGTTCTTCTATCTGCGCGATCTTGCCCGACTCCGGGACGATCTCGTGCGTGAACGCATATCGCTCACTGAGTACCGTGCCTGGCTTGAACACGAAGGCGCTCGCATACGAGCCGATGAATCACTTCTCTATGTTCGTGGCGAGAAGAAAGGAGAGCTCAAGCCCGAAGGAGAAAAGAAGCTGGAGCGACTTTTAAAGGGAGCTGAAGCTGCGCGACTCATCGAGGCATACGAGGCACTGAAAGATGAACGGAACGTCTATGACTTTGCGGACGTACTCCGGATTGCTGTGGATGGGCTCATACACGATGCGGACGTGAAAGCGTCAGTACAGGAGCAGTACCAATACATTCTTGCGGATGAACATCAGGATGCGAATGCACTGCAACACACACTCCTTGATACGCTTGCATACGACGATCACCCCAACCTCTTTGTAGTGGGTGATGAAAAGCAAGCCATCTATCGTTTCCAGGGTGCTGATTCTTCGCACTTCAAAACATTCGTCGAGCACTATCCACGCACCGAAGTCATCCATCTCGCAGATAGCTACCGCTCTTTGCAGGGTATCCTGGATACCGCGCACGGCCTTATTCAAGCGGTGCCCGCGGCGACCGGCGAGCACACAAAGCTTTCTGCAACACGAAGCGGACAGGCAACACTCTCACTTCTGGAGGCTCCAGACCCTCTCGCTGAACGTGATCAGATAGCGAATCTCGTCGAAGAATCGATACATGCAGGGAGACCTCCCCACGAAATTGCGATAATCACCAGCAGAAACGCAACGGCCGATCTTTTCGCACAACACCTTTTCGCAAAAAACATTCCGGTACTCCGAGCCGGGGAAGTCATGCTTGCATCTCGTCCGATACTACGCGCGGTGCTTGCAACGATGCGTGCGGTAGCCAATCCACTCGATCTTGCAGCACTCCGCGAAACGCTCCTTGCACCATGGTGGCCCATGGATCTCGCTCCTCGCGCTGAACTTCTTTTAAAGAACCGCGATCGTGAACTCTGGGCTGCACTTGAACAGATGTACCCAACGGTGAGTGCAACAATCCGTGATCTGCAAGCTCAGGCGCTATCAGAGCAACCACTCTCGCTCCTCTCTCGCATGCTTGCTGCTACGGGAGCCCGTGCCTACCTTCTGTCTCATCCCGAGCACTTTGAAGATATCGAGCTTATGCGACGGGTCTTCATGCATATTGAGGAACTCGTCGCCCGCGATCCGAACCAGAGCTTTATAGAAATTGTGCGTGCCTTCACCCATGCAAACGAGCATGGGCTCGAATCGGTGAAGTCGAGCAGGACCCACGCGGAAGGGAAGGTGACAATCATTACTGCGCATAAGGCAAAAGGGATGGAATTTGAGCAGGTATTCATCGCTGGCCTCACCGCTCGACAGTGGGAGAAAGGTGGTCTTCCTGCAAAGATTCCTTCGCCAGTCGATCAGACACGAACCCTCGAGGACATTACTAAGCTTTTCTATGTCGCGCTTACCCGTGCCAAAGATGAGGTCGTACTCTCCTATGCAACAGAAAGCGGTGAAGGACGCGATACGCCACCCTCACTCCTTATTCCCGACCACCTCCCACGCATCACTCCTGCCTCCGAGTCGCTCCCGCTCATCCATACCACTATCGAACCTTCAGCGGTGGTGAATGATCTTGTTCATCGCTTCCTTACCGAAGAAGGCCTCTCACCTTCAGCCTTCAATGAGTACTTAGAATCTCCACCGACGTTCTTTGCACGACGGATACTACGACTTCACGAGCCCGAGACACCCGCAACAGCTATCGGTTCAGCCGTGCATGCCGGTATCGCGGAATATCTCCAAACAAGAAGTGAGGACCGGGCGTTTGCTGCTCTATCGGGGTGCCTCGCTCGCTCGCTCCTTCCTCGGAACGTTGCATTTGAACGAGTGACCACCCATGCACGTGAGAGCCTTGCACGCTACATCGCTGAGGGAAGTGCACTCGAGACCAGTGCGATAGAGAAAGTATTTACCCACACTCGTTCAATTGCGGGGACACCCATTTTGCTTCAAGGGAAGGTGGACGCAGTCTTCGAGCTGCCTGACGGCGAGCGGATCATAGATTTCAAAACCTCAAGTGATGTACATATCAAGGACGAGAAGTACGCTCGTCAGCTTGCATTCTATGATTTGCTTCTGCGCGAGAATGCCCACCAGCCAAATTCTGCGAGCATTATCCAGGTCGGTCCCGAGCAGGTGAGAGAGTACCCAGTCGAGCTCACGAGCGAGACTCGAGCTGACCTCCTCGCAACGCTCGAGGAAGTCGTTCAAGAATTACTCACGGGAAGGTGGCGCAACGGAGAGCCGTCCGAATACGACGATTTGCTACAACTCTTCTCATAGACGAAGGGCGCCTATTTTTTATCCACCCGTTTTTGCAATCGATTGTTCGATGAGTTTCTTCATCGACTGATAGGGAAGTGCGCCATTAATCGCGGTGGGCTCCTGTCCTTCAACCAGAAGTATTATGAATGGCGAACCGACTGCTCCTGATTCGAGAGCATTTCGATAGTCCTCGTGTACTTTCTTTGTGAACATCCCGTCTGCAACACATTTCGTAAACGCAGATTCATCAATGCCAAACTGTGCCACGATAGGAGGATACCCGGCAGGATTAAATTGGTTTTCATGCGGTGCCGCAGCCTGAAGCGCATCTATAAACCTGAAGAATGTGGTTGGTACTGAAAGTGAAGCCGCACATTCTGCGGCGAGTGCGTGAGTAGCGGCGTTCGTATGTTCGGGAAGAGGAAAGTGACGATAGACCCAGGCGACCTTTCCCCCATCTGCGTACTCAGTCATGAGTTGCTCCATGGTGAGCTGGAACGATTTACTGTATGAGCTATCAATATCACCGTACTCAACGATCTTCACGGGAGCAGAGGGATTTCCAACGATGTGATCGGAAGGAGCAACGGGCCGTACGGCATCTGGGTCCCCAGTCCCATTCACCAGGGTGTGTTGGACGCGTACGACATAGATAGCCGTTGCAAGGATAATGCCTGCACAAAGGATGGCGATTGGAATGAGGAGCTCCTTCGCGTGGATACGCATACAAAAAGGATATCACGCACAAATGTGAAGTCCCTGCAGCGCGAACGCGGCAGGGCACTTCATAGATCACGAGAACTTGATGAGCAGGAACTCCTCGGTGTGCCCCGGATTCGCTATCCGAACTGAAAACGCGCTCTTGAGCTCGAAGTAGATAGCAGCTACCGCGAACTCGCACGCACGCATTCCCGTAGGGAAGTCGGAGGCGATGCCGATGATCCAGGCTTGTGGATCTTCGACGTCGTCGACGTCTCCGTAGTGGTGGTCGAAATTCACCCCGACCAGGTCAGGGTCGACCACTTGTTTGAGCATGCGTCGGACCGCACACATCAGTCGCTCGTGGTGCTCTCTCCCGATGCTGGAAGGAAGCAGAAGATCAAGGGTTGGCCGAAATTTCCCGCAGCCTGGATCGCGCATACCATTCTCTCCCTCTGCGCCAAGCTGCATCCTAGCGCGAATTGTCTCGTTTACAACCCCAAGGTATGGGTAAACGCATTGCTAGTCCCGGTCCCATTCCACTTCGAGGTATCAAGTTTGATGTCACGAACCTCGCGTAAATCTTTGTACTTGAGCTTCCCATGCGTACGCGCATAGTCGTACAGTTCACGGGTAACCCGTACGTCCTGAATGCAGTATTCACGCACTTTTTCATAGAGACCCTGCTGCCACCATTCAACCGCCTTAATGCCATCGGCAGACTTGCCGTGCCCCAAGGTTGCCTCAGCAAGATTCTGAAGACGCAGCCGCCGACCAAGTGCGCTGTATACCTCAACGAGAAGATCAAGCGAGCGAATCTTGGTCAGATCACCGGGGTAGTAATGATTGAGAAGGGGAATATCGAAACTGTCCGAGTTATAGCCGATAAGCACATCGGCCTTCTCGAGTATCGGCCAGAGCTTTGGCAACTCTGCCTCTGTATATGAGGAAAAGTCACCGGTGCTGGAATCGTGAATCGCCACAACCGCAACATCAAGGCGATGGAACTCCTGTCGAGAGAAGGCAGGAATGAGGTTGGTAGTTTCGATGTCGAACGTGATTTCTCTCATCACCTAGCGACGCATGCGCGTGAGTTCTTGAACGACTTCTGCTGCAGGCATCTCGCGTTCGGAAGATTCAGCGAGTGTCTTCAGCTTCACCATGGCGCTCTCCGCCTCATGTACGCCGTATGCAATGAAATAAGGAATCCCCCGACGTACCGCCTCCTTCACCTGATCACCGAGTGCCTTATCACCGACATGTACCAACACCGAAATACCTTCCTCTCGAAGTTCTCGTGCAAACTCCTGGGCAGCTGGGATGTCGGTTTGTGCGGGGGTTCCGAGGAATACCGTCGGAGCGGAAGAAACGGCAGGAGCATAGCCATGCGCGCGCAGGAAATCAAGGAGCGTCACATCCCCAAATGCGAACCCGACTGCAGGAATGGACTCTCCGCCGAATAGAGAGAGCAAATTGTCGTATCGCCCTCCTCCAAACAGCGCACGAGGATTCTCGGGATTGGTGTCGTATATCTCAAATACGGTACCCGTGTAGTAGAGGAAGCCACGGACCACTGTCGGATCGAATACTACGTTGTTCATACCGCGTGCCTCAAACGCAGTTATGAGGTCAAGGAGTTTCTGCTTCTCGTTAGACACGCCGGCAGCGCCCCCTTCGATAAGCTCAAGGGCGTCTACTCCATCTTTGCGATACACCGTGCGTGCCGTCTCAAACTCCTCCGCACTCATCTTTGCTTTACGATCAAGGAGTCCAAGATACTCTTTCGCTTCTGCTTCGGAATACCCAAGTGCTGTAGTTGCTGCATCCAGCAGTGCGCGGGAGTTGATACGAATGGTGAAGTCCCCCTCGTATGCACCGAATGCTTTGAGGAGCTCTGCGGCAAGAACAATAATCTCGCCATCTGCCTTCGCATCTGGAATACCAATGAGGTCCACATCGACCTGGTAGAACTCGCGAAGCCGTCCCTTCTGTGGTCGCTCATAGCGGAAGCGGTTGCCGATCGAGAACCAACGAACAGGGAAGACCAACTCACGCTTTTTTGCAGCAACCATGCGCGCAAGGGTAGGAGTCATCTCGGGGCGAAGCGTCACGCGACGATCACCACGATCAGTAAACGTGAAGGTCTGCTCGCTTACGATCTCTTCAGACGTTTTGCTTTCGTACAATTCCGCAGGCTCAAGTGGGGACGCGTTGTACTCTTCATAGCCCGCCAATCGCAGCTTCGTACGAATGATGTCGAACACCGCTTGCAGCTGTGCCCAGTCCTCAGGATAGAAATCACGCACGCCCTTATAGGGCTCCGTGGATACGGCCTGCTTTTCGCTCATGGATACAGAGTAGCAAACAACGGCCGAATGATAAAAGAGAAGCCGATGTCCCATAAGGAAGGACGCCCCCGAAGGAGCGTCCCCTATCTTGTATCGAACCGACACTTACGGTGCCGAGAGACGGTAGCCCACGCCGCGGATCGTCTCTAGTTTGAGCGCGCCCGTGGCGAGTACCGGATCTAATCGCTTCCTGATCTTACTCACCATCACCTCGACGACGTTGGTTCGCCGATTGTCGTCTTCGGCATAGCTACGATGGAGGTCGAGGTGAGAAACGACCTGTCCTGCATGGAGGACAAGATGGACTAACATGTGGTACTCGACCCTCGTGAAGTGCAGGACCACAGCGTCGATGCTAAACGTGGACAGCTCCGGATTATAACGCAGCGGGCCCACATCGATAGGTTGAAGCCGTGGCCGGCCTCGACGGGTAACCGCCACCATCCGGACTAAGAGCTCGTAAAGATGAAACGGGCGCGCCAGGTAATCGTCGGCACCTTTGTCGAGACATTCGATCACAGGTTCCCATCCGCGGGGACCGAGCACGATGAGCGGCGTCTCAACGCAGGCTTTCATACGCAATGCACTGATGAACTCGTCTCCTTCGAGCTTGTAGTTCTCGAGGATGATATCTGCCGGCGCCCGCCGCGCAGTGTGGAGCGCTTCTTCAGCGCTGGTGACGTTAATGAACTCGTGGTTGTGACGCACGAGCATAGAGCCCAGATCCGACGCGGTCGTCGCATCGGGCTCGATGGACAGTACCTTCATCGTATCTCTCCGTATCTATGCGCCTAAACCAAGGAGAGCGCTTGTAGCCTTGTACTCCCGCTTCACGAAGTCGTCAAATGGGGATAGAAAGGTGCAGTAATGCAAGAGTATTGATTGAGTTTTTCATAAACAGTGGTAGGCTCGCCAACAGCTCTGGGTAGCGCTGTGCTATGCCAGATATGGGGAGGATTACCAGTGACGACCCAACTGAACGGTTCGAGCGAAGCCTGCTAGCAGGCACGCGTGGGTCAGCGGATGGTTCTGATGCCCGCCGTGCTTCCTGGGGGCAAGGACTGGTTCGTGGACTGCGATGACCACAACCGTCCTGTACTGATGCCGGACCACACGAAAGTCGTGGTGGTCTCCGGCCTCGCGACCCGCGAACGCGCCCGCTATGGGATCGATGGTCGCGACTCGGTCGCCGAGATCCAGCATCACCCGCCGGCGCTCGTCTTCGAGACCTTCAGCGAAGGTCCTGCCGCGGTTCCGCTTGCGGAACTCTACGGCCTCGAAGCCGTGGTCGACGCCCTGCCTCGCTGATCTTCACCTACCAGACTGAACATTCTCGTCCCTCGTCGCATGCGGCGGGGGACTTGAGTTTATACCTGCGCCTGCTCTCCCGCCCGATGGAGCTGCGCAATCTCGCGCATGATGAGGTCACGCAATCCTTGCGGATCGGCAATTCCTTCCATAATGAAATGCTCCTGGGCGCCAGCGCTCTGTACCTCAAGTTGTCCGTAGCCAAGTAACGTCTCGAAGATTCCTTGAATGTCCGATTGCACATCCTGCACTTTGGCGAGTAGTACGCTTGAAACCTCTCGGCTGAAGTATCCGTACTGATGCATGGCGATGACGCGGGTAGTGGTGATAACCCACTGATTGAGGTAATAGCGGGTGAACGTATTGAATGCCGCAACCCAAATAAGGAGGAGCCAGAGTCCGTATGCAAAGCGGACATATTCGTTCTCAGCGATCTGGAATCTGGCAACCTCACCCGAATGCGGGATAACGTTTCCGATAAAACCCAGGAAGGGAAGGATGAGGGTCGGGAGGTAGGCAAGGAGCGCAAATGGTACGAGACTCGCAACAAGGACGAACCAGTGCTTACGAACCGATCGAATGATGTGCTCGCCCGAATGGAGTTGTACGTCACGCATATCTATGCAAAACCACTTACGGCGTATATCGCGATCATCGCGGAGACGATGAGGTGCGTGGTCATCGCACAGAGCGCCATGGTCGTGGCGTTGCTATAACGGAACCAGTGGTATGCAGCAACCAGCGTGAACACCACCCAGACCAGGAAAACAAAAAAGAAAACAACCGGCAGCACCTGCGCGATGGGGAGTGCGGCGACCTGAAGGAGGCTGGTGGACGAGCCCTGCATCAGTAATAGGCTAGCACGAGCCGGTCCCGCCCATACTGGTCCTTGCGGACAAGGACGCGCCCTGCAGCAAGACCCATGAGCGTTGCAGCATCCTGTGCGTGCTCAGAGTCACACTCCATCCAAACCTCACCACCCTTCGGAAGGTGGTGAGGGGCATGGGTTGCGATACGTCGGATAAGATCGAGACCATCCTCACCCGCATAGAGAGCATCAAGGGGCTCATACTCGGCTACGCTCCGGTCGAGTACGCGCCCTTGCGGAACATACGGAGGATTGGCAGCGATAATGTCGAACGTATCGTGTAGGAACGGTTCGAAGAGATCTCCCACGCGCACCTGCGCTCGAGATTCATCAAGCCCGTTCTTTTGAATATTCCGCTTGATTTGCCCAGCATGCTCGGGCGAGAGCTCGCCAAAGGACACCAGGGCATTCTCGCAGTGGTGAAGGAGCGCAAGCCCAACAGCTCCAGACCCTGCACACACATCAAGTATGCGTACTGGTCCCGTACCAAAACGCGACCGGACGTGCTCGATAAGGAGTTCAGTCCACCATTCAGTCTCGGGGCGAGGAATGAGAGGACGAGAATCGAGTTCGATACGCAGACCCAAAAAGGGAAGCCAGCCTATGACATAGGCAAGTGGTTCGCCTGCCGAAAGACGCGCGACATCATCTGAAATATCTGCGTTCTTATTCCCCCGGTACTTATCCCGGATCAGATGCGCGAGCTCCTCTTTGGGGATGTCCATAGGAATACGATATGAGAGTAGGATACACTGATCGTATGAATACGTTGCGCAACCATTTCTGGAATATCATTTTATCCTTCTTCTTCGCCATACTCCTTTTTGGCGGCATCTGGTTCCTATCTACGCTTGGTGCCTTTTACCGCACCATCGGCCTAGGCGACATCCTGCTTCTATCGCTTGCCGTCTGGCGTCTTACCCGACTCTTCACCTATGACTCCATCACAAAGTTCATCCGTGATTGGTTCGTGGGCGCTCGTCCCGAGACATTTCGTGGCACACTCCACACTCTCCTTACCTGTCCGTGGTGCACCGGTCTTTGGTTTGGTGCAACGGTAGTCTTCTTCTACTTCCTCACACCGTACGCCTGGCCCATTGTGCTCGTGCTCGCTATTGCAGCATTGGGTTCGTTCTTCCAAGTCCTTTCAAATTACGTGGGATGGAGTGCTGAATATAAGAAGCGACAAGTCGTTGGCGCTGAACACTCTCACACGACGTGCGGGTAAATTCTCGAAGTACGGCATCTACCATGCGCACGCTATCGAACGTGACCCTTGTCGGTCTCGATTGCGTTAACATTGAACGCTTAGCGCAAGCCGCTGATATTTGCTGTAAGGATTTCAGCTTTGCCGAAGTTAAGTTGCTGACGTCATTACCATCGGATCGTCCAGATATAGTTTCTATTCCATCGGTAGATTCGATTGCGGAATACTCTCGGTTCATCCTCAAGCGACTCACTGACTATGTCACAACAGAATTTGCTCTCGTCATTCAGCACGATGGGTTTATCTTGAATCCAGCAGCATGGACGGATGAATTCCTTGCATACGACTACATCGGCGCTCCATTCTCAGTTGACGGCGAACTGGTTACCGGAAACGGAGGATTCAGCATACGTAGTAAACGTCTCCTCGAACTCACTGCATCGGACAGTTACATCGATCTTGGCGATCCAGCGGTACACGGAAAGTACGCTGAGAATGAGGATTGGGTACAGTGCGTCATTCATCGAACCTATCTAGAAGACAAGGGAATCCAGTTTGCCCCGCCTGAGCTTGCGCATCGGTTCAGTCTTGAGAGTAATGAAATCTACGGACGAGTTTGGGATGGACAGTTCGGATTTCATGGATTGCGATGGACCGATATCCGGGCGTGGCTCGATGCACACCCCGAGTACTCGATCGAGAACCCTATTAGAGTGAAATAAAGAAAACGACCCGAGTTTATCCCGGGTCGTTTTCTTTAGAGAAGCGAATTAGTAGCCGCCGCCGAAGCCTCCGCGGTCTCCACCGCCGAAACCTCCACGACCACCACCAAATCCGCCGCGGCCGCCGCGATCACCTCCTGCGGGGCGATCACTCTGCGGGCGGGCGAAGGAAACGGAGAGCATGCGCCCATCCATTTCCTTACCATCCCAGCGATCGATAGCAGCCTGGGCCTGAGCCTCATCTGCCATCTCCACGAAGCCGAAACCGCGTGAGCGGCCCGTCATGCGGTCGCTGATAATACTGACGGAAGATACCGTACCTGCCTCTTCAAAGGCGGTGCGGAGTTCATCCTCGGTCGTGCGGTAAGGAATACCGCCGACATAAAGCTTGTTCGTTGCCATGTGGCTGAAAAACTGATGATTAACCTCGTCGATGCTGCACTTTGGGGGCCAGGAGCCTTTAGGAGCCAGGGAACCGTCGAGTTGCCGGCAGTATGATACAGATTCGCGTAATTCGCAAGGACTTATCGAGCGAGATGTGTACAAAGCCGCACACTTCTTGCTTACTTCATTATTTTGTGCTATTATCCGAACACCCGCGCATCCCGCGGCGTTCTTTTTTTCTAGGGACATACCGTAATGACCGATACCGACCTTGTGCCGGAAGCTGGGCGCGAACGGGACCGCGATGACATCAAACATCCCTTCGCCAACATCATGCGCGACGTTAATCTCGCGAACATCAAGCACCTGCGCTTCTCGCCGCTCAAGGAAACTGATCGAGCTCTTCCGGGGCATGTGAGCGAAATGCTGCTTCGGCTCGTGGCGTACAAGCAAGCACTTGCTCGCAAAATGAGCGATCAAGAAAACGTGCTCATCCACGAGCTTGATCCGAAGAAGCGTCGGAAGCTCCTCAACACCATCGAGGACCTGAAGGTCAGGCAGACCTTCGTCGACGCCTACTACTACATGCAGCTCCACAACGATCTGGAGGCATGGGAGGGGCCACCCTTCGTCACGCTCCGTACGGGGCCGGACCGCACGGTCGTGGCCGTGATCAGTGCGTCGACCGAACAGGAATACGCGCGACGGACGAGTGAGCTCTTCGCCATGATCGATCAACGCATCGAGAAGGAAGGGCTCGGCATCATGATCGGCCAGGCTTTCGAGGAGCAGCTGCGGGGGCGCATGAACGCGCTCAACCAGCCGTACCACGAACCATAACCACCTAGAAACAAAAGGGGGTCCGCTCGCGCGGGCCCCCGTTGTTGTTTGTGCCTTTCCTAATTCAGCACCGCACCCACGAGAGTCTCCGGGTTCACACCGTCCCAGTAAATCTCACGTTGGAGCACCATGTTGGTGATACGTGGCTGCCAGAAGTGCTCCTGGCTGTTCACGCGTGCTCGGAGCGACTCCACGGTGTCGTCAGGTTTGATTTCCACCGGTTCTCGGAAGAAGGGCGGACCGCGGTCGTACTCGCTGTCGACGAAGTGCATGGTGACAGCGGAGTGGGTGAGCTCACCCTGTTCTCGCATCGTGCGCATCTTCTGGTGCACGTGATCTCCGTACATGCCAGGACCGCCGGACTCAGGGAGTGGTCCCGGGTGGATGTTGAACGTGGTGCGCGGATCGTGCCCGCTCACTTTAAACATCCAGCCCGAAAGCGCTACGAAGTCCGGTTGGAAGGCGTCGAAGATGGCGCGGTACGCCGCCGTGGGATGGAACTTGGCTGACAGGTACCCGAACCTGATGCCGAGGCGATCCGCTCGCTCGCGGACTCCTCCGTGTTCGTGGTTCGAAACGACGCCGACGATATCGGCGCGCAGCACACCTTCACGTGTGGCATGAACCAAATTTTCAAATCCGGAACCGCCGCCTTTGCGCGTCCCGGAAGCGAGGATGAGAAGTTTCGGGGGCATGGCAACGATCTCCCTGTGAGCACCCGAGGGAACTATGAAGGCTCCGAATGGGAAGGTCAATCAAGCTTGACATTTGATTTAAATAATCAATAATATATCCCAGTACAGTTTCTCGGCCTTTTGGCCATCACCTAGGTGAGGGAACTCGTTCATTCCATCTCACCGCAATTGCCTCGGAGGGGCATATGACCAAGAATCAACGCACTGCGCTCATCGCCGGCAGCGCCATCCTCGGAGTCGCCCTCATCGGCGTGGGCGCCTACCAGTTCCTGCCCAAGAAGCAGGAGACCTGGCAGCGGCCGCCCGCCGCGAGCGTCCAGTACATCGCCCAGCGTGGCGACGACCTCTCGAAGGTCGCCGACACCCACGGTGATGTGCCGACCCTGATGCTGGCCGCCTTCAACGACCGCGCGCTCCGCACCAATTTCAACGAGCACTGCATCGGCAGGAACTGGCCACAGCGCGGCCGCCACTTCTGCAGCAAGAAGCTGAACCTGGCCCGCGCCAACACGCTGGTGCCCGGCCAGACCCTGCGCATCCCCGATGCGTCCGCCATCCCGGCGGACATCACGCAGGCGGTGGCGAAGATCGGCGCTGACGAACAGGTGGCCATCCTGGTCGACGGCGACGATCCGGTGCTCAAACAGCGCCTCCTGGACGCCGCCGTCCAGTTCAACCTGGCGTTCACCGCTCAGAAGAAGGAGCCGGCCCGGATCTGGGTCTACACCAACCAGGGCATGGTCGAATACCACAACGAGGGGCAGTTCTGGCCCTTCGGCACCAAGTTCTCGGGCCTGACCGGCGCCGTGCGGGCGCTTG
Organism: uncultured Candidatus Saccharibacteria bacterium; assembly: GCA_964446735.1. Lineage (GTDB taxonomy): Bacteria > Patescibacteriota > Minisyncoccia > Phycocordibacterales > Phycocordibacteraceae > C7867-001. Next base: position 43,406 of record CAYUQB010000003.1, on the reverse strand, counting down.
AGACCCAGGCGGTCGATCGGTTCATCCTGGTGACCAACGACGAGCTGGCGGATCCTCGGCTCATCTCGGGCTTCGAGACCGCCACGCCGATCGTCGGCTACTGCATCAACTCCGTCTGCCAGAAGGGCATGACCCGGTTCACCAAGCAGGTGAGCAAGGATCTGCACCAAGCGGGCATCAGCTTCGCGGTCCCGTACCGCACCAGCTAGCGCTTCGCGGGCGGTGAGATGAAGGGCCGGACCTCTGTTCCTACGGGAACATGTCCGGCTCTTTTTCTTTACACATGCGTAGAGGTTGCGTATAAGAAGCGTAGGCAGCACAGGGAGGGCCTACAATGTTCCGAGTTCACAAGCGAGGAGTATGGGTCAGACGGTTCGCCCTCAGACCCACCATCGTGGGAATGAATGAGGAGGGAAGGTTCGTCGAGCGACGCTGGTGCTGGTATGAGGAGCGGATCCCCGACCCCAGCATCGGTGCGGCGGCGGGCACCTACGATCGGCGCCTGCCGAAGATGCCGGAGAACATCAGGCCCGTTCGTGTTCGTCCACTTCCTTCCACCCCGGGAGGTACGGGACCGAGATTCGCGTGCGACATCATCGCCCACTGACCGGAACGGCCGCCTCGCGCGGCCGTCTCCTATATATGCGTAATCATGTCGGTTTTAATCGCCTCAAAGGTGCCACCGACTTTCTTTCCCGGATTGAAAATATTCTGGGGGTCAAATATTTGTTTCGTCTCTTGGAAGAGTTCAACCATTTTGGTACCGAACATAAGTGAGAGATAGGGAGTGCGGATGATGCCATCGTTATGTTCTCCAGTCGTTGACCCGCCGTACTTAAGCACGAGTTCGTATACTTTTGGAGAAAGATCGAGAATGACCTGGCGTACTTCAGGTTTCGTGAGATCCATAAGCGGGATGATATGGAAATTGCCGTTCCCGATGTGGCCGGCGATCGTGTAGATAAAGCGATCTTTGTACTCCGCAAGAAGCGTATCCAATTCAGGAAGAAAGTCTGGATAGGTATCGGGAGGAACGACAAAGTCATCGATAAATGGTGCTGCATAGAGACCGTGCACATTCTTTCGCAAAAGTGCGAACGATTCTCTGCGTACGACCCAGTACTTCTCCGCACCACGCTCGTCCTTCTTCACCGAAGTAGGAAGATGTAGGTCCTTGAGTGCTGTCTCAGCTTTACGTGCCATACCAAGTGCTTCTTTATGAGTATCCTCGGAAAACTCTGCCATAAGCACGAGCTTGGGTACGCCTCCTCGTGCAACCATGAGCATCTCGGGTATGAACGACATACCGAGGCGCGCGGCACGGCCAAAGCCCATCTGCGAGAGCATCTGCGGCATAAACTTCACGGCAAGCTTAAAGGTCTGGTCGTCATAACTTTCAAAACTCTCGGGATTAAAGGGAAGTACCCGCTTTACGATCTCGGGGAGTACCTCAAGGTCTCGCAGGAATACCACGAGCATAGAGCGGTGTCCTTGCTGCTTCACGAGTCTGAGCTTGGCCTGTGTCATGAGCGCAAGTGTTCCTTGAGCACCACAGATCAATTTCGCGAGGTTGAAGGTACCGTTCTCAATATCAAACACATCCCAGAGCGCATACCCTGCGGAGTTCTTCGACACCTTGGGGCGCGCCGCTTCGATAGCTTCACGGTTCTCAATAATGAGCGCTGACATCTTGCGGTAGATGTCGCCTTCAAGCGTATTCAATTTCTTCTTCTCATCGAGTTCATCAGGACCAAGCTCCTTAAAGGTAGTGATCGTGCCGTCCGCAAGCACAACCTCAACTTCCTCAACGTAGCGTTCGGTCTTTCCGTATTCGAGCGTGCGTTCACCACCTGAGTTGTTGTTCACAATCCCGCCCATTGCGGCGATCTCCCGGGACGCGGGATAGGAGGGAAGGATTTGGTCGCCTTTGGCAAGTGTCGCTTTCTCAAAATCGCGGTAGTAAACACCGGGTTCAGTACGGGCGTATCCGTCACCAACCTCAAGCAGGTGATTCATGTATTTGGTGAACACGGCGAGCACTGAATGAGTGAGCGGACCTCCCGACATGTCGGTGCCGGCAGCACGCGCAGTAACGGAGACATTCTCTCCCGCACGCTTTGCCTCTGCCACAACTTTTACTAATGCAGCGACATCCTCGCTATCCTTGGGATATACCACCACCGAGGGGGTGCGGGTGAACACGCTCGTATCGCGTGACATCTTCGCGAGTGTCTCGGTATCGGTCGTGACATCGCCTCGGATGACGCTCGTGAGTCGGGTAGCAAGTGGTTCCATGTTAGGGAGTGGGGTTGCAGGCGACGCACACCCCAAGCTCTTCCAGCTTATCAAGATATTTGAGTACCGTAATGGCATACGCGGCGTGACTCCACATGAGCGGAGCAACCGAGGTCTGTTCTTTCGTTGTCACCTTGAGCTGTTCTGAAAGAACACCTGACGGAAGTGCGTGGTCAACGACCCAGGTAAAGATGTCGAGCACCGGCTGCATATCG
>CAYUQB010000003.1:0-40886 GCA_964446735.1 uncultured Candidatus Saccharibacteria bacterium | reverse complement strand
GTCTGCCGACTTCGCTTTGGCAATGAGGTACTCGGCATACCACAGGGTAGTAATGAACCAGGGATTCTCACTGGCACCGTCGGCATAGTACTGGTCGCCCTCGTAGCGAGCGATGCCGGAACACGGCGAACCGTTCGAAAGCGATGCGGCCGTTTTCTCGAATGCCGCCTCAAGGCGGGGGTCATCAGGGGCAAGCACGCCGAACGCAAAGATACCGTACACGCTCGACATATCGAGTGTCGTATCTGCACCAGCACTCGAGCGCATCTTAAGAAAGGTGTTCGTTGTAGGATCAAATAGGTGCTCCATGATTGCCGCCTTCACTTCCTCTGCTGCAGTACGGAAATAGAGTGCTCGCTCAGTTTTTCCAAGCACGTCAGCTATGGTTCCTGCGGCAACAAGTGCTCCGTACACGCTCGCGGTAGTAAACGTGGAGGTACCACGTTTCTCCTCCCACAGATCGTAGGAAGAGCGGGGAAGTTTCGTCAGCGGATCTCGGTACCCGACCATGAAATTCGCCGCCTTTTCAATGAGCGGGTTATCCAGCTCCTCGATGAATTCAAGATCACGGCTATGCGCGTAGTGCTGATTCAACGCATAGATCACGAGCGCTGTCTCGTCCTCTTGAATAGGGAGCTGCACTTTCCCGTGATGGATCCAGGGATGCCAGGAGGAACCGAGCGCGCCATCGGGCAAGTACTTGTGCATGAAGTACCCTTTCTCATCAATCGTTTCTTTACAGAAGCTAAAGAAGCGCCGCGCAACGTTCGGATCACCCGCACGATCGAGTGCCATAGCGGCATACGCCGCATCGCGGGGCCAGACATACGCGTAGGTATCCTTTCCATGCTCGAGCGGATCCGAGTCGGCAGAGGCAATGATTCCACCGCCATCGTCCACGTGCGCACGTACGATGAGCAGTGACTTTTTAAAGAGCGCGATGTGAGCAGCAGATAGTCCGTAGAAACTCCAGTCGTACTTCGTGACCCAGGCCTTCCAGAAATTCGTTGTGGTCGCGATGAGGTGCTCGGGCGACTTCTTCACCAGGTAGGCATGCAGCTCTTTCGCTTCTTCAACCGATCGGCCAGCGGTAATCCAGTAGTGTGCCGTTTTCGATTCTTGCGGTGCGTAGGATGCAGAGAGTCCAATCACTGACTCCACTGTGCCATGTTCGATTGCATTTTTCGAAAGCTCTCCGTCTTCTGCATCCTTAAAGGTTCCTTCCTTACCGTCTATGTTTGAAAGACCGACTGCGTACTCGGTGAATGTCGTCCCGGCAAGTTCCGCAGAGATCAGGAATACCCGCTCGCCTTTGTAGTGGATGAGTGCGGCAAGTTCAGGCTCGTAGTAGCCCGTGTCACTTCCCGGTGAGCGGTAGATTTGAAAGGGAGAGCAGAGAAACAGCTTTATGACACGCTCGCTATCGCGAAGGTTATGTATGGTGATGCGGCGTAAGAAGATTGGGCTCTCGTTGTACACCAAATCCTCAAAGGCAAGTTCAACACCGAGCACGTCGTTGACCGCTCGCGTGCGAGAGGCAAGCGACTCCTCCTCATACGCGATGGTTATCTTCCACCCCGTATCCTCCGAAAGCCATGAGATCGTTCCGTCGACGAAGACACCGATGCGGTGTCTGCTCCCGGCAGCAACATGATCTTCAAGTCCGACCCGCGGGAAATAGATATCACGCACCTCGCCGAACTCGTCGAGTGCGACGAGCATCTTTCCGTTTCCTAGGACGATAGAGCGCATATCAAGCTATGGTAGCGCGACGGCCGGGGCCTCCACGCGCAACTTCAGGTCCTGGAGCGCATTCATGTAGAAAATGTAGGCGTCATAGGGGGAGTCGTAGGGACTGAAGTACGCATGCACGTCCCCATCAGCAAACCACTTCGTGCACATGTAATAGAAATGATCAGACGTTTGAAGCTTGCGCCACCGCTCTATAAGGTCGGGGTCGTTAGTAGCAAGCACGGGCTCTTCAAGCGCGTGCAATGTCGAGAACGCGGTGCGCTGTAAGTCATTCCCAAGCCACGCCGTAAGATCTCGGTCGGTGTCCGCCCAGGTAAGCACATGCGGCACATCCACCTCATCACGCACGGGATAGTGATCAATGACTTCTGAGGGAGTTTTGAAATCAAGGTCCGGATACCGGAGCACCTCCTCGGGAAGCTGGGCAAGGAAATCAAAGATTCCCGTATCCTCCCATTGATGCTCACCGAACGTCTCGAAGTCCATAAAGAGATTCACCGTCTCCGCCGATCCACGAAGCGCTGCGACCCACGCCGCAAACTTCTGTGCGGTGAGTGGCCACTCGGCCCAATCGCGGCTCCCGAACCGAAACGCTATGTCGTCAGAGAGTTTGTAGTTCTTTAGTAGGAGTGCAATCTTTGATGCGTCTTTAGGGCGATACAGGAAATTGGGGCTACGCCACCCAAGCACGGGTTCCCATCCTTCTGCGAGGACTCCATGATACCCGGCGGACTCTGCCCACTGGGCAAGCTCATTGGTATACGAGAGCTCAGTGTTGCGGAATACGCGTGGCGTTACTCCAAACATGAGTTCCATCGCGTCTCGGTGCAGGGCAACTTGTCGCTCAAATTCTTCTCGCGAATGAAAGAAGGCAAGTGAGTGATAATAGGTTTCAGCAAGAAACTCAACTCGTCCCGTTGCAGCAAGCTGCTTGAGGCGGAGCACTACTTCAGGTGCAAAGTGTACAAGCTGCTCGAGTGCGACTCCCGATATGGAGAAGCTCGCTTTGAACTCCGGATGACGAGCAAGGAGCGTGAGCAGTAGTTCAGTGGTGGGGAGGTAGCACTTGTCTGCTACCTTGCGTAGCACCCGTGCGTTATTCAGATCGTGCTCACCATCATCATTGAAATACTCCGCATCACGGCCGACATCAAAGATGCGGTACCGCTTCAAGCGGTACGGTTGGTGGATCTGGAAATAGAAACAGAGAGAGGTCATGCGTAGGAAAGACGGGAGGGAGTAAGCCCATCTATGAGGGTGCGGATGTTTTCTGCCGTGCGGCTCCAGGTGAGTCGTTCACTATCCTTCTTTCCTCCTTCCGCAAGACTTCTACTGAGCGCCGGATCATGGAGGACGGCAAGCATCTTTCCGGCAAGCTCTTCTACATCCCAGAAATCAGCAGTAAGCACGTGCTCGGCAGCTTCTGCGATACCCGACTGCTTCGAGACCAAGACTGGTGTACCGAGCCGCATTGCTTCAAGCGCGGAGAGTCCAAAGGGCTCTGCGACCGAAGGCATCACGTACAGATCTGCTCGTGCGCATGCTTCGTACTGGTCATTACCGCGTAGAAAGCCAGTGAAGATGATTCGATCTCCGATGCCAAGCGATGCGGCAAGATCCATGACGGCGCGTTCCATATCGCCTGACCCTGCCATGAGAAAGATGACCTTCGGATCAGTAGCAAGCACGCGAGCTGCAGCACGTACGAAATAATCAGGTCCTTTGTGAAGCGTGAGTCGGCCCATGAAGAGTACGAGCTTGTATCCACGCTTCTTAAGATTCGCGAGTCCCGAGTCGGTGAGTTTTCCGGTAAGGGCAGTGCGTTCATCGATTCCGTTATGCACCACCGTTATTTTTTTCTTAGGAACGCCGTACCACTTGCTAATCAAGTCTTTGGTTCGCTGTGAGACCGCGATCACGCGATCAGCTTGGTGAAGCGCATCTCGTTCGATTGCGTGCACCGTGGGATTACCCGAAGCGTCTCCTCCCGCACGCTCACATTCCGTCGCATGTACGTGCATGATGAGTGGCTTTCCCGAGACTTCTTTGGCAGCTACTCCCGCCTTGAATGAGAGCCAGTCATGCGCGTAGATGAGATCGTGCGGTGTGGCCCGTGCGATATCGCGTGCCGCCTCGGCATACCGACTCACTTCGTCGATGAGGCCGCTGCCATATACCGGTGAGCCGTCTGGATTCTTTGCATACGAACCGGCACCCGGGTACGGATGAACTCCCGAGTTAACGGCATAGGTTTCGGTGTTCTCGATGCCAGCACTCACCATCTTGAGGTACGGCACGTCCGGTGAGAGTTGTTTGGGGAGCACGAAGGTTACCTCGTGTCCTTGATCGGAAAGTGCTCCCGCAATTCCTTTACACGCGACGCCGAGCCCTCCGCTGTTATGAGGCGGAAACTCCCATCCGAACATGAGGATACGGCGTTTAGATGGAAGGGGAGGTGGTAGCTCCTCACGTGCGGAGGCAGCATGGTGTTTCTCTCGCAGGCTCAGACCCACGATGAGCATCCCGAGGCCGGTGAGGAAGAGCGCGAAAAGTAATCCGCTCATGGGGTAGCATGAACACTCCTCATACATGCGATACACACATACGCATACGCAGAGGCGTTCATCTCCTCTCTATCCTAGCCCATAATCACCCGTTTTTACCTGTGAATTAGGGCGATTTGTTGATAGAGACTAATGCCGAATACGAACCGACGACCAGTAGGCGGCGGCAACGAAGATGACGCCGATACCACCAGTAATAATCTCGGGAACTTCAAGCAATAGGCTAGCGAACATAGAGCCAGCAAGGGCGAGAATAGCCCAGTGGGCACCATGCTCGAGGTAAATAAGCGAACGTAGTGTGCGCTTCTCCACGAAGTACATGGTCAAGGAACGAACGAAATAGGCACCGATACCAAGACCTACGACGATAATTGGGATTGAAGTCGTAAGTGCAAAGGCACCCACCACCGAGTCGAGTGAAAAGGCCGAATCCAGGATGTTCAGGTATATGAAGAGCGTAAGTCCTGCCGCGGTCGCATCCTGGACGTTTTCAGAGAAGGCGTTTGCGAAGCCCTGCATGACAATGAAGAGCAGGATACCGACAATACCGGCTCCTAAGATGACCCCTTGTTCGGTAGGAACGAGAAGTGAGAAGACGAACAGTGTTGCAAGCCCAAGCCCAATCTCAATAGCTTCGATGCGGCCCCACTTTGAGAGGTTGCGCTCGATAGATTCAAGCCAGTGTATCTCTTTGGCGCCGTTGAAGAAGTACTTGAGTGCGACCATGAGGAGGAAGGCGGCACCGAACGAGTAAATGGCGGTTTTCGCGCCTTCCAGGTGGTGTGCATATTCGGCGGGATTAAAGAGTGCCAGCTGTGCAATTTCAATAGGATTGATCCACACTCCCACCGCAACGATGAGTATCGGGAGAATGAAGCGGGTACCAAAGACCGCAATGACCATGCCCCACGTGAGAAACCGGCGTTGCCAGGTAGGGGTCATGCCTTCGAGCACCCGTGCATTCACCACCGCATTATCAAACGAAAGAGTGACTTCAAGGACGGTGAGAAGCAGAGCGGTAACGAAGGCGAACGGTCCGAATGCGAAGAAAATCCATCCCAATAGGAGAACAGAAATAACGGTCGGGAGTAGGAAATGTTTAAGCATGGTTCGGATTTTAGCATCCTAAATACAAAAACCCTCGTCCTGGTGTCTCCCGGTAGGGGGAGACACCAGTTCGAAGGTGGACTAGCCGCCGAAGACGCGGATTCCCGTGTCCCAGTTGTAGGCGTCGTTGGCCGGGCGCGCGCCGATCTCGAGCTCGCCATTGATGGGCATCACGTTCCAGCAGAGCGCCCAGAAGGTCTGGGTAACGGGCGACCGGGCGTAGCCGATGTTGAGGGTGCCGTCCCAGAGGCCGGGACCGGTCTCACGCAGGCCGACGATCTCGAAGAAGTGGCCGAGTGCGATGATCCCCCGACGGTCATCACGACCCTCCAGCGTGTCGAGGATCTCGTAGCTCGTGCTCGCGTAGTCGAGCGTGTGGCCAGTGACATCGTGGCCCGGAATGGCTTCCTCGACGACGTCGAGGAAGTTCTTCCGGAAGCCATCGTTGATATGGCCGATCTTCCGACCACCCAGTTCGTTGCCCAGCGTGATCACGTCGGCGACGACGAACCGCCTGACCGCACACAGGCGCGTAGTCGTAGCGGGAGACAGCAGCGCGCGCTGCTTTAGAAGAGCATTCATGGTGCACCTCGTGTGCGTTGAAGGGGAGAGGCCAGCACAATGTAAGGTGCTGACTGCTGTGCGTTATAGTACGCAACTCACGTCACGTCAACGAGTCGTGGTGCTTACCTGCTACACGAAAGTTCCAATGAAGATTGGTGAGGTAGTTGGCAAGACCAACAAATCCTGCGATCCCGACACGTGCGACCAGATAATGAAACGCAAAAAAGGTAACGAGCAGATAGACCGCAGCAGTTATGAGAAACGCGCCCATGATAGCGATGAGAACGAAATACATATAGCCGTGATGAACCGGTCGTTCGGTACCACGAAAGACCAGTCGGCGACTCAGTGCGTAGTTGATTGAGACCGCAACCAGAAAGGCAATGGGAGTCGAGAGGTAGTAGGGAACAGAAAGTAGTTGCGTGAGCCCCGCAAGGAGTACGAGATCAAATGCAAGGGTCGAGACTCCAATGACACTGTATTTCGTGAAGCGTTTGAGCGCCTTAAGGTCCATGATGCCTCAGTATACCCAAGCGAAAGTATCTTCTTGGTTATCCACCCTAGAGGCTAAAAAAGCCGAAATGATATACTGCTCGTAAACGGCATGAGCGAGACTACTGCAGCGATTAAAGTAGAAGACGTCAAGAAGGTGTACGACACCGGGACCGAAGCCCTAAAGGGTGTCTCGCTCACTATTCCAAAAGGCCAGTTCTTTGGGTTGCTCGGCCCGAACGGCGCAGGAAAGTCCACCCTCATCGGTATCATTTCAGGCCTCACGCTTAAGACCGGTGGCACCGTTGAGGTGGAAGGGGTTTCAACCGACCGCGATCCAGATAAGGCGAAGACCTTCATTGGTCTGGTGCCCCAAGAATTCAATTTCAATATCTTCGAGAAGGTGGAAGACATTATTGTTGACCAGGCCGGCTATTACGGCATTCCTCGCAAAGAAGCGATAGAGCGATCGGAGAAGATTCTCAAGCAGCTTGGGCTCTGGGAGAAGCGTCATGATAAGTCGATGGATCTTTCGGGTGGTATGAAGCGTCGACTCATGATCGCGCGTGCCCTCATACATGATCCGCAGGTGCTGCTTCTTGATGAACCGACGGCGGGCGTTGATGTGGAGCTCCGTCGCGGCATGTGGGACTTCCTTCGAGAGTTGAATAACAAAGGCACCACCATCGTACTTACTACCCACTACCTTGAAGAGGTGGAAATCCTCTGTCGTGAAGTGGCCATCATCAATAAGGGAGAAATCATCGAGCAGGGAAGCGTAAAGGGACTTATTTCAAAGCTCAACTATGTAACCCTCCTCCTTGATACCGTGGATCCGCTTACTGAAGCGAACCTGGTCTTGCTGCGTGAGCTCAAGATCAAGAAGGTGGACGATACGACGCTCGAGCTGACCCTTAAGCCAGGCGAGACCGTGAATGAGGCGTTTCGGAAGATCTCGTCGACCGGTATTCAAGTCGCTAACATTCGTAACTCAGGCAGTCGCCTTGAGGAGGTGTTCGTGAATCTCATCCAAAAATAGCTATGCACTCTCCCATCCTCATCGGCTACTACACCATGGTGCGCAAGGACTTCGTGCGTATCGTGCGCATCTGGAGTCAGACCCTGCTTCCGCCAGTCATCACGATGGCGCTCTACTTCCTTATCTTCGGCACCTTCATTGGAAGTCAGGTGGATCCCATTGACGGGTTCCCGTACATCCAGTTCATTGTGCCGGGTCTCATCATGATGTCGGTCATCACGAGTGCATACATGAACACCGTATCCACCTTTTACTTTGCGAAGTGGCAGCGCGTTATCGACGAGCAGCTCGTATCACCTATGCCCATGTGGACCCTGATCGCTGGCTTCGTGACGGGAGGCATCATGCGCGCGTTCATGGTGGGTGTTCTCGTTACCATCGTCTCGCTTTTCTTCACGCATCTGGCGCTCCATAACATGCTGGTCATTTTTGCTGCAGCGTTTTTGACCGCACTTCTGTTCTCATGCGCTGGGCTCATTAACGGTATCTTCGCGAAGTCCTTTGACGCAATTAGTATTGTGCCGACCTTCGTGCTTACACCCCTTACATACTTGGGTGGCGTCTTCTATTCCATCGATCAACTTCCCGAATTCTTCCGGGTCATTTCGCTTGCTAACCCCATTCTCTACATGGTGAACGCGTTCCGGTATGGGTTCCTCGGCATCACCGATATTAATATCGTCTTCTGCTTCATCGTGATGGGCGGCCTCACGTTTCTTGCGTTTCTCGTTTCGCTCTTCCTCTTCATCCGTGGCGCAGGACTGAAGAAATAGCAGGTTCTTTTCATGCTTGATTACGGTCAGTCACTTCTCCTTGGTGCGCTTCAAGGGCTCACCGAGCTCTTTCCGATTTCATCACTCGGACACACCGTCATCCTCCCTGGGCTTATGGGCTGGAGTGTCAATCAAGACACCGAGTTCTTCATCGTGTTCTTGGTTGCGACGCACTTTGCGACTGCACTCGTCCTCCTCGCGTTCTACTGGCGTGACTGGCTCGATATTGCGTTTGGATTCTTCAGGACCGTGCGACTGCGTCGTATTCCTGAAGGAGACGTCCATGCGAAACTCGCGTGGTTGCTCATCGTCGCAACCATTCCTGCTGGTGCGCTTGGGCTTCTCTTTGAGCACAAGCTTGAGGTATTCTTCGGGGCACCTGCGACCGTCTCGCTTTTTTTGATCGGGAACGGTGCGCTCCTGTATGGAGCTGAACTTCTACGCCGAAAGCGCGCAGAAATACCTGAAAAGAAAGAAGCAGATGCCGCAATTGCAAAGCTTACGTTTCGCCAGGCACTTGGGATTGGGTTCGCACAGGCACTCGCACTCTTTCCCGGGTTTTCCCGCACAGGAGCGACTATTGCAGGAGGACTTCTCGCAGGTCTTTCTCATACCAGCTCCACCCGCTTCTCGTTCCTTATGGCGACTCCCATCATTGGCGCGGCTGCTGCACTGAAACTCCCGCATCTTTTTCAGGTAGGGAGCTACTCGGTGGCGGTTGTTGCGGTGGGAACGATTGCATCAGCGCTCACTGCATATATTTCTGTACGGTTCCTCACAAAATATTTCAAAACACACACCCTTACTCCGTTTGCCATCTACTGTGTGCTTGCCGGCATTGGTGCGTATCTGATCGTCGGGTAGCAATTCATCTTTGCTTCATTATGCTTCCGTTAAGATGCCGAGCATGAGGTAGTGCTGGAGACACCTGCGGGTAGTCCCGCACCCTCGTGTTCTTTCTAATTTATTCGCATCTCGTTCCGGACAGGGTAAGGCCTTACGAGATGCATACAAGAGAAACGTGCTTCCGACTCGCATCTACGCGCAGTCGGAGCCTGGTGGAGCGATGCTCCGAATCTCAACACCGCTTATCAGCGCTCGTTAGTACTTGCGCGTATGATTGAACGGAAGAGGGCTTAGTTGCCGAGCCCCATGCACCACAACGTGCGTGGGGCTCGGCGCTTATTTTAGGGTGGTACACTTTTGTCCAATGCAAGAGGGAAGGCCGTATCGGAATGTTCCTATTGAAAGCGACTCCAATCGTGAAGCTCAGGAACGGCAACCCCACATTCCTGTTATCAATATTGTGCGTCACGGCGAGACTGAATACAGAGAATTGACGAATCCTGACCTGACATTCGATCCGACTCAGGAATCTTTTGCGCTTACGCCGGAACATTTGGATCTTACTAAGGAAGGAATCAATAGTATCCGTGAGACCGCTGAACAACTTGAGAAAGAAATAGATAAAGAACGCGAAGTGGTGCTCATTGTAACGAGTCCGAATTTCAGAGCCCATTCGTCGGCGCTTCTTATCGAGGAGTATTTGCGAGCACATGGAGTTGAGCTGCTGAACGAGCCCTCTGAAATACGCTATACGAGAAATCTCGGCCAATCGAAGATAAAAGATAAGAGTATTCTTCCGGAATGGATGCGGGCTGACAAAGCCTATCGGCAAGAAAGCGAGGAGAATACCCGGAAATCACCGGAAGTGGCACATAAGGAAATTGCTAAGCGGCTCGGATTAGAGCTGGATGATGTATTTGCTGAGACGCATCAGGACATGGACCTGCGGTTCAATAGGTTTTTGCGACATATGACCAACATATATGATTGGCTGACTCCGGAAACGAAGACTAAACTCGGGGATAAGCAGCTTCGCATTGTGTGCGTCACTCATGAAGAAATACCCAGACAGTTTCTCTCCGAGAGCCTAGGTCTAGAAGACACGCTTCGCAAAGGGCAAATGGTTGAGATCGTCTCAACGGAACCTCTTCGGGCTGGCGCCGAAGTGAAGACCTCGGTGACGCTGTATCCTAAGGGCCCCAGCGACGCCCAAGAAGGAAAAATACTACGAAGTTTTAATCCGGAGGAAGACACGACTCCTTAATCGAAGCCAACCTCCTGCAACGATTTATTAAGCAAGCCTCTCAGTACCCGGTAGAGCTTTAGCTCACGCTGATTCGTTTCCACGCCTGAGTGGATGTGCGCACCCCACAAATTCCAGAGGGGTCGATAAAGTTTAATCTTTTCCATGAATGCGTCGCGTTCGTTTGTACTACTTCTTCCAGATCGAGTTAGGTATGTATCAATACCCTGATGTCGTATAACGGCATCCCATCCAGGGTCGCAAAACTCCCATGCTGGATCAGCAAAGATCGACCATTCCCAATCCAAGAGTCCCGTGATTTTTGAGTCTTTGATCAATACATTGCTTGGGTTGATGGCGTCGCCGTGCACCAGCACCGTCTCCGCATCCTCCATTACTTTTAACGCATGGTCAGTAAACCGTTTTATCTGGTTATGAGAAACGTTCAGCGGGAGTTGTAAATCGACGATTTCATCAGTTCGCTCCAGACTCTCAAGCCATAGGGGTATTTCTCCTTGAAGAAATTCCCTCCAAGAGGCGTAACGACCTGTCAGTGTGTCGCCTTGCATCATGGGCCAACCCGCACCCTGCACCGGTATCGTATGAAGGGAGGCGAGAATCTCTTGTATCTGTTGAATATACTGGTTGGCTTCAGGCGAATTCCATCGGTCTATAACATTCAAGCCGTTAAGGTCGCGTGTGCCTGCTGGTTCACCGTCAAGCATTTGTTGCACAATGAAATATTTCTCACCGATTCTCTCGCCGAGCAGAACCTCGGCGCTTGGTATCTGTTGATGAATCGTGAGGAATTTGCCGAGGAATACTAGTTTCCTCCATGTCTCATTACGGACATGTTCTGAAATTGGGCTAACTACATGGAGTATGAGATTCCCTCGGTCTGAGGAAAGCGTATATACGGAACTCATGAAGCCTTGAGAGTGGTGCATTCGCAGGCTCGACTTATCCGCATGAATCCCTTGCGTAGCCAATCGGGAAAACACTTCGGAGAGGAGTTCATCCATGCAGGAACAATATCGGTCTTAAGATGGTGTGGTCAACCACCTAAGGTTTTCGGGAGAAATCAAGTGTCGCCTCGTGCGGGCTTCCCGAGGGCGCAAGCAGTGGAACAGTTTCCAACCCCTCTTTAGCGGGCGGGAATGAAACTCGCACGGTTGTGCCGTGGTGCACTGCACTGCGCACCGTGATCGTTCCCTTATGAAGCCGTACGATTTCATGCACGATAGCCAGACCAAGTCCTGATGTTCCGGAGCTCGCTCCGCGTGTGCGCGAGGTATCGGCGCGATAGAACGGTTCAAAGACGTGATAGAGATCTTTTTGTGCAATACCAATACCCGTATCGGAGACAGAAACGAAGACCCCACCTGCATCAGTCCGACCTAGTTCGACCTCCACCATGCCGTTTTTATGCGCAGGCGTGTATTTGAGGGCGTTCTTGAGGAGATTGGTAACGACCTGATCAAGAGCCGTTGCATTTCCAGTAACAATGGCATGCTCGATAGTACGGAGCGTAAGAGTAATGTTTCGAGAAGCAGCAAGCTCCCGGTGCCGCTCAACGACGGTTTCGGTAATCGAGGTAAGGTCAACCGGTGAAAACTGCATGACTTTGGGTTGGAGTAGGGAATCGAACGATAGCAGGTTGTTGATGGTGTCTGAAATACGATCGAGCTCGATGATAGTGTCCTCGAATGTCTTGCGGACGGGTCGCGGCAGGTCTGGCTCAAAAAGGGCGACCTCGGTCGCCGTCTTGATTACGGCAAGCGGCGTACGGATCTCGTGCGCCACATTGCCGATGAAGCGTTTTTGGAACGCGAGTGTCTGACGGGTTGGGCGCAGTGCAAACTGGGCGATGAGATAGCCGAAGAGGACGTTCAAGAGCGCGAGCGCAATGAATACGATCGTATAGCTTCGTTGGCGAGCTTCATCGATTGCTTGTGGTAGGGAAGATGTTGGTTCACCCCCAACCACGCGTCGGATATGTTCCGCGATACTGCCCACCGTGTCTTCCTGCACATACTGAAGAGCCCAGCCGAAGACGAGAATAGAAAGAAGGGTAAGGCCGACCTGCAGGAAAACAATTTGAACCGTTGTCCGTACCTGCGGGTCAAACCGATACCTATCCGTTAAGGCGGTAGCCCACGCCGCGAACGGTTTCAAAAAGCGGATCGGACGACTCATAGGTATCGAGTTTCTTGCGAAGATTTTTCATATGCACATCGAGCACATTCGAGAATCCAGGGAAATCAAAACTCCAGACATGATCCATGATGCTCTCGCGAGAGAGTGCTTCATTTGGATGACGCATGAAGTATTCAAGGAGCGAATATTCCTTGAGGGTGAGCGGAACCGGTGTGTCGCCCTTTACAACCACGCGCCGTCCGGGATCAAGCACAATATCACGAACGGTAAGGGTCGTCGGAAGCGTTTCTGCTGGGCGTCGTAGCACTGCTGTGATGCGCGCGACCAGTTCCTCAAACGAGAATGGTTTAGGAATGTAGTCGTCAGCACCGATGTTGAGCAGCTCTACTTTCGTGTCAGTCTCGTCACGGGCAGTGAGCACGATGATCGGGGTGGTCACGCCTTCAGCTCGTACGTCCTTGCAGATGGTCGCACCATCTACGCCCGGAAGCATAAGATCAAGCAGGATGAGATCGTACTCATTCCGATACAAGAGAATACGGGTGCGAGCCTTCTCGGCGTCGGAAAGCCAGTCCACCGCAAAGCCCTTGAGCTCCAGACCCCGTTTCAGAGCCTCTGCGAGCTTCGCTTCGTCTTCAACGATGAGGATACGCATAGGAATCTCTTAATGAATAACAAATAAACACTTGAAAGACGGTACAGTGGGGAAGATGAAGTCTTCATGAAGGATAGCAAAATAGAGGTGGTCCGTGCGAACACTACCTTTGTACGCACTGATAATCCATGTCGGCGTGCTCTGACGCGAATGCACTATGGCCTAACCGAAGTCTTAAGAAAGACTTTTACTTATGGGCGGGTGATGAGGGAGTAGAGCGAACCTCCGCAGTGTTAGTGCGGAGGCTCAAAGGGGCCAAGAGGATCAAGTCCTCAAGGCCCAAGGTTCAGTTCTTCCGGGCAGAGGAGGCGCCCAAGAAGCTGTTGCGGTCGTTATCCCTGTGGTAGTTGACGTAAAGGCCCCCGGCATCGAAGACGCCGACGAGCACGTGAACGTGAGGGCCGTTCGAGTCGAGGTCCGAACACCGAACATAAACCTCCTCGAACAAGCGTTCGCCGGTAGCGAGGAAGTGGCCGATGGTGGTGTAGACCACGACCTGCGCCTTCGGCGTCTCTTCATCTTGCGACAGGAGGACCTGCTGCTCACGCCACGTCTTATTGGTCGAATTGGCGACTGGTTTCTTGCGGATAAGTCGCCAGCCGAGTTCACCCTTGGTCTTGGCGAAACGCTCGCGGTTGTACCAGTCCTGGTTGTAGAACAGGTTGCTGGCGCTCACCTTGGACCGGACATCGAGGATCGACAGGGGAAACACGGCGACGAGGACATGTGTGTCCTTGTTGGCGATCAGAACTTCCAAGGCGAACGGGATCTCGGTGAGAGAGGCGAGTTGTTGCTTCGAGGGTTTGACCCCGAAGTGCCGCATCGCCTCTTCGACGCCGAAGAAGTTACTGCCCATGATCCTGCGGGCGCGCTTCTGGCTCGCGGACGGCTGGTAGCCGCCGTTGCGCGCGAACAGCGCGAGGTCCTGCAGGAAATCGGGATCGCTGTTGATGCGATTGGCGACGACGTTGGCGTCGTCACCGAGCGCGACCAAAAAACGCTGCACAGCTCCGACGATGGTGCCTGAAGGGGTTTCAGACCAATTCATGACTTTCTTCTCCTACCGTTAGCTCCAATTGGAGCGACTGGTATATCCGAATCGTCGGATCCGCGACTCTACCTCTTAATGAGGCGAGCTTTCTACGGCCCTCCATATAAGCCGCACAAAGCTCGTCTCATTCCTGAACCATTTCAAGGAGCATCGCGAGTATAATGGTACATTATTACAGAATAGTCAATGTGCGTACAATCCGGTAATGTCCTTGCTGCACTTATCACTTATCCCCACATAGTCGGTACCCACCCGACAGAGGTAAAATAGGGAAGTGAACCCAGCCGCACGCAGGAGGGTATCGCTACGGCGCCCCTCGTAGGAGCACTGCTCCCTGCTGGCTTCGGCCCAGGCTGACTTATAAAACGTAACCCACGGGATTACCACCATATGAAGCAGGTCAAAAAGCGCAACGGCACCATTGTCGAGTTCGAGCCGAGGAAAATTACTGAGGCAATGCGTAAATCGTTCGAATGGATGCACGTGCAAGTTGCTCCGGAGAAACTCGAAGAGATGACCCAATCGGTCCTCACCGATCTCCAGACACGCTTTGGTGACCAAACGCCTTCGGTGGAAAACGTCCAAGATCTCGTGGAGTTTACCCTCATGCGGGAGGGGCACTTTGCGGTGGCACGCCACTACATTGTCTATCGGTACGAGCACACCAAGATCCGCGAGGAGAAGAAGCAAGAGATCATCGAGAAAGTCGAAGAGAAGCGGCTGATGATTAAGACTGCCGCTGGTAAAGAAGAGGCGTACGACGAAGCGCGCGTACGTCAGAATCTTCTCAAGGCGGTGAAGGGGCACGAAGATGCCGTCGATGTGGAAGGAGTGATGGCACAGCTGAAGTACGAGCTGTACGAGGGCATGTCCACCGATGAGGTGAAGCGTGCACTCATCATGGTGGTGAGAAGTATGATCGAGCGCGACCCTGCGTACTCGCGTGTCGCCGCACGCCTCCATCTCTATCGTCTGTATGGCGAAGTGTTTGGTTCCTTTAAGGAAGAAACGCTCGCCGAAGAACATGTACGCGTGTTCAAACGCAACATGGAGCAACTGGTTGAAGAGGGGAATCTTGATCCCCGTATGGCCGAGTACGATCTGGAGAAGATGGCGCGTGCCATGACGATTGAGAATGATCAACTCTTCGAGTACATGGGACTTGAGATCATGAGTTCCCGCTACTGCATGGAGGATCCAAAAGCAAAGAAGCCGCTCGAAACTCCGCAGATGCTCTGGATGCGTATTGCGATGGGGCTTGCTATCGCGGAGAAGAAGGAAGATCGCGAGCGTGTCGCCCTCGAGTTCTACGATGTCCTCTCCAATTTCTATTACACCCCGGGTGGTCGCACGCTCTTCCAGGCAGGTGCGCTAAAGGCGCAGCTCAGTAACTGCTTCCTTAATACGGTGCCTGACTCTCTGGAAGGTATCTTCAAAGCAGTGTCGGATAACGCACAGTACCTGAAGTGGTCAGGTGGCACCGGCACCGACTGGACTCCCGTACGAGCAACCGGCTCCTTTATTAAAGGTACGGGCGTCGGGTCTCAGGGCATCGTGCCGTTCCTGAAGATTGCTAACGATGTAAATATTGCGATCAACCGCTCAGGTAAGCGCCGTGGCGCGGGCTGCGTATACCTTGAGACGTGGCACCTCGATGTTGAAGATTTCCTCGAGCTTCGAAAGAACACCGGTGACGAGCGCCGCCGTACGCATGACATCAATACGGCTAACTGGATCCCCGATCTCTTCATGAAGCGCGTGCGTGACGGGGGAGACTGGACACTCTTTAGTCCTTCTGACGTACCTGACCTTCATGATCTATATGGTGCTGCATTTGAGAAGCGGTATCACGAGTACGAAGCGATGGTGGATACCGGCGTCATCACTCACTACAAGCGCATCCCGGCCGTCGATCTTTGGAAGAAGATGCTTGCGATGCTCTTTGAGACCGGACATCCTTGGATTACCTGGAAGGATCCGAGCAACATTCGCTCTCCGCAGGACCATGTAGGTGTCGTGCATAACAGCAATCTCTGCACCGAGATTACGCTTAACACCAACAATGAAGAGACCGCGGTCTGTAATCTTGGCTCGCTGAACTTCGCGAAGTTCATCACGGAAGGCCCAGACGGCACGCTCCGCTTTGATCATGAGCTCGTGCGCTCGGTCACTCGCACTGCAATGCGCATGCTCGATAACGTGATCGATCTTAACTACTACCCGACTGAGGACGCTCGTCGCAGCAACATGCGTCACCGTCCAGTAGGTCTTGGTGTGCGTGGATATCACGATGCCCTCTACATGCTCGGCATCAACTTCGATACTCCTGAAGCCGTTGCGTTCGCTGACGAGTCAATGGAAGTAGTCGCGTACTACACCATCCTCGCCTCATCCGAGCTTGCGAAGGAACGCGGAACGTACGAGACCTACAAGGGAAGTAAGTGGGATCGCAATCTCTTCCCGCAAGACACGGTTGACCTGCTTCAGGCAGAGCGTGGTGAAGAAATCAAAGTGAAGCGAGGAGGAAAGCTCGACTGGACACCGGTGCGCGAGCACGTGAAGCAGTACGGAATGCGCAACTCCAATACTATGGCTATCGCACCGACCGCTTCAACTGCAAATCTCGTCGGCTGCATCCCCTGCGTCGAACCGATCTACAAGAATATCTACGTAAAGAGCAACAAAGAAGGCGAGTACGTAGTGCTCAACAAGTATCTTGTTGAAGACCTGAAGAAACTTAACCTCTGGTCTCCGGCAATGTTGAATCGCATTAAGTACGCGGATGGATCAGTGCAAGGTATTGCCGAAATCCCGCTTAACCTGCGCGAGAAGTATCAGGAAGTGTTCGAGATTGAGCCACGCTGGCTCATTGAAGCTGCGGCACGCCGTGCCAAGTGGATCGATCAGTCGCAGTCGCTCAACATCTTCTATAACGGTACGTCAGGTCGTGAGCTTTCCGAGGCGTACTTCCTTGCCTGGGAGATGGGTCTCAAGACCACCTACTATCTCCGCACGCTCGGTGCCTCGCAGGTTGAGAAGGCGACGGTGGCAAGCTCCGAATTCGGATCGACTCACACCCGCGGCGCTGCCGCACTTGCAGGAGCAATCGCAAGTACCGTGGTAGTCGGAGAACCGGTGCCGGTATCGGCTCCTATGACTGCGGAGAGCCACACAGAAACCATTGTTGCTGCTATTGAAGATCCGCAAATGGGTACGGCGGTTGCCGTTGAAAGCATGACCGTTATCGAACCTGGAGTACCTGCTGGATTCTCACAAGACGAATGGAAAGCAAAGCTTGCTCGTGTCGCCGAAGGGCTTGAGAGTGGCGTGTGCGAGAGTTGTGAGTCATAAGACTTAAAATGTATAAGTGGCACCGCCACGACTAGCGGTCTTCTTATATAGAGCGAGGTCCGTGACGCATGCGTCACGGACCAAAGCTTTTCGTAGGATCCCCCGGGTCGCCCCGGTTTTCCGAAAGGTCGGTGGACTCTGGAGTACTCCAGCTCGCCAGAGATACTGGCGCAGTCTCAGGTGAGATCGTCCGTCAACCTGTAAGAAGCGTAGCATACCTGCGAGTTTTATAAGGAATACGCCGCCCAAACAATGCGAGGCGGCGTTTCCTGTTACGCAACAGGTGGGGAACTAGATCCGGAGCACGTGGGCGCACTCGGTGAGCGAGTCGACGATCACGAACGGGTTCGCGGCGGCGAGTTTGTCCCGAGTGTGGTAGCCGGTCGCAGCAGCGATCGGAATCACCCCTGCCTTTTGGGCGGAGACGACATCCGACACTGTGTCGCCGATGTAGACGACTTCACCGTGCACCGCTGCCGAGGCATAGAGGCGAATACGTTCCGCCTTATCCGGCACGCTGCCGATGAAGCCGTGCGCCAGATCGAACAGGCCGTACCGCTTTGCTTCGGCGTGCAGGTGTTCCTCGGGGTGCGCCGAAATGACGAAGCAGAGAACACCGGTAGCGCGGAGGCGCTCAAAAAACCACGACGCCTCCGGATAGACTTCCGGCAGAAGCCCTTCAGCGCAGACCTCGCCATACGTGCGTTCGTGTTCCGCGAAGATCTCTTCAGGACTCGTGGTGACGCCGTACGCCGTGAACAGTTCACGAGGCGAGGCGGTGGTTTGACCGATCCACTCGTCGAAGGGCGGAACGGGGATGCCCCGCCTGGCAAGCATCCGTGAGTTGGCTTCATACACAGGGCGTTGATCGCGCGAAAAGACCCCGCTCCAGTCGAGGAGGGCGATCTCCGGAGGCCTACTTAGCCGCCGGGGGAAGTCGAGCACTGTAGTCATCTGTGTTCTCCCAGAACAGGGCCTGTTGGGATAGTAGCGGAATGGGGCCATGAACGCTACCGCGACCTCTCCACAGGTTGCGGCGCAAGGTGAAGAGGGCGACAATAGGATGACCTATCGAGCGTTACGAACTCGAATTATCGATAACCACACCCCGCGTATGCCAATCAATCACGGAGCCGCACCAGTTGATATTAATAAGCGTCGTATCATCAACGGCGGCGACGCCGACGTGATGCAGCTCTACCCCATGCGTCACATGTTCGCGTGGGAGGCGTATATGGCGGGAAATGCCAACCACTGGCTCCCGACCGAGATCTCGATGCAGCGCGACATCGAGCAGTGGAAGAGCCAGACTGCGCTGACCCCTGACGAGCGAAAGGCCTTTGAGACCGTGCTTGGGTTTTTCACCACCGCAGACTCCATTGCGGCAAACAACGTCGTACTTGCAGTGTATAAGCACATCACCAGTCCTGAGTGCCGCATGTACCTTCTCCGCCAGGGGTATGAGGAGGCGATCCATACGCATGCCTATCAGTACATTGTCGAGAGTCTGCAGATGGACGAGAGTCGCATATTCAACATGTACCGTGAGGTGGAGTCCATCTACAACAAGGACAACATGGTGCTCTCGCTGAACGAGGGTATCTTCGATCCAAACTTTAAGACCGGTACCTTCGAGAACGATCAGAAGTTCCTTGAGAACATGATCGTCTTCTCGCTCATCATGGAAGGAATCTTTTTCTACTCCTCCTTCGCCGTCATGTTCGGCTTCCAGCGTCAGAATAAACTCACTGGTTCTGCTGAGCAGATCCAGTACATCATGCGCGATGAATCGCAGCATCTCAATTTCGGGGTGAACATGATCAACACCATCAAAGAAGAACAGCCCGAGCTCTGGACCCCTGAATTCCAGCAACACATTGTCGATCTGGTGAAGCGGGCCGTGGTACTTGAGTACACATTTGCCACCGAGGTTTTCCCGACGGGTATCTTCGGTATGAATGCGGAGGGCTTTAAGCAGTACATCGAGCACATCGCTGATCGCAGACTTGCCACCATTGGACTGCCTGCGCAGTATAACGTCGCTAACCCGTTCCCGTGGATGAGTGAGGCAGTGGACCTGAACAAGGAGAAGAATTTCTTCGAGACCCGAGTAACGGAATACAAGACGGGAGGGCAGTTGAATTGGTAAATTGACAGCTACCCCAATTCGTTCTATTATCCCTCCAGGCTGAGCCACGCGGCTTCGGTCAGATCATAGAAACAGCAAGGAGAGACAGATGCCGGACGGCACCTTGGGTGGCACGACCACCACGAGCTACTTCGATTCCTTCGTTGAGCGCTTTCGGGCGATCGACATCGCCCGCTTCGAGGGCTGCAATGCGCACGAGCACGCGGCTCACCCCGCGCGCGCCGAGCAGATGCGGACCATGGGCACCATCGTCGGCCCCGCTTCTGACGACATGAAGCGGAACTGGCTGATGCGCTTGGCGGTGCGTGGGGCCCTGCGGCCTCTGGCCGAGCGCATGGAGGTGCTCCAGGAGGAGGCGCGGACGCGCGACGGGGAGATTCCCGACGACGACCCGATGCAGATCGAGTACCGGAGCCTCGTCAACCAGTACGAGGACCTCAAGGCCGAAGATCGCCTGCTCGGGCACTTCATGAACCGGGAGGTGGAAGCGGTCTACCCGGACCAGATCCCGCAGGGCTCCGTCGTCTACTTCCATCCGGAGACCCACGCCCTGGGCTACGTCCCGGCGGAGCAATTCGCTCCGCATGGCGTGGTCCTGATCCTCTGACCACAGCACGTACCCAAATAGAGACCCCGCGGCAGCGTAGTTGCCGCGGGGTCGAGTCTTTTCAGTGTTAGCGAGTAACCGAAACAGTCTCCCCAATCTGTGCGCTCGGCGCACTGACCGTCACACGACCGTTTGAGTCAGCTGCAACCGTATAGCCCGTATCAGCCGCAGTCCCACCGTTTGGGTCGGCTGGAATAGTGACGAGATACGTGGGTGTAAGACAAGATAGATCGATAAACCCTGAACCCGTACCGATGTGGGTCGCAGAAGACGGAAGGGCAACTGCTCCACACGTAAACACTCCTTTATTATCAGCAATGTTCTGACCGATAGCGTTCAGAATCGTATTTACGTTGCCCATCCGCGTTGTGTTATTGGCCTGGGCGAACTGACGCGAGGGATTAATAGCAACGATGACAATGCCGGCAAGAATAGCAATGATGCCAAGCACGATAAGCACTTCGATGAGGGTAAAACCTCTCACCGTGTTCTTCATGGTGGACATGAGCGAGCGAGAACTAATGGATAAACCAGTGCGAGCTGGATAGCGCTAAGCATACCGCACTCACGGAACTTCACGGGGAGAGTCGGGTGAGACGGTGGGGAGTGCACGGCCTGTGCCGTGGTCAGGATTGTGTACGGTTGCGTGCGAAACGAGTGTCACGAACGCACTTTTAAATGACGCCTTGGTCGTAACGAGGAAGACTCGCTCACGATCGACCTCTTGCGGGGTCGTGGTGGGACCAAGAATGGCGCACTCTATCGGATCGCCGTAGAGAGTACCGAGCGCAACCGGTACTTCTTTTGCATCGGGATCATAGGAACGGTCTCTCTGGACCAGGTAGTCGTAATCGTCTGCAAGGAGAAGTAAAGCCTTGGCAGTGCACGCATCAGCGAGAGAACGCGCTATCTTTCGGTACTCAAGATTGAGACTATCAAACCGAGTGAAGAACACGTCCTGGGAGAGCGTTGCTGCAGCCCCCAGAAGCACCGTCGACATGACGATGACCGAGATGAGCGCAATGAAACCGCGAGCAGGCTTCATGACTAGGGCATGGTATCAGGTGCGTGGGTGAGACTTCGGCCACTCAATGATGCGGCCAGCGCGACGCTCCATGCGATCTGCGGGACGGAGGTATCGTCTGTTTTCTGGCGGCAGGAGGGAATAGTGCGGGGCATCATGCAGTGCGTAGGCTATATGCCACAGGTCAGTATCACTGGTAATCCACGACGTACCGAAGCGTGAGAGTGAAAAGGGGCGCGTATGGGCACGCAGAGTTTTCGCCCCCGTAGCGTTTACAAAGTATTCATGGAAATACGAGAGCGCCAGTTCACGTATGGTGCGATATACCGGGTCACGGAAGCGAAGACTGACATGATTTGTCTTACTAATCGCACCCCAGTACCCATTCCTGCGATACAGTGCGACCGCATGATCTTGATCGCCGGGAGCCGCCTTGAGCTCCATCAGGAGCGGACGATCGCCGGAAAGCCAGAGGGCGGTCGCAGCGAGCATCGCTCCTTCAAGGCAGTGGGCCTTACTACGTGCCAGCACCTGTCGGGGTGACATACAACTCTCCGATTGCTTCTCATGATTGACCGCGAGCCGGTCGAGGAAGTCCTGAATCTTCGGAGGGGTCGAGAGCTTTCGGTATATCGAAAGCTCTCGAGGTGAAAGTTCAGGGAAGCGAGGCATGGTGTTCATGATAGCTCTTCGGTTAGGCACTTTTCGGAAGCGTGAGGATACGGTACGCTAGGACAATTACGCATGAAGAAGGGAGCGGCAGCGAAATCGGCACTTACGCCCGGAGGCTACGACCTCCGGGTGAAGCGTTCGTCTGCTGGCCTTGGGCTTTATGCCGCTGAGAATATCCCCAAAGGGGTCACGGTTATTGAATACGTCGGGCGGGTCATTTCCAAAGAAGAGGAATATTCGTCGAAGAGCAAGTACCTCTTTGAG
This sequence comes from uncultured Candidatus Saccharibacteria bacterium, assembly GCA_964446735.1. Taxonomy (GTDB): domain Bacteria; phylum Patescibacteriota; class Minisyncoccia; order Phycocordibacterales; family Phycocordibacteraceae; genus C7867-001. Next base: position 18,576 of record CAYUQB010000003.1, on the reverse strand, counting down.
GTGGGGAAGAAGACCATTGATGGCAAGCCAAAGTGGAACAAGGCAGGCTACATTAATCACTCCTGCCGTCCGAACTGTGAACCAGAGATCCGCGGTGGCCGTGTCTTCATCATGTCGTTACGAGCCATCAAGACAGGCGAGGAACTGACGTACGACTACGGCAAGGACTACTTCCTCGACCACATTGCGCCGTTTGGGTGTAAGTGCGCTGCTCCGACTCATCGCTACAAGAAGAAGGGTACGTAAATACGTATCCGTGTGCTTCACCTCTGCTTCAAGCGATGCATGGTTAGATACCGGCTGGTTGATTTATCAGAGCGGTAACTCCAGACATGTATGGGTATTATCCTTTGGATCGTGTTCGGCGCCATTGTGGGTTGGCTCGCATCCGTCATCACACGCACGCAGCAGGGTCTCTTGCTTGATGTCGGCGTCGGTATCGTCGGTGCGGTAGTGGGCGGTTGGGTCATGAGTCTCTTTGGAAACACCGGAGTGACTGGCTTTAACCTCTACAGCTTCGTGACTGCGATCCTGGGCGCTGTCATCTTGCTCGTCGTTGTGAAGGCCATTCGCCAGACTGCATAAACGCGTACGCAGTCACACAGAGCAAAGGCGGCACCAGTTGTGCCGCCTTTGCTCTGTGTGCTCACCAACTACTCGAATCGCACCGACTGGAGGAGCGTTTCAAAGTCGGTGAGTATCCTATCCTCACGTGTCATCCACGTGACCGAGAAGACGTAGGCATGCGTGCCACTGGTAACAATACTCGTACGTCCCTCATAGAGACCGCTCCAGGTGTAGCTCACTCCAGGAATACCAGCAATGGTAATAGGAGTGAGTTCTGACGAGCGTATGGTCCAGTTGGTGTCCTGACGCATCCACTCTTCTGCACTTCGCTTATCAGTGTTCGGGTACACGTCAATGGAGATAGCGGTCGGACCTTCGCGTGGGGTCGTTGCGATCCCATTCAGTACATCCCGGTTCTCCTGCGTATCCTCGACCAAGACGAGTGCTAGTTGGGGACGCTCGAGTGTACCGACCTGGCGTTCGACGAGGTAGTAGCCTTCAGGCTGGGTAAATGAAAGATCGTACGCTGCCGATTGATAGCGCGTACCGAGTGTGTCAGGTGCCGGTTGCGGCCGGAAGACATAGGCGAGATAACTTGCGACCACAAGCACGACGATCAGGATTGCTGCAAGGATAAGGTTCTTTTTCATATGGAAACTATAACCGATCCTATACCCGCAGGATTCATTGACTTTTCATCTAAAATACTGTATGGATTGAATTGAGGCGAAGTTTGCTCAATCGGGGCTTCCGTTTGCCTTTGGTCTCACAGCTGGGGGAACCCACATGAACTTGAAGACTTTGTTCGGTGCGAGCGCGCTTGCGCTTTGCATCTTCTCGCCGGCTGCGGCCTCGACCTTCCTGGTCGACGTCAACTCGACCCTCGGGCCGTTTGACGGGACGCTGACGGTGGAAAGCGCGATCGACACGTCCGGCGGCTATGACGCCCACAGGATCGTGGGCTTCACGGGCACCTACGACGGCGAAGCGTTCTTCCTCGTCCCGAACCCGCACTACCCGCTGCCGGGCAGTTTCGGTGGCCAGCTCTACGATCAGGTCTACACGACCGATCTGGGCGGCGTCACCGGCTCGAGCTTCGGTGCGTTCGGTGCGCTGTTCTGCGCGGTGGCCGTGCGGTGCCTGCACCTCAGTGCGGGGAACACCGACAGCGGCGGCGCGCAGGCCAAGGTCCTGACCAACGGGACGTGGGGGAACCCTGTGTTGACCGATCTGGTCTTCACGCCGCACGACAATGGCGTCGTTCCGGAGCCGGGCACCTGGGCCCTCATGATCCTGGGGTTCGGCATCACCGGCGGCGCGCTGCGCACGCGGCGCAGGACTGCTTTCGCCTGCTAGCTCGACACTTCGTCGATGCTATGGGCACGGGGCGCCTTTCGGGGCGCCCCCTTTCGTTTCTATACTTCGTGCACGACAAATGATCTGATCGTAACGGTTCCGTCTGTACCAATTTCGTACGTAAAGTCGGCCACTCGTGCGATGTGTCCGTCTTCAAAAGAAACCGTTCCTGTCCCAGTTCCGATTGTTACTTCAGTCACATACCAGGTACCGCCAAGTACCGCTGGCTCGGGTGAGAGTTCAGTGATATGAGCCCGTATGTATGACTCGACGAGTGGGCGAGTATTGACAGGAGGAGCGGAACGTTTGTAGTAGAAGGCTCCGTATACGGCTCCGGCAAGCGCAAGAACTGCTATCGCAACGAGTGCCCATTTCATAACGTCAGTATACTCCTCAGTATTTGTATAAAAGAACAGGTCCCGCTCGCCCGGAGGCAAGCAGGACCCATCTTTAGAGAGCGCGCTAGGTGCGCTCGTACATCAGGCCGGGACGAGGACCCGCCGGCGCCGGATCATGGTGCCCACGCCGCCGAAGCCCAGGATCATCATCGCCCAGGTCGCAGGCTCGGGGACGCCGCCGGTCGGGATCTGGAAGCCCTCGGTGCCGTCGCCCTGCTGGACCCAGGCGTAGGTCCGGGCGAGCGTGGCGCCCGTCGCCGTCTCCTTCAGCGTCAGCATCTGCAGGAACGTGTTGTCCTGGTTCTGGTTGTAGCCGCCCATCTGGCAGGCGATGAAGCAGAAGCTGTACCGCTCGCTGTTGCTGCCGGCGCCGCCCGAGGTGTACTCGTTGTCCGGCAGGTCGAAGAAGTCGAACGTGGCCGTCAGACCGGTGTTGAAGTTCTTCACGGTCACGATGGCGTCGTAGTCGTCCTCGTCTCGGTCCTGACCATCGGCGCTCAGCCAGACCGAGAGGTCCATGCTGACGATCTTCCCGAGCGGGATCAGGAAGATGCTGTTGCCGATGGAGGGGATGGGCAGTTCCGGGTAGGGCCGAGCTCGGGTATCGAGCATGAAGCCGCCCTGGTGGTCCTTGGTGAAGAAGCCGTTGGGGATTCCCGTGCCGGCTTCGAAGCCGTCAGCGGCGTTCTGGTTGAGCGTCACCGCCTGCGCGGTGCCGGCCAGAGCCACGGAAACAGCCGCGGCCGCGAAGAGAGTTCCGAATTTCATTGGTCCACTCCATGCTCAGTACCAACCCCTGTGGTGGACTGCAGCAATAAACGTTCGATACCTCAAACGCTTATGGCTGCAGCCCTCCTGATGTGTAAAAGAACACTGGCCGCACAATAACACATATTTTAAGCCATGCAAAGCCGCATGAAATTTTCAATATATAGTACCAATGTAGCTTAACGCTCCTTCGTTCGGCTCTCGAGGAGTGCGCGTTTAGCCGCAAGGCGTTTCTTCGTCTTGTGCGTTCGCTTTGGGTTGTTCTTGGAACTCACTCCATGATTGTTCTTCACCATACGATAGGGATTAGCTGGTTAGGGATTTACTGATATGAGTCGCATAGGGACCCTTACTACTCTCGGTAATCGAGAATTGTACCTTATCTCCCTCGTGCAGATCAGTGAATCGCATGTTGGTAAGATCATCTGCGTGGAAGAACAGGTGCTCCTTCACGCCGATTCGTTTTATGTACCCGAACTGGCGTTCAAGGAGTTGGACGATCTTTCCTGTTTCCATAAGATGTGGGGTGAGCTCATAACGCACAGGAGCGCCCGGAGGCGCTCACTGCGATTACACTTTCGAGACCTTGATGGCGTTCGGTCCTTTCGGACTTTCGCCTACCTCGAACTGGACGGTGTCACCTTCGCGAAGTTCGTCGAATGTAACGTCAACGAGTTCGTTGGAATGAAAGAAGAGATCCTTCGCCATTCCTTCGACCTTGATGAACCCGAACCCTTTGTCGGTAAGGCTCGCAATAGTTCCTTGCTGCATACGTATTGAGTCTAAAGCACTTGATAACCATCAAGTACAGGAGGCTGTGTAAGAAATTCGACTCGTATCCCTCGGGCGCAGCGCTGTGTTTGACAAAGATACTCTAGCATTTCCTCATGAATTTGTCATGTATTCTGGTCGGAAGAATGATGCGATTGTGCTACCGTATGGCCATATTTCTAATATCTGTCGTATGCTGTCGCGAACTGCTCGTTTTTCTGTCCTCTTCTTCACCCTCGCTGCTGGGCTCATTGCACCGGTAGGTGCATACGCAGCGCCGGGAGACATCACCGCCGTGCGTATCGCTCCCAACGGATGGTACGCAGAAGTAGATATCGAAGGATTTACGACCGGTGGCACCTATGATTACGGTCTCGGTTCAACATTCGACCCGTCGCTCGCAAAGATGGTGTTCACGGTGACGTCACAGGGATACAACTCTTCAGGTACGCTCGGTACCATCACGCGTACCGTCTATGCAACGGAAACGCTGCGTAAGCCATACCCGAACCAGACACAGAAGGACGAAGCAGTCGCAAGTAGCACCCTGACCGTAAAGGTGGCGCTGTCTGACTTTATTTATGATGACGATAAGAATGGCGGTGCCGGAACTTCTGGCACCGATGTCACGGTCGCAGTCGCAAGTGGGTGGTACACCGACTCGGGAGCGGGAGGTACCGGCCTTACCAACGCAGCTGTAAGCGGACAGACGGTAGTGAACGGATCCACGCTTGATTACCCGAAAGTCATCGGACGATGGGCATGGCCTGGATACGAGCGGGTATCAGGAGACTTCTTGGTTGAGTCGGCAGTATTCCACCGCTTTGCTCAAAACGGGAAGCCCGTTGCTGCAGTCGTATACCGTGCGACCGATGGTACCAATACCGCTGCTGCACAGACAGCAACAGATGTTACTAAGTCGACTCGTACCAACGATACGAATCAAGTACTGGTGTACGCCGCAACGATTCCGGTCGCTAACCTCGCACAGTCCTCGCAGATCGAGGTGAACTTTACGGCATACCCGTGGGTGGGGGATGAGGATTCAGTTCTTGATACCGCGCTCACCGAAGATGGTGTGGCGCAGCCGGAAGAACGGCTCGGTCCGCTCTATGCGCTCAATGATAAGGAAGGAACCTACGGAGTTGGGTATGCGCTCGTGTCGCTTACTGGTTCCGATACGACCGGAGCGGTCTATGCATCACAGGCAGCGGCTGAAAGCGGGAACGCCTTCCGCACCATTGGTAAGGCAGCAGATGCACTCAAGGTCTTCCATACTGCCACGTACGGACGGGCAAATGCGGGTGGGGGACAGATATTGCTTGCGGAAGGTTCACACACCTTCCCGGGTACCACGCCAGGTGATCTCGGAGTAATGACAACCTGGCTCACCGTGCGACCGGCTTCAACCGCAAGTAGTGCAAACACTATTATTGCGACTGGCACGAACGCAGTGTTCAAGGCAGACCGACTGAAGATTGAGAATGTCACCTTCTCGGTTCTGTCGGGTTCGAGCGTGCTGCGAGGTCGTTCAGCAACCGATGTACTCTGGCTTCAGGGGAATACCGTGAAATTCGCCGCCACCGGTCCGGTGCACACCTGGAAAACAATCTACGCAACCCAGAATCAGATCACGGCCTGGAACGGTGGACTTAAAAATTTCTCGCTGAACAAGTCTCCGTACGCTCTCGTTCGCGGAAACACCGCTGCGTCGCCAGTGGTTGCAACGCTCTATGCGGTTCTCGGCAACAAGAACATCGCCGCCAATCCATTTGCGGAAGATGATCAACCGGCAGGCCATCGACAAAGCGAGAATGCAATCTACGCCTACAACACGCTATACAACTACAACAGCTACAACCCACTCGCGGCACGCTCAGACACCCTGCACGGCATCGCAATCGTGCAGAACGTGCTTGAGGGTATGAGTACCTCCCAGCCCCTTCTTCAGGTGTCAGCTGATAGCAATGTTGCGACGACCACGAACCATGTGATCCTCTGGCATAACACCTTGTCCGGACAGCGACTTAATGTCGCGTATAACGAGACCGGTACGATATCGCGTGATCGCCTCAACTGGAGCCAGCGCTTCAACTCACTTGCTGACTGGAATAATAAGGACGATACCTTCGGTACGCAGAACGGAAATCGTGTGGGGAGTTGGCCGGTTGGCTACAACGTAGGAACTGTTGCCAACCTCTCTCAAACGGCGAATTTCCCGGGAGAGTTTGGAGGCCTCTTCTCCGACTATTCAGGAAGTCCTGCGTACACCAATGATGCGTCCCGCCTTGGCACTGGTCTGGGGAATGGCGACTATACACTCACGGCGTCTTCAGAAGCTATTGATCGCACCCCGAGCACGCTTTCTGCGCTCGCTGTTCTTCCGTTTGATCTCTTGGGTAATCAGCGTGACGATAGGCCCGACTCTGGTGCCTATGAATACGGCGCGAGCGCCGCTGTAGCAGCACCCACGCTCACGTTCACGAGCAGTTCGACCACGGTCGTAGAAGGGGATAGTGCAGTGCTTTCTTGGAGTGCTGCCGACGCAGACTCATGTACTGCCGCCTCAGCTTGGAATGGAGCTAAGCCAGTCTCGGGTACGGAATCAACAGGATCCCTAACCACACCTCAAACGTACGATCTTAGTTGTACCGGAGCAGGTGGAACGGTTTCTAAATCGGTGTCCATCACGGTGGTGCCGCCCGCACCGCCTCCTCCAGCACTTCTTGGTGCCACCCTCTATGTAAACGGAGCACCGGTTGGTCCTGAAGTCGATCTCACCTCACTTAATCTCAACTGGAACACTGCGCGTGCGACCAGTACGACCTTATTCACGACGCTCTTGCGTTTTGCCTCAAGCACGTACGCATCGTCATCGCCCTGGCAGTTCAGTCAATAAGCGAAACAGAAAAAGGGCCCCGTGAGGGGCCCTCTTCTACAAACACATCAGGTGGTGTTCTACCAGAACACGGTGGTCTGGGAGAACCGGACGAACGGCCCGAACTGCGGCAGGGGAGTGGAGTCATTCCGCAGCCCGCACAGCCGAATCCGCATGTCCCGGTCGACGCACTTGAGGAACTGCGCGTCGTGCTTGCCATACCGGTCGTAGCGCACGCCGAGGGCGACTTCAAGTCCGTAGCGGAAGTGCCAGCGCGCGCTGGCGATGGCATACGTCGCGTGCTTGTGGACGTTGGCCGTCGTCGAGTTCTCGCTCCGGATGGTGGCGCCAGTGAGGTTGAAGCGGCCGCCAAAGAGAAACGGCGTGTCGATCTCGTGCCCGAGCCCCCAGCGGTGCTGGGAGTTCAGGTAATTGATCGGATTCCATTTCTCGCTCGTGATGAACACCGGACGCACCTTCACGTCGTCGATCCAGAACGAGTAGCCGAACGTGAACCCGAGCGTGCTGTAGTCGTCGCTGTAGCTCTCGAACTTCTGGGTCACGTCGTAGGCGCGGATGGTGGCGAACAGGGTCATGTCCACCACACCGTACGGCAGGTGGAACTCGTCCCGGTAATCGAACTGGAGCCGCAGCTCCTCGGGAAGACCCCGTGAGCCGAACTTGCCCTTCTCGGTCACGAGCATGACGGTGCCGATTTCAAGCGACGCGTGACCTCCGAGGAAATCACAACCGCGCCGGTAGGAGCTTTCCGACACCAGCTCTCCGAGCGCCATGTCGACGCCGTGGAGTTCCCGCCCCCGTTGCATGCCGAGCGAACGCACTTGCTCGCAGGTTCGAGGATCAGCCCTTGGCTCGATCCACGGCCGATTCGAGTCGGTCGCCGGCGGAAGGGTGATCGGGTCGGGAGCCGGACCCTCGATCACGGCCTCCACTTCGTAGCGCAGAGGCGCGGTTGAGATCGGAGCGTCCAGATCTTCCTCCTGCGCCCACGCCGGAGGGGCGTAGAGGCAGGTGGTTACCAGTGCTCCTGGTAGGAGCATACGAAGCGTAGTCATCGTGAACCCCCTCAATTGTTCGCAGGAAGATCCTGCAGGTACAGAAATGGGTGGGACCGTCCCACCCACCTGGAGAGAGGTTTACGTCAGAAAGACACTGGTGTCAAACGATGGCTCCACGCGCATTCGTTCGAGATACAATGCATCCATGGACACACCTCGGTATGAATATAGTCGAGCGACGATACAATCGCGGATCACTGAATTTCAGGGACTCGCTGCGCCGTACGGGGTAGTGGTGCGCTATGCAATAAAGGCTAATCCGCATCAAGAGATCATACGGATGATGCTCGAAGGCGGGATGTATTTTGACGCCAGCTCAAGTTATGAAGCCTCTTATTTACTAAGTCTTGGTGTTCCCGGAAATCAGATTGCACTCTCCTCACAACAATCTCCGCACAACCTTGAAGAACTGCTTGCTGCGGGAGTCTTGTTCACCGCCACCTCGCTCACCCAGCTTAGTTTGTTTTTAGAGACGGCTGACCGACCAGATGTCGTAGGAGTACGAATTAATCCTGCTGTTGGTCACGGCCACAACAACCGCACGACGACTGGGGGTACTAGTGCAAGTTTCGGCATCTGGCATGAGTATGTAGATGAAGTCATTGCACGCACGCGTGCGCACCAGGTCCAGATTGACCGGCTCCATATTCACGTTGGGTCGGGTGCAGACCCTAAGGTCTGGGGTGAGGTAATGGATCGGGCACTTGTCGTTGCCGACTTGTTTCCAGACGTAACAACGCTCGATATAGGCGGTGGATACAAAGTACGTCGGTACGAGGGAGAAGTAGAAACGAATCTTGTCGCCGTCATGGCGTTATTTAGTGAGAAGCTCGAGGCGTTCCATGCGCGCACTGACAGGAAGCTGTCCCTTGAACTTGAACCGGGTACCTATGCAATCGCCCATGCGGGTACCCTCGTAGCGAGGGTCGATGACATCGTCGATACAGGGAGGGAAGGGTATACATTCCTTCGTCTCAATACCGGCATGAATGACTTCTTGCGTACTGCACTATACGGGGCGCAGCACCGTATAGAAGTTATGAATGATTCCACAGAAACTAAGGAGTATGTTGTCGTCGGTCATAACTGCGAATCAGGTGACCTATTCACTCCTGCGAAGGGAGATCCCGAATCGATTGAATCGAGAACTCTTACCAAGGCACAGATTGGGGACGAGGTTCGTATCTATGATGTCGGAGCGTATGGTGCGAGCATGCGTGCGCGAGGATACAACTCGTTTCCTGATGCAGGTGAGATAGTGGTGCCGTAATCCTAGCGGACGGTAAGGGAGGTGTACTCACTCTCGTGATCTTCCTCTATGGTGTTGAGATAGAGCAGTGGGGAAGCGACCATCATGAACAGCACCTTAATTACGAAACCGGTGATGATCACGTCGTGGATGTTTGTGGGAGCGATCACGCCCCAGAACGCAACAGTGAAGAAGATCACACTATCAACCGCCTGCGCAGCGAGATTCGCGAGATTAGCCCGCAGCCATAGCTTTCCGCCATTGAATTTTTGTTTTAGGTAGATGTAGAGATATACGTTGAGTGTCTGACTTATGATGTAGGCGAGCACGCTCGCAAATGCGAGTCGCGAAAGGGGAGCGAATGCGGTCTCAAGTGCAGCACTCAATACGGCAGTGCTTGCTGAGGGAATATAGAGTGTGGTCAACCACAGGAGTATGGAGAAGAGAAGCACACCGACCAGTCCAATCCATATGGAACGAATACCTTCACGCTTCCCATATCGTTCGATGAGGAAGTAGGTAGCGAGGAAGACGGAAGCATAAAAGATATTTCCCGTATTCGTTTCGTGGCCGAAGAACTCCACGATCTTTCCGCCGGTAAGGGCGATCAGGATAAGGAATATGAGTATGGCACTGTACAGGCGTTCCTTATCAAGACGCCAGGCCAGGAGCACGAGCACAATGCTCGCAATGCTCGTGAGAAGGATGAGAACCTCGTTGTACGCCATACCGCTCCAGTAGTTGAGCTAGTACTAGTAAGCGTACTGCATTTATCAGTATGTTTTTTCTTCTATCCCCACTCGAGGCACTAGCTCAGCTTTTCTAGGAATCGATACGTCACCAAGGGCACCCAGATCAAGAAGCTTGCAAGACCAATGATAAAGAGAGTTGGGATGAGCTTCTCAGGCACAACATTTTCAAACCATAAAAAAGTGAGCGTCGAACCTGCGCACAGCAGCATCATTGTCCAAAAGAATCTGAGTGAGAGTTTTTCAGCCATACATCTTTACTAACTCATCCGGCGAGAGGGAAGTTGCGTGAACTAGAGGGATGTCCGAACCTTTGTATACAAGAAAGCCGCCCGGAGGAGCGGCGAAGGGTGCTGCACCTCCGGGCTCTTTACGGGCGGTAGTTACTTATGACCAAGTTCGATGACGCATGAACACGCGAGAGCTCTCGTCGTAGGAAGGTTTTAGGCCTTGTGCCGTTTCGGCTTTTCGTCGCCACCGGCCCCGTGCCTCCTCCAGTTTTTTCCTCGCTTCTTCTTTTTTACGCAGCCCCCTCCAGTGTGCGAAAAGGACTTCAAGCTCGGGAAAACCGACTGCTGTAGGACTGAGCTCCAGGCGCACCTTGAGCGCCGTAGTCGCAACCATGTCAGCGAACCGACACAGATCCCCGACTCGTTGGCTGAAATTGGATCCTGTGTTTTGGAGCTCCTCTGCGATCAACAGGATTCGCAGTTCGTAGGCTTTCGTATACATACGACGGAGAGATTCGTTAGTTCCGTTTGCGGTAGACACGATACGTCGTCCTTCGCTTTTCAGGTACCCTGATGCGAATTGGTAGTTTTTGTAAGTTCCGACTATATCAATGCATCGGTGAAACCTAACTGCTGTCGAGCATGTACGTCTCCTTCGGTCCGATTGTGAGGAAATAAGAGCTTTGGACCGAATTTATCCTAATATGAATATGGAAATAGTCAAGTTAACTCCTCGTAGATGTGAACATTCATGTGTTTGACCCATGATACCCCCAGGGGGTATCATGGGCACATGAAAATTGAGAACAAAAAAGTACTGCAAAACCGCCTTCGTCGCATCGAGGGTCAAATTCGTGGGCTACAGAAGCTGGTCGAAGAGGACACGTACTGCATCGACATCATTACCCAAACCTCAGCTATAAAGAGTGCGTTGTCGGGGGTAGAGGACATTCTTCTTGAGAACCATCTTGATACCTGTGCCTCTGACCAAATCAAGGCAGGGAACGTTAGCAAGGCAAAGCAGGAAATCCTGGCTGTGTATCGACTTAAGCGGAAATAGTATGAGTCACCAGGCCACCTACCCAATCAAGGGAATGCATTGCGCCTCCTGCGCAAGCATCATCGAGCGAAATGTGAAGAAGGTAGAAGGTGTCGAGCAGGTCGAAGTTAATTATGGGACGGAAACGGCAAAGATACGTTTTGACCCCGCAAAGACCGACCCGCACACGCTCTCGGAGCATATACAGCCTCTTGGATATTCGCTCGTGGTTCCCTCAGCCGAGGACATGGGTATGTCGGCCGATGAGCACGCGGCACACACGGGTATCAATCAGACAAAGACCGAGAAACTGGCCGAGATTAAAAGCATGCGCACAAAGGTCCTTTCAGTAGTGCCGCTTGCTGCATTCAGTATCTTTGTCATGGGCTGGGAAATGCTCGCTCAGTTTGGAGCCGTGGCCACCATGCCCGAGATTTGGTACGAATTCTTCCATCACCTGCTCCCAATATTCGCAACGTACACCATGGTCGTAGTGGGGCAACCGTACCTGCTTGGTTTGTATCGCTTCGTTCGCTACGGAAAAGCGAATATGGACACCCTCATTGGTATTGGTACCTCCGTAGCCTTTCTGTATAGCTTCGTTCTTACTGCGTTCGAAGTTCCGCTTGCACCGTATCTGAATGTTGAGCAGACCTACTACGACGTAACCATCGTCGTGATTACCTTTATTGCACTTGGTAAGTATCTCGAAGCCCGTTCGAAGCTCAAGACCGGAGACGCTATTGAAAAACTTCTTGGCTTACAAGCTAAGACAGCCCTCGTCATGCGTGACGGAAAGGAAACCGAGGTATCCATTGACCAAGTTGCGCATGGCGATCTGGTCATCGTAAAGCCAGGAGGAAAGATACCTGTTGATGGTGTTGTTACCGAAGGCAGTTCATACGTCGACGAATCGATGGTTACGGGAGAACCAATAGCAGTACAGAAGTCTGCTGGTGAGATGGTTGTGGCGGGAACTCTAAACACCAGTGGCCACTTCGTATTCAAAGCTACAAAAGTTGGTTCCGAGACACTTCTCGCAACCATTATCCGTATGGTGGGAGACGCGCAGGGCAGTAAAGCTCCCATTCAGGGACTTGCTGACAAAATCTCGAGCGTGTTTGTTCCGGTAGTCCTCGTGTTCTCAGTCCTCGTCTTTGCGGCATGGCTCCTTATCGGCACGCCGTATCTTGGGTTTGCGCAGGCACTCACGCTTGGCCTTACCTCATTCGTCGGCATCCTGGTCATTGCGTGTCCGTGTGCACTCGGACTTGCAACACCTATTGCGGTCATTGTCGGGGTAGGAAAGGGAGCCCAAGAAGGCATCCTTATCAAAGATGCCGCAACACTGCAGAAACTTCATACCGTTGACACGGTAGTGCTCGACAAGACGGGCACCATAACCAAAGGCAAGCCAGAAGTAGTTGAGGTAACGGCTCTGGATGGAGCCTCAGAAGAGGACGTTATCAGAATACTTGCTGCGCTTGAACATAAGTCCGAGCACCCGCTTGCGACCGCCATACTCACCTATGCCAGGGAACGTTCAATGGAGCCTCCACCAGTTGCTGACTTCAAGGCACTAGAAGGAAAAGGTGTACAGGGGCTTATCGACGGCACTCACTACTTCGCAGGCAACACGAAGCTTCTTACCGGTCTTGGTCTATCGGTCGATGAAGTGAGTTTCTCGGAGAGAACCTCCAAGGGTTGGACTCCTATCATGCTTGCGACGAAGGATGCGGTGATAGGAACGGTCTTCGTGGCTGATTCCTTGAAACCTGAATCCGTAGAAGCCATCACGCAGCTGCATAAGCTCGGCATCCGCGTGGTTATGCTTACGGGCGATGACCGAAGAGCAGCTGAGGCCATCGCACAAGAGGCAGGCATCGATACCGTTGTCGCCGAAGTGCTGCCAGATGAGAAATTGAATAAGATCAAAGAAATTCAATCAGAAGGCAGGATCGTTGCTATGGCAGGGGACGGGGTAAACGATGCCCCAGCGCTCGCTCAGGCTGATGTCGGTATCGCTATGAGTACGGGTACCGATGTTGCGATTGAGACAGCTGGCATCACGCTCTTGAACGGCGATATGGGGAAACTCGTAAAGGCAATACGTCTTTCCCGCGTAACCATGACGGGAATCAAGCAGAACTTGTTCTGGGCATTCATCTATAACCTCATCGGCATACCAATTGCTGCAGGCATACTCTATCCGTTCTTCGGTTGGCTCCTGTCACCAGTTGTTGCCGGCCTTGCCATGGCCTTCTCGAGCGTATCCGTGGTGCTCAATTCCCTGCGCTTAAAGGCAGTAAAACTCTAATATGGAAACCTACACCTTCCACGTAAGCGGGATGCACTGTAAGTCCTGCATTGCTCTCACCGAGGGCGAGCTCATGGACCTGCCTGAAGTGACTCATGCAAAGTCGTCGCTCACAGCCCATGCGGTCGAAGTAACAGGGGAGTTTGGTGAACGCACGCCCCAGCAGATTGCTGAGCTGCTCACCGCACCTTTAAAGCGGCACGGGTATGCCGTACACCTCGATAAACAGAAGCATGTGGTTCGCTGGCAGGATTTCACCTACGCTCTCCCGATAGCCGCTGTACTCATCGCCTTCTTCATCCTGCTCCAACAGCTTGGGATTGTGAATCTCGTTGGAGGAGGGGACATGACGTTCGCAACGGCCTTCGTCATAGGTCTCGTTGCTTCGGTCTCTACCTGCATGGCAGTTGTGGGTGGTCTCGTGCTTTCAATGTCTGCAAGCTACGCAAAAGAAGGAGAGCGGGTGCGCCCACAGGTTCTCTTCCATCTCGGACGGCTGGTCTCGTTCTTCGTTCTTGGTGGTGTCATTGGAGCAGTTGGTTCGGCGTTCCAGCTTGGGGGAGTGGGCACGTTCGTCCTGAGCTTCCTCGTAGCGATTATCTTGCTTATGCTCGGTCTCAATCTCCTCGATATATTCCCCTGGACCAAGAAGCTCATACCGACGCTTCCGAGCTCGTTTGGAACGGGCGTGCGCGGACTTAAAGGCGCAACAAACTCGCTTACACCGGTACTCGTCGGAGCCGCGACATTCTTCCTGCCCTGCGGATTTACGCAATCCATGCAGCTCTATACCCTTACGACAGGAGACTTCCTGACTGGTGCGCTCACTATGTTTGCGTTTGCGCTCGGTACGCTCCCCGTACTTGCACTCCTCTCATTCAGTTCGCTCAGCATAAAGCGTATGCAGACGGGCGTGTTCTATAAGACCGCAGGCCTGGTAGTCATATTCTTCGGGCTCTTCAACCTCATGAGTAGCCTGGCTGCCATCGGCGTCATTCCACCATTACTAAACGTCTAACGATATACTTTGAGATATGAAGCAGCTTCCACTCATCGCCTCGGTTCTAGTGGCACTCGTCGTCATTGGCGGCACGTTTGCACTTACCCAAAAGCCGTCACCATCTACGGCACGTAATGTAAGCAGGGAAGGGGAAACTCAAGTCATTGAGGTACAGGCCAAAGGGGGGTATTTCCCAAAGGTGACCATCGCACAACCAGGTGTTCCCACGGTACTCAGGCTTACAACAGAGGGAACGTACGACTGCTCCGCTGCAGTCAGTATTCCCAAGCTCGGGTTCCAAAAGAATCTCGAGGCGTCCGGCGTTACTGAGGTCACCATCCCTCCTCAAGAGCCAGGCACTACGCTTCAGGGAGTGTGTGCCATGGGGATGTATAGCTTCCAGATTCAATTTACGACTTAAAAACTACCTTATCGAGGTTGCACAGACTTTTTTACGTACGTGAGAACGATACGGTCACCGTTCTTGAGCTCATATGTATTGATGTCGCCTGCATACGGATTGTCGTTGAGGGTTACCGAGAGAAGGTAGCCGGATTGCGAAGGTCGACGAATGCCAGATACCTTGACCAAGTCACTTAGGGTCACGGCTCGAGCACTCGGCGCGAAGTGGAGGTGTCCGGTATCGTCATGAGTATGTATCTGGGCGATACAGGTTGGAGAAATGCCCATGCCAGCAGGCACGACAAGTGGCTTACCATCGATGAATATCGAGAGCGTAGCCGAGAAGTAGGAATCATCAAGCGAGTTCTCTAGTTGGATGCAGGGGACGTTGGTACCCGGCCAGTAGATGGTTGATGCTCGGTATTGCCTATCCCATAGTTGATAGGCTATGAACGACATGGTGAGGAGCAGTGTCGTAGCGCTGAACAAGAAGAGCTCTGGTGTGTACCTTATCATCGGGTGGGATTCTATAGTCGGTGACTGCGTTTTCCTAAGTCGGGAGTATACAAAGTAGTAACAGGTACTTAGGAACACGAGCACAAAGAAGGCTTCGAGAAGCATGTACCACTCAAGCACGATGTCGAATAAAACGAGGGAGTAAGGAGGGAAAATATTTATTTTCTCCGAGGAGACTTTTTGACTCGCATGATCATCCATCGTTTCTGCGCGTGCGTCGACGGTATATACGCCATAGGCATAAATGGAAGGAAGTGTTGCTTCCCATGTCCGTTCCGGAGTGATGACCGCAACGACCTCGGTGTAGAATACTCCGCCCCGGTTTAGAATTACATGGACGTGTGTACCTTCGCGGGCCGTGCCTGATACAAATACTGTTGATGTATCCGCGTAGTGTCCCACCCGTACCATCTCGATGGTTGGCAAAGAGAGGTCGCAGTAGCCAAACGGGCTCGTACACGGACTCAGAGTAGTGGTCGATGTGGCGGGTATAGAAGTTGTCCTCGGTGGCTTCGGTGGTAGTGGAGCAGGGAGAGGACTAGCTTCTGTTTCATTCTTTGGCGGCACGGCTACTCGTGCATTCCGTACGGTTACACGAGCGGGTACAATTGATTCGAGGATATTGCTCCCGCTTCCGTCGGCCGCATTTATGGACGCATCGCTTGCCGTTATGATGGTATCCCCGCTCCCGATTGCGTGCATGCGGATACTAAGTAGTGGGACACTGGCACCTACAGCACCATGGGTGGTCCCTCCCGAAAACCGTACGGTCCCGACTTGGTTTGAGAATTCGGGATACAGCAGCCAGAAACTAAGCAGGGTGGCAGATGAGGAGGAATCGATTGAATCTACCTGCAGTACATCCTTCGGATAAGAAATTGTTGCTTCGGCAGCATTGAATCCGCGTTCGGTGGAGCTTGCGTAGACGCGAACCACGAACGACTCTCCTATGGAAACGACACTCGGTCCCGAAACCACAAGCGCCGACGCATGCGCTGGGGCGGGGATCATCATCACTCCGCCGATCAGAACGAATGCAATGGTCGAAAGTAGTCTCATGCGAAAATCATTCGTTTAACGGAATGCGCGCAAAAAGATACTCATATCCATCGCGTTCACAATCTTGTCGTTATTAAGGTCTACCGGATGTGCGAGAAAGATACTCATGTCCTTGAGAGTAATCGCACCATCACCGTTAAGGTCGGCTTTCGGTACGGAATTCGGAATAATGGTCACGAGCCTCGTGAGCGAGTATTCGTAACTAGTGTGTTGGGGGTGCACGACACGTGCACGAAGTGAATACTTGCCAGGAGTAATTGGGGCAGTATTGATAAGGACGCGGTACTGACCCGCGGCATCGCTACGGGTTTCGTATGATCGGGTACCCATGTGCACGACCACGGTTGCGCTCGGTATGCTACTTCCGCTTCCGACGATATTGTCACCCCACGCGACTTCGGCTCGCTCAATGCTAAGCGTTGGAGGAAAAATAATCTGCTGTCGCGACGATTGCATGAAGCCGTTCAAGAATCCAAACGAGAAGCCTTTCTGGGTCGACGCGACACCATTTCGGTCAGTTGCCGAAAGAGTAAATGCATACAGACCGGAAGGTTTATCCGTGAAGGATACAGAGAAAGAACCGTCACTGGTCGCAATTGTCTCCACTTGCGCGATGAACTGCTCAGGAAGCAATGTGAGGAATGCTCGTACGCGTGCGTGGGGGTAGGCAGTACCGGATAATATGAATGTTCCTTGTGATCGCAGGCCACTTGCTCGAGCAGGCTCTGGCGGCACACCCTCGCCGAGCGTCGCAAACGAGCTACACTCCTCCGATTTGTTTTTGCTTGAATCCCGTGACCGGACGCAGAAGGTATACGTAGTGTTAGGTTGTAGGTTCGTAATCACCAAGGAGTGAGTGAGTACCAAAGCCACATCATCGGGACCATTTGTATTAACCTGGGGACTTACACCATACCGAACATTCGAGTCCGCTGGCTCGTCGGTGGTCCATCGTATGGTCGTTGAGCGGTCGGTTATCGATTCTGCAATAAGTTCACTAATAACCGGCGGAGTTTTGTCGTCCTTGGCAAACGTTGGACTAGCGGCGAAACCAAAGAGGCTGCAGAGAACTAGAAGCAGGAGGACCTTCCTCAAACGCGCCCGCTCCTGGAGGCTTCCCATTAATGAAAGTATAGCGTGAATAAAGTACAGCGTGGCGTTCATGTCGAATAGATTCGTTAGGGGATTAGCCTTCGTCGTCTTTACTGCTGGCTAGAGAATGTTCGAATCCATGGCACGCAAGTTCACAAAACAATTTACTTGCATAATCGTCAAATTAAGGGGATACTTAAGGTGTCGCAAATATCTCTAATTAACGGTACACGTCAGTCTTCTCGTCACTGTGTAGTTTGCGGGCTCTCCCGCAGCGCAGGAGGAACTCTAGGGTGTGTACTTTAGACATCATTTGTTTCGTTGAGTGGTAAAACTCAGGGAATTGATTGTCACGTTCGCTAATACACATCACTCGTATGACAAAAGCATTACGTTTTTTCGAAGCATCTCCTCGCTCGTATCTATTCATGGGCTTCATGGTGACCCTCGCTCTGGGAATGGTGATCCTTGCACCCCGTGCTCACGCTAATGAATATCCTAATATCCTCGTTGGTGAAAATATGACCATCGGGTCGAGGGGTCCAGGTGTCGTGGTTCTCCAAGGTCTTCTTTCAGAAGGAGGCTACTTGAGCATTCCGATGGGTATTCCTATGGGCTATTATGGCGCACTTACCCAAGCCGCGTTGGGTCGGTATCAGACCGTTCAGAATGTAGCACCGGCAGTAGGTTACTTCGGACCGCTTACGAAGGTTGCCATGCATCAAGAGCTTATGGCAGGGGGCTGGTTGACAAAGTTCGGTTGGTAAAAGCTCTCTAGGAGAGTAAATGAAAACGCCCCAAGGGCGTTTTCATTTACTCTGCGAGAGGATGTTCGAACCCTTCTATAAAAGAAGCTGCACAGTGAGCAGAGGGTAGTATTCTCCTGTGGGTATTCCGTGAGGTACTCTATATGCTATGAGTTCCCAGAATCTGACTACTATTATTGAGCGAGAACGCGCGCAGGGGAAAGGTGATCAGGAAATACAAGCCCTCCTTATCAAGGAAGGTCGTTCTCCAGAGGATATTAATGGTGCATTTGCCATTCTGCGTTTAAAACAACGTTCGCCCTATCAATTCAGTAGTGATGAATCCACGCTCCAGGTGCA
>CAYUQB010000002.1:113608-128410 GCA_964446735.1 uncultured Candidatus Saccharibacteria bacterium | reverse complement strand
GCAGGAAGTGCATTAAATGGAATGAACGGTGCTTGAGAAATAACTGCCTCTTCGACACCGAATGAGGCAATGGCGTCTGTGGTGGCTTCTCTGATTTGCGGACCGTATTGATACAAGAAATATCCCCCACCCCCAGAGATTGCGAGAAACATGACGAGGAGCCAGTCGATGCCAGAAGAATGGACAGGAGTGGTATGAGAGAGTTCGCTGGCACGAAGCGGATCCCGCGACAAGGAGAGGCGAGCAAACGCCCCATTGATGTCTTCGATTGAAACACCCTCCTTCACGAGGTCCTGCTGTATGGTCTCATCAGGGACACCTCGGGCTCTCGACGCCATGATGCGTTGGAGAAGCGACGGGGTGGACATATAGGAAATTGTACCAGACCTACAGGCGTCGTCTGGTGATAGCAACACCGGGGACACCATTGTCCCAGATTGCTTTTTTACGGATAGAAATCGTTACCTCCCGTACCGGGGTAGCGACAAAGAGGCGTCGTACGATCTCCTCGGCCAAGGATTCGACAAGGTAGCGGCTTTCGGATGCGAATACTTCCTCGATCGTACGACGCACCAGGTCATAATCGATAGTATCGGTGAGCGAATCAGATTGCCCTGCTCGGCGCAGATCGGTACCCAGCGAAACAGATACCTCGAATTCCTGCTCACGGGTACGCTCGTGATCAAAATATCCGTGGGCCCCATATACCGTAAATCCATCGATCGTGACGCGGTCCATTCAGGAGAGCCTAGCATGGCTCGCTTGAATAAGCCGCTCCTTTTCCCTACACTCCTTATATGAATATCCAGATCGACCGAAGTGAGGAGTACCGCCTCCGAGAGGAGCTTGCGACCCGTACCGACTTCGAGGCAGCACGCATTAACCGCTACCTCTCGATGCCGGATCTTTCTCGTACGCCCGGGAGCCCTATTCATGAGATCGTTGAGCGTGTTCAGCAAGTCCCTTCGCTTGCTGGTCTCGACATAATCGAGATTCCGGAAATTGTGCCGGCAGATATTTCGTTCGATCTCTTCGACTTCCCTGCCGACCATCCCGCTCGTAGTAAGTCAGACACGTACTATGTAGATGAGAAGAATATCCTGCGAACCCACAACACTGTCTCCTGGTACTACTACCTCCACCATCCAGACGTTCAGGCGAAAGCGGCACGTAACGAACATTTGGGGGCGCTTTGTTTCGGAAAGGTGTACCGTAAGGACGAAATCGACCGTCGTCACATGAACGTATTCCACCAGATCGATGGCTGGAAACTCATTCCAGACTCGGAGGGTACTCTGCCGTTGGATGAGCTGAAGCGAGTCCTTTCGGACGTAGTGAAGACGGTATTCGGTGAACATACCGAGTTCCGATTCAATGAAGACACCTTCCCATACACGGATCCCTCACTTGAGGTTGAGGTGAAAGTGGGCGGCGAGTGGGTCGAGATCCTCGGAAGTGGCATGGTCAAGCCATCCGTACTCCGGAACATGGGCATTGAAGGTTACAACGGATGGGCGTTCGGGTTCGGACTCGAGCGGCTTGCCATCCTTTCCATGACGCTCCCCGATATTCGACTCCTATGGTCGGAGGATGAACGGGTGCAGCGCCAACTCATCCTTGGAAATCCTTTCGTTGAGGTGAGTAAATACCCACCGATCGTGCGAGATATCTCATTCATCGTTACCGATGATTTTGTTCCGAATAATTACTTCGACCTAGTGCGCGAAACTGCAGGCGACTTGGTTGAGGAGGTGTCGCTCATCGACCGATACGAGAATGAAGAGAAGTTTGGTGCCGGTAATGTGAGCTACGCCTATCGGATCACCTACCGCAGCCTGGACCGTACACTTACCAGCGAAGAAATAGATGACCTGCACGGCCGCCTTGAACAGGTAACCCGTAGCACCTACCAGGCACAGATACGCTAGGAAAAAGGCTCTGTTTTTGCTAGATTAAGGGGTACTGGGCGCTTTTGACTTACCTACTATGCATTGGGAAGTAGTTGCATATCCGTTTATTTTCCTCGGACTCTATTTCGAGGTGTTCATGCTGCTTACGTTCCTCTCGGCACCAGCGCGGCTACGGCGCGACCGCCCCGCAGCAACCCACACTCCAAAAGTAGCCATCATCGTTCCCTGCTGGAATGAAGAGTCAACAATCGGCGGCACGGTAGAGTCTCTTCTTGCGCTCGACTACCCAACGAGTGAGCTTCGCATCATTCTCGTTAATGACGGCTCGACCGATAATACGAGGGCGGTAATGGATTCGTATCTTAATCATCCGCACGTAACGGTCATCCATAAAGAGAACGGCGGTAAGCACACTGCTATCAACGCCGGCATTGCTATCGCAACCGACTGTGAGTTTATCGGATGTCTCGATGCTGACTCGTTTGTTGCACCCGATGCACTCCGCGAAATGATAGCGGCGTTTGACGATCCGAAGGTTGCCGCCTCAACGCCTGCCATGAGCGTCTTTGAGCCGAAGAATTTGCTTGAACGCATGCAGAACGCTGAATACATCTTTGGTATCGCACTTCGTCACGCACTCTCGGCAGTGAATGGTATTTATGTCACGCCTGGGCCGTTCTCGCTGTATCGCCGTTCAGTGCTTGAAGTTGTGGGCGGGTTCCGTCACGCACATCAGGCTGAGGACATGGAAATGGCACTCCGCCTCCAGCGAGCAGGCTATGAAATTGAGAACTCTCCCCGTGCTCGGGTCTACACCAAAGTGCCCCGTTCCGTGCCAAAGCTCATCAAGCAGCGTACCCGCTGGACAACTGGGTTCCTCCGCAACGTCCTGACTGACTACCGAGATCTCGTGGGAAATCCTCGCTACGGCGTACTGGGACTCCTCGTGCTCCCGCTTGGATTTGTTGCCGTGTGGGGCGGTGTAACGTTGTTTGCGCTGGCATTGTACCTGCTTGGTAGTAACTTGGCACACACGTACAGTGTCGCTTCCGGCATACCCCTTATCTATACGCTCACGCCTCGCTTCTCCGTAGAGTGGTTCTACGCACCCATCACGTTCATAACCGTTATCAGCATTGTCGTAATGGTCATCTCGACCACCTTCATCCTCATGGGCCAGCATGTCTCCCGTACCAAGAGTGATCTAGCAATGAGCATTTTGGGGTATGCACTCCTCTATGGGTTCATAGCACCGTTCTGGCTCGTGCGTGCGCTTGCCGACGTCGGTACGGGCCGACGTCGCGCCTGGCGCTAGACCTACGCTATACTCTACTCCTATGTTTGACCACATGCCGCTCGCGCTTCGAAACGCCATCATCGCGTTCATAATCACCGTGACGATCATCGCTACGGTGGTCTACGCAATTAACTATCTCGACCGGCAGCGGCTTGCAGAACTTACCGCCATTCAGAACCAGCTTGCGACCGACACGCTTTCTCTCGAGACCCAGTTCTCGCTGCTTGAGCACGCACCATGTGAGGATATTGCCGGCGGCAATGAGCTCTCACAAGAAGTGAGTGCACTCGGCGACCGACTTGCCGTGGCCGAGGAACGACTTGGGAATACGAACCAGCAGGTTACTGATTTGAAGAAGCAGTACACGCTTCTTCAAATTCGAGACTACCTACTCACTAAACAACTTGCGGAAACGTGTGACATCACTCCTACGGTTGCGCTCTACTTCTATTCAAACGCTCCTGGCGCATGCGAAAACTGTGATCGCGCGAGCTATGCACTCTCCTACCTCCGTCAAACCTATCCCGCGCTACGCGTCTACTCCTTTGACTATGACCTAGAGCTTGGCGCACTTAGAACCCTTATTGCAGTCGAAAAGGTGAGGGCCGAATTCCCTGCGTTCGTGATAAACGGAAAGCGCAGCTACGGTTTTTCGACGCTGGAAGAGTTCCAGGAGCACTTCCCGAAATCACTGTTTGCAACCTCGACTGCCACATCGACTACAAGGAAGAAATGAGGTAGTTTGGAAATGCGCCGAGGTAGCTCAGTTGGTTAGAGCAGCTGTTTTGTAAACAGCAGGTCGCGAGTTCGAATCTCGCCCTCGGCTCCACGAAGCACCGCTCCTTGGGAGCGGTGCTATGTTTTTTCTCGTTTCAGACTCTTTCGGAACCTAATGATAGTCGCAATCAACTGCGAACCCTCAACTGGTTCCCCCGTTGACTCATGAGAAGCGACGCGCTCACGGAGTGTGCGAATGGTACGGGTGAGTATGCGTTCGGTTGCTCGTACCAGAAGAAGGGTCGTATGGACGACGTCATGCGCGACTCGCTCGAAGGTGATCTTCGCGATGTGTGCAATAAACGCTCCCCAATCGATATGGGTAATGATGAAGTAGGTACGAGCGACCTGGCGATCGAATGTCCGACGGGGGCGGGCTAAGAGACGGAACCCGTGCGTCGTCTCGAACCATGACCACAGTACGAAGCCTAAAAGGAGGAGAAGTGAAGCGAGGATGACAATGAGGTAGCTCATAGAGAGCCTCCGGCGCTACCCGCGGGAGGAGAAACGAGCGAACTTAGATATGATGACGCGCTCACCAAACTTCTGGGATGCCTCATCGATGAGCTGCTTGATAGTCTTCGATTCGTCCTTGATGTACGATTGGTTGAGTAGCACTGAATCACGGAAATAACTTTCCATTTTCCCCGCAAGAATCTTCTCTTGCATCTCCGCTGGCTTGTCCTTCACCTCTTCCTTGAAAACCGCAAGCGCAGCATCCTTTTGGTCCTCACCGATCTCCTCGCTTGAAAGGTACTGCGGGTTGGTCGCTGCAACCTGCATGGCGAGCTCTTTGGCGAGTGCTTCAAATTCTGGGTTCTTGGAGACGAAATCAGTCTCTGATGCAAGAAGCACCATCGCACCGATAGCCTTGTCATGGAGATACATACCCACTGCACCAGCGCCAATCTCACGATCGGATTTCTTATCAGCGGCCTCACTGCTTCGTTTTCGAAGTATGACCTCGGCCTTCTCGATATCGCCACCCGCTTCCTCGAGCGCCTTGCGGCACTGCATCACCGAAAGACCGGTTGCCTCGCGAAGCTGCTTAACGACATCGATTGATATTTCCATGGATTGAAAGATTACAGAGATACTAAAGGCTCCGCATACGGAGCCGGAACTTACGCGCGCTGACCAGCCTCGAAGGCTTCAGCAAGCTCGGTGAGGACAAGCGAGAGCGTTGCACGGGAAGCATCGTTGGTAACGATAGGATACGCCGCATCTTTGAGATCGCAGTCCGAGCTCATGATGCCAATAACTGGAATGCCTGCGAGACGCGCCTCCTTGGTGGCATGCACCTCATGACGAGTATCAACGATAAGGAGAGCGTCAGGGCGACGGGTAAGGTTCTTGAGCCCCTCAAGGCGCTCCTGGAGTCGATCAATTTCTCGATCGATACGAATACGCTCAAGCTTGGTGTAGAGACGATTAAGCTCTCCGCTCTCGCGCTTCTCGGTAAGATCAGCAAGGCGATCGATACGCTTCTTGATCTCGGTGAAATTCGAGATCGTACCTCCAAGCCACCGTCCAGCTACAAATGGCTGGGCGAGACGCATTCCCATCTCACGAACGGCGTCAGAGGCCTCGCGCTTACCGCCGACAATAAGCACAGTCTTCCCGTCGCGGGCGAGTGCTGCCAATACCTCTTTAGCAGCAGCGAGCTGCGTATCGGTCTTTGCAAGATCGAAAATCTCTACTCCGCCCTTAGCACCGAGTACGAACGAGCGCATGGAAGGATGCCGACGGCTCTTCACCTGCGCAAAGTGAGCACCCGCCTCAAAGAGGCGGCTCACGGCGGAGCCCGTAGTGGTCTGAATACTCATGATTCCCCCAGCCTACCACAGGCCGGTTTAGGGTTCAATTGGCCTAGTTTAGCCTTAGAACTCCTGGTACTCCGGCACAATGTTCACGATGGCCTTGGCGGTCTGACCTCCCGGGCACGCGAGGGTGTACGTGGACTGTTCGGTAAGAGTAAGAGTTCGCGTATACGTCGTGGAAACGCTGCAGGAATTTGGCACGTAGGTTTGCGTTGGTATACCTGGACCAGAGAGCGTACAGTTGGCGGAAGCATTTACGACCGAGACCGTGAAGGTGACCGGAGTAGCGACCCCACTCTTTACGCGGTTCGGGCTCGCTGTGAGGGCAACAGGGCCAATATCGGTACACCCACCACCGGAGATGTTCACCTGGCAATACAGCGGCGAGTACACAAAGGTTCCTCCGTCGTTTGCACGAGCACGATAGCTGGCAGAAGAAGTGTAGGACTTGGTCCATGGATTCGCATTCGAAACTACATTACCTACTCCATCAACCCAGGCGGAGAATGTGGCGCCGCCGGACAGAGATGCGGTTAGGGTGGCATTGGCTCCAGAGGACACGGATTGCGAGAGTGGACTACAGGAGACACTGCCTCCTCCCCCACCCCCACAAGCCATGGTCCCGGTAACACTGCCACCACATCCGTCAGAACAGGTGGTGGTAGAGCACGTGGTTGCAGCACATGAAGTATCTGGTACACACGCACCTCCACCACACGGACCACTGCACTGAAGACCGGGATCGGCAGGACAGGCATCAACCGTAGCAGGAGGCGAGGCAGAACAACCGCTATCGTACCCATCGGTGCAGGTAGTACGGGTCCCGCCTGCGGTCTGACCGCAAGAATTCGCGGCAGACTCGCACGAGTTCGTGCTACACGAAGGCCCTGCTGAACACTCTCCAGCGCTACACTGCAGGCCTGGGTCTACGGGACACGCATCAACAGCTACCGGTGTACCTCCCGAGCACGAGCCGTCGCACTGAATGGTCCCGCCCGATACACCGCAGGCATTAGTGTTGCAGGCGGCACCCATGTTTACGTCACACACCGCACACGGTGCCGGCTCCGGTGCGTTGCATGTCCCTCCGGAGTACGAGCCGGACGTGCTATTGCAGCTATTGGCCTTCGTACAGGAACACCCGTCCATGGTTGGATTGGTATCGCAGGTCGGTCCGGGATCTGGAATGTCGCACGCATACATCCCGCCTCCGCCATAACAAACAGTTCCTTCGCATCCACCAGGCACATAAAAAGCAGAGAATGACCCGCCATCAGCGGCGCATGCTGCTGCCGCTGCTGCCTCAGCTTCTGCCGTACAGCCCGGATCAGCGCACCCTCCGATCCAACTGTTGTGCGAGCCCTGTACGGTCTGAGGTACGAGCTGTATCCCTAGAAATATCGCGAGCACGAGACCCAGAATAAGAACTCCCACCCATTCGTTCGTGTTTCGATTGGTAGAGATGTTCATGGTGTGCATTAAAATACGATTCGGCTAAACGAAAGATTGAAGGGGAATGTATACACGTGGACTGGCACTTCTCCGCGAAGGCCATACCGCCACACTTCAGCGCCGGTCGGTTTTCCCTTCAGGTCATACACTGCCTCGTTACTTATGGCAGGTGCGGCAAGGTGCTCCGAAATAGTTGCGACTGCGCGTAGACCAGTGTCCTCAATGCGATACACCTCCGTGACTCTCGTTGCTGGATCGAAGAATGCGATCAGCGTCCGGTCAGGCGACTGCAGCACTGGTCCTATGAGTACAGGAAATGAGCGCGAAAGCAGCTGCTGCGCGTTTCCAGTCTCCAAGTTGTAGCGGTAGATGCCGCTGCTGGTGAAGAATAGGAATTGAGTGTCGTCTATAAAAAGTGGTGCGTACCCTGCTACCACCTTTTGGTTCGTGCCGTTCTTGAGGAGATGTACACCAATCTCCCACTGTCCGGGGAGTGCTGCGATAACGCGCTGCGGCAGATCTTCGCGCTCACGTGCATCCTCCTCATGTATACGCTGCGCATACGCGACGATCTTGGCATAAGGCGCACGTGCAGGAACCGCTAGTTGCTGGCTCGAGGTAACTATGTCGTTCCCGTTATACCTCAGGAGGTAGGTTTCATCGTCCGACATTGAAACTGCAAGTAACGCATCGGCATCTCGAGTAAAGGAAGCTGCGCTCCCCTCCACCTGCATGTGTCGTTGATACCACCCCATTCCCTTGCTGTATGCAGCTGCATGACCATCCTTTGATGAAATAAATACCGCGTCTGTAAGTTCAGTAGGAAGAGTGAGCGCGCTATATGCACCCTGCCATCCGCCAACACCAAACAGTACGACACCTAGAGCACCAACAATGACCGCAAGTGCACTCCCAACAGTGAAAGCAAGTACGCGCTTTAAAATACGTTTGTTCCCCACCATACCTCTCATGGTACGCCCTCTGCGCGATATGGGCAGGGAGGCCTGTGGACTTTAGAATTCTTTGATCTTCGGCACGATATTCACGATGACCTTTGCCGTCTGGCCTCCCGGGCACGCGAGGGTGTACGTGGACTGTTCGGTGAGGGTGAGTGTTGATGCATACGTCGCCGAAGTGATGGAGCAGCCAGTTGGAGTGAATGTCTGGGTAGTGATACCTGAGCCCGAAAGCGTACAGTTGCCTGATGCATTTGTGGCATCAACTGTAAAAGTAATTGTTGTGGGAACACCGCTTTTAACTCGATTCGGGCTTGCCGTTACACTAACCGGACCACTGTCAGAGCACCCGCCGCCAGAAATATTCACCTCACAGTATCCGGAGTAGGTAGAATTGCCGCCCCCATCGTTTGCGCGAGCACGATAGCTGGCAGGAGACGTGTACGACTTGGTCCATGGATTCGCACTCGAAACTACATTACCTACCCCATCAACCCAGGCGGAGAATGTGGCACCGCCCGAAAGAGATGCAGTTAGTGTCGCGTTATTCCCAGAAGGGACGGTCTGACTTGAGGGGCTGCACGAAACAGTTCCGCCTCCACCACCGCCACAGGAACCTCCGGTCATAGTGCCAGATACTGTTCCTCCACATCCGTCGGAGCAGAAACTCCCTGAGCAGGTGGTATCAGCGCACGAAGTATCTGGTACACAGGCACCTCCAGCACAGGGACCACTGCACTGAAGACCCGGATCAGCGGGACATGCATCAGATGTCGCTGGAATGCCACCCGAGCAGGAGCCGTCGCACTGCGTAGTGCCTCCTGCAACTCCGCACGCATTCATGTTGCATGACTCTCCTACGGTAGCAACACAAGAATCTCCACCGCCATCATCGGAACAAGGTCCACTGCACTGAAGACCCGGATCAGCGGGACATGCATCAATGGCAGGCGGAGGAGTCGCGTCGCACGATGCGCCAACCATGGTCCCTGTTGCTTCGACACCGCACGCATTTGCTACCGTACAGGAAACGGCACAGTTCTGAGTCCCAGTGACCGTACCACCGCACCCATCAGAGCAGGTCGTGGTAGAGCAGGTACTTGCCGCGCAGGAGGTATCCGGGGTACATGCCGGCGGCTCATAC
This sequence comes from uncultured Candidatus Saccharibacteria bacterium, assembly GCA_964446735.1. GTDB lineage: Bacteria > Patescibacteriota > Minisyncoccia > Phycocordibacterales > Phycocordibacteraceae > C7867-001. Next base: position 119,054 of record CAYUQB010000002.1, on the reverse strand, counting down.
TCACAGGTGTACGTATGGGTATAGAAATAGGCAGCGTCACCATTCCCGGTGCCGGTACAGTCTAGGTTGCTGCAGCTACGTCCCACATTAGCTGCATTACATCCAAAATTACAGTTACTCCAGTCGTAGCACGGAGCAAATGTCTCTCCCATGTTATCAGGCCCATCTGTTGGGGGGTCGACGATCCAGTAGTAGGTACCCTGTGCACTCACAGAACGACCTGCTGCGAAATACAGAAGCGACGCGAGCACCACAAGGAGCACAAAGAGAACGGTACGTCCGAGAACAACACCCGAGAGGGAGAAAGAGGTTTTCATACTTATAGGTTTCCGATGAGGAGACGCTGAATGCGAAGCGGATTCGGTATGGTCATGACCGTCTCGGGCTCCCCTCCCGCTATCGGTTGCGTGAGTACCGAAGTCATCCAGGGACGAATACGAATACTGTACAGAGCACCGTCACCGAGCGTTGCTGACACAATTCCTTTAGGCAGTGCAATGGTCTGGAGTGGCGAGACCGTATCATCGCCGAGTCGATACAACGTCACCTGCTGTCCGCCCTTTGCGTACCATCCAATGGTCTTCCCATCAGGCGAGCGAAGCGTCGACAATGGTATGTGTGCTTCGGTCTCCGGAAGAAGCAGTGTGGTTTTTGCGGTCTGGAGGTCCGCAATCGCAAGCCCTGCCGGCGCCATCCAGACAATATGGGTATCATCGAGAAACACCGGAGCGCCACCTAGACCAAGCACGAAGGAACTGCGAGTTTCAGGTTCATACACTACCACTCGCCAACTTTTCCTATCAGCAGAAAGAATGGGAGCGCTTGCAGGAGATAGGAACGCAGAGGGTTCAATAGCTTCGGCGTATGCAACGCGCATACCACTTGGCGAGCGTGCAATACCCATGCGTGGCTTGGTGTCCTCAACAACCGTCGTGCCGTCAACAACAACCTGGAACTTCCCCGAGCCGGTGCGAAGGATCTGTGCAGAACCGAGTTCGTCCTTGGTCGCCGACACCAAGGTCCCGGGCAGTTTCTCCTGACGGGAAAGTCCTGGGTACAAAAGGCTTCCTTCGGTGCTTTCAGCAACAAATACTACTGAAGTAAGCTCTTCTGGAACAGTACCGCGTACCGCCCAGAGCAGTATTGATGTACGAGCAGGCGGATAGAACCAGGCAAGCATCCATACCAGGATAGTAACGAGAACTACCCCCAGTAAAATAAACAGGAGTCGCCTGCGCCGGGGATGCGCTATCGATACTGAGATCCCTTCCATAGGACTAAGCATACCTCGCCGGAATTCGATGCCTCCCGACGTATTTGGGGAAAAGATTATTCTGAATCTTCCGCTGGCCCGACTCCTCCCTCGGCTGCAGCGGTCTGGAGCGACTCAATGAGAGGATCAATATTCCCGAGCATGATCTTTGGCAGGTTATGCCATGATTCCTTGAGCCGATGATCGGTCACTCGATCCTGAAGGAAATTGTACGTACGAATCTTCTCTGAACGATCTCCCGTACCAATCTGTCCGCTTCGTAGATCTGCATGCTTTTTCGCCTCTTCTTCCTCGGCAATCGTTTCAAGTTTTGCTGCAAGGATTTGCATCGCCTTCTCACGGTTCGCAAGCTGGCTGCGCTCGCTTGAAGACCGGACATCGATACCGGTCGGTGTATGAATAAGACGCACTGCCGTTTCCACTTTGTTCACGTTCTGACCACCCGCACCGCCCGAACGTGTAAACTCCATCTCGATATCGGCTGGATTGATTTCAAATTTCGGCTTCACCCGAATCGGTAGTGCCGCCACGGAAGCCGTGGAAGTATGGATACGGCCGGACTTTTCCGTCACGGGCACTCGCTGCACACGGTGCACCCCCGTTTCAAAGCGAAGCGCTTCATATGCCGCTGGGCTCTCAATCTCAAGGGTCATATCGTCGACAATACGCACACGCCATCGCTTTCCTTCTGCGTACTTGAGGTACATGTCTTTAAGTTCCCGGGCAAATAGCGTGGCCTCATCGCCCCCTGCACCCGCTCGGAACTCAAGCACAATGGCTTTAGGCTTCGCCTCCTCTTCTCGCTCTCGATCGAGAATCCGTTCAATTTCAGTAAGTATTGCCCCCTGACGAGCGCGAATATGTTCCTCGTCCTCAGTTGCCATCTCACGCAGCAGCGCATCCTCACCCGCCGCCTCATGAGCAGCGACTCGTTCCTCTTCCAGACGCTCGTATTCCTCCGCCAGATAGCGGGTCGCGTGATTGTTCTTAAATTCGGACGAGTACTCCATAGGGGGATAATAGCGCACGCGCCCCGCTTTGGCAGGGCGCGTAGTCGCTTGATACGTTACTTCTTGGCCTTCGCCGCGCGCTGCTTGAAGCGCTCAACGCGTCCCGTGGAATCGAGGGTGCGATCCGCGCCGGTATAGAACGGGTGGGAGGCACTCGAAATTTCAACTACATACTTTGGGTATTCCTTCCCTTCGTAGGTAGCAGTCTCGGTGGTTTTAATGGTGGAGCCAATAAGGAAGCGCTCGCCCGAGGCGATGTCTTCAAAGAGTACCGTGCGGTAATCAGCCGGATGAGTGTCCTTTTTCATTGCCTAGCGACTATAGCAAAACGGCCTAGGTTCGGCAAATTGCTAGCTCTTCGCGAGCGTATCGATATCGGCCTGGAATTGCGCCGCCTTATCCATCACGCTGTTGGCATATACCTGGCCTGCAGTGGCCCAGCCACCGCCGGCGTAGTACTTAGCGGCAGCAGTATGCTCTGCCTGATACGAACCACTTCCCCCTCCGACCGCTGCGAGATAAAGGCCCGTGGCGGTAATGGCGTGGAGCGGGTTCCAGGGATCCGTCGCGGCAACACCCAGTGCGCTCTTGATGCGTGTTTCAAACGAAGCCCAGGTAGATGGGATGAATTGAGTGGGGCCCATGGCGCCGCCATATCCGCCTGCCTGCGGGCAGGAGACCGGGGTCGTTGACCAATCGCGACCTAGCTCCTTCATGATGCGTTCGAAAGGAACAGTATCGCGCGGTGCCTTCATGACTCCCGAAAATGGAGTGCCGGTGTTCTTTCCCTTCCCATCACCTGTGGTGAGGTTAGTGACGAGACACTGTCCCACGTTCACCCCAAGATCTGATTCCTGCGAAAGAATGGCAAGGATGAATGCCGGTCGTACTCCCGTGATGCGTGAAGCGGTCTTCGCATATTCAATGGCAGTGGGGAGTGGAATCTTTCCACCTCCGCCGGCGAGTGCGAAGAGTTCTGCTCGAATCTGACCCGCCGTCTTTTGTTTAGCAGCAACGATCTGCTGATACTTACTCTCCTGTCCCTTGGTCTCTGCGAGAAGTTGCTGCTTCTTCTGCTGTTCGGTCTGTACCTTCTGTTTTGCAGCGAGCTGTAGCTGTGCAACCTGTTGCTGTTGCTTGCGCTGCTCCTCGAGTGCTTGTTTTTGTACTTCAGTCTGGAGTTTCGTGCCGGTGATGCGTTCATACGACTCGCCGAGAGCTCGCTTTACAAAAACATACGAATCGAGGTCCCCAAGGAGTTTCGATAAATCATCGGAAGAGAATGCAAGCTCAACTAAGGAAAGGTTGTCGATCTCATTCGTGCGCCGCAGGATCTGCGCGAGAGATTCTTTCTCGTTTTGAAGCTTGCCGGCAAGCGTGGTGATGGTTTTTTGATGGATCGTGATATTCGAATCGAGCTGACGAATGGCCACCTGGGTCGCCTGTACCTGAAGCTGCGCCTTCTTTATTTGCGCATTCAATGTTGAGACCTCAGTAGAAAGTGACTTGCCCTGTGCTGCCAGTCGATCCACCATCGCTTGATTCTCTGCAATCTCACGTTCAAGCTCGGCAAGTTCGCGTTGAAGTTCTGCGCGTCGTTCTCCACTGGTCTGTGCAAACAATGCTTGCGGCACTACTGCTGCAGCAAGAAAGAAAAGCACTATGAACCCTACTGTGAAGGCTCTCCACTGTACCCGAGCACGCATACGATCCATTAAGTATAGCAGACGAAAGAAACGCCGGTTCCTTGCGGAACCGGCGTTTCTTCATGAAGAGAATCCTTATTCAGTCTCTTCCCCTTCCTGCTTTCCTTTCGCCTCCACTTCGATTGCATCCATATCAGGAGCCGCAGTTTCCTCTTCAGGTTCTGCTTCAACTGCCTGGATAAGTGCGACGACTTCCTCAGCATCAACGGTGACGGTAACTCCGTGCGGGATCTTGATATTGCGAACGTGAATCTGATCACCCTCAGTTGCAAGCGTAGAGATATCAACCTCAATCTCGTGCGGAAGATTTGCTGGGTCAGCTTCAATCGGAAGCTCGTGCATAACCTTCACGAGATTCGCTCCTGATTTCACTGCTGGTGATTCGCCCACAAATGAGAGCGGTACGGCCACTTCCACCTTGGCACCCTTCTCAATAGCGTAGAGGTCCGCATGACGTGGGAGGCTGGTCACGGGATCCAGATCAACATCATGAATAAGTACCTGCATATCCTTCCCTACACCCGAAAGGGTGAGCACAGACGATTCACCGGCATCACGGAGTATTTTCTTAAATTCGGGAAGCGAGAGCGAAATCGAGATCGACTCCTGCTTGGGTCCATATACCACCGCAGGAATCCGGTCCTCAGTGGCAAGCGCACGGCCAGCGGCTTTACCGGTCGCCTCGCGCGTACTAGCGTTCAATACCATAGTCATAGTGGAAGGAGTATGCCGGAACTACCCCGTTTTCGCAAGGTTATGCGCCAAGTGCCTCTGCTACGTGCTTGAGACGCGTAAGGAAGGCCTCTTGAGCGTCTGGCACGTTTTCTTCCTTCCCTGCCCATGCAGTGAGGGCTTCTTCCTGAAGCGCGCGAGCATACGAGAAGGTGAAGGGCCATGGCGTACCGCGCTCTTTCGCAAGCGTTGTGATGGCCCGAAGATTCTCGGTTGCCTGATCTGGTGTTTGACCACCGGAAAGGAAAACGATACCAGGGACCTGCTCGGGTACGTTTGCGAGTAATGCTTCTACGGTATCGATTGCGACTTCTGTAGGAGAATCCATACGACCAGTCTCCTTTCCAGTTAGAGTCATTGCGGTTTTCAGGATGATCCCTGATAGGTCTACCGCCTGGTCGTTCAGCGCATCAAAGACTGTACGCAGTGTTACTTCGAGTACCTGACGACTCCGGAGACGACTATGCGTTCCATCGTAGAGTACTTCCGGTTCAATGATAGGCACCATACCGACTTCCTGTGCATCGCGTGCATAGGTTGCAAGACGCTTCGCATTCTCGACGAGTGCTTGAGCAGTCGGAAGACGATCACCATCGATACGCACTACTGCCCGCCACTTGGTGAATTCAGTTCCGTACTCCTTCTTGTACCCAATGAGTCGATCACATAACCCGAGCACGCCCTTCGTGATGAGCTCGTCAGGACTTTCCGGAAATGGTTCGGTG
>CAYUQB010000002.1:89510-113598 GCA_964446735.1 uncultured Candidatus Saccharibacteria bacterium | reverse complement strand
TACTTTAATGCCGGGGATGATGCCCCGGTCAGCGAGTGACTTCGGAAACAGCTTCGCATCGCTTCCTTTTTGCGAGAGCGTCTCGGTATAGAGAATGACGCCGGAGAGGTACTGTTCGATTCCAGGCGCATTGAGGAAGAGTTCGCGGTATGCACGTCTGCTCTCTTCACTTCCGGTAATGCCGTACAGGGCAAGACGCTTGTCCGCGCTCGCAGAACTTTCATCGGCGGCAAGAATACCTTTGCCAGGTTGAACCAGTTGTCGCGCAATGCTCGCAAGATCAGTCATGCGGTCCAGTATAACGTGGGATTTGTTTCAAGAATTAGAACTCGACCGTACTGTGTGGGACAAGATTCATGATGACTTGTGCTGATTGACCGCCCGGACAGGTAAGCGTGTACGCGGTCTGTTGTGAAAGATTCACCGTTGCGTTGTAGGTGGTTAATACGTTGCAGCCGGACGGAGTATAAGTCTGTGTAGTAATGCCACTTCCTGAGAGAGTGCAGTTACCTGATGCGTTTGTTGCTTCCACCTTGAAGGTCACATTGGTATTGGTTCCTTCTTCGACACGATTCGGAGAAACACTGATCTTGACGGGACCAGTATCGGAGCACGCTCCTCCAGTCACTGTGATTACACAGTCACTTGAGTAGACGTATCCGCCAACCCCATCATTTGCACGTGCCCGGTAGGTGCCACTACTGGTACGCGCTGCTGTCCAGGGGTTAGCAACCGAAACCACGTTACCTACACCATCAACCCACGCAGAGAACGTCGCTACTCCACCGAGGGTCGCGGTAAGACTGGTAACGGTGCCTGAAGGAACCGTGTCTGAAGCGGGAGAGCAAGATGCCGAGGCAGCAGCAGCGGTGACGGTGACCGCAGTCCAGGCGCCACAGTTATTTGCTTCGTTGAGTTCGCTGATTACGCCAGGATTTGTTGCGGCGTTCTTATCTGCGCAGATACGAAGATACTTTGTTGTCCCTCCATCACTGACCGGGAACGTGTAGTTTATATTTGCTGGTGCACTTCCTCCTGCTCCAATTGCTGCAACCGCTGCGGTCGCCGCATCGGACGCCCCAGTGCCAAGCGCATCGTTTGCTTTCTGGAGGAGTGCAGTAAAGCCTGCGCCAGTCGATGCGTTACCGCCATTTGAAATAGTTGCGGTAAACGTTCGCGAGGTGTTTGCGGTTGCACTTCCCGGACTCACCCCACCGGTCGTCAGATCAGGTCCAACAGGTCCATACGCTCCCTCGAAGTAGTAGGCGCCCTCAGAGTAATAGCTGGCTTGGGAATAGTAGGAGGCTTCGGAGTAATACGAAGCTTGTGAGTAATAAGAGGCTTCCGAGTAATATGCCGCTTGGGCATAGTAGGAGGCTTCTGCGTAGTAGGAGGCTTCAGAATAGTAGCTGGCTTGGGAGTAGTAGGAGGCCTCGCTATACGCCGGGAAACAATCCGGCCAGACCCCCTCCAAGCCCCACCAATAACACTCTGGTTGCGGATCGCAGTGTGGTTCCATACCACACATTGATGGGCCGGCACAACAATCATTTGCGGAAACCGGCACTGGAGCATATGCAAGAGTCAGTAGAAGAAGCCCAATGAGTGGGTATGCGATGCGTGGCAGTGCAGGGGCAGTACTCATGGAAGGAGTTTAAGAGTATTGATGAGTTCCAATGAATCGGCTACCTGTGTCGAACGATACGGTTCTTCAAGTTTCAGTACTTCCATATACGCAGTGAATGATTTGTCGGCCTTGACGCCTGGGACTACGCCAATAGCATACCCCTCCTTAAAGGTGAGCGCCCGTGCACGCGATGTGGGCGGAAGAAGCTCGACATGTACACTATCTTTCGTAAAGATGAGTTTATAGAACTCATAGATATCACGACTGGGGTTTCCAATTGCGATATATGCTCCATCCGCTGATACTTCGGTCGGCAAGAAAGCAGTGGTGCGATACGCAATGGTCCGTTCTGGTTGTATACGGTCTCGGTCTTGGATGTGAATCTTCTCAGGTCCTGAATAGAGAAGGTAGGTTACCCCGTCCTTTGTAAAGAAGTAAGGGGAAAATCCTATTCCCCATTCAATAATTCTGCCGGTCGCAACATCAACGGTATACACCTTCGTCTTTACGGTCCAATTCTTACTGTCACGAACAAACTCGGGCTCCTTCTCGTGATCAACTTCTCTCGTTTCAATGAGTTCCGCATACGCAACGGTCGTGCCATCAGGTGAAATACTAACCGAGGCTTTAAGTCCTGGACCTTCAGCAAGCACTCGTGGCTCTGCACCGCCGAGCACTACGATTGCGCTGCGGGTCGGTTTCTCTCCAGTTTTTTCGATTGCTGCCTCGTAGATGCCGTTTCGGGTGTAGTCGATCAATGTCTTCCCGAGGAGTACTGGTACTGTCTGCCGCGTACCAGCGGTGTCATATATATAAACCGTGAGCGGAATGCGGATACCCGATACATTGCGCATACCCGTTAGTACTTCAAGCGCTTCCTGTTCCGAGAGTTCAGCCTTTCGGCCAGTGAGGTCCGCAAATGTGTTCTGCACCCACTGATTAAAGGGCTGATAGAAGAAGAATGTAGCTACCAGAACAACAAGAAGTATGACGACAACCCCGATGGCAATCATCCCAATGGAAATATGCAGCCGAGGAGAGGTCGGCAGTGGGGGTACGAACGAGGGTCCTCCATCCATGCTAGTAGTATAGCGAGCCGTGTTATTGTGTGGGCCCTGATTGGGGAGAACGGAACTTCTGACGTAGGCGCCTACTATAGAGGAGTGCACAGGTGGCAACTACCCCAAGCCCCACCCCGCCAAGAAGCCACCCATACGGGCGCGGTGTCTCCTGCATCGGTCCTTCCGATACCTCAAGTGGAAAGGTCGTCTCGGCAAGCGTACTGGTACCACTCTCATAGCGAACATGGATGCGGTACGTACCTGGCTCGGCAAATCGATACAACAGCCGGGCGCCACCGAAGTCATCCGCGTGAACACCAGTAGCAAGGAACACTGCGCCTCCCTCTTGCTCAATACGTACCCATACCCCATCGAACGCTACATCGTTATCTTGCGCACGCAGATTGAAATCAAATGAGACTGGTGTACCTGGTGTGGGCGGTGCAGTGTATCCGACATCAACAACGTATGAGCTAACCTCTTCTTCATACGAAGCACCGGACTCATGCGCAGCTACTACGCCTGGAAGCACAAGCAGAACAACAAAGAGAAGGAGCGATCGCAGCATAGTTACTCAACGACGGTGATCGTCCCTGTGTTATACGGAGCAAGATGATCATGGAATCGCCATTCACCCGCCTTATCAAATGTATGACTCCATGAATTGGGAGGGACAACTGGCTGCTTTGGGTCGAATTCGGGATAGATCAGGTGAGACGGATGGAGATTTGATGCTGGCCAGAAGGGTTTATTTGTCTCATTTCGGAACGTCACCGTTTCTCCCTTCTGTATGGTCAACTCGGTTGGTGAAAACCCAGAAGAGATAAGAGTGATCACATGAGTTCCAGTTTCCGATACGGCTGGTACCGGAGCTGGTTTCTGTTGCGTAAGATTCCACATTCCAAAACCGAGGAGTGAGAGAGCAAGTAGCGCAAGTCCGGGCGCTAGGTATAATTTCATACGTCGAAGTGTAGCAGGCTAATCAGCGGTGTAGACTTCGGGTGAACGGGCGCGTGCACCTTCCCCCTGTATGCATCGTGCGTTCCAGGGTTCAGGAAGTGCCGAGCATAGTTGCGTAAACTCCTTCGAGTCGGCATGGAAGTTGTACTGGGAGTAAAAGAGGAGTTCGGTGTAGCACCGCTCTCCTGCACCCTGCACCTCCGCTTCTTTACATATTGCCGCTGCAGACGGTGCGAGCCGGTAATCAGTTTCGATAAAGCGTGACGCCGTGTTTGCGAAGCACTGTGCTCGTTGTGGGTCAGAAAGTCCTGAACAAAATGCAATGACACGATCCTCTTTAAGTCCCAGCTGCGCTGCGATGACATAAAACATGGCGGTATAACAACGATTCTGATGGGCTGCCCCTGGAACAAGGCTGCAGAAGGACTGGAGTCCTTCTGCAGCCTGGATCTCACTGCGGTACAGAGGCCAGGATTCCCGGTGGCACGCTGCGCGACGTTCGCCGGAGAAAGTATTACAGAATGACTGTGCTCTTGTAGTTGTGGTCGGTGCAATGTTGCGTACGAGTCCGAAATCTTCCGGCTCAAGCGGTTGAAAGATTTGCATGTACGCTCCCTCATAGCAGAGCTGGGTATGATCCCGCGTTTCGTCTTTTGCGACACGATCGCACACGCCGGTAGCAGCATCGATCTTTCCACTCGTGAGATACATGGCAAGATGGCCCATTGAATGGGAGCAACTAGCTTGTTCAAGACCAGTGTATGAGCGCGCGGTTGTGCAGATGCTTTTGAGCTGCGGGATAATCTCGTCTACTTGAGTCGGCGTGAGCGACTCAGCGCGGAAACGCTCTTGCGCGGCGCCATGCAGGCATCCGTTCGAACACATGCCGGACGGACACCGCCCGATAACAGAAGTCCACTGCGACGGGTCCTTTGCCGTCTCGTGTTCAGCGATCTTGTGGCCGAGTACATGACAGTAGAAGTAGCCATTGGTCTTGCTCTGCACGATTGCCGTAACCGCAAACGCTTCTTCCATTGAGAGCCCTCGATCCATGAGGCGCGGGATCTCGTTGTCATAGCACGAGGGGATATAGGGAGCGGTGGCACAGGTACGGATTACCTCATCCGCGTACGCAGTGAGTGCACGATCTCCCTTAAAGTACGAGAGATGCGGGACCAAAAAATAGGACGCGATAACGAGAACCAGCACCACTGCGCAACCAAGAAGAATACGAGGAACCATAACGCTATCCTACCGTGCCGCGGAGCGCGTCAAATCACCCATGGTCTCGCAGGCATGACTTTTCTTCTCGTCTGGATCTGTACATATAAGCGGTGCCTGGCTGCGTGTGTCAGGCACTTGATAGAAGCTCCACCGAGCACCTGCTCGACATGAGTATTCACCGTCCCCTAGTACTGCACACCGTTCACGTACATGAGCGACATCGTACCCTTCTGTCGGAGCGATCATCGCACCTGCTCCCATAAAACAATGGGTGCGGTCGACTCCAGTAAGCTTGCCGCAGAGCTGTGAGAGATTCTCAAATGAGTCAGCACCCTGCTTCAGCCACCCTCCGAGTTCAAAGAAGCATGAGGCTCGATACTCTTTCCCTACCGATTCGCATGGGTAGTACGGATCATGTGCATTGAATGCTCGGCGGGTAGGAACGAGAGCAACATCCTCTCCCCCCAAAGGTGCATTGAATTCCATGAACACGCCTGACGTGCATCCAAGAAGGGGCACAATGGTGGTGGTCTCATGGCAAAGAGCGAGTGCATCGTTGAGATGTTCGTAACCGGTGTATTCAAGGATGCCATGTCCGATACCGTGCTGACATCCAGTACCCAATGGTCCGTATGTGCCCACACACGCCTCATCCAGCGTCCGTATCATACTCGGCCCATGAGCAGCGATAAGTGTGGTAAAGACACCGTGATAGCACCCAAACGCAAAGGACGAATCACAGAGTGAGACCGCGGCAGGACCTGATGCGGTTGCAAGAAGTTCTCCCATTACATGGGCCGAGAAATGTTGTTTGGTAAGGGGTAGCTGTGCAGTGCGCGATGTGAATTCTCGATATGCTGCAGCTGCACCAACTCGGGTAATACGCTCCTTCCAGAACGAGCGATTGTAGCTCGGATCATCCGCGCGATACGTGCTATGAGATGTAGTGCGTACTGCGTATATACCACCCGCTACAAGCAGTACGCCGACGATGCCGGCACCAAGCAGTACACCCCGTCTTACTTGGCGCGCGGTAGGCGACATTGCGACTGATACGAGTCCGGCAGAAGTGCACAGCGTGTTTTCACCTCATGGTCATTTCTCCCGTAGTACCCAATTAGAAACGCAAGTTGCTCGTAACAAGAGAACTGTGCGTCTCCTTCAGCGACTCGACAAAACGTGAGTGCGGCATCAATTTCGTTCTCCCCTCCCCAATAGAGTGAAGAAAGTGCCGAACCGTTGCAGGCCCGCTCACCTTGATAGTCGTGAGAAAGACTGCACCAGGAGCGTATCGTGCGCAGGACAGTCTCATCCGCACCGCCAATATTGCGTATGTCTCGCTGCTGCGCGATTACCGTGAATTCCTTTCCGAAGCCGCTATAGCAGGCAGCACGCCATTCTTCATCTGACTTAGGAAGTGCACTACAGAACGAGAAGGCTTTCTCGTAGACTGGCGGGGTCAAGTTTCCAAGATCGCCGCCAGCTGAGGTAAACAGATGTGGGGTTAGGTGGATATAACAGATGCTTTTCACATCGCCCGGAACAAAATCTGCATTACACGGATAGAGCGGATCTGACGCTTTGAAGTATTTCTTCTGCTGCACTTCCCACGCCTGACGGTCGTGCACCCCCGCAATCATCTCCATGATTGTCCCACCAACACATTCGACGTATTCGCGATTACGATACTCTGCGGTGCCAACCATCTTGCACATGTGAATAGCGCGAGGGAGTTCATACCCAGTGTACGCAAGGACACCATGCCCGAGTCCATGGAAACACATCCCGTATGCTCCCTTCCCTCCCGGTGCCTCCTTACACGTACTCGCGATCTGTTGCATTGATCCTTCTCCGTGCTCATTCAATATCCCAATCACTACCGAATGGGAGCATGCGTTTCGGAACTCGGCGTCACAGTATTTGATTGCATCTATTCCCTTCTGCGCATAGAGGACGTCGCCGACCACATGCGCGAGTAAATGAAGATCAATCCCGGCAGGAAACGGTGCTCGCTTGAGAACTTCGAACGCATATACACCGCCCTTTTGTTGCGCCAGATTCTTGAAATAGTCTTGATACTGCTGGAAGGTCCAGGTTGTTCCGGTCAATTCTTGTACTTCAGGGTATGAACGAGGCACCTGCCAGGATTCAAGGCGCTCCGCCGAAGTTCCATACATAAAGAGACCTATAAGAAGGAGGAGCAATAGACCGATGAGCACGGTCTTCTGTTCCCGTAGGAACGAGTTCACATCCTGGGACCTCATAGTGCCCCTATGATACCGCACGCTCCCAAAGGCCCCATGCTAGACTTTTCTTATGTCACAGCTTGATTTTCTCGCCATTGGCGACACGGTAGTTGATGAGTTTATCCGCCTCAAGGATGCGACGGTCCACTGCGATATTGATACCAGCAATTGCACCATATCGATGCGCTGGGGCGATAAGATCCCATTCGAATTCGCAGTTGTGCTTGCGGGAGTGGGCAATTCTGCTAACGCAGCGGTCGCGGCAGCCCGCCTCGGACTTTCATCCGCTCTTATGGCGACCATCGGTAAAGATGAGGATGGAGGGCTCATTATGGATGCCTTCGCGAAGGAATCACTGGATACTCGCTACATCACGCATGTTGAGGGTAAGGCGACGAATCACCACTATGTGCTTTGGTACGAAAACGAGAGGACCATTCTCGTAAAACCCGAACCGTACGAGTATGCCTTCCCGATGGATATCGAGGCACCCAAAGCGGTCTATCTTTCTTCGCTTGGCGATGCGCAACAACAGTACTACGAAGATATGGCGGCCTGGCTCACGAATCACCCTGAAACACATCTGACCTTTCAGCCAGGTACCTTTCAGATGAAGATGGGAGTGGAGAAACTCCACGCCATCTACGCACGCACGAACCTGCTCGTCGTGAACAAAGACGAAGCAGCTCGCATTCTCGAAAGTAAAGAAACTGATCTTATGACGCTGCTCTCTGGCCTCCACACACTCGGTCCAAAGCTTGTTGTCATGACCGATAACACCAATGGTGCGTACGCATCCGATGGTACGAATCGCTGGTATGTTCCTATGTACCCTGACGATCGCAAAGCATACGAGCGTACTGGCGCAGGCGACGCGTTCTCATCCACTCTCACCGCGGCACTGGCGCTCGGTAAATCATTTGAAGAAGCCCTCCTGTGGGGTCCCGTGAATTCGATGGGAGTGGTGCAGGAAATCGGCGCCCAGCGCGGTCTTTTCTCTCGAGAAGCACTTGAAGCGCATCTCACGCGCGCACCGGAAAGCTATAAACTTAGCCCGCTATCGTAAGCGGCAGAGGACACAAAGACGGAGAGCGGGAGATCAAGTGTCACGCGGACAAGATAGAGTGTCGCGATGCTTCCCACGATGGTGATGGCAAGTATTCCGACATAGGAGTTAACCGCGATATTCCGAGAACGCATGTTGGCTTTCATATGAGTGTTCGTGCAGTTTCGATGATGCGCGCGGCGGACAGGCCGTAATGCTCGATGAGCTCATCGGGTTCTCCCGACTGGCCGAACTGGTCCATGATTCCCATTCGCGCTATCGGTACAGGATAGCGTGAAGATACAAGCTCCGCGACCGCACTCCCCATTCCGCCAGCGATCTGATGCTCCTCTATCGTTACGATACGACCGGTGGTTTTCGCAGCCTCAAGGAGCGACTCCTCATCAAGCGGTTTTATCGTATGCACATTGAGCACAATTGAACCGATACCATCGCTCTCAAGTGCTCGTGCCGCAATCAGCGCATTATGAACAACCGAACCAGTCGCAACCAGGGTCACTTTTGGCTTTTCTGATTTCCACAACGTCAGCGCCTTCCCTATCGTAAATGGGGTCTCAGGGGTCGTGAGTACTGGAGTGGCACTTCTGCCAAATCTAATATACGTAGGTCCTTCAGCCGATGCGCTCGCCACTACCGCTTTGCGTGCTTCTTCTGCATCGCATGGGTTTATAACTCGCATGTTCGGGAGCATACGCATAAGTCCGATATCTTCGAGCATTTGGTGTGTCGCGCCATCAGGCCCGACCGATACGCCAGCGTGCATACCGCCGATAATCACGCGCATTTCATTGAGCGCGATGGTGGTTCGTATCTGTTCGTAGTTACGACCAGGACTAAACGCCGCATAGGAAGCAATGTACGGAATCTTTCCGACTGCTGCCATTCCTGCTGCAGTCGCTGCCATATTCTGTTCCGCGATACCCATCTCGATAAATCGGTCCGGAAACTCCTTCTTAAACCACTCGGCGCGAGTGGACTCCGTAAGATCTGCGCACAGAACGACCACGTTCGAGTCAGTCTTCCCCGCTTCGACGGTGCCAAGCCCGAACCCGTCACGAGTCGGCTTCTTTTCGATTTCCTTATCAAACAGATTTTCCTTCAGTTTTGCTTCGGCGCTGATCATACGTTCCTTGATTGTATCCGACGCACCAAGAGGTACGCGAAGAACAAAACGTTCACGAGAGCCAGGAATGCCGTGTACACCCACGCGGTTGGATCGGTTGATGCAACTGCAAGAAGACTCAGAGCGAAACTCAGGCCGACGATGGCGTAGCTTGAGGCAGTTTCCTCAAATGGCTTCTTGAAGGCCTTGCGCACAGTTGGCACGAATCCAAGTACGTCTATAGCCATGACAAGAATGAGCGCGGTAAGGGGTGCACTCGCACCAAGCCAGAGCACCATACAGACGCCGGCACCGATGAGACTAAGCCAGTCGATAAGAACAATGTTCCTCTCGCCTTTAAAAATCGCGAGGATGAATACGAGTCCGCATAACAGTGTCTCAAACGCTATCGCCCACGCCCCCGGGCCTGCATCATGAGATGCCTGCACTCCAACACCAATGCCAAGCAACAGTGTCCATACCAGCCATGAGAATGCGTGGGGTTTGGTGCGTCCTTGAATAGTGTCTTTCAAGTACGGATAGTAGCCGATGAATCCAATTACCGTCGCCAGTCCGCCGATGAGTATCTTAGGATCGTCCATGGCTAGGTGTTAAAGGAGGCAAGGAACATGAGTATGAATGAGACCAGTGCGACCACAAGCGCATACAGATGTGGCGATTGGAAGAACTTCTTCCTTCCTTTGATGAGGAGAATTCCTGAAATAAGGGCAATCGTTCCGAGCACGGTCAGTACGTAGGGAGTGCCCATGAATCCATACAGCACTGCATTGATGATGTGCTCAACATTCTCCCCGAGACGCGGTGTACACGAGAGAACATAGAAAGATGGATTCGTGGCATCGGGACCAGTAATCCCAGGTGGAGGTCCCAGCTCGCAGCTATAGACGAGAGAGTACCCGAGTGTAAAAAGTATAAGTATACCGAGGTACAAATACGCAGCGATTGTATAGAGCGTGGCAAGGTGACGGTTCATATCACGAGTATTCATGAGGCACCTTTCCCGCCATGGTACGGATCTCTTTGATGAATCGCTGTGCTTCTTCTTTTGAGGGTGGTTTCCCATGCCAACGATAATCGAACTCGATTTCTGGCACTCCTTTGCCAGGAATAGTGTGTGCAATGATGACAGTCGGCTTCTCGAAGATTGCTTTCGCCTCGTTTACTGCATCAACGAACTGCTCAACGTTATGTCCATCTACCTCAAGCACGTGCCATCCAAATGCTTCGTACTTCGCACGGAGACTCTCAAGCGGCATTACGTCCTCGGTCATCCCATCGATCTGAATATTATTGCGATCGATAATGGCGGTGAGGTTTGAGAGCTTGTACTTCGCTACCCACATGACGCTCTCCCAAATGATGCCCTCGTCCTGTTCACCATCACCCATGATGACGTAGACGCGGTTCTTCTTACCGTCCATTCGAAGCGCATACGCCATGCCGGCGGCTTGCGGGAGTCCCTCTCCTAATGGACCCGAGGTAGTTTCGACTCCTGGTAGTTTCGTGCGCTCAGGATGCCCTTGGAGGCGGGTGCCAAACTTACGAAGCGTCAGGCACTCCTCGACGGGAAAATACCCAGCATGCGCCATAGTGGCATAGCGGACCGGAGTGATGTGGCCATTTGAAAGTACCAACCTATCACGCTCTTCCCACTCTGGGTTCTTCGGATCATGTTTGAGTACGTGGAAATAGAGTGCGGCAAAAATATCCGTCATTCCTAGCGGACCAGCGGTATGGCCCGAACCCGCGGCGACGAGCATGGTGATGATCGTCTCGCGTATTGCTTCCGCCTTCTCTTCGATGGAAAGGATTTCGCTTTCAGTAAGCGCCATTGATACGAGTATAACGCACGCTATTCGTACAATCCGTGCATTTCATTGAGTGCGGAAAGTCGCTCGTAGGCGTCCTTAAGATCCGGAGCTCGCCAGAGCGCAGAACCGACGATGAGTCGCGAGACCCCGGCAGCCAAGAGGAGCGGTGCTGATTCAAAGTTCACGGCGCCATCTACCTGGATGGGAGTATCAGGATGTCGGTGCCGAAACGACGATATTTTCTGGAGCACCTCGTGCGCAAATGGCTCCCCCTGCTTACCGATCGATTTAATACCCATGAACTGGACATAGTCGATGTCCGGGAGATAGGACTCAAGCTCGGCAATATCCGTATCGACATTGATAGCAAGCCCAAACGATAGGAGGCTCGGCGCAAATCCTTTCTCATGTCCGTACTTGACCTTGAGGTCGGTAATGAGTCGAGGCAGATACGTCGTACTTTCCTGGTGCGCGAGTATGCGGGTGGCGCCTGCCGCAATCCAGGTTCCCGTTACTTGTTCAGGATCCCGTACCATGAGATCCACTTCAATACGAAAGTCGTCGAGGTGCGGGAGCATGGATTCTTCAGCGAATTTCTCGCTCCCCTGTTCATACGGCCAGGTCGCAGGCCCAGCAAATACGCCGTCAACGATGTCGATCTGCACTTCCTCTGCAATACCTACCAGCCGCGCAAGCTTGTCCTTCAGATCTCGTTCTGAATGCGGCAGGATGGCAGGCACGATAGTGGCCATATCGGTAAGTATAGGCCCATACCTATATATAGGTATGGGTGCGGGGGATAGCTAGAATTTGCCGAGACGACGCATATGCCGCTCGTCTTCTGACCACGAGGTCGAGAGGAAGATGCGCACCGCTTCGTCAGCGTCTTCAGGTGATACAAACCGCGCGCCAATAGAAAGTACGTTGGCGTGATTATGCTTCCTCGTGAGACGTATGACATCGAACCCGTCTTGCGAACGACCGCCTTCAGCATCAAGCGTGGTAATGGCTGCTTCCTTTCCATAGAAAACGGCAGCGCGTACTCCCTTCACGCGGTTGGCACACATGGCTTCTGCTTGTCCGCTCCCGGCGAAGATAATGCCGACTGAATCCGGTTCTGCGGCAACTTTCTGTGCGAGTGGCAGCACGTAGTCGGGGTAATCATCCTCTGGATCGAGCGTAAGTGGACCAAGATCTACCACGTCATGTCCAAGTATCGGAAGATGCTCTGCAAGCGCCGCTTTGAGACGAAACCCTGCATGATCACCCGCGAGGTAGATTTTCATAGCGTAAGTATAGTGAAAGGAGCAGTAGTCTTGATGAAGTTAGGCTCTGCCTGCTTTAACGGCGTGCTCAATAAGGGTGTGGGTATACCCTATCTCATTACGATACCATGTCAGGTTTCCACCTTGTGATTTCGACTTTATCATGGATACATTATAGCAAAGCTCGTTGGTTTTAAGAAAAACCTCGCTCGCTCACCTCTTGAAAGTTCAAGAAATTAAACCCTCAAGAGGCGAGCGAAGTGCTTTATTCATATGTCAAGGTACACTCAAATTTTAACGGAACTCCTAACGGAAAGCAAGGCAGCAAAGCCGCCTGTTGGTAACCCTCTGGGACCCCATTTGGGGCCTATACCAGACTAGGATATTTACTTTTTACCACCCAAGAAGACAGTGCCTTTTTGTCCCCCATTTTTGCCTTCTCACGCACATAGATTTCATGCACTGTAGACTTTGAGATCCTAAATTTCTTCCCTAAATTAGCAAAAGAATATTTCTGCGGATCAAGATCATGCAGCTCAACTACCCTTTTATTCCTTTTTTCATTTGCCCTGTTAGCCATAGACCAATAATAATATTGATCCTGCGATGAAAAAATTAGTGCATTAGTATTTTGACCACTTACCGCCTCCTGCTGTCCGCACATGGATTGGCTTTTTAGGAATAAATTGAGTGCTTGTAGGCACATTACCTTTTTGCATGAATTCAATAAATGATTCGACTATATCTTTTGCATTATCAAGATTATCTACGTTCATAATGCTCTTTAGATTCCTATTCAGACGAGCTTTATCTTGTTTCGGATTATAGACATTCTGAAATTGCGTCCATCGCTCTTTCAAATCATTTCCCCACATCATCGTATAGAACTGAGAACTTTCCATACTTGAGTGTCCAAGAATGTTTGTAACGTCTGCACTCGCTCCACCTTCCTTAATGATCTTTCGACCACCATAATGACGAGCCGAGTGAGCATTGAATATTGAAGGAAGCCCAGCACGATTTGATATCGTTCTAAATACTTCACATACCCCACGATTTGTCATTCGCTTACCACTTACATCATACTGGCCACATTTTCTAATGGAGATAAAGACGGCCGCCGGATCATCAAACTTCATAAGCTTTTGTATCTCGGTCTTTTTCTTAAGCCATGCCTTTAGATACTTGCCAGTTTGAGCAGTCCAAAATATTTCTCGGATTGGTCGTCTACCTCTCGATTTTTCTGTTTTGATAACAGCACAGCCAGATCCATCTTTATTGAACTGTAAATCATCCACATCTAAAGAAATAATCTCTCCGCTTCTGGCCCATGTGTCCCAAACCATGTGTATGAGGGCAAGATTTCGGATATTGTTGGGATTACTATCTCTAGGTATAGATGCAGCCAACTTTTTAAAGTCAGCATCATTTGCTACTCGAGGGATATTAAACTCCTTCCTTGGCAAAGGCACTAAAGATTCATTAAGACAGTTGTATCCCTTCAAATTGTAATATTCAAAAAATTTTCTCAGGGCAAGCGCAACGATATTGATACCATTGCGTTTCCAACCAAGTCTCTCCATTTCTTTCAGGTAGGCTAAAACATGACCGATCTGAATTTGATCGATTTCCGGATCACCCATCACTAGGCAAAATATTCGGAGAGCGCTGTCATAACGGACCACAGTGTGGCCCGTTACTTTAAATCCCCTCCAATTTTTAAATTCTTCTATTGCTTCGCTTAATTTCATGGCATAGACAACCAAAAAGCCCACCTGATGCTAGTCAAAGTGGACTTTCGGTGCCTAGTGCCTTAGAAAAGCTCTTGGCGAATCCCAAGCTTGGGAGACATACCCCGAAGGATATGTCATTTATATTTTACCGCCCCCACAGGGGAAGGCAAGATACAAACTTGGGCAAAAGTCCATTGCTAGCATCTGACCATAAAGGCCTGATCCCTTTCGGGACAATGGAACCAATATTCAGCTGTCCACTCCAGTCTATTGGAGTGATGAGCTATTGTCAATACCATTTATCTGTTGGTTAATAAGTGAAGCACTGAAAATACATGTCGTCAAATATATGGCTTAAAATAAGATTATTTTAGCAATAAAAAGAAAAGTCGCATCACTTTTTGGGCGATGCGACCATTTTCATGAAGAAGGACGTGAGTTACTCCAGCCTTTTTCGCACTTGCTCCAAAAAGCCGACAATCTCCGTATCCATGGCCGTCAGGACATCATGTGAGCCAATTTCGATAGGCATTGAGACCCTTGGATTGGCCCTCAAAAGCTCCCCTATCGTCATTTTCCCACTAATCCGGCCGAAGATCTCAATGCTCGTATCAAGGCAGAGCCTCGACAGATCCATAGCACCTTCGATCGGCAGACTTGCCCACTCCTCGATCCGACCAAACGGCAAGACATACGGGTAGGCACAGCTGAAGCCATCAGATCTCCGGACCGGCATGTAGCTCTGCGGTGATGATTCCCCAAGAACACGACCACAGTTTGGTATGAAGGGTATGAGATCATGATCGGGAATCCAGTCGAGAAGGTTCTCAATCGGATGCACGATCACTAGCTCACCTTTGAAGACATGACCGAGGACGAATTTTGCCCTTGTGCAGCAGAAGCCGATAACCATTGCCGTAACCGTGAGGCCACGACTGTTCAGCTCATGAAGCACATGGCGCATCGTGCCACCACTAAACGCTCCATCTTCGATGAGAACAACAGAACGTCCAGCAATCTTTTTGGCCAAATCATCAAATTGCTTGACAAGCGGCTCGAAGCCAGGGCGAGGACCATGTCCAATCAACTGACCGTCAGTGTTGAACAGCCGATTGATGTTAAGGAGTAGGCCTTCGCTTTTAGGGTTTGAATCCGCAATCTCTTGGCAGGTGCTGAGGACCGCTTGCTGATCGAGATCAACGACACGGGTATTCACCTGCTCCCAGATTTTGCGCCGAAGCTCGCTCATCTCGATCGTATCGACCGAAATGTTTGGAAGGGCCTGCTGAATTCTCTCAAACAAGCCCATGTGGAAACGCTCGAACAACTGATCGTCCGGACGTGGGATACTGAGCGTCTTTGGGCGGAATGCCTGCAGA
Organism: uncultured Candidatus Saccharibacteria bacterium; assembly: GCA_964446735.1. Classification (GTDB taxonomy): domain Bacteria; phylum Patescibacteriota; class Minisyncoccia; order Phycocordibacterales; family Phycocordibacteraceae; genus C7867-001. The sequence goes on along the minus strand of CAYUQB010000002.1, from coordinate 98,103 downwards.
CGACTTGCTACGTCATAGGTAACCACATAGGTCCCATGACGATCTTCTTGAACAGATGACATAGGACCTCCTTTTTTAAGTTGTGAAAAGAACGGGTTTAACCCGTTGATATTTTATATTTTAAATTGTCGAGATGCTAATTTTAGTCTTTACTTTTTCTTTATAAAAACTTTAACTTTTCTTTACTTTTTCTTGAGACGATCAATCATCATTTTGTAGCCACCACAACCCTCTTTAAGCCAGCGACCGATTTTAGAGATTGTATCCGTTGCTGCACCGGTCTGTTCCTGAATTTGAGAGTAAGAGACACCAGCATCTAACATTTTTGCAACTTCCCATCGCATAGCAAACTCTCTCAGATCTCGTTCGCTCATTAGATCTCGGAAGAAAGCCTTGAGTTCGTCCTCATTCTTCAATGACAAAAATGCCTCGATTAAGTCAGGCGACTTTTGCTTTACCTCGTCCCAAATGGCGTTTTTTTCCTGATCGTCCATATTTACTCAATTATAACATTTTCCCTCATAAAAGAGGAACAATTTAGAATTTCTTTAGAAAGATTTTAACTATATTAAACACCTTCCTCCGCTAATTCAGCCGCATCATCGTCATCAAGACCTTCATCGCGAAGTTCAACTGCACGCTCGGCAGTTTCTTCGTCCAAGTCATAATTTTTCATAAATTCCTTTGTTTCCTCGTCCATAACTTTAAGCACTAAAATCATAAGACTGGCGAATATAATCCAATCCAGCTTCAAGATCTTCCGATCTTTCAATTCTAAATTTTGTCTCTCCCGTTCCCCAATGGCCCTGATTACTTACATCATGAAGCTCAAGAGAATTCTTTTGAATTTTATCGACAGGCATAGTTATATGAATCCATAGTCCTTTAGCCTGAGGAATTATTTCACAGAAAATACTCTCAATTTTGTAGCTTATATAGAGCTTGGTAAATTTTTCTTCAATATTACTATCCAGTTCAAGAATTTTTTCTCTAAGCTGCTCATATAATTCTCTGCTCTCTTTCCAGTTTTCACGGAACAAATCGTTTGCGGTGTATTCTTTACCATACTCCCTCACCGGCTTGTCTTCATCATCTGTAACCAACCGCTTTGAGCCAGAAAGCTTTACCCCCTTCTGTAGATTCTCTGATTCTACAGAGAGTAGATCATCATAAAGACGATATTTAAGAAGTTCGATAGTAAACGGCAAAAACTTTACCAACCCAAGATCAAATTTATTGTAGCTTTCTGCTATGCAGATCACTCGAGGAGATGACCAATCAATTTCGACATTGATATTTTTTGTTCCAACTAACTTTTCAAATTTTTCTTTATGGTCCAATAACCATTCCAAGTACCAAGTCGCTTGATTTATCACAGAATCATTTTGAGAACGCTTGTATTCAATGATTACCGGTGATCCATTTTGATCAATACCAATAGTGTCAATGCGACCGCCGTTAGTTGCAAACTCAGTATCCAAAAAATAGATCCCTAGAACCTCAGAAAGATTTTCCTCAAATAATCGTTGGACATCACGCTCAACAACCGTTCGCTTTTCTATCTTAACGGCTTTATTATTCTGTAATTTAAATAGAGGCATAAAAGATGCGTACTCTCTTTCGCATAGGCAAGATAATACCATTTTAAGCGGTATTTCTCAAGGTGGGGTCTGGATTTTAAGGTCAATTTCTGGTATCGTTTGCTCATGAAGAATGTTTGGATCCTGACGGAGGAAAGACCAAAAATTGACGTAATTCTCACTATTCTCAAGAAAGTCGGAGCTGATAATAATTTTGAGATTCAAAGTGATGAAATAAAAATCATTCCAATCATAAAGGAAGGGCGTTTTACCTTCCTATTTAAAGTTGAGGGTATTAAATGCGAGGGTTTTGAAAATATTTTTATAAAAATTGCCAGTGGTAATTCCAGCTTTGTTGATTTCTTAATCTTCCTTCAAGAAACAGAGCCTGATCAAAGTTCCAAACCGCTTTACGCTATTGAAGAAACAAAAACAGACGATTCTGAATCTCGTAACACCGGCGTATATCAACGCTGTAGTAAATTTGTATATGTCGAGTTCTACTATCCTGGCATTAAGAAAATAATGCTTTACAGCCTTCAGATAAAACAGAAGGAAAAGCCGACAGAGACAAATATATTCGGCATGCGAATGCTAAGGACTATAGGCGTTGAGATTCTTGGAAAAGTATACGATGAAGCCATTACTCGACCTTTCAGTAGCCTTGAAGAACTGGTTGAAGCAAAAAACAGTATGCGTAAGCCACCTGCTGGAAATGTACCCATTCAGATAGATGTGCGACCAGATTCAATCACTGTTTCAGGTAGACTTTTTAAAGCTGGAGGTATCGGCCACGATCCCAACATCGGCGCGCTGACCATTATCGCTTTATGTATCAGACGCTGGGAAAAGGAAAAACCAATCATAATTACCAAGCATGGGCTGTCTCAAGAAAATCTTGGTAAAAGTAATAAATTTATCCAAATAGCGAACAGACTTAATGTTGGTCTTGAAGGCCTAGAAATGCCCATACCCAACCCCCACGAGCTGTACTGGCATTACGAAAACTCTCAGGAAAAGTTAGCTACAATCTTCCTTCATGTCGCCCTGCTTACCTATACAAAGGCAGAAGTGATTTATGCCAATCACGGCGGTACAGAGCGAAGTTATTTCTTGCACAAGGAACAAGGACCTATTGTCATTGAAAAATACCAAGAAGGAAAACGTGAAGCGTATAAACTGGGAGATAAATCTTTAATTATCCATCTTCCTGATGTTATTGTTTTTGACCCAGCAAGAAATGAAATAATTAATGTCGAGGGTAAGAAATATAGTACTCGAGCTGCCGGTATAGCAGAGCTAGCAAACTATTCTTACATAGAAGAAAAGGTTATCTTACCATCACATAATCCCTCCGCTTTTATAAGAACAGTCGTGGTATTTGGAAGCAAAGAAACCAAGATCAAGGAGAAAGAAATTGGCTTTATGCTTAATGAAGAAGGTCAGATGATTCTCGGAGATCAATCGCCAGAAATATTTAAAGAAGCAATATCTAAACTACTTGCGCAGTCTTAGGCAACCTCCTGCTTACTTTCTGTTTTTTCAGAGCATTTGAATTTTCAAGTATATATAGCTGTTCTTTGATTGTCTTTATATGTTTTGAATCACCATTACTATTACTCTTGAATCTCAAGTAATCAATATTTTGCAGACTTACTGATCCATATTTTTCCAATACAGAAATAATATCTTTCTCGGGCATGGCACCTTCGGAGTTGTAGCTTAGGATCAGATACTTATATTTTGCCGCTCCTGCAATCTCATCAAGAGCTTTAAGTGCTGTATCTTTATTACAAAAATCAGATTTCTGATGTTTATAATCTCTCATTCCTGTAACACCTTTTATGGAAGGACTGTCATATTTAGCAATTGTCTCTAGAAGATGATAGTTAGGAGCATACTGCCTGTGATTATACGGAGGATCCATATAAAGTATGTCTACTTCTAAATCAGGCACAAGATCCATACTGTTCTTATTAAATACAAGATGCGATTTATCACTTGTATAAAAATTCATTTCTTTAATTTGGAGTGGCTTCAATGCTCGAGGATCATATTCTTTTAGAAAGGCTGCATACACACCAGAAATATTTGCATAAAAAGGCACGCTTTCAATCAGTGCGGCAAGCAATACAAAGTATTCATTTTCTGATATAAAATTTTCCTCTTTCCATTCTTCAATTTGAAGTCTAATTGCATCAATCTTCTTACCATTCTCAGAAATAAAAAACTTTCTTTTGTGTTCCTGATCTTTTGTTCCGTCCTCAGTATAATTTTTATATATAAAACCTTTTACACCCTTTAAATCGTTAAGGTAGGTTCGCACAGTATCAAATGGAGATGAAAACAAACTGTTTGTAGATACATCGAGTGTTTTGAGGAGTTTTTTGAATTGTGGCTCACCGTTATTTTCTATGTACGCCTTCTGCAAGACATAGGAAAAATAAAGAAGATCAGAGGATATAACCCCATAACCCTTTTCTTTAAAAAATCTACCCACATTTGATGTTCCTGAAAAGAAATCACAAAAAGTTCCCTCCTCAACACCAGTTGAGAGTACAGCTTGATAAATCCTATCTAATAATTTTTCTTTATTTCCAATGAATCTCATATCAGTAGTTCATGATTAAGAGTTCAGCTATCTTTCCTCGTTGATCTTTTTTACTATTTAGAGTTCGTCCAGCAAAGACTTGTTGAATTTTATAATCTTTATAAAGATCCCTTATGAATTCACAATCAGAATTAGAAAGCATCACTTTGCAACCTTTTTTAGCAAGTTTATCTATCCTTTCTTTTAATCTAATCTGATCCTCTTTATAAAATTTCTCTTTGGTATATCGAGTAAAATCAGAATAAACAGAAATTGGGTAATAAGGAGGATCTAAGTACACAAAATCATTCGTACCAGCATCACTTACAGCCGTTTCAAAATCAACCTCTTTTATTAAGACATTTTTTAGAATCGTACTCGCCTTCCTAAGTGTGTGTTCATCACAAATCAAACGATTTAATGAACTACCGATTGGCACATTAAACTGCCCTTTTTGATTAACTCTATAAATTCCATTGAAACAGGTCTGATTTAGATAGATCATTCTTGCCGCAATTTCGGGAGAATTAAGTTTTTGGAAAATATCAATTTCTCGATCTAAATTTCTCACTAAGAGATATAATTCTTTTGAGTGTCTTATACGCAATTCTTTCAATAATCTAATAACTTCTTCCGGATTATCTCTTACACCTTCGTATGCCCTAATAAGTTCTGTATTATTATCTGCAAGAATTGCTTTTTGAGGTTGAAGATGGAAAAACATTGCTCCGCCCCCAAGAAATGGCTCAAAATAAGAATTAAACTTTTTAGGCATAAATTCTTCATATTGAGGAATCATACTTCTCTTTCCTCCTACCCATTGTAAAAATGGAGTTGCTTTTTCTTCAGGTGTTGAATTTGTCTCGCGTTTTACATTTGCAGTCAGAGGCATACGCTTAATTAATTTTGTCAGTTCACTTTCATGAGTGTGTACTGGCTCAAGCTCGCGTATAATCTTTACGACTACACCTCTGATCTCTACTTCCGTTCTAAAGAAAGGCAAAAGATTTTGGTTAGCTGGTTGCAATCGAAACCTACCCTTTTCTCTATAAATTCTTTTAAGAGTTGCTTGATTGTCATCTATAACTGCAACGACAGTCTGTCCGTCATCAGCAGTTTGTTGCTCTCTTATTACAACAAGATCACCATCAAATATTCCATCATCGATCATGCTGCTCCCAGAAACTCTTAAAGCAAAATGCTTTCCTGAGCTTGGAATTTCACCTTGAGAAAGAGTGAGGGTTTCTCCATGTCTTTCAACAGCCTCAATTGGTGATCCGGCAGCGATAATCCCCAAGATTGGAATTTGTACACTCCCTATTGCTTTCTTAGGAGCAACCGCTCGTGGCTGATTAACTTCTTTATAAATCAATCCGGCTTCTTCTAATTTTTTCACATGATGATGTGCTGTAGACACAGAAGAAAGTCTTAAATGTCCTTTTATTTCTTCGAGAGAAGGAGCAAAACCATGCTTTTTTGAATAAGCAGTAAGAAAATCTAAAGTTTGTTTTTGTCTCTTAGTGATCATAATTGAACTTTCGATTTATTTTCGATATAATTATTGTAACGCTGACCATATGAATGAGCAAGTGGAAAACAACACCCCAAAGAGACCTCAACCAAGAACATCGCCTATAGTCGATAGCTTTACTGGCGACGTTGGTTTTTCAATTGAAGGTGTGTCAGATCACCATATGCCATTCAAATATGACCATCTCCATTGCGTGATCGATTTGATGCGAATCGAAATGGTTAGTTTCCAAGTATTGAAGATCAAATTAATTTTTACTATCAAAGGAAACCTCGATAACCTTCGCACACTGTATGACGGAGAGGGTTGGAAATATCGTCGGACTGATTCTGTTCTAAAAAAATACCCTGAATTTATGGGCCAATGGAAACACCCTGCTCCCATATTTGGTCTTATGCTCAATAAATATTTACAGGTTGTCAGTGCAAACTGCAGAGTAAAGTACCACAATCCACCCGTGATCATAGACCAGAGCGCAGATTTGGTAGCACTTCCTGATAGCTTCCCTCCATTGGCAGATATGCCTGAAAATGAGAATTATCATTACTATGACAAGAAAACTACCCTGTTTTATACGGATTTATATCTCAATCAAGAATACGAATTTGATATAGAGCTTGAAGCAAATGCTGGTACTTTTGAATTTGCCCCTCTATTTCCTTTTAAAAACGTACAAATAAATAGAATTGAAACAGTGCATGGCGAATATTCCTTTGAGCCACTAGGAAATCTAGTAAAACCAATAAAGAGTAAACATTATTCAGATTGGTATGAGTATGAACTACAAAGACACGAAACAATTGGTATGCCTGAACGAGGTGCGCCACGTTTTAAAGCAGCCTCAACTTTTAGAGGTGAAATACCACTTTTTGATATTGCAAAAGAGGTACTCAGAAGTCAGCCTAAATCTCAAGCTGAGATACAAACTGCTGTCGAAGCAATGTTTGTAGATTTGAATAGACCAATCACTCTTAAAGATTACGAAACGATACGTTTTGGATTCATGGTAATGATACCTGCTGACAAAGATGTGGAAGTAAATGTTCGTACAATTCAACGACCAGTGCCGATCAGAATCTATGAGCAGATGCAGAAAATGAAAAACTATCAGGACGTACTGATCAAATACGATATTTTTAATTTTTCCCACGACAAAAAGCGGATCCGTATAGAGACTGAGATTCTTGATTTCACCGAAAAGGCAGTCAAGGTTATTTTCTTACCTCCAATAAACAATAAAAGAGATCAAAAAGCTCGAATAATGCTAACCCAATGCCCCAGATTAAAGCGAGGGCTGTTGGAGCAATTGACCAAACCTGAGAAAGCAATGATGCACTGCAAAGTGATGGACGAAGACACCAAAGAGATTTATTTTGAAGAAACAGTTGATGTGAATCTCCTTCCAAACGACGAGATTTTGTGGGAGTTGAAAGATATCCGCAGTAATGCAAAGTATGGAATGCACGAATTTATCTGCTCATGGATTACACCAAGAGACAATGAGGGTCTGATCGAAAAAGTGCGGACCGCAGCAGCTCTTAAACGGCCTAGTCGCAGTTTTGGAGATGGTGATTTTAGTGATTTATCCAACATTGATTCTCATGTCCGTTCGGTTTATGAGCATCTATCAGATTATGGACTCATATATGTAAGCCAACCTTTCTCTGCAATGCCATCAAGTACAGGTCAGAGAATAGTTTTGCCCGAAGTTGTTTTAAAAAATAAAGCTGGAAATTGTATCGACCTAACTGTCTTATTTGCAAGTATTCTTGAAGGAGCAGGTTTGTATTCGCTAATATTTTTGACCGAAGATCATGCCTTTATAGGTTGGGGAAACAAACATAGACCAAAAGATATTCTGTTTTTAGAAACCACTGTGATAGGTCAAGCTAATTTTGATGAAGCAAAAGCACTCGGCGAGAAAGCGTTTAAAGATAACTTTTCAATGATAGGCGGACCAGATAATTGGATGCCGCCCCTAGGAATGATGGGGATAATTAAGGGTTGCCACCTTATTGATACAGCTGAAATCAGATACTCTGACAAAATCACTAGACGAAATCACTAATTTATTTTAGTGTTATTTTAAGCCATATTTATTGATATTGACGGACATAGCTTTATATGATATAATGGCCATAGTTCTTTGATAGTATCACTGATTGAATAAGACGAGCTTTTTGCGCCCTACCCTACCCGATAGGACATATAAAGCTCGTCTCATTCAGGGACAAGTCGTAGCCGAGCGATTTCGGCAAGTTAAAACGAAAGGAGATAACGTCATGGAGACGATTACTCAAGCAGCAGCTACGACCGGTCAGATCAAGCAGATCAACCGGTTCGGATCCGACGCCATCGAGAAGGTTCTCGCTGAACTCGGACTGGACAACCCCGGCGCCCAGCGCGTCATCGAACACGGCGACGAATTCGCCGAAGCAATCCGCAATGCGGCCCTCACCTCGCTGAAGGACCTGTCGGTCTCCGACAAGTTCAAGGACGAGGAGGAGAAATCCGAGTACGGCTACCTCTCCGGCTACAAGCCGAAGGGTATTACCGAACAGACGAACCGCCTGCGCGAGTTGTTCCCCGGCATCGGCTATGCCGCCGAGAAGTTGGCCGAAGGCACGCTTCCCCCGAACGCCGAAGGATGGTTCGCCATTCCTCGGTGGGAGAAGATCGCCCCGACCTACAACGAAGCGGTGCAGAAGGTACTGGACATGATCAAGCAGACCCGTAACGGCAAGTTCTACAACTACCGTGAAGGCCAGCTCGGTCCGGAACGCCTGCGCCAGACGGCACGGACGGCGAAGTTCTTCCAGACGCTCGGCGACGAGCAGAAGGATCAGGACATTCTCGTCGTCCCCGCCCAGTTCGGTCTGCGGCATCGTGGTC
>CAYUQB010000002.1:88109-89500 GCA_964446735.1 uncultured Candidatus Saccharibacteria bacterium | reverse complement strand
GAGGGTCGCTTCGGCAGCGCCCCGTGCTTCCGCTTCGACGGCGGCAAGGTCAGGTTCGGCGCGTGCTGGTTCAGCGATGCCTTCTCGGACTGCGGGTCTGCCTCCGGGTTCGTTCCGCAGCAGTGATCCTCGAGCCTCGAATCCTTGAATCTTTTGAGTTCTTTCTTTTGATTCTTGATTCGCGGCAAAAAAATTTCAGGGTTATCCACAGCGTGGGTAACCCTGATTTCTTTTATATGGAATTTTAGACCACTTTTTACTATACTTATCTTGAGCTTAGGCTAATGCACGGCCGTTCAAGGATTGCCGTCGCCGAACTCTTTCTCTTTTGAGAAATCGGCCAGAGTTCTCTCGACTAAGGTTTGGAGAAGCGTGCCGTGATAAGGAGATACTGCTTGTCTTTACCTAATGCAAGCCAATTAGCCTATAAGGCGGGTGTTGCTACATTAAATTCAGGAGTGAGACTGTGCTTTGTTTCCAGCAAGGACCACTTTCAAGCTCTGGTGACACGGACGGGTGAAGACAAATATCCGGATTCCGATGATCGCTTCGACAACGCCCCGTACTTCAACTTCGACGACGACAAGGTCAAGTTCGACACGAACTGGTTCAGCAATGCCAACTCGAACTACGGGTCTGCCTCCGGGTTCGTTCCGAAGAATCTCCTTCATCGACAAAAGGTATCCATATGGATACCTTTTGTGTTATCTAGAAGCAGTACTTGAACGGATCCAACCGCCAAGCATCCTTCCTATCTCATCTATCATCTCTTGAAGAACCACATACTTTTTATTGTCAAAAGTTTTTGTCTCTTTCATGAGCCTGAATAGGAACCGAAGCAAGTTAAGCTTCACACTCGCCTTCTCTAATAACACAACCTTATTTGACCCTCTAGAATAACCGGCTTCAAAGAAGCACTCTAGAATATCGAGTATTGCGTTTTCACTTCTCTCGTATACGGTAAACCTCTCAGATTTTGAGATGACCTTCCTGTATTCGTGAAAAGTCTTATAGAGATCGTATGATTTCTTAAGAATTGGTATATCTGTATCGTTCATATGAAGATTTACTCAAAATTGTTTAATCAGATTTGCAGTCCCGAAGCCCTGTTTTTGGCATGGGACGAATTCAAGCGTGGCAAAGGAAGAAAATCTGATGTGATTGAATTTGAACGCAATCTCGAACAAAACATTTTTGAGCTTTATAGAGATCTCAGGGATAAAACTTATAAACATCGACCATATAGCGGCTTTTACATTTACGATCCAAAGCGACGCCATATCCATAAAGCTAGTGTCCGCGACAGAGTGCTGCATCATTGCGTTTTCAAAGTTGTAAATAGTGTTTTTGAACCAACATTTATTCCAAATTCCTTTTCTTGCAGAATAGGC
>CAYUQB010000002.1:7358-88099 GCA_964446735.1 uncultured Candidatus Saccharibacteria bacterium | reverse complement strand
CTCATAAAGGAGTTGGGGCAATAAGCACAATGGCTAGAAAAGTAAGCCAAAACTACACACGCCCTTGCTATGCCCTCAAATGTGACGTTAAGAAATTCTTTGATTCGGTTGATCACCAAATCCTTTTGTCGATTATAGAAAGAAAAATTAAAGACCCCGACCTTCTGTGGTTGCTCAAGGAAATCACAGAAAGTTTCTCTAGCGGCGCATCGGATCTTTTCAATAGAAAGGGACTGCCTATTGGCAATCTCACATCTCAAATTCTTGCAAATATTTACATGAACGAATTTGATCAGTTCATTAAGAAAGAACTGAAAATAAAGTTTTATGCAAGATATACCGATGATTTTATTATTTTGAGTCATAAAGAATCTGATTTAGATCACATACTTAAGCAAGTCGAATCATTTCTTCAAGAACGCTTGATGCTTGATTTACACCCTGAAAAAATAATCATTAGGAAACACCACCAAGGTATAGATTTCCTGGGCTATGTTGTCTTTCCATATCACCGATTACTGAGAACGAAGACAAAACGCAGGATGATCCGAAAGCTGAAAGTAAAGATCGCTGAATGCAGAGACGGCAAGATTTCAGAAGAAAACCTTAATCAGTCATTGCAATCGTTTCTAGGGGTCTTAAGCCACGCCAACGCCAACAAGTTCCGCAAAGATTTAATGAATCATGTTTGGTTTTGGCTTAAGGAGTAAATCTTTGCTATATCCTTAATGATCTCCGTTGGTGAACGATCACTCGTAAGAACAATAGGGATCTTTTTCGTAGCCTCAGCATTTTTTATCTTTGCTTCAATCTGAGGACCATAATCAACTTGCCTTCCAAGATAGTCGTCAATCACTACGATAACCAAAGGATCTAGTTTAGAAATTTTTTCTACTGTCTCCGTATTAATCTCAGGAAAAGCATGTACTTCAAGACCATATTTCTCAAAAACATTTCTATACACTTTTACAAAAAATTCATCGTAATAAATAATTACGATCCGATCATTTAAAGCAAAAAGCACCCCTGCTTCATCAGTGGTCTTTTTACTATTTGAATTATTATTATGTAAAGACATAGGGCGTACTTCTATGTCTGCTCATTTATTACAAGAAATGGGCAGGCAACACTGTACGCCCACAGTTTCTCGTTAGCTCGAAGGGTTCCGATTAGTGGAGGTTACCTGCCCGTTTCTGGTCGCTAATCGGACGCAAAACGAGACAGGCACCTTTACGGTGTTCTGTATGATAACTATGGGCGTACAGAGGCATGATAGCAAATTTCTTGCCAAAAATGAAGTTAGTTATAGCTATTTCCCAGCAAATGGCTCAGACGTTTCTCCTTTATTTGCAAAGTAAAACGAGAATGCCATTGATGCGAGGATCATAAAATCCTTAGCATCTACTCTCCCATAAAACATTCCAACGATGACAGCGACTGCCATGAGAATAAAAACTATCTTACTTGCTGATGTATAAATTTTGCTCATATTTTTATAATTGATTAATCAAACTAATAATTTGAGACTTGATCGCCTCTTTGTTTGTTGGCTCGACCGGAAACAGCCTTTTAAGAAGCTGATTGCGCACAATCTCTGGTTTTTCTTTGTAATCAGTAATATCTCCATGTATAAGAATATTTTTCTCATCGAGGACAAAAGCTATGTCAGAATTATTTGCGAAAGATCTTACAAGCTCAGTGAGTGTCTGATACTGCCATTCAGTAATATCATTCTCATTTGGCTCAACTGTTCCATCTTGATCAATATCGTATCCAGCCGCTAACTCAATTCCGATTGTGTATTGATTTGGATTCACCCATGAACCATCCAAATTTTTCCTCATTACCCTTTTCGCTCTCTCATTTGGATTACTGATCACACCGGCATGCCAAGCAACGTCAGTAACTTTTACCAACTGCACAATCTCGCCCTCCTTTCTACCAATTACAAAGTGCGCTGAAGATCTATTGGGGCGATTAGCATTTAAAAGCCAACTTACAGCACCGTTATAAGCACCAAGGGTGAAGTGTAAAACTACTGCAACCTTTCTTGTTGGTCCCACAGCATAGTTAGGTGTTTGTTGAAATGGAATATTCATAAATTATTTTTTGCTCGGCAATCGTTCTTCAAGGATTGTTTCAATTCTAGTCAGACGCTCAGATGTATCTTTGTACTGATCTTGGTTTGCCTGATCAATTCTCTTTACATTTTCCTCAATAGTATGGATATGGTTGTCTCGAATATTGTCTAAAGCCTTCATTATCTCGATGTCGTTCTTAGGAGCTTGGATCATATTGAAGATCCCAAAGGCCACGCCGACTATACCGGCTATCAAAGCCCCTTCGTTAAACAATATTCTTCTTACCTTCCCTTCCTCTTTGTCCATATTTGTGGTACTATAATGATACGATCATTTTTTGATCCAAGATGTTGCATTACTTCCTATGTACTACTTAATCTTTTTCATACTTCTAGCCATCGGTGCCTTTGTAGGTGGAGCATATCTTGGTGCAATCGGCGTCCTCGTGGGCGCCGTTGCTGCTTTTTTAATTACTGTTGGTCTAGCTGCTCTTTTGGCGTACTTAGGAGTTGGTTAACGGCCTTTACTCCCTGCGAATTCAATAGCTGAACCCAATACTTTGCAGCATTAAGAGTTCCAACTTCTATGAGCTTGTCTGCGAGTTTTGCTTTTTGAACCGCAAGAAGTGTGTTGTACCAAGTGCTATTGAGAGCTGTAGTCAAACCGACAGCCAAGCTTCCTCCGGCCAAAGTACCTACAGCAGATCCAACGGGACCAGCTGCAACACCACCGGTAGTTCCACCAATTGTCGCACCACTACTTCCGATAATTGCATTGAACCAAGAAATAAGAGGTCTGGCTTCCCTACGCTTTGCCGTCTCATCGAGAACATCAAAAAGGCGAGAGTTGAGAGTGTAGATTTTATTGATATCCGCATATTCCGGATTCTTTTTATTTAGAAGATCACGGATTGCTGTATCAATCTTTCTGACCTGTGAAAGAGTACTGTTATCATCGACAGTTTTAATACTCTTACGAGTTTCGTAAACGACATTTCCATAATCCTGAGCCAATTCCCTAAGATCCTGCTGATACGCTTGGTTTGGCTTGTTGTACAACTGTAATGCCTGAATATCGTCTTTGAGCTTTTTGAGCTGATTAATCTTAGAAGCATTAACGGATATCGGCTTTTGAGGCATCGCTTCGGAAACAACTTGCTTCAAAGTACGGCTATACTCATCGATACTATCCATCTTTGAAATATCCATATTGTCGATCAAGTCTCCTATTTCAGTTATGCCATTGTGGCGAAGCTGATCAACGATATTTTTCTGAGCATCAGCAATAACCGCCTTAACACCACCAGCATCAGCAACTTTCTTTGCCATGTCTGGATCATCAAGAATTTGAGTGGCTGTTTTTAGATGATTATCGATAGCATTTTGAACAGCACCAGATTTTTCACTAAATGCCCTACCGCCCTGAGAGTAGTTTGAAATCTCATCATCAATCATTCCGACCAATCCATCAGTCTCAACTGCACCCTGCAACTCTCCAAGTTTCTGATATTCCTCAGTCGAGAGTTTGATACCCTTCTCAGCTTTCTTCAGAAGCTGCTTTCTAGTACCCCAAGCCCTTTCATCCAAAAGATCAGGAATGATTTTATCAGTCTGCTCCTTATATTTTTCTTTAATGGCATTAAGACCACGTTTATAACTATCAACAGCTTCCTGCTTCAGAACTTCTGGCTTCACATTTCTCATGTTGGCCAATCCTGAAAGTGTGCCGCCAACGATTCCTGATATTCCACCACTTACTAATGCTTTCTTTAAAATGGTTGGGTAATCCTCATCAGCCTGAGCAGAAGCGGCAGCTCCATATCCAACGCCGATAGGTACAGCAGTTTTTGCCCCCTCTACAAATCCTTTACCAAAAGCAGCAAGTTTTGAAGTTGCTGTTGGTACTGTTTTTTCAAATACAGAAGTACCTACTGGCAAAACTTTTGCTACTGCCTTACTTGCCTTACCGGTAATAAGTAGTTTGCCTGTTTGCGCCCCTTTAGCCGCATTTCCATAAGTACCGAAAGATGCAATATCGGCCGCAACACCTAAACCTTCACCAAAAATCTGCTTTGCACTCTTATTTACTGACGCATTTGTCTCATTAATATCAATAGCAGGTTTACTCATCTGCTCTTGAAGATCTTTAATAGCATCATCAATTCGAGCAGTATCTTTTCCTTCCGTCTTTAATTTTTTCCTATGAGCAAGAAGATTATCCATCATCTTCTGCTGATTATTAAAAATCTCCTCATTTTGTTTATTCGTCCATGCGGCACTTCCTGGCACAAAAGAAGGCATCGCATCAGCAATACTTTTTCCAAACTTAAGCTCACTAGAGATCACAGCTTTACCCAAAGTTTTCAAAATTCCATCCTTTTTAGGTGGCTCTGCGACTGCCGTAGATGTTTGCTTAGGAAGAGAATCAAGCCACTCCTGAATTTCATCATGGCTTGCCCCTTGTTCCTCGAGTGAATCGATATTTTCTTGTATTTGTAAACGAGTAAGCATATTAATTTGGAAGGTTATAGGTTTTGCCACTCTTACTTGTGAACGCAGAAGGTTCTGATGTTGCTGCACCTACTCCAAGTTCAGATTTCAAACTTGCCGCCTTAGTATTCAAGCCGGTATATATAGCTTCAAAACGAGATACATCCCTACCACCGGCTGACAAAGAATTAAGCTGACTTGCAAGTGATCGTGTGGCAATATCAAGTGTCATTGCCATCACAGCCTTATTCACATCAGTTGTATTTCTAAGATTGGCGATTGTACGAGAATAGTTTTCAATATCAGCATCAGTAAGCACGCCCACTTCTCCATAAACACCACGAGCAAGTTTAGGCACGATAGCGGTAATCGCCGCCTTCATTTCCTGAGCCTTAGTGTCGTATGGATTGTTGCTCTTTATGATTCCAACGATAGGTCCTGTATCAATCGTTTTAATGAGACCGGTAAGATTTTCTGCCTGACTTACAATGGTTTGAATATCAGTAATAGGTTTTAACTCTCCTTGCGTTAGGAAACGTCCACCCTTTGATGTGCGGATAGCTTCGAGAGTGTAATTTGGGTCATCATAACCAAGTTTTGTTGTTGGCGTATCGGGACCGTCAGATCCTTTTGGAGCAAAGGTTTTTGCCTTAGAAGCAATCATCTTGGCTGTGCCAGTTTCAGGGTCATAAACATATCGAGCCTCGCCTTCACCAAGCTCAAATTGATTTGATTCAGATTTTGCTTTCTCAAGGTCAAGCTTTTCTTTTTCTGTTGCTCGATCTCCTTTCTCTTTTTCAGATTTAGCATCGTTGTAAAGCGTAGAAAGTTGATCTTTAGTAAATCCATACTGATCTTGGAGCTTCTCAAAATCAGCATCGCTAAGTGAAGAAGGGTCAACACCAAGAGCAAGCATATTTCTAACAAAAGCAGTAATCTGATCACGCTTTCTTTTGCCTTGGTTATCAAGAAATTCAAAATATTTATCAATACCCTGCTGGATTGATTCTCTTTTTGCCTTAATCTCAGCATCAGCATCACGAGTAGCAGCACCAAGAAGCTGTGAGATTTTCACATTGGCCTCATTTCTATAAGTCTGCTCCTCTTGGTTGTTATAGTCCTCAGTAGTTCTAAATTCTGCTTCGCCTGTAGGACTTCCAATACGGCCACCAGCAGCAGCCAGAGCATAACTTTGACCGAGGCGATTTTTTCCAGTCGTATTTCTAAAATTAACTATCTGATCCTGAACAGCCGCATTGATAGCATCAATCTGCCCCTGAATTCTTGAACGAGTAGCAGCTCTTATTGCTTCCTCGTTTACTGTGTTAGTAGCCTGACTTTTATATGAACTGCCAATCTGAGTAGTTGTCGGATCCTCGACATAGTTAGGCACTGATACTTTGGCAACTTGAGCAATGGTCTGCTTTGCCGGAGTAGAAGCAGGAGCTGGTACAGCAGTTGCTGGTGCAGAATCACCCAAATTCAAACTTCGTCCGGCATATATTTTGTTCGGATCAGTGATGGAAGGATTCAGGCGCATCAACTCCTGAATACTCTTGCCGGTTCTTGAGGCAATTCCACTTAAAGTATCGCCATATTGTATCGTGTAAGATGCCATTAATTTTTAGTCGATTACTAGATACATGTGATCTATCTGAGCAAAACGCTGGACACTATCATTACTTTTCATTTTCAATCCAAATTCCTCCTTGTTGATCGGAACATCGACAGCAATTTTTTGCATGAAGCCAAGATCGTTTTTCGTGAAGGTCCCGACAAGATCATCACCGCTATACAAATCAAAACTAAACGGTTTATCACTGAATACAGCAATTGCACCGTTCACATAGTTATCAGTGGTAATAAAAAACATATTGCCACTGCAACTAACAGGATCACCAATTTGAGGAAAGTTATCATATTGTTGTCGTTTATAAATTGCTTGTTCGCCTTGATTCTCATTCCATCCAAAACCCTTATATGTCATGGTTGGAAAATTAAATGTAGTACCAGTCAAAGTAACTTTTGCACCAGTAATACGATTACTTTCATAGCAATAAACATAGAAGCTGGTTGCATCAATAGGTTTTGGATACATCAGACGATCTCCCCACCATCCGGAAGGGACATAGGAGCTGCTAGCAAGAGTTGTATTTGTACCTGAGACAGTAATTAGTCCCGCTCGAATGCGATCACGACCTTGATATTGGACTGCACCCCAATGGCTCCAATAAACAAAAGTGTCGGTTGTGAGTGGAAAGAGATAGTTGTATCGATATGAGTAATTTGTATCGTAACTAATCTGTAATCCAGCTTGCACCGTAATAGTCGTGCCGGATGTGGTAACGACTGCTGAATACCATCCACCTGAACCTATATAAGCAATCTGGCATTTATCAGTGCCATTAGGTGCCAATAACGGCTTTGATGTTGAGGCAATGCTTGCAAGAGTTCCATATGAAGGCACAGTACCCGATACTGAAACGCAGTAGAGATTAATCGCTGAACCGTTTTCAAAAGCAAGGATTGCTTTGTCAGTTCCGACTTTAACCAGTTGCTTATAACTAGAAGCAACGGCAACAACTTGGACCGGCGTATTGAGAGCGAGGCCTGTGCCAGAGATCGTTACTACTGCCGTGTTAATAAAGTTTGATCCTCCTTGTTCAATCGCAATAAGGACCTTGTCTGTATTAATGAGAACAGCGTCAAAGTTCTCGTTATACATATCTCGTACCTGCATGAGCAAGGGCGCACCCCAAGTGATTGTGCCGTTTGCATTGGTGCTTCCCACTACAGCATAGATGCCGGTTGTTCCTGCTTGTTGGCGATAAAAAGTTATGAATCTCGTTGAGTCCAGTTCAATCGTTTTGAAAACACGATTGTTTGTGCTTTTCGCAAAAGGAGATGAGAGTGTTTGAGCTTCAATATCACGAAGTTTTGTGTAGAGAGTAAGTGTTTTGACACTTTTCACTCTACGCTCGAGAAAATTGAAAGCGTACATTTTTCGTGTTGCACCGGCTCCAATCTGATATTCATGATATGGGAATTGTCTGAGGAGTTCATTCTGAATTCCAAATGCCCTATCTTCATCACCATCCCAAGATGATTTACCGATATAAAATAATTCTCGGTTCGCATATTGCTGAGCAGTTGATGTGTTGAAAGTTCCTCGATAAGACGGCATGAGGACTGAATCAGCATCACTTGCGGCTGCCCCTGCTCTATAAGTACCAAGAGTTGCCGCATCAAAGGTGTTAGGGGCAACAAGGGTAGATGTTGAAGCGATTGAATTTCCGGCTGTTCCACCAATTTTTGCGGTAAAGAAAATGTCATTTCCAGATGTAGATGTTGCTTCCACATCACCATTTAGAGATGTTGCCGAAGCGTACTGGCTTCCCGGAAGACCTGAGAGATTTACAGCTGCCATGATATTTGCACGAGTAGCTGCCACAGTTGCACCAATAACAATCTGACCGTCTGTATTGGTAACAAGACTTGCCACGAAAGAATATGTTTTTGTACCAAGCGTGATCGTCTCACCAACTGACGGCTGGTTCTGCAAAGTCAGTTTTCCTTGTGCCTTTACTGCTGGCCATTGTGCAATGCCCGATTTGTCCCATTCGATAAATTTGGGAAAGGGTGATATCTGTTGCCCCTTAACTACTGTTGTTTTATCTAACCTTCGATCTACTTGTAAATTAATCATGGTAAAAAATTAAATTAATGGATAATGCTTGCGATCCTTTCGTGAACATCACGAATTGACCATTTCTTTACGCCGTCATAGATACTTCTGAGTAACCGGTTATCGTCATACTCGAATACAAATGTCTTGCCGTTCACATTGTCATGAAGTGATCTCACACTGCCGTCGCCATTCAAGGCGACATCTACATATTCAAGACCAGCCTGAATACCAGTAAGTGCAGCAGCCATAAGCTGCGAAAGTGTTACCGGTTGTGATGCACTTACCGCATTAGGGATATTTGGAGAATTTATGAAATTGTTGTTTCCAGTGAAAGTATTATTTCCGTTAGTGGATGCCTTACCAGCAAGATTAGTATCTACATATCCTTTTGACACAACCTGCTTTGAATCATTAAAAGTTGGATCCGCATCATATTTTACGGGCTTGGTTGAATCCAAGGTGTCATCTCCATTAAGGATATCGACTATGATTTTGAGATTTACAAAATCAGTAAGATAGCATTTTGAGCCAGCTCTATGGCCGTTAATATTCTGAACTCCGGCGGTTTGTACCCCCTGTCTTGAGACACTAAAAATGTTGCTTATGGCAGTACCGGAAAGATCGAATACAAGATGCTCCTCATCACCGGTGCCTCGATCCACGATCATGCAGTATTTACCTGCTGGTAAAACCACACTATTCTTGTCGGTAACACTCGTTAAGGCACCTGAAACGGCCCCATTCGCAAGTTTGGTTGCAAGTGATGTCTCAAAATTTGCGACTACTTTAGTGAGTTTAGAGGCCATAGTTTAAGTATGAGTGCCTAAAAGTGCAAAATTTAGTGCATTACTGGTTTGTGCTTTTGCCATCAAGACTTACATGCTGTTTTTGGCGGTAGACCTTTGGTAATTTGTCCTCAAAGGTCAAAATATCCCAATCGACCGATTCCATGACACTCACATATCCGATTCCTTTTGCGATAAATCGGATACTTCGTCTACGGAATTTAGGAATTTTCATCGCCTTAATCTGCAGCTCGTAGGGATACACTTGAGCTGATCCATCGCCTCCAACAGCCGCTTCACCTATCATTGTTGTTCCAACGCTTGAAGGACTAGACCGATTCACATAAGTAGCATCGCCTCGAATTGTGCCTACTAAGGAATATCCAGATCCATCAAAATCTGCGTAGATTTCCACATATTGAGCTGGATCAATTTCGCCTCGATATCTCAGGCGACGATATTTCTTGAGCCGACGAACACCGTAAGTTTCGTATTTACTATCCCAACTGTTTTGAACCACATAACCATCATCATCAAATCCATTTAATATTTTGTAGACAGTCTGAGTATGCGGACTGCCACCATAAAGAATCCCCGAATCTTTAACTAATGATTTCATTCCGTAATTAGTGAGATCGACAGTATTTTTTACAATATCGATGACAAGCATCCGATCATTTACAATGCTTCCTTGAGAACGACACGTCATGACAATAAATTGCCCGTAGGTTTCCATGAACGTATCCGAGTAATCAAATTTCTCCCATGCAAAATGTGGAATAAGCTCAGTTGCAAGAATGTCATCACCGAGAGGATTTTTCTCAAGAACTGTGAGTTGAGGTCGATCAGGATTGGCAGTATTAATAAAGACCACTCCTCGGCCGGTAGTTACGGCACTTCTTCGAGTAAGAACACCGATATTTCTTCTGACAACTTGGTTATTGAAAGTTTTATCGTCATCAGTGTATTTATGTTGATATGCACTTTGTTTTTTAAGCGAATAGTAATTGCCATCGATACCAATTACGAGCTGTTGAATAGCATCGCCACCTTCATCTTGTCTAATCACATCTCCTTCACCTGCGAGACGAGATGAACTATAAGTAAAATCTGCTACTCCTTTGCTTGTGCTATTTTCCCAAACATAATCCGCTTTGATATTTCCAGCAGAGTTTGATGGAACCGTAACAAAAGTAACGCTCCACGCACCAGTAATATAATTTATCGTTCCAACTCCACCGGCAGTGCTTTTAAGATTTCCATTTTTATCATCAGTAAATATTTCACCACCGCCATCTGTGCATTTGACTGTTACCAAACCACAATTTCTTTTTGGTTGGCCAGATTTAAAAGCCAAAACACCTGAAAATAATGTTTGCGATCCATTTCCGCTAGCCAAACTTTCATTTGAGATTTGAGTAAAGCTGACACCATCTCTTTGAACATCAACAAAGCTTCGATAAAGACTTGTAGGATCTTTTGCAATCCCCCATAAATACATTCTTGCTTTATCGATCAAAGGAAAACCACAGAAGAAATCTGTTGTTGTATAGAGCTGAATAAAATCATTTGGATTGGCGTTAGCGAACTTAAATAAGCCACCCGGACCACCGGCAAAAGTCCAAGCTCCGGTAAGAGAGCTGTAGTTTGTAAACACATAAATATCATTTGGATTGAGACCGGTAACAACATTTACCCACGTCAGGCCATTAAAATACTGGATAGCTGTTGCAACTTTTCGCCAAAGAATTCCTGTACCGTTTGCTTTGTATCCAACATGAATAGCCGGACAGGCACCGGCCGCTCCTTCAGATCCCACGGTTACTTTTCCTCGGGCAAGTTCAATCTTTCCATCAATCGTTACCCAGTTGAGTGAATCTTTTGCACTATCTTTCGGTGTATCCTCATTATCCTCTCGATTATGTACTCCCGATCCATATTTTTTAATCTCATGATCTGCCATAAATTATGCGAGTTTAAATCGTGCATCACGCAATTTAAGATTTTTCATATAACGCTGAAATTGAGCAAAGTTTTCTTGCATATTGCTACGAGCCTTTTCAGACTTTTTGATGATCTCCTCATCAATGAGCATCGCAAACACGATCATTGGATGGTACTCAGCAGGAAGTTTTGGAGATGTACCAACGGCAATGTCATCGGGGCTGGTCTTGTAGTCGAATTCATAAGCAGCACCAGTACCCGGATTTTGCAGAAAGTTTATTTTTCCATCAGCAGGATCAATCCAGCACACATTGCTGAAATTATTTGCATTTCTCTGACCCATCGGGACCACCAAATATGGAGACTTTTGACCACCGACATAAATAACTTTCGTGATCGGCTCTCCAATAGTTGGATCATCGCTATAGTTCTCCATCAATTCATCAAAATCAGTCGGCAAAGTTATTTTTCCATCGCTTTCAACTACTCCATTCTTTTTCCTGCGTAGAAACTCCCATGGCTGCTCCATGAAAATCAAACGGACCTTATCATTTGCGAGTATCAATTCTTCATCACTAGAAAGATCCGTGGTGTCATCGGTATAAAACTCGAATCGATCTATGATTTGTTGTCCTGTAAGTGGTGTAGCCATGATGATTTTCTGTTTGTCTCAGTGCTAGAAGCAGAATTAGCTCTGCCTCTAGCACTAAGCCCCAGCAACGCTGAGGCCAGTGCAGTCTTTAAGACTGGAGAAGCACATCAAGGAACTGTGGCTTTCCATCGGCAAAGGTGAAGATGCCGTAGATAGCGTCAGCTCGAATGATTTTTGCTCGCTGGTAAGGGTCATCAACCATTTCCATCTCGGCAAGGTCCTGAATGACCACATCGATTGCTCCCTTCTTACCGTAGTAAGCGTGAACAAGATTCTTGGTAACCGTGTAAGTAGCGTTTCCGCCAAATACAAGGCGACCAGAGCCAGTACCAGTAATGGTGATAGTATCCGCACCATCGTTATCGACAGCTGCAAGCTGAAGATCAACCCAGTTAGACTGATCGTAGCCAGGGTCCGTATCAGTCCATGCGATGTACTTAGATCCGGCAGTACCGGTAGTCTGATGAATCGCATCAATCAGGTTGTCTCGGGTTGCATCCACACCAGCCTCGATAAGCACATTGCCCGGCGTTGATCCAATCGAAGTTACGAAGGTGTAGATAAAGCCATTGATCGAGAAGATCTGACCGTTTGAAGGGTTAGACGCCATCGTAATCACAGCTTCAGCGAGAAGGTTCTCGGAGAGATAAAGCTCCGCACCACCCACAGGACCGGCATAACCGTTCTTGAAGGCAGCTGCCGCCAAGTCGATATTCTTCGACATGACATACTGCTCGATAACCGAGCCACCATAGCTATCCAACACCAAGGCAAGACTGGTGAGATCTTGATTTGCCTTTCGGAGCTTCGCACGACCCTGAGACAAAAGCTGAGGGACATTTGTAGTCGAAAGTGTAATAGCGGTTCCATTAGAACTCATCGTAGTGAGATCTCCGGTATCGAATGTCTGGAGCGCATTTTTCACCTGAGCAAATACGTCAGCATCGATATAACGAGATAGCTTCTTTGCCACCTCAGCACCAATAGTTTCCGCTGGATTCAGTGGGCCTGCCTGAATCATCTCTTTCTTCGAGACGCGGAAGTCGGCACCCTTGTTCTTGTTTACAAGAAGGGTCTCACCCGAGTCATTGAGCTGGTCAATGGTTCGGTTCACACCAATAGTGATGTTACGCACACGAATCGGTGCGAGAGAATATTTCACACGCTTTACAGATGCTCCATACTCGAGCTTTTTCTCGAGGCGTGTATTGGCAATCTCCATTGCCACAAGCACCTTGTCGAACACTGCCTGATAGGCATTGTCGAACTGCTCTTTGAATACTGCTAACATGAGAGAATAAAGTTAAGTGAATAAATTTACCCTCTCAGAGATCAATTACTTCGAGCGATGACGTGAACGATGGGTCAGGCGATCAATCAGGCCGTCCTGATATTTCTCAAATTCCTGTCCGCCCTTTTCTCGAGATTCTGCAATGCGCTTATGATCCTCATCACTTGGAGCCTTGTAATCGGGTTCCTTAGGATGATTGCCACCCTGAGAGCTGTAGCCCTCAATGCCGCTAGAATCTTTTGATGTATCGCCGTAAAGTTCTTCAAGAATTTCCTCCATGGTGCGAGAAAGATTTTCCTCGCTCGACATGATGTACTTCTTAACAGCTTCTTTCTTGGCAACTTTCGCAAGATCCGGATTATCAGCCACTACACGATCAAACTCTTTCGAGATTGCCGCTGTGATCTGAGCATTTGAGATCTCTTTAGATTGAGCTTCCGTCTTAGACTTGATGTCCTTGATATCTGAAAGGTACTCGTCCTCAAATTGCTTCTTGGACTTGTTGAGAAGAATGCTTGCGAGCTTCTGGACAAATTTCGGCTCAAGCTCCCACTCTTTGGCGAGTTCGTCGAGTTCGTCTAATGCGTCCCCGGCCGATGTACCCCCTTTCTTGACCTGCTCTTGGAGCTGGCGAATGGTAGGAATGACCTCGTCTCTGATCATTTTTTTCATCTCACGATTCTCTTTCTTAAGATCGACTATGAGACTGTCCTTCTCATCACCCTCTTTGGGCTTGCCGTCTTTTGAATCGTCAGACTTGGAGTTTTCACCCCCTGCAACCTGTGCAATCGATTGACCATTTGAAGGGTTGTCTGAATCTTTTTTGCCACCCTTATCGGCTGGCTGAGATTCCCCTGCAGCTTTCGACTTATCGTCGGCAGGCGCTGCATCCTTGCTTTGTGCTTTTGGCATACGTTTTATATTTCGATGGTTTCGCCCCATCGGTGCTTCATTTGGAAACGCTAAGCACTAGCGCATTAACCTTTTTAATAAAAGAGGTTGGCCCCTCTATGCTGATAAGTGTGATCTACAAAAAATGCACAATATGTTGCATTACTTATCAAAAGAAAAACCACCGACTAAGCGGTGATTTTTCTTTACAATTTCTTTACTTTGATGCTTCAGCTGATGCACTCGGTCTTTTTCGTGCCAACTCATTAAGTAACACATCAAGATCTTCATCGGCACCAATAAAACGCCTAAGCATTTGTACTGATGCTTCAAATCGAGCAATTACAGATATAAGTTTGCCAAGCTCAGGACTTTCATGTAGCACGGCAAACAACTCATTCATTGCCTTTCGAGATTCATTTTGAAGACGCTCAATAGTGTCTTTTCCTGCCGGAGTTTTAGACCACGACACCAAATCATTGGTTACATCGATGGCATGATTTAATTCTTCAACTTCAGCTTCATCAGCTTCTTGCTTTTCTTGATCCGCCTCCTGTTCAGCATTATGAGGACCAGTTAGCACCGGCTCCGCTTCTTGCTGTGATTGCTCTTGTTCGCTTTCGTTCATAGCTTTAATTGGTTACGGACTTCTTGGTCCTCTCTGATAATAGTTTTGAGAATCCGCTTTGATTCCTTTTCCTGATCCTTGAACTGTTTTGCCTTATTCTCTTGAATCGCAAGCATCGTCAAAGCATGTCGCTTTTTCGGAGACAGCTTTTTCATATAAGAGACCAGATCAGGATTAGATCGGCGAATATTCTCAGCAAGACTTTCTTGCAAACGAGCATTTGCCTCCATTTCCTTAACCTGCTTTCGCATTTGTTCAATGTTGCGATTGATTTCTCGCAAAGAGAACTCTGCAACTTGACCATGCTTAGTGATTCTATGATCACCCTTATCTCTCGATCGCTTTTTGATTTTGTAAGAGAATTTAAGCATCAGGATTATTCAAGGTATCAGCCGATTCTCCAACAGTTTTGTCAAGACCGGCATTTTCTTCAGCAGGACCAGCAGATCCAGCCCCAAGATCATCCTGAGGAGCAGTTGGGACCCCCTCTGTGGCTTGCTGGGGAGCTTCTGGAGCCGTGTTTGCCCCTTCGGCAGTAGATGAGCCTACCCCATTGCCATAAGCCTCATGATCAGCCCTTGCTTCCTGCTCAGTATCGAACAGATTACTGCGATGAATAACAGATCCGTCAACCCCATAGAGCTTCCAGAGCCATTTACCATCAGATTCTACGAATTTCACATTGTTTGATTCAGACATAAGTTAATTTAGTTAATTATTTTGATAATGCTGCGGTTTCTGCCGCTTCCGCTCCCGGATCTCCGAGACGGACAGCTCCAGTTGCGGCAAGATCAGGATTTTCGAGATCGGCTCCATCGACCATCCGACCCCTTCCGCTGATCAAGCCTTCTTTTGCTGCCTGTGCCATCACCGAACGAGCTGCATTTTTCTCAACAATCGGCGTTATCTCGTCGATGTAAGCAAATACAGCGTTATGTTGTTCGGTACTAAGTTCGTGATCGTATTTATCCGAGAGATCATGGATGCGTTGAAGGAAAGCAGTATTTGCATCTTTGTAGAGAGGAGCTTTATCGCCACCAATAATGATCTGAAATGCCTCATCTGCCTGAGCCACAACTTCGATAGCATCGTAATCACTCGTATCGAGTAATCGCTTGATAGTGTCATCATCAACACCAGCAATAGTTGCCTGAGTTTCAAACAAAACTTTCTGATTTATAGTTTGATCGCCTTTATACGCTCCAAGAAATGTGAGTTTATTTTTACTATCTGCCAAATTACTCTGAGCCTCAGCAATACTTGATTCAACGAGAATGTCATAGTCATCTCTAAACGGTTTCAAATCTCTCGAGCTGACCATTTCAATTTCAAGACCCATAGGACCGAGAATCTGAACGGCCATTTTCTTTTTGAGATCCTGCATGACACCCTCTTTGTGCAATACAGCAAATCGGTAATAGCCTTCTGCGTAACTTTTATTCAAAAGACCAAAGCGATCACCGGCTTGCATCAGGTTGCCCTCATAGATGCCAAGCGTATCTTCATCACTTGTTCCCTTCACATCGGCAGTAACGCCACTTTCTGATTCAACGATCTGCTCAAGCTTGTCGTAAACCTTAAATGGACCCTCAATTGGTGGTGTTTGCCTAGTCTGTAGAACTTTATTTACATCAATATTTCCTTCGATCTCAATATAGCCGTCCTTGCGATAACGAACTTGTGCTAAGTTCCTCACATAATCAACATTCACAGCAGTTTGAGGACGATTTATCTGCTCAGAGTTATCAAGTGATTGGTTGATACTCTTTTCTTGAGCCATGAAAATGCCACGAGCAAAATCACAATATGATGGTGTCCAAAACTCACGAGGATCAGGAAATGCCGCCCATGTCCAAATAGGATATTTTCCACTTTTTCTTACATCAGTCCACGGCTCACAACGAATACAATCACCTGATGGAGTGAGAACTAGATAGTAGCGATCATCATTCTCGTCTGTAGTGATCCAAGTATAAAAAATAAATTGATTTTCATTCTTAAAACGCTCTCTTGGTGCGCCACTAATCTTTCGATTATCTTTATCAATGTCCTGTTGAGTTTTCGTAGTGGTGTTAGTACCACCATCGAGCAACCCTTCAACAACTTTCTTGTAATAAATACCGTCCTTAATACCTTTTTGGAGTTGGGCACGAGAAATCTTTGTATTCCACCAGCCAAGATAAAGAGCTTTTTCAATTCCACTCCCATCTTCTTCCTCAGTACATAGACCACCAACATCAGGATCAATCAAAAAGTCTTTCGGATCTATGAGATTCAAGATACTTCGATAAACACCCTTATCATTTCTAGACATGTAAAGGTACATCGTGCGTCCATAAATCGCCGCATCACGCTTTCCCATCAGATCCTTAAAATTCCACCTGCCGACTTTTGAATCCTTATCTTTTATTGCGTTCATCAGCTTAGATTTCTTCAAATCAGCCGATTCACCCTTCACATATTTAAAAGTTAATGGACTATCAATCTTTGAAAGGATGGTGTGAACAAATCCGTGCATCTTGTAGAGAGGCACTTGCGCTCGAGTATCTCCTTGCTGTTGCTGATAAGTACTACCACCATACGGAGAAACTACTGATGGATTTATTCGGTCCGGATTCATCATGTCCTCGTTCTTATTCCACGAAGTCATGCGAGCTTTCTTGTAGCGATACGAATAATCGATCTCTTTGAGAGCCTGTTTTGCTAATTCCTCTCTTTTCTTATAGTGGGCTAATGCCATGTTGATTTCAGTATCACCTTCAAAAAATGCAAAATTGAGTGCATTACTTTTCTTTTAGATTCCAATGTCGGGGTATTGAGGCCCAAGATCATCAATCTCATCCTCATATGCCGGTTTAACCTTGCCGTAAGCAGTCTCAATCACCCTCTCAGGTCTTGGATCTCGTGGCTTTTCAGTACCAGCTGGCCGAGCAATATCACTCTGATACGCAGTTGCATCACTTGTATCGTCATGTTCTGCATCCGGAAAACGAATCAACTCATTCTCAAGATCACTACACTCACCTTGTAGGTGATAAATGCTTCGTGTTTCGTATCGATAGAGCAAACCAGTACGAATACGATCCTCTTTAGATCTACCCTCATGTTTCAACCACATAAGAGGCAAGAATGTCTGTCGCATACGCTGCTCATGTCTGAGCATCGGCTCAAGCCCACGAGTAAAAGCTGTATCTTCCCAACCAAACTTTATTGGCGGCGTACCAGCTTGAATCAAAAAGGCATAGACCCCAAACATTTTTTCAATAATTCCAGTAGGTCCCAATTTTTCACGCCACGCTTTGATATGCCATTTCCCCTCTCGGTCAACCCAATTCACACAAAAACCGACAAAATCTCCACCTGCATTTACTACCCCATCTTCTTTTCTGCTTGGAGTATCGAGAGTAACGTAAGCCGCCAATTTCTTTTGCATCAAGGCATCCCAAGTAATTGGCATAAACCAATCTTTCTTAAACAACGATTTTGCCTCATCAATCGGCTGACACAACATCTCCGCTTGAAAATCAAAATCACCCTCCTCAGGTGTCCACATAGATCTTTTCTTTGCCTCAATACTCAACTTGCCAGTTGCTTCAGCATCTTTATCGGTCAACACCCATCGTTCCGGCCAACTTGGAGTATGCAAACCACCCATAAGTGTTCCTTCACAAATAGGCACAATACGGACCCTCAACTCATGATCGGTCTTTGATCGTTCGATTACGCTTTGAACATTTCCATACTCGCTTAAAATATTTCCAAGATAAAGAACTCTACGCCTTCTTGAATCAAGACCACGCTTAAATTCTTGTATATGAGTTCTGATCTGCTTTGTAGACACTTCACTCCTCAAAGTTTTCTTTGTTTCAAAATCATCAAGCAAAACAAACCCAGGACGCATTGCTCCATGCACACGCCCTCGCACACTTTCTTGAGTACTATGTGCTTCAACACGAATACCCTCTTGAACAATATTATTTTCAAGGTCACGAATAGGATTTGTGATGAAATCTTTTATTCTTTTTTGAGTTACTTCATCTCTACTCCGAGCTGTGTTGTATTTTTCACCGAAATCATCACGATACCTTTTATTCTTTTGTAGCTCCCAAACCACATCGAACAGGACACGCTCTGAGTTGGTGCTATCAAAAGCATCGGCATTTATATACGGCTCAATATCATAGGCAATCATGTAGAGGATAAGAGCTTTGGCAAAACTTGTCTTTGCACTCTCACCGAACATAAACCACGCAAGCTCTCTTATCCTAAAATCCAAGAGATCATGAACATCACCCATCATGTCGTAATGAAATGACGAAAACTCACTACGCACATAATGTGGCAAGTAGTAGGTGAGAAAATATCCGAAATGCTTACTTGCTGCTTTCGTACGCGCTTCCCGACTGCTGTTCTTCAGGAACATCAGTCCCTCCGGCGTTATCTTTTCCATCATCTTTGTTGGTCTCTGGTTTTGCATTTTCTTTGGTTAATACTTTTTCTTGCTTTATTGGTTCGACCGGCCAATCCTTCGGACTGAACAAATCGAATATTCGATTGTCCTCCTCAGGAGAAACATTTTTATCTCCCCCAAAGGGCTTGTTGCCCGATGTGAGATCAGGTCTATCAGATGGAAGATTCATCTCAATTCTTGCCATCTTCCAAAAGGAATAAACATCCATTGATGTAATCTCTTTATCTTTGTGATCCTTCATTTGCATAGCAAACTTCATCACCACAGCTTTGAAGATTTTGAGAATATCTGTGCGAGCTTCACGAGCTGCACCCATAGCATCAAGAAGCACCTGTTTATTCGCCTCATCATCCATCTCAATGATCTGCTTTTGCCAATCAAATTTGATTGACCAAAGCTTGAAAGTGTCGATCGAAGGCACCCTCTTTTTTGGTGTAGCGGTGGTGTAGTCGTGGTGTATCTGCTCATGCAGTTTTACGAGACTTCTATCCCTACCCATGCCCCAGTACTTGAGAAATATCTCAAACTGCTGTGCGTTCATTTTTGGCTCTATTTCAGCTTTGTTTGGTGTATTGCTCATATCGTTTACGGATCACATCACAAAAGAGTGGGCTTTTCTCAACGAGATACGCCACTCTGCCGCATTGCTCGGCCGCAATGAGGGTTGATCCGGACCCTCCAAAAGGATCCAAAACGATATCTCCACGATCAGTCATCAATTCAATCGCACGTTTTGGTAACTCGACTGGAAAACAGGCACCATGCCCTTCAATCTGAGTATTTTGTGTACTGAAATACCAATAGTTAGTGAGCTTCTTTTTATGACCCTTATGAAAGACTGCTTTTTGATTCGCTCCAATAAAAACAAAATCAATATCCTTCGGGTCATCCTGATTTTCAGCAACTAAAATATTTTCATATTGCCTCGTCAGAGCATCTTTGCTCAGAACCGGCAGACCATGCCCTTTATCCCAAACAATGCACTCTAAAAATCTAAAGTCAGTTTCTTTTATGATCCGATGGAATACTTCAATCCATTCCCAGCGTGAATTCTTGTTATAGCTCATATTCCAAAACAGAAATCCTTTGAGATGCTGTTGAACATTACGAACTATGGAAAGATTGAATTCGATATACTCTCTGCTCGGCAAGTTATCGTCGTAGTCGGCATAGAGAGACTGATTGCCCATGTTGTAAGGCGGGCTTGTAAAACAAACCTTTGCCTTTTTTCCTCCCATCAGCTTTTCAAAATCTTCTAGGACCGTACTATCACCACAAATCAATCTATGCGGTCCAAGCTCATAAACTTCTCCTGCCTTTGATACAGGATCTTTAATTGCCGCCGCTTCCTTTTCAGGATCAAACTCAGACTTGGAATTGACCTTATCAAGAATCTTATCGATCTCCGCAGTATCAAAACCTGCAAGCAAAATATCTACTGATCCATCAAGACCAAGTTCAGTAAAAAGAGTTGCCAATTTAACTTCATCCCAAGACCCATGAATACGATTGAGCGCAATGTTAAGGATCTTCTCTTTTGCAACATCTAGAGAAAGAAAAACTACTGGCACCTCCGTCATCCCAAGTTGTCGGGCAGCCTCTACACGCTGATGCCCACCAATGATGACATTCAATCTCTGCGGATTGCTATTAACTACAACCGGCTCAATAAAACCAAACTCGGTTATAGACCTTTTCAGCTTCCCCAATTCCTCCTCGGGCATTACTCGAGGGTTATAATCAGCCGCTTTAAGTTCAGTAATTTTTATAAGCTCTATCTTCATAAATTATTTTTCCATCCAGCCAACCATACTTGATTCATTACAAGCCCCAACCTTGCCATCATCGGCCATATACTCGTAGGTCGGCTTATTATTCTTTTGAGCAAGCACACCAATCACTAGCCTTTCCTCACCCTTTCGATTCCGGCAAATAGTGCCGAAAGTGTAAGTAAGCTTCTGATCCGGATTTCCCTTTTCCCAGTGATGCCTCAAAGCGGTAAAGAATTCCCTTTGGACCGTATCGAGATAAGCAATGATTGCTTCTCGGCTTTTTGACTTGAAGATTGGAAGCAAGCCGTGCGCCCCAATAATCCACGCCCCAACTAGATCAGGTCGAGCAGCTAGAAAACGAGCTGATAGATTCAATGGATTCTCTACTTTTTCTATTTTTGTTTTTTGTTTATTCATGGCTTTATTGAAATGTTATTAATCCTTTCGGGACCCAGCTGTTGCATTACTATGTGCAAACGCTTCATGCCTCTCGCAAATCGCATCAGAACTCAGAATCTCACCGCACAAACTACACCGCTTAACCCATCGAATATGTCCGCAACTTTTTACTCTTTGTTGTTCTGCTGACTGCTTAATGTACTCGTATGACCCCTTCATTTTTTGCTCGTACTTTGATTTCTTCCTATCCCGATAAATCTCAGCAATTTCGTCAGGTATCCTCTTGGCTGTTTTGATCCTCCTTACCCAGCCGTTGAATCTCGCATGAAAGATCACTGAGCTTCGGTGAATATGGAAGTAAACCGAGATCCAATTCACCCTCCATCCATAATCCTCATAGAGGCGTTGTGCCTCTTGAACCTGTGATGCTGTTAATTTGTGTCGAGGATTATTGATGTTTCTCATGAGCTATTTGATGGTCATTTTTTTAGTGAGTTCGCTGAGTTCTGTGGATAAGTTATTCACAGGATCCCTAATACTAGATTTCTCTTTTTTTCCTAGATTTTGTGTGTCTACTTGGTAGACCGATTTCGGTCTATTTTTTAGACCACTTTTGGTCAACCTTCTTGACTGGTCTACTAAGTTGACTACCTTATCCACATCCATATGCAGGTTTATTTTGTAGAGATTTCCACCCTTACTTTTGCTCACCAAGACCAGTCCGGCCGCCGCAAGATTCTTTAAGCCAGCAGCGACTGATTGCCTTGAAAGGCCAGTCCCATAATCAAGCACATTACCCCTACGATCTTTTATCCCTTCGATAAATTGAGAGAAACTAATGCGATCAGATTCTTTATGAAAACCAAAAGTCCGACGACATATGTACAAAAGACATCTTGATTCCGCTTCTGAAATTCGAGGAACGATAAAATCGAGGACCAGATTTGGAATTTGAGTGCTATTTGGTATGAAGTCGGTTTTTGGTTGATCCATAGGGTTGTTGGGGTGGTTGGCCCCTGATCTCAATCCTCACGCCACTGCGATGAGGACTGAGTCAGTGGCTAACCTACTTACTTGCCACTTTTGACAGCCTTAGTGTTAGAACGCTTTGGCTTTTCATCTGTCTTTGAATCTCTAAGATCCTTCTCGAACTTCTGCTCAGGTGTCAGTTCCGGAGGAAGTTCGCCTTTAGTTTCAGCGATCTTCTTTTGAACAAACTCCTGAATTCGTGCGTAGCCGTCCTCGAGGACGTCAGGTCGCATTGCTTCAATTGCAGACCAGCTTCGGGTCTGGAAGGCATACTCAAGCGCATCAGTCTTGTTTTTCTTTTCCTGTGCGCCAGTACTTGGCCAAATTGAGACAAGATATCCCTCTATCTCCTCAAGCCATCGCTTTCTTTCAAGCACCCATTTACGCTTATCTTCTTCTGTGCGGATCAATTCACCTGCATCACGCTCAGTTGGATTCAATCGTGCAGATGCAGGATCCTTAATAACTGCTTCAATTGCCGGTGCAAAGTCCTCATATGTAGGGTTTTTAAACACCTTTCCATCAAGTAGATTGCCTCGACCCTTAAGAACAGTTGCCTGTCTCCAAACTTCACGCTTTTTACGCTCAATGAGTTCATGGCGTTCCATAAGAACCAAGACATCGAATTCGTATGCAGCATTTTTTTCTGCCTGCATCTTTACTCCAGTCTTAGTGAACTCTTTTCGACCATCTTCATCTATTTCTTGCTCCATTCGATCTGACACACGCCCTGTGGCGATAATGTGTAGAGGCGACTGAACCAATGGGATAGAGAAATTTCTGTTCCAATCAGACTTGATTGCCATCCAGTCTTGGATTTGGAAATTTTGCCTATTCAGCTTTCGCTTATAAGCCTCTTGGAAATCCATCCAGATATGAGTGATGCTATCGATCACCATGATGTCTGAATATCCTTCTGTACAGAGCCTCATAGCTGTTACCAAGTCAGCGAGAGAATGCGTTTCTCTCACCATCGCTTCAATCCCATGCTCTTGAAAGAGTGGGACCAAAAACTTCGCAGCTTTCTCGGTATCGATAAGAACAACCGGCTTTTTACTTCCGATTTTCTTATGAAGTCCGATAGCGACCAATGCAGCACTCCAGCTCTTGCCGGTGCCTGGCTCTCCTTCAAAAGCTGCCTTGAAGAAGGGCTTAGTGTTTCCTATCGCTGTGAAGAAATTTTCTTCTGTTGCGTTTTGTGTCATGTTTCTTTGTAATGTGGTTGTCATAGTTTTTAGCTATTGACTCACCAAAGGGGTCTTTGATACGATGTATCTGTTGATGAAAGGCTCCCTTCGGGGGTCTTTTATTTTTTAATTACTACTTTTAAGTGATTAATCATTTCTAATTCCTATTCTTTATCGCTTCGATTTGCTGTCTACGAAGCTCGGCGACTTCCGCCAGAAACTTTCTACGCTCAACACTTAATTTGTGATTTTTGCGTATCCTAATTTCCTTTGGCTGATAATCGACATCGATCACGTCGCCAACTTTCAATCGATATCGTTCCGTTAGCCACTTACCCTCAAGGATCAGGGCGGGTTTCCCAGATCTACGGTAAGTAACTAATCGGGTACTTTTGAGAGCTTTCATTGATTCGTCTGACCCTGTGGATAACTGGACCTACGAATACATCGAATAGCCGTCTCAAGAAGCTTTTTCTTCGTCTCCGGAAATCGAGACTTGAGTAAATCTCCATTCCATCGATTACATACTTCCTCATGGTTTTTCTGATCCATCGCTAGCATCTGCCGTCGTACTCCGGCTGATCCCTTTCGGGACAATGGTTAACTTGGCTAATAATTTCGACCTTTAGGTGAGTGAAAAGCAGGTAGCAAAAAAGCCCCGCTTTTTGAGCGAGACTCTTCAGAAAACCCTTATTTAACAAGCTTCTATAAGTATTGTCCGGCCTTAATCACATGTTGGACTAACGTATGAGTATACCCTGCTTCGTTGTCGTACCAGGCAAGCACCTTCACGAGGGTGCCATCCACGACCCGAGTCATACCTAGATCAGCAATGGAAGCGTGCAGTTCACCGATGATGTCGGACGAGACTAATTCTTCATCAGTAGTCGTGAAGATCCCCTGCCAACGTTCCTCGCAGCTTGCACGTCGGAGAATATCGTTCACTTCATCTGCAGAGGTAGGACGCTTCGCTATGAAGGTGATGTCGGCAATGGAGCCAGCAGGTACCGGCACGCGAAGTGAGATGCCATCAAACTTACCTGCAAGTGATGGGTACGCCTTGGTCACCGCAACAGCAGCTCCGGTCGAAGTTGGGACAATATTCTGTGCTGCTGCCCTCCCCTCTTTCATATCCTTTTTGGAGGGTCCATCCACAATGGACTGACTCGCGGTATAAGCGTGTGCGGTTGAAAGGATGGCCTTCTCAATGCCAATCGCTTCATCGAGAATAGCGATGACTGGACTCGCGGAGTTGGTGGTGCACGAAGCATTCGATGTAATTGGGCATGTTCCGAGCTTGCTCTCATCGAGACCCATGAGAATAGTTGCACCAAGCGGGTTCTCTTCTTTGACCGGAGCAGAGATAACTACGTGCCTGGCACCGGCAGTAACATGGGCGTTCGCCTTTTCGTAATCAGTAAAGAAGCCCGTAGACTCAATAACCACATCGATTGCCAGATCTTTCCAAGGAAGATTCTGGGGTTCCTTTTCGGATAGGAACGTAACTGCCCTCCCTGCAACCATGAGCTTTCCGTCTTCGATCGAGACATCGAATGGTGCCTTACCGTAGACCGTGTCGTGTTTTAGAAGATATGCCAGGTTCTCCAGCGATCCGAGATCGTTCACTGCAACCAGCTCTATATCAGGGCGATCAAAACTTTGACGAACAAAGGAACGACCGATGCGACCGAATCCATTGATGGCAACGCGAATAGGTTTCATAGGGATTATCGGAGGAATACGCTGCCCCCAAAAATATTCCACTTACCGCCGAAGATACGGAACTTCGAAGTAGGGGTCGTGGCCGCAGTTCCAGGATCTACGAACGCAACCGTTGACCAGAATTCAACAACAGCCGTGGGTGGTGAGCCAGTGTTGGTCATTTCTGTAGATACGAGATCACCGGCCGCATAGTCAACGGTATCGCTAAGATCAGTCACCCACGCAGCCGTATCGGTGAGTGTCCCGCCTAACGACGTACCGGCACCGTTCTTTCTCACGGTAAGAATACGGCTGGTGCCGGCGGTCGGTTGACCGTGTACGATGTTGAAATAAAGTTTCTTCAGCTGGAACGCGAGCGGTGCTACCACCTGCACGTTGACTTCGTTAGTGCTGCGCTCCCCAGAGCCTTGTATGGCATGGTAGCGAGTGACGTTTGAATTGTTGAGTTCACGAACAAACAAAACGCTCTCGCCATTTATCGTCGGCGTGAAGCGAAGACCCCATTTGGGCGACCGCGCAGTCGGTGTGCCAGTAGGAACCACCTGGATGGTGATAGAGTCACCTGCGGAGAAGGATGCAGTGTTCGTTGGGTCATTGCACGTTGTTGCGGTGTTAGCAACCTGGCAGGTGATGCCAGTTGTTACACCGTTCTTAAACACTGTGAAGTCATATGAGGTGCCCGTCCCGGGAGTACCGCTTAGTGCAACGTAAAATTTATCGACTGTTCCGTTGGTAGGAAAGGTTGTAGAGGCGCGAGTTATGGAGGTCGTTGCAGTATCTCCATACACAGCATAATAGCCCGTTGCACTATTTAGTGCACTTGAACCTGAACCTGTGATAACCGCTTCACCGTCGGCGGTGGGAACGAATGAGTTGGAAACATTTGATTCTATTGCTGCTGGAGCACCGGTTGTGGCTTGAGTGCGAATACCACAAGTATCGCCGGCTGCGAATGTTATTGGATGAGCGGCATCCGAACAGGTAGTCGCTGTGTCAGAAATTTGGCAGGTCTGTGTTGTGTCAACGTCATTCTTTTCGACGGTGTAGGTAATGGTAGTCCCCGCCCCGGGAGCGGCACTTGTCGACACTTGAAGGTTATCTAGTACTCCCGCAACCGAGAGGGGAGGTGCGACTAGTGCAATTGAGGAGTTTGTAACTCCAGAATTTCCGCATCCGTAGTAACGGGTTGACCCCGAGACGCCTGAGATCTGACCTATGGCAGAAAAGAGAGGTTGACTCATCGCAAATGCCTGAATAGGCATGAGGAGGAGAGCAAGGAAGAGCGCAACTGTTTTCATGGTGAGGTGGTTGGTGAGACGAACGTCATAAATAAGTATAGCGTAAATCATCCTTCTAGAGCTGGGGATGGCGCTGGTTCAGGAGCCGGTTCCGGTGCAGGTTCTGGGGCAGGCGTCGGCTCGGGAGTTGGTGTTGGCTCCGGAGCTGGCTCTGGTGCAGGTTCAGGTGTAGGTTCAGGTGTAGGTTCAGGTATCGGTGCAGGTTCTGGGGCAGGTGTCGGCTCGGGAGTTGCACCGGGAAGTACTGCTCCCCCACCACCGGGCGCTGCCACAATGACGGTGCGAGTGGCACTTGCGTAGTTACCCTTTGCATCGAAGGCAACGTAGGTAAGCGTATAGGTCGCTTCGTGCGAGGTATCAAGCGGAGCATTGATATCCATCGTTTGTCCATTTATCTGTCGGTTGTACCTAACTGGGCCATCAACTGCATCCACCGCTGACACGCCAGGATCGACGTATGTCTCCCCCACTGGCACGTACGTAGAGGTCTCACCATTGAGCGTAATCACCGGCGGCTCCGTATCGCTGCCGTCTGTGGTGCCAGACGCTGCGCCGGACGCCGCGAGCTGCCCTTCGGTCTGGATGAAGAAGTAGTCAAACGTGACATCTTCAGCCGGCATGCTCTTCAGCACCACCCGGAAGCTTCCCTCCTTCTTATCAGCCAGATACCACCCACCCTCCACTGGGCTCGTGAACGTGATGAAGATCTTGCTTGATGCTCGTACCAGTTTGTTCTCAATGGTGGTCGAGTTGGTGGTTGATGCAACGGTTCCCTCACCTGCAGAAGACGTGCCGTCCGCATCCTTGCTTGCGACAAATTGTCGTGCAACGAGTGTTTGGAATTGTGCGATGCCATTACCAATGAATGCTCCGAAGCTGCGTAGTGCGTCTGGAAGGTCACCCAGGCCGACACCGCTTGATGCGATTTTCGTGCTGGTACTGGTAGTTGCAAGTGTTACTCCCCCGAGCTGCGCGAGTCGTGCGTCGATATCCGCAACCTTTGCTTCGAGCGTGTCGACTTTGCCTGCAAGCGACTGGACACCGGCAAGGGTGAAGGTTGCGAGTTTATAGATATCAACTCCCTTACCATCAAGCGAGAGTACTTCAGTAGGCGCCTCTTCTGCGATGAGTCCAAGCCGGAGCGGATTTGATTGATTTTCAATCTTGTAGTGGTACTCGGCAACCTTGAGGCCTCGAAGCGTGTCGAGAATACCCTTCGTATCTTCCTGCGTGAGATAGGTAATATCTTCCTTCGCAGTACGAGTTGAGGTGTTTACGAAGCTAATGGCAGCAACATCACCAACCACTTCAAGCGCATGCGCGGGAGCCGCGGTGCCAATACCCACCTTACCGGCTGCGGTAATAGTGAGCCGAGTCGAACTTGCAGTCATGAAGGCAAGATCCTGCGTATCGCGAGTGCCAAGCACCGTCGTGGTTCCAAAGGAATTGCCGCCCTGCGCGAAGAGATTACTGGTGAGCGAAGACGTTGCGATCGAGAGTATGCCGCCCGAAAGTTCGAGTCCGGTACCGGTAACCGAAGTGAGGTACTGGCCGGCAAGATCGATGGCATTGGTGGTAATTCGTGGGAGCGTGCTAGTGCCCGAGCCGGATGCAACAAATCGATCTGAAGTAAGGAAGCCCGAGAAGAATGCATCTCCTGCCACTTCAAGCTTACGAGTTGGGTTCTCAACTCCGATACCGACATTTCCTGTATCAGCATCAATCGCGAGCTGGCTTGGCACAAATACATACTCAGGTTTGATGTATACCTGGATAGTGCCATCAGCGGTTGCCGGCTCAAGCGCGACGCCGATGGTCTGGCCTGACGCAGTCGCCTTCTTTCCCACACCCGGCGTACTGGAGATGGTGATGTAGTCACCAACGTCGATAGCACCTCCCTCCATCGTAACGGCAACAGGGACACGACCAGCAAGGGCCACCGGTACTTTCACCTCGTCCTTATATAAGGAGTCGTTATAGCCGCCGAGGAGAATACCCGGCTGGGTGGATACGACACCGAGGAACGAACTGCTGCCTGAAGCAGCACGCTTCACAAACACCGGATTTGCAGGATCGAACGCTACGATCTCGGCTGCTGCAAGCGTTGCATCCTTGGTCGGGTATCGCTCGGCAAGGTCGATGCCGGTAATGGAGGTTGAAACTGCATAGATTGTACCGGCGGTACGCGCAGCGTCCTGACAAGTCGGCGAGCTGTCATCAACGCACAGCGCACCATTATAGACATCGAGGGCAGCGCCCGGCGTTGTGGTGCCTACGCCAATGCGTCCTGACGCACCAACGTAGAAGTACGTACTGCCCGACGAGGTCGCGACCGAGAAGATGGAATCGCTGTTATCAAGCGTGTCCACTTGGAATGTCGATGTGCCAACCGCATTCTCGACGACAAACGCATTCTGGATAGCCGATGTTGTCTTGAAGCGAGTGCCGGATGTTCCTGACACCGAGAGGAGCCAGTTTGGACTGGTTGTACCAATACCTACCTTTCCGTTATCAAGAATGGTGAGTCGTTCGGTATTGGCCGAGTCCGCAAGTACGAAGAGACGACCGGTTCCGGTGCCACTTCCGGTAAGCGCGAACTTTGCGGTCGGTGTAGACGTTGCGATACCTACATTGCCACTGGTGTCGATGGTGAGGCGAGTGGTCGTTGCGAGTGAATCGGTAAGGGTGTTGAAGCTAAAGACACCGCGTGAGAACCCAATCGAACCGATGTGTTGATCAGCAGCTGCCGCCGTATCCTCGAGGAGGAATTGTGAGCTGGCACCTGAGTTTGCGACGTGGAGTGCGCGTGCTGGCGTACTCGTTCCGATACCGACATTGCCGCCGTTAGAAACCACGAGACTGGTGGCACTCGAGCTGCCGACGACGAAGGCTGGTGCAGTACTTGCGTACGCATTCACTGAGAACTGACCCCACGGAGTTGAAGAACCGACACCCACGAATCCAGTCGATTGCACATTAAATAGATTCGCGTTCGTGGAGGAAGAAACGAGGAACACCGGTGTCGTACTACCCGCGCTTCCCTTAACGCTTAACCGAGCTGTCGGTGGAGAGCTTCCTACAAACACATCTCCGCCGCCGCGAGCAAGCCGCACATCTCCGGTGGAGTAGTAGTTGATAAAGAAGTCTTGATTCCAGGCGGTTACTTCGCCGCCGCCGCCGATCTGAACTCCATCGAGCCCGCTAGGAGTCTGCCAGGATCCGTAGGCATTTTGACGATCAGCAACGACGATACCCTGCATATTGGACAGGGACCCTGTGTCCTCTGAGTAGATGGTCAGCAATCCGCTATTTGCTGCAGCAGTACTAATTGTCACGTTTCCCCCAACTGCGAGCATGCTGGTAGGAGAGCTAGTGCCAATACCTACTCGTCCACTATTGGTGACGATCAAATTAGTCGCGGTTGACGAACCAATGACAAACGCCGGTTTGTCTCCAATCCCATGGGAACCAATCGAGACCATGCCCCATGGTGAAGTCGTACCGAAACTGGTTTGCCAGGTAGATGAGGCGTTACCTTGAATAATAATCTGTGGTTGAGCAGTACCATTATTGTTGCTAATGCCCATGAGAATACGAGTTCCGTTTGCGTTACGATACACAGCGTCACCTATTATTGAACCGTTGAACCAGTCGGTGGCTGACGCAGCATATGCGACAAACGGGTTACTTCCTGCTCCGCCAGTACCAATACCAGACGGACCAGTCGTTGGAAGATTAATCCAGGTACCTGTCTTACCCCCCGAGGTAAATGCACCGATAGCAGCACCTCCAGCGAATGTTGTAGTGGCTCCAAAATACGAGTTTGTGCCGACATTAAATCCATACGCGGATGCAGGCGAGGTAGTACCAACACCCACTCTTCCACTATTCTCAACTAACAGATGAGTGGCGGTTGATGAACCAATAACAAACGCAGGACCAGTAATTCCGTTCGAATCGATGGAGAGCTGACCAAATGGTGTCGATGTTCCAAGTCCGAGACGGTTGTTCGTGTTGTCCCAGAAGAAGTTGCTTGCGGCGGCTGCTTGGGTGAGTTTGGTGCCGTCAGAGAAGACCACGCCACCGTTGTAGAAGGTGGTGGTGGCGGTGCCGCCTGAAGCGAGCGTGTTGGTGAACGTACCGACCAAGCAAACACCGTTCACGGCATAGCAACCATTGGCGATATTGAGACCGTTGGCAAAGGTAGAGGTTCCAGTGCCCGTCACATCAAGTCTCAGAATACTGGTCGAAGCAGTAGAGCTGTCGAAGCTTAAGAACGGAGTTGAGGTAGCGTAGGTAGTTGGCGAAGAGGTCGAGAAGTACAAAAGGTTGTTAATGGCACGGAAGTTAAAGGGCGCATTAGTGGCAGAGCCATCAGTCAAGGTGAGTTGCGGTGCAGTCGAAGTGGAAACAGTGAGTTTCCACTTCGGAGTGGTGGTACCGATACCAATACTCCCGCTCGAACCCACCGCACGAAGTGCTTCATACGCAGCGCTCGCACCACGGACCGTGAGCGCAAGATAGGTTTGACTGGTTGCACTATCTGCGGCCACCTCAACTTTTCCATACTGAACACTCGAGGGCCCGTTAAATACAATTGCGTTTCCAGCCGCAGTTCCCGCTGACGTGTTATTGAGTGAAAGCAGGTTTTGTACACTTCCCGAGAGATTCGTTATACGGACATTACCTCCATCAATATCGAGGCTGGTTTGTGGAGTTGCCGTCCCGATGCCCACATATCCTGCGTTAGTAATCACAAAACTTGTGCTCGTGGTACTCCCGATGGCAAACGCCGGTCCACTAATGCCATTGGGGTTAATGGAGAGCTGGCCCCATGGACTTGAGGTACCCAGCCCTAGACGGTTGTTCGTGTTGTCCCAGAAGAAGTTGCTTGCGGCGGCTGCTTGGGTGAGTTTGGTGCCGTCAGAGAAGACCACGCCACCGTTGTAGAAGGTGGTGGTGGCGGTGCCGCCACGAGCAAGACTGAGCGTACCAGTAGTATCACTGATAGCGATACCGAGAGAGGACGTTGCCGTGAGTGTATACCCACTTGATGCGTTTCCAAGGAGAAGTTGACCGTACGAAGGAGCCGTCGCCAGGCCGGTACCGCCATAGGTGACACCAACAGATGTGGTGCCAACGATTGTGCCGTTCTCATTCGTTGTAAGGACTGAACTTGGGAGACGGAAGAGTGTGGTGGAGCCGATATTGTTAATGGAGAAGAGAGTCGAGGTGGCACTCGCGGTCGAAGAACCGATCGCGAAGAGCGTAGTGTTTACTGAGCCGCTGTTTGCGTGAACTGAAAGGGTTGCATACGGAGAAGTGGTAGCAACACCGATTGCGCCCGTGAGCGGTAGTGAGGCAACCGTGGTCGTGGCAGGAAGTGTACCGAAAATGAGATTGCCAATACTCAATCCACCGTCTGAAGCACCATTGGGATCGAACGCAGTCGGTCCGATAAGAAGATTGCGTCTTCCTGCTATGTTGAAACCAGCGGTGTCGCCAATGACTGTGTTAGAAATTGTGCCACCCCCATATGCGTTGTAACCGATAGCGATAGTGCTCGAGGCGCCCGAGTCACTTGAAGCAGAGGCACCGATCACGATCGCAGCGGTTCCGTATGAAAACACGTCACTACCGAGTGCAATACCGTCTGTGTTGTTGGCGTATGCCCCGTAACCGACAGCAATAGTTGAACTTCCAAACGCGTTCGCACCAGCACCTATTGATATACCACCTTGTCCATCCGAATAGGCGTTATACCCGACTGCCACGGCTCTATTGCCAGCTCCGCCGGTCTGGTATCCGAGCGCCACATTATAATGACCGTTTTGATTCTGTGTTCCGTATCCGATGCTGGTGTTATACGTGCCGGTGGTAATTCCATACCCAGCATTCTCACCGATAGCTATGTTCCCGCTTCCGGTCGTAAGCGCTCGAAGCGGATCAAAGCCGAGTGCGAGGTTGAGTGATGCGGTATCCGCCTTGATGAATTCCCGACCTGCGACCCGCAAGAGTGTTGTTGTTCCCGAGAGATTCGAAGAGAGCTGGCCGGAATTACTAACGGAAAAGAGTGTCGAGGTAGCACTTGCGGTCGAAGAACCGATCGCAAAGAGGGTGGTATCAGTTGATCCGTTATTCGCGTGAATGGAAAGTTTGGCGTACGGAGAAGAGGTGGCGATACCGAGTTTGCCGGTTTTCGGCAGTTGAAGTGAACTGTTTGTCGTTGTGGCGGGTATGGTGCCGAAGATGAAGTTACCAATGTTAAGTTGGTTATCCGCCGTACCGTCCGCGAACAGAATATTGAGTCCAATGGCAATGTTGTTGTCACCTGTCGTAAGGTTACTTATTCCTGTATCTTCGACACCGCCAAGCACGGTGTTACCTGACCCGGTCGTGATGGTGTACCCAGCATACTGACCAATGAGTGTGTTATTCCAACCAACAGTGAGTGAGGCTGCGGCATCGTGACCAAGTATCGAGTTGCCGGCTCCGGTTGTTACGCTGGTGCCCGCGAGGTAGCCAACTGCGGTGTTGAAGCCACCCGTAGTAAGTGCACTGAGCGCACTCGCACCGACCGCCGTATTCGCACCGCCAGTTGTGGCACTTCTAAGCGCAAGTGAACCGACCGCCGTGTTGTTCGCTCCAGTCGTCATGGCATTAAGCGCATTGAATCCCACTGCCGTCAGATTACTTCCGGCTCCAGTTGTGGTTGCGTTATTGCCGCCAGCACCGAGACCGAAGATCGTCGCTTGATTTGTGGATGAAGCATATCCGAGGAGGTTGCCACCAATTGCATACCACCCATTATTTGGAATTGAGAACTGACTGTTAGTCGAGGAGAAAGTGAAATTGGCATTTGAGGACAGACTGCCCGTACCATCCCAGAACGCGACACGTCCTGCTGCACCCGAACCAGTCGGGAGGCCAAGTGATGAGGTTGCGGTGAGGGTATAGCCGGAGGACGCGTTACCCACAAGAATTTGACCGTAACTCGGTGCAGTCGTGAGGCCTGTACCACCGTACGTAACGCCGATAGAGGTTGTCGCCGCCACAACTCCGTTGTTGGCGTGCAGAGGACCATTCAGTGTTCCAACGGTGAAGACATATCCAGTATTGATGGTCACCGTGTTAAACGTTTGAGTACCGGTCCAAGAGTTGGCATTTCCTGTGTCGAGGGTAAGTGCGCTTCCAGAAAGAGCAAGGCCAGTGCCCGTAAGATCAGTGAAGTAATCAGAACCAACTGTCAGTCTCGTGAAGGAACCACCTGCAGCAGTAGAAGTACCTAGAAGTGTTGCGTCACCAGTGTTCGTAATACTGAAGAGTGTGGTCGTGGCAGAAGCCGTTGAAGAACCGATAGCAAAAAGCGTCCTATTGGTATCGCCATTATTTGAGTGGATGGAGAGCTTTGCGTACGGTGAAGTAGTACCAATACCGGTTTTCCCACGAAGTGTTGCGATGAGAACGTTTCCATCACTCCCCGTAGTACCCTTTGCACCCGGATTGATAGTCACACTACCGCCAGATGCTG
Organism: uncultured Candidatus Saccharibacteria bacterium; assembly: GCA_964446735.1. Lineage (GTDB taxonomy): Bacteria > Patescibacteriota > Minisyncoccia > Phycocordibacterales > Phycocordibacteraceae > C7867-001. Next base: position 54,241 of record CAYUQB010000002.1, on the reverse strand, counting down.
CTCCATTTCCTCCAGCAGAACCAGCAGTAATGGTAATCGCACCGCCGTTACCAGGAGTCGACACCAGTTCACTGCCATCACCGCCGTTACCGGCCGAAAGGCTAAGTGAACCGCCTGCGCCGGAGATACCGGTTGTTTGAGACGACGCACCGCCCGTACCGGCAGCGAAGGTGAGCGAGCCGCCTGCCCCACCATTCCCGTTAGCTGTCGCTCCACCTGCACCTGCACCAATCCTGCCACTCGAACCAGCGCCAGCGTCACCGGTGACTGGCGCGCCTCCTGTGCCTCCAAACAGGCCTAGGAAATCCGGTGCTGCTGCGGTTGTTCCTGATACACCGGAAAGTGCAAGCTGCGCGCTCGGAGAAGTAGTACCGATGCCGACTTCGCCGGTACGCGTGACCAGGAAATGAGTGGTTGTCGCACTTGCTGTTGAAGAACCTATCGCAAACAGCGCGGGGTTAGTATCTCCATTGTTCGCATGTACTGAGAGCTTTGCGAACGGTGACGTAGAAGCGATACCGATACGACCTGTCGATGGTACAAAAGCCGTGCCACTCACTCCGGTACCGTAGATAAGATTTCCGATGTTGAGTTGATTGCTTGCGGTCGCGCTTGGGAGCGAGATATTGTACCCGATCTGAATATTTCCCGATCCGGTGGTGAGATTTGAGTTTCCACCACTCCCATCAGAGTCTGCACCGATGATGATGTTGTTGGCACCCGTGGTGATACCAAAGCCTGATTGGTAGCCAAGAAGTGTATTGTAGTTGGAACCATCGGTCAGGTTGAAGCCAGACTTGTAGCCTACGAGTACTCCACCCTGGTTTGCATAGTTGCCGACGCCCTCACCTGCTTCGCTACCGATAGCAACGGTGCGCGTCGCATATGCATTGAAGTAGCTCGCACCATAGCCAAGTGCGACATTGTCTGCGCCGGTGAAATTATTTGTGAGTGCGAATGCACCAAGTGCAGTGTTCTGCGCACCGGTCGAGTTCGCATTTAATGTTTGATAGCCAACTGCGGTGTTATAGGTGCCGGACGTTGTGTTCTGGAGTGCGCCGTAGCCAAGGACGGTTGCATAGCGAGCGCCTTGAGTGAGTGACGCGCCTGCATTAATACCGACCAATGTTGAAAGTGATGTGGACGATGCAGTGAGGATGGTGAACGTATCCTGTTTGTAGCCCGAGAATTTATCGACGTTTGCGAACCCGCCTACATCGAGTGTATACGCAGCGGAAGAAGTTCCAACACCCACATTTCCACTTGCTGTGACGATAAACTTCGTTGAATCAGATGCACCCACGACAAAGGCCGGTATCGTGCTTGGACCGCTCGTGTTTTGATTGACAGAAAGTTTCGCAAACGGTGTTGAGGTACCGAGTCCCAGGCGTTTGTTGGTTGAGTCCCAGAAGAAGTCACCGGTGGAAGATGCCTGCGTGAGGCGAGCACCGTCGGAGAAGACCACGCCACCGGAGTAGAAGGTGGTGGTGGCGGTGCCGCCGTTCGCAAGTCCAAGTGTCCCAGAAAGAGTAAGTGTGCCTGACGAGGTGATGGGGCCGCCCGAGAATGAAAGACCGGTAGTGCCACCTGAAGCATCTACAGAAGTGACGGTGCCATTACCAGTACCAAGCCCAAGTGAGCTGGTTGCCGTAAGGGTATACCCACCGCTAGAGTTACCCACCAGAAGCTGGCCATAGGCGGGTGCTGTTGAAAGTCCCGTACCGCCGTACGTTACGCCCACCGATGTGGTACCGACAATCGTGCCATTCTCATTCGTAGTCAGTACCGAACTCGGAAGCTGGAAGAGCGTTGTGGAGCCGATGTTGTTTACAGAGAAGAGAGTGGTAGTTGCGGAAGCGGTTGAGGAACCAATAGCAAAGAGGACACGATTGGTTTCAGCATTAGCGGCGTGAACAGCGAATTTTGCGTAGGGAGAAGTCGTACCAATACCCACCTGACCATCACGTGTGGCAGTAATACGTGGTACCGATCCACCTGCAAACCCGGTGATGATGTGAACCTTTCCGAATCCATCACTTGATCCGTCAACACCAATATACATATCGTTGGACGTCAGATTGCCCGAGTTACCAACTATGTAGTAGCGTGATTGTCTCGAATTCAAACCAATATTGAGTGAACCGGAACTTGAAGAGGTTGCTGCAATTTCAAGCTGTGTGTCGTCAAACGGGAAAGTGCTCGTCACAGAAGTTGAGCTCGCAACAACCGTAAGCGCGTTGGTCGGCACCGCGCTTCCAATCCCCACATATCCCCCATTCGTCACCACAAAGCTCGTGTTAGTGGTACTGCCAATTGCAAACGCTGGTCCACTAATACCATTGGGGTTAATGGAGAGTTGGCCCCATGGAGTAGACGTGCCAAGACCAAGACGCTTGTTAGTTGAGTCCCAGAAGAAGTCACTGGTGGAGGAAGCTTGGGTGAGGCGAGCACCGTCGGAGAAGACCACGCCACCGGAGTAGAAGGTGGTGGTGGCGGTGCCGCCGTTCGCAAGTCCAAGTGTCCCAGAAAGAGTAAGTGTGCCTGACGAGGTGATGGGGCCGCCCGAGAATGAAAGACCGGTAGTGCCACCGGATGCGTTCACTGATGTAACCAGTCCGAGTGAACTCGTTGCAGTGAGTGAATACCCAGCGGACGCGTTACCTACAAGCAACTGGCCGTACGATGGGCCACTCGTGAGACCAGTACCACCGTACGTAACACCAATTGAAGTGGTGCCGACGATAGTTCCATTCTGATTTGTGGTAAGCACCGAACTTGGAAGCTGGAAGAGGGTGGTAGAACCGACATTGTTGATGGAGAACAGCGATGACGTCGCAAACGTAGAGGTCGAAGAACTAATTGCAAACAACATTGGTGTGGTCGCGGTGCTGGAAGCATGCAGTGAGAGGAGCGCATAGGGACTACTTGAACCGATACCCACCTTGCCACGTAGCCCAGCGAGAAGCACGTTCCCTACCGAACCGCCTGCGACACCCGCAGCACCTCCGTTTAGGACAATATTCCCTCCACTTCCTACCGTAAGTGCACCGGTACCACCCGAGCCGCCGGTCAGTTGAATGGAACCACCGTGGACAGTCGAGATCGTAGAACTTGCAGCTCCACCGGTGACGGTAAAGCCACCGCCCGTTGCGTTTGCAGTTGTAGAACTTGCGACACCGCCTGTGAAAGTGAATTGTCCACCGCTTCCGGAAGAAGTCGCGGCACCACTTGTGAAGTTGAAGTCACCACCATTCAAGGAGCCATCGCCTGAGGTGAAGTAGTATGAACCGCCCGACTGACCATCTCCGCTAGTGAATGTGAACCCGCCTCCAAGGATACTGCCATTCCCACCGGTGAACGTGAGACCACCACCAGCGCTATTCGCTGAACCGGTCAGTTCGATTTCTGCCCCAGGCAGTCCTGCAAATGACGAGCCAGAGACAATGGTCACCGTACCTCCATTTGAGGTCGCCACCCCTGCCGCGCCTCCAACAAGTGTTATGGGGCCACCGAACCCGCTAGTCGACCCACCAGTACCACCCCGTACATACAGCGCATGGGGTGCAGTCGCTCCCGAAGATGCAGCATCTGCACCGAGAATACTTAGTCTCGCGCTTGGCGACGAGGAACCGATACCGACATTCGTATTTGTTCCGATGAAAATGCTTGAGGTACCGACCGCAGTGTTTGTGTCTGAGAAATATGCGACCTGACCTTGGGTACCCTGGAGAACCGACTGGAGTCCCAACGAAGAAGTTGCGGTGAGTGTATAGCCACTACTGCTGTTACCGAGTAAAAGCTGTCCGTACGATGGAGCGGTCGTAAGACCTGTACCGCCGTAAAGCACACCAATAGACGTGGTTGCTGAAACGACGCCATTGTTCGCATGAAGTGGTCCGTTAAGGGTACCTACCGTGAGATTTGTGGTTGAGATCGTTCCAGTTGCAGTAAGGTTTGCAAGTGAGAGATTACCCGAGAAGAGCGCATCACCTTGTACCGAGAGTTGTGTCGAAGGGTTCGTCGTGCCGATACCGAGGAAATTTGAGAAGTACGACTTGCCATGCACTTCGAAAATACTGGTGAGCGTACTAGTCGCGCTGTTGCCGACAATGATGACGTCTGAAGTGTCGGTCGGGTAGACAGCAAGACTATCACTCGTTGTTGCCCACGCGCCGGCACCGCCGCCGCCGCCAGTCGTAAGATCGGCACCCCATACAGGTAGTCCACCGGTGACCTTGAGCACCTGACCGGCCGAACCAATTCCAAGCTTTGCGAGGATGCCGCTGCTGTTAGCGTAGAGAAGATCACCGGAAGTGTAGCTAGTGATGCCGGTACCGCCGTAAGTAATGCCAACCGATGTGGTACCGACAATGGTGCCATTCTCATTCGTAGTCAGTACCGAACTTGGGAGTTGGAAGAGAGTAGTCGAACCGGTGTTCGTAATACTAAAGAGCGTTGAGGTCGCGGAAGCTGTCGATGAGCCGATTGCAAAAAGGGTTCTATTCGTTACATCCTTGTTCGTGTGAATTGAGAGCGTCGCATACGGAGATGAGGTACTGAAACCGCTGGTATTACTTGCGGTAATTCGGAAACGTTCGTCGGAACTACTATTAGGACCTGTTCCAATCGATTTAGTCTGGAAAATGAGTTGTCCACCTTTCGCGGTGCTTCCATGCACTTCTGCGGCTTGGGCCAGGATAGCTACCGCAGCATCGTTTGTACTCACCGGGCCATCGTTACTGTCGAAGTAAATTGCACCCAGGGACTCGCTTGCGGTTACTGAACTATCGTTTCGATACATGTACAGGATCGGGGCTGCGGTACCTGCTGTTGTCGTGAGGGTTATTCCGTTGGTTGATGCGGGTGTGGATGTGCCGATTGTTATGTGTCCGCCACTGGTAATGGAGAAGAGGGTGTCGGTAGAAGAGCCAATTGCAAACGCTGGTCCACTAATGCCATTCGGATTGATCGAGAGCTGACCCCATGGAGAAGAGGTGCCAAGACCAAGACGGTTGTTGGTGTTGTCCCAGAAGAAGTTGCTTGCGGCGGCTGCTTGGGTGAGTTTGGTGCCGTCAGAGAAGACCACGCCACCGTTGTAGAAGGTGGTGGTGGCGGTGCCGCCACCTGCGACCGCGAGCGTACCAGAGAGTGCCGGCGTGAAGGTGAACGTGCCGCCAGAGTTAGTGATCGAGTTAGTGAAGGTCACTCCATTCCAGGTCGCGGCAGAACTTGTTGCGAGTGTGACGGCACCGGTCTGTGCAGAACCGAAACTTTGCGCGATCGATGTAACGAAGTTGGAAGAGGTGGCGATTTGATAGAGGCTACCGTTGTTTGATCCTACGAGTCCGGTGAGCGTACCGAGAACTGGAGTGTTGGTGAACGTCTGTGTGCCTGCCCAGGTGTTTGAAGTAGTGGTACCAAACGCAAGACTGAAGGCTCCCGTGCCACTGTCGTAGCTAACTGGGTAGGTGCCTGAGAATAGTCCTCGAATGGTTGAGTCAGCCGGACCGTTGAGTGTGTTGCCGCTCCAGGAAAGATTGGTACCAGCAGTGATACGCGTCGAGGGTGTGTCGTAGAAAGAATTCCAGTTCGTGGTCGATGCGGTGAGTGGAATGTTGTAGCCGCTCGAGAGCGAGAGTACGCCACTGGCACTGCTGTATGAGAGACCAGTTGCAGTCGTACTGTAGGCTGCGCGTGCGCGTGCGTCAGTGTAGTACCGATTGATCGCTCCTTCAGCAAGTGCGTCAGTGGTAGTACCAGCGAGCGATGCAGCAAAGCGTGCAGTCGTGTAGTAGAGATTGCTGCCTTCGCTGATGTCGGAAGTTGAAAGGCCGAGCGAGCTGGTTGCAACACTTGTGTACCCAGTGCCTGCAGAATTTCCGATAAGGAGTCCGTTGGCAGTAACGGCAGAGAGCCCGAGCCCGCCCCGTGCTACTGAAAGTACGCCAGTCCAACCCGGCGTGAAAGTATGCGTGTCTCCTGAAGAAGTGATTGTAAGTGTGAGGTTGGTATCACTCGACGTCGCGAAGGTCTGAGTTGCGCCTGTCTGTGTACTTGAATACTGACCCTTAAGCCCAGTGATTCCGCTGCCGCCTGCACCACAGGCGGATCCTGTCCCGGACACGACGCCTGAAGTATCAACTTGGAGACACTGCGTAGAACCAGTGATACCAGAGAGCGTGAGCGAGGTTGCTACCACCGCGCCATTCACCGAGGTTGCTGCTCCACCTGAAGAGCTTCCGCTCGATGAACTACGGCTGCGCTTTACCGCATTACTATCCAGCACATCACGTCCGATCTGCTCGCGTACACCACGAAGTGCATTGGTTACATACGAGGAGACGTAGCTATCGACGTACTCACTCGAAACTCCCGTGAGGTAGTTGACGGTGGTAATACCTTGCGTCGTGGGTCGATACTCACCAGATGATGTTGGTGCGGGAAGATTGGTCGAGGGATGAAGTGCGCTGGCAGCCTCGAATGGAAGCACCGCGATGTTCGGACTTTTAAATCCAAAGAAGACTGCGAGCCGGTCGGTAGCGTTACTGAAAAAGCGAGTGATGCCACGGTAGGTCGTAAGCGCAACGCGCTCACCGATTCCGTGTTCCGGAGTTGTCGTGACCGTTGCAACAGCTGCAGCAGAATCTGCAGGTGTCCGCACCAGTGCCATGAGGCCACGTTCATACACTTTTGGCGCGCCGGTGACGAGATGTGAAGTCCCAAGTGCAAGATGTTCACCAATGCCACGAATGGCAAACGCGCTTCGCAACGGAAGTTCAGGCGCATCAGCGTGAGTGCGCATTGCTGACGTAATGACACGTGAGGCAAAATTGTTTACGAGTCCGCTCTCCGCAGCGTATACAGAGATCATCAAGACGAGTGCAGTAAGAGCGAGTGCGAATCCTGGGCGAAGTGTTGGGTGAACCTCCGAAAGGCGCGGACTGCGAGCTTTTACGCGCACATGTACTGGTCGGTGAATTACTGCCTGCAGCGGTGCAATCTGCGAAGGGATGAGCTTGGCCTTTGGAATCGAAGTCTCCGTAGAAATGCGTACTTCCTTGACTTCTTTTACTTCAGTTGCGGCATTCTGACGTGCAGAATACTCGCGTTCGCGAGCTGCAGAGAGTTCACGCGCGATTTCCTTCTTGCGCGTGTCCTGTTGCTTGATGAACTTTTCTAGCGACTCGCGATTTACGAACCATGCGCGACCGATTTGCGTACCCTCGATTTTTCCTTCACGACAAAGTCGAGCGATGTAGTCCGAGTTGTATCCGGACAATTCACTCGCTACCTTATTTGGGATGAAATTTTTATCGAGTGGAAGGGACATGTCGGATATCCGAATTAAGTAAATTCTATCTCCTATTTCGGATACTGACGCGCTTTCCTTTGTGGATAAATAATGAAAGTTTTCTCAAGAAATTTTTCGTAGAAAGTTCAATCAGGCGACTGATTTCGATCGCTATGGAAATTAATCTTTCAATCACCAACTCCACAGCGAATATATGCCTGAACAGGGCTAGAAATGCGCTCTAGACTCGAAAGATTGACGCAAATGATGCACATATTTGATTTGGAGAAGCTTTGAGATCCTAATTTGCGCTTTTGTATATTTTCTAAAAGGATTTCTTGCGAAATTACGAGCACTTCTGCTCAAATGAGGAGCTACCCAAGAGATTACACGCCTTGATTAAATCGTAGACTCGGCAATTCGAACATCCGAAAAGACTAATAAATGCTTTGTATTTTCTTCGTTATAAGTGCGCACAATATTTTCCATGGCTTTATGTTTCTGTTCGATCATTCCGATGCATCCTAAGCCTGCTCCCGCCAGACTTAACATCCCTCGATGCACTTTTGCGCCATGGAGAGAGATATTTGCCACATGTAAGAAAAGCGCAACTCTGAGCGATTACTGACGAGATACGCTAAATCAGCCTACTTTGGCACTAGATTCACGATTTAAATCCTTAGATCCGTAGATTCTCTACTTCACTCTGGTGTTCAAGATGATTCAGAATGATATCTATCATAAATGCTGAACTCGTCTGAACGAGACGAGTTCAGTTTATTTTTCAATGTCTTTTACGCCTGCAAAAAAGCTCGTTATTGGCAAGCTTGCGATGTCCCGAAGATATACGTCACTCAAACCACTTCCTATGACCGTTATCGTAACGGCCAACCCGCTAATCGTAAGTAGTGCTACCCGGATAAGCGGCGTAACACCCCCTCTCTTCTCTCGCATTGTGCCTCCCCGCCCGTAGCTATCCCCTGTATGTCTTATTTTTGGCTGTACGTAGCTTTTCGTTATCGTTGCGGGAATATACCGCTGCTGCTCAACAACAGTCTCTGAGGTCTGTAGAGGCTCCCTGTGACGGTCAATATGTACCGGAACCTCCTCCTCAGCTTCCGGTGCAGGCAAAGAAACAGGTTCTTCAGAGGCCTCCAGAAGCATCGGGCTCGCATCAGGAAGGAGCTTCTCCTCATTTCCCTGCTGATCAAACCATTCTTGCCAGGCAGATTGCATGTCTACGAGCACCTTTGAGGACTCTGCGACGTCCTGAACGGGTTCCTGTACCTGTTTTATGGGGATTTCTGGGACTAAGATTGGCGCTTCTGCTGTATATCGTGGAGCTCCCCAGGTTTCCTGGACCTTTTTTTCTGGAGGTTTTTGCGTTTTCTCTTCTGCTTCTTCTGCACCAAATCGATGTTCTAGAAGTGAGTCCTCAAGAACGTACCAATTTCGCCCTACAAGGCGGGCAGTGATGCGGCCCTCGCGGCAGAGTTGCCCTACATAATCCTTCGCGTAGCCAGTGACTTGGGCGGCGCGCTTTGACGAGAGATATTTCTTGTCATCGAGAATAAGTTCATCCATGGCCTAAGTGTAAGCTATCTTGTCTCGGTTCGGATAGATGTTCATATGGGGACAAAAAAATCTGTTAGCCTTCCTCTCCAAGCTCCTCGATCAGGAGCTCGCGAATAAGTGCGGGATTCCCTGCTCCCTTGCTCGCTTTCATTCCCTGACCAATCAAAAACTGCAGGACACTGTCCTTGCCACTCCGGTACTCCTCCGCAACATCCTTATGCTCCGCAAGAACGTTCCTCACGACCTCTCGGAGTGCTTCCGGATCACTTTCCTGTATCAACCCCTCGCGCTGTGCGATTGCATCAGCCGAAGCATCAGGCTCCTTGAGAAGCACCACGAGCACATCCTTAGCACCACGCGAAGATAGTTTTCCGGTCGCAATCATGCGAACTAGCTCCACGAATGACGCTACCGAAGGAGGTTCGGATTCGCCAACATCATTAACTAAATAATTAGCGGCGATTTTTGCTTGTGCCGTGTCGATATGAGCGAGGAGTGCATCGAAATATGCGGCACGCAGGACATCGCTCGCAAGTGTCTGTGCCGTGTCACTTGTGAGACCAAGACCCTCATATCGAGCACGACGTTCCCAAGGAAGTTCAGGCATCGATGCCGCGAGCGATGTCGTATTCCATTCCGACAGATCGGACAAAATGAGTTTTGGGAGATCGGGTTCCGGAAAGTACCGGTAGTCAGCGCTACCTTCCTTTACCCGCTGACTGAAGGTAGTCTGCGTGTCCTCATTCCAGCCTCGTGTTTCTTGCAACACCACACCCCCCTGTTCGATAACTTCGATCTGTCGAGAGATCTCGTATTCGATGGCACGCTCAACAGAACGAAACGAATTTAAATTCTTCACTTCTACCTTGGTACCAAATTCGCTCGTACTCGAAACTGACACATTCGCTTCGATACGCATCTCCCCTTTTTCGAGGTTGGCATGAGATGCACCGAGAGTACGCAGGAGCAGTTGCAGCTCTCGAGCGAAACCACCTGCAGTCTTTGCATCATGAATAACTGGCTCTGTGACCAATTCCATGAGAGGAACACCTGCTCGATTGAAATCAACGAGCGATGTACCACCTGCATGTGAGGAACGTGCGGTGTCTTCTTCAAGATGCACTCGAGTGATAGCGACATTACAAAGACTTCCTCCTGAAACGAGCGGATGTTCGTACTGACTGATCTGGTACCCCTTCGGAATATCCGGATAGAAATAACTCTTGCGATCGAATTCTGTGTAATCAGCGATGGATGCCCCAAGTGCCGTTCCGACTCGAAGGACATGTTCGACCGCTCGACGGTTGATGGTTGGGAGTGTCCCAGGATGCGCAAGACAGACTGGGCAGATGTTTACGTTCGGACGAGTCTCCTCGGAGTTATTGGCCGAGTCACAAAACATCTTGGTTGCCGTTGCGAGTTCGGCGTGGACCTCAAGACCAATAGTGGGGACGTACTTAGACACTGCATTCATTGACCCCATCTTGCACTCCCGAGGGGGAGGGACGCAAGCGGCTATTTCGGGGTAGACAAGGTTTTGGCCAGCCGGTCTGAGAAGCTCTTCACGAGCTCACTGTCGATGATGGAGAGCGGTATGACTTCCTGCCCAGAGGCCTCGGCAAGGGCTGAGAGTGCCTTTTCCCTCTCCCCCACCGAAAGCAGGTCCACTTTTGAAAGCACCACGAGCTCGGACTTATCGGAAAGCCCTCGCCCAAAGGAATGTAGTTCGTTCCGTATTGCCCTATATGCCGAAGCGGGGTCTTCTTGTTCAGCCGAGACGAGATGCACAATAAATTTGGTCCTTTCTATGTGCTTGAGGAACCGAGAACCAAGTCCTTTGCCAGACGAGGCTCCCTCAATAAGACCAGGTATATCCGCAATGATGTATCCATAAAAGTCCCCGAGGTGCGGATCGAGCGTGGTGAAGGCATAGTTCGCGACCTTCGATCGGGCATTCGTAAGTTCGTTCAATAGCGAAGACTTCCCAGCATTCGGAAAGCCCACGAGACCGACGTCGGCGATGAGCTTGAGGCTGATTTCGATATCCCCACCCTGCCCCGGTTTTCCCTCGCGCGACTCGAATGGATTCTGGTTAACAGAGCTTTTGAAGTGAGCATTACCGAACCCACCCGCTCCCCCTCGGAAGACAACTTCTCGCTGCCCTTCCTCAAGAATCTCGATGATCTCCCCGGTGCTTACGTTACGCGCAACCGTACCGACAGGAACCCTGAGAACCACGTCTGCACCATCAGCACCATGCTTGTTGTTACTCCCTCCGTTCTCACCTTTCTCTGCACGAAACTTTTTGGAAAAGCGATACTGAGCAAGCGCCGCAAGATCTCGTACGCCTTCGAGTACTGCATCACCACCGCGACCTCCATCACCACCTGCTGGTCCACCTTTTTCCTTTCCTTTTATATGGAGCCACCGCACTACACCATCGCCGCCGCGACCGGCTTGTGCATGTAGTGTGATGTGGTCGACAAGAGCCATATAGATGAAGATATCAGATCAAAGACGATTTGATCTAATCGATGAGGGACCAGCCTTGCGCGAGCAAGGGTTCAGCCTTTTTATACTTGAGCGTCTGAGTCTCTTCGCCTTTCCGGATCGTGACCTCATCATTACGTCCGTACACCTTCCCTTCTTTCTTGATAGGTGCCTGTATCGAACTGGTCTCACCCTCGGTTGCCGCAAGCAGCTGGCGACGTACTCGCTCTTCTTCCGCGCGGATGCGCGCATCGTCTGCAGGTACAATGCGTGGCAACGCCTCACGGACTGCTGCAGCAATACCCTCTTGCATGCCATTGAATCGAGCGAGGCCTTCGCGACGGTATTCAATCAATGGATCACGTTGACCATATGCACGAAGTGATACCGAGCGTCGCAGATATTCCATCGTCTCCAGGTGTTCAAGCCAGAACGTATCAGTGACTTGGAGGAGCAGTCGGCGCAGGATTTGTGCGAATTGTTCTGGGCCGAACGCATCACGTTTGTCGCGCAGTGCTTGTTCGGCTTCAGGATCTCCAGCCACCATCTCTTCAACCCGAGCCGTGAGCTCTTCTTCTGAACCAAGAAGTGCGGTACGTCGGTCGCGATAGACTGCAAGACGCTGGGTATTGAGTACGTCGTCATACGCAAGCACTTGTTTGCGAGAATCAAAATTGAATCCCTCGATGCGCTTTTGGGCGGTTTCCAATGATCTCGTGATGAGTCCGCTTGCAATCGGCTCATCCTCAGGAATCTTGAAAGAGCCCATGACGTTCTTGATGAGGTCGCTGGCGAACACACGCATGAGCTTGTCTTCCAAAGAGACGTAGAATTGGGTCTCGCCGGGATCTCCTTGTCGGCCAGAGCGTCCGCGTAGCTGGTTATCAATGCGCCGCGCTTCGTGTCGCTCAGTACCGATAACCGCAAGGCCGCCGCGTGCCTTAACCTTTTCATATTCCTCTGCTACGACCGGTGCCCCACCGAGTTTAATGTCGACGCCACGACCAGCAAGGTTGGTGGCCACAGTCACCCGTCCAACGCGTCCCGCCTGTGCAATGATCTCGCCCTCGCGTTCATGATTCTTTGCGTTCAATACTTCATGCGGGATGCCTGCCGCTCGGAAATGTTCGGACACGACATCGTTATCTTCAATGGAGACAGTGCCAACCAGTACTGGTTGACCTTTCTCATGGAGCGCTGCTACGGCACGAGTGAGTGCGGCATATTTACCTCCAATGGTCTGGAAAATGAGATCGTCATGATCGATACGCATCACCGGGCGATTCGTCGGTACCACAACCACATCGAGACCATACACGGTATAGAATTCCTCTTCCGAAGAAACACCTGTACCCGTCATACCAGCGAGGCCTTCATACATACGGAAATAGTTCTGGAAGGTCACTGAAGCGTACGTGCGGGTCTCCTTCTGAATCGGCACTCCCTCTTTCGCCTCAATGGCTTGATGGAGTCCTTCGCTCCAGCGCCGCCCAGGCTGGAGTCGTCCCGTGAATTCATCAACAATCAAAATCTCACCATCCCGCACCACGTATTCTTTGTCTTTATGGAAAAGCGCCTGGGCGCGTACCGCCGTTTCGAGGTGGTGCGCGTACTTCATTCCACCTTCGGTATATAGATTCTCGATACCAAGCGCCTGCTCTGCCTTTTCAATACCGATGGGTGAAAGCTGCACCGCCTTCTGTTTTTCATCTACAGTGTAGTCCTCGCCAACTGAAAGCGTTGCGGCTATTCCCGCAAACCGCTCGTAGAGCTGCTCCGCATCCTCGGCAGGTCCTGAAATGATAAGTGGCGTACGTGCCTCGTCGATCAATATTGAGTCGATCTCGTCCACAATAGCGTAGTGATGGCCACGCTGAACGATCTGAGAAGGATCATACGCGGTGTTATCGCGTAGGTAGTCGAACCCAAGCTCGTTATTCGTCGCATAGGTAATATCAGCGGCATACGCTTCATGCTTTGATGCCGGACGAAGGTAATCATAGAAGACCTTGAAACTTCCCGTCTCGTCACGTGCGCTGTCTTCTTCAGACGGAACATGTGATGGATCGTATATATAGGAACCACTCGAAGTGACGACACCCAGTGAAAGCCCGAGATATCCGTACACCTGTCCCATCCATGCGCCGTCGCGTCGTGCAAGATAGTCGTTCACCGTAACCACGTGCACTCCCTCCCGGGCAAGCGCCCGCAAGGTAACGGCCAAGGTAGCAACCAAGGTCTTTCCTTCTCCGGTGCGCATCTCGGCGATCCTTCCTTTTGCAAGCGCAAGTCCGCCAATAAGCTGAACATCGTAATGCCGTTCGCCGAGCGTTCGCCGAGCAGCTTCGCGGACAATTGCGAACACCTCTGCAATATCATCATCTGCCTTTGGGCGCCCACCCGTGCGCTCCCGAACCCTATCGAGTCGTGCGCGCAGCTCGGTCTCCGAAAGCGCCTCCAGCTCATCCGAGAGTGCCCCCGCTCGAGACACGACAGGAGCCGCACCCCGTAAAAAGGCTGCGGATTGGTTCTTTGAAAATAGGTTGCCGAGTAGGCCGGCCATAGATAGGCACTATAACGCAAAAGCCTCCCGGAGGGGAGGCTTTGCGCGTTTTGAAGATTACTTGCGCTTTGCGGTCTTGCGCTTGGTGGTCTTCTTTGCGGCCTTCTTCGTCGTCTTCTTTGCGGTCTTGCGCTTTGTCGACTTCTTAGCGGCCTTCTTCTTTGCTGCCATAGATTTAGTGTAGTGCTATGACTGATATTGTCGACCCACTCGTACGAAATTTTCTGCAAAGAATTTTTCGCGCGAATGTGTTCTATGGATATTATTGCGCGCGAAAATTATTTTTGTGTGAATTTTTTTTAATGTGTGGATAACGTACAAAGAAATTCTTTCAAAGAATTTTACGCAGTGCTCTCGTGTGATGTAAGATTACGCACTTCACGTTCAATGGTGATGCCCGTTGCATCATGTACTCGCATTTCAATTTCGCGTGCAAGTGCATCGATATCACGTGCGGTTGCTTCTTGATCAGCAACGAGTACCAGCGGTTGATTACCAAAAAGAAATGTCGGGCCACGACGATGACCACGCATTCCAAGCACCTTATCCAAAATAAAGGCGAGCGGTATTTTGATTGCACCAGGCATGGGATACCGTGGAATGCCGCCTAAGGGCCCTGCGATATCGGCATAGGTAGCAGAAAGCTGATCGTATTTCTCTTGAGTGAGAATGGGATTCTTGAAAAAGGATCCTGCGGTTCCGAACTCTCTAAGATCTGGGAATTTCCGTGCCCGTATCTCCCGTACCGCTGAGCCAATGGCTCCAGGCGCAGAAAGATCCCCCCCCGTCTCACGCACTGCAATCAGATCTTTGTACTCGACCTGCGGCACTCCTGTCTTAGCAAGGAGGAATGTCACAGTCACGATAATGAGCTGTGGTTCATGCTTGAAGCGACTGTCTCGGTATGAAAATCCGCACTCGGCATTTTGCAGTGTGCGGTACTGATTCTCGCGTACGTCGTACGCGATGACTTTTTCAATAACGTTCTTCACTTCGGCACCGTATGCTCCAATATTTTGTACCGGTGCAGCTCCGACAGTTCCTGGAATACCGGCAAGGTTCTCAATTCCCCAGAGACCTCGGTCAGCACATGCAGACACCAGATCATCCCAGACAACTCCGGCTCCAGCCGCAACACGGACATACTCGCCCTGATCCTCGAACGTTATGCCAGGAATCCGCATCAGAAGAATTACGCCTGAATACCCCTCATCAGGAGGGAGAATATTGCTTCCTTCACCCAGGATTACAAAAGGTAGATTCTGCTCCCGGACGAACGTGAGCGCGGATATGAGGTCAGTCTCCGACTCGATTGCACACACGAACCGAGCGGGGCCACCTACCTTAAAGGTAGTTAGTTGGGCAAGGGGTACCTCCTGCCGCACCGTCATTTACTTCACGTGGGAGAGAAACTCGGCAGCCTGTGCAGCGGCTTCAGGATGCTTAGCGAGACCCTCCTGGACTATGGCACGAGCACGAACTGGATTCCCCGCAGCGGTGTACGCCGCCGCAAGCCTGAAATATGCATCCATTGCACCATTCTGAGCGCGGAGCTGCTCTTCAAGGCAACGGATCAGGTCTGGGAATGCACGTGCCTGGTAGTACGCAAGGATGAGTGCTTCGTTCACGCTTGTGGTTGTACCAAGCCGCTCCGAAAGAAACGCCTTTCCTCCTGCCAAATCGCCCGCAATGATATCACCTGCTCCTCGATACGGAGCCAGCTGGTCGAAAGAAGGATCGAGCTCATATGCTTGCCGGAATGCGTCGCGCGCCTTTTCGTACTGCCCCATCTGCCAGTGATTGAAGCCGAGCTCAATCAAGATGGATTGTTTCTTCGGGGAAAGCTCGTGCGCTATCTCAATCTGCTTGAGTGCATTGGGATAGTCGCTCGCGACACGGTATCCAAGCGCATACTGAAGACGCAAGCGTGCATCCTTCGGTTGCGATTCGACCTCCTTACCCATTTCAGCAAGTGCGTAGGTTTGGAGTTGTGTCAGTGCAGGTGACGGGTGACCCTGCGCGAATGCAATGTTATTCGTAAACATGAGGAGCTGTTCCCGCACTTCCTGTTGGCCGAAGCTTCCTTGGTTCAGAGCCTTTTGGAAGAGAAGAACATTCTGCGTGATGTCGCTTCCGGAGATTCCAATTGCGCGAACAAGGGAAGACGCGGCAACGATGTTTGGTACGTTGATGAACCACATAATCACGAGTACTCCGGCGAGCACGATCGGCGCCACGATCTGGATATTCGACTCACTGATGGTTGGTGCTTCTTCGACACGCTTCCACGGTCGAGCAGAAGCGGCATGCGCAGTTGCGAGGATGGCCGCTAGCGGTACATAGGTGAAGATATGATCGAATACGACCATCGCCTGAATGCCGTACGCGGCGAGCGCTGCAAGTAGAAGCACTCGTTCTTCACGGGGAGCATTTCCCCGATACAGTGCGTAAATCGCCATCATGAACGTGGCAAGAAACAGGAGGAATCCTGGAATACCACCGGCAACAAGCCAATCGATAAACACATTGTGCGCTCGGTCGAACCATGGCTCCTGTGCAAAGAGCGAGGGTCGGTAGTGCTCATTGAAGATGTAATTGAAACCTTCCTGGCCCCATCCCGTAATGGGTCGCTCCATAATTCCCTCCCCTGCCATGCTCCAGAGCGTGAAGCGCACCGTAAGATCCTTAGGTCCGATAGAAGCAATGCGAGAGAGCGTAGGATCATTCGCAATGAATGGCGTGCTCTTCGCAAGGAAGAACGTACCTGCGATCACCACGATACCCACCACTACCGCCAGTGCGATCTTCCGACTTTTCTTTCCCGATTCAAACGCCCAGAGCAAAGAGCCAACGAGTGCAGCTCCTACCAATGCCAAGATAGCGCCGCGAGTAGCGGTGAAGAAGACAATAACTACTTGCACGAACGCGAGCGCGAAGAGGACATAGCGAAGCCATCCCTTTGAGGCAAGTGCCTGCCAGAGTGAGATAGCGATTGCAAAAAGAAGATAGGAAGCAAGGTACGCCGCGTTTCCAAAGGTCCCGTCCACGCGTACACCACCTTGATGAATAGGTGCACCACCAAGCAACTGAATCACACAATACCCTGCAACAAGGGCTGAAGCTGAAATGAACGTCAACCACCAGGTACGCCAGAGCTTATCCGTAGTGAGAACTGCTCCCGAAACTAGGAAAAAGAGAAATACATGAGCGAGCATGACCCACCCTTCCATGCGTTCGAAATTGCTCCAGAGGGCTTTGTGGGGATTCGTCCCCGCAAGAGCGGCAACGAGCATCCATGCAATGAAGGCACCATAAGCGACGAAAATCCAGGAAAACTTCGGACGATACGCCCGATTCACCAACGCAAGAATGACATACCCCGCAACTGCTAGTTCAACGAGAATACGAAACGCGAATCCCTTCCCGGTAATGAAGGGGAAAAACAGGTCATTTGCCACATACAGTGGGATAAACGGAATGACAAAAAGAGCGGCAAGAGCAGTCCAACGGGCTGCCTGGGTAAACATGGCGGTGTTCATAGTACCGCAACTATAGCACGTCGCTTCCGGTTCTAAGTGCTATCATGGCGGCACCACGCCGCCTTATATTTCAATGCTTTTACGCTTCAAAACCGCTCTGTTTTCACTGCTGCGCGCCACCGAACGCTATACCAAAACCGACATGGTGTACTTCACCACAAGCGGCTTTTGGCTCGCGGTTGGCCAGGTTGCAGCATCGTTCGCATCATTCCTACTCGCGATCGCATTTGCGAACCTGCTCGCTCCCGAAACCTACGGCACCTACAAATTCGTACTATCGGCAGTCGGCATCCTCGCGATTCCCACCTTGGGAGGAATTAATACAGCTCTCTCGCAAGCAATCGCGCGCGGCATCGAAGGATCATTAAAGGAAGGCCTCTACACGCGCATACGATGGGGACTCGCTGGCATGGTCGCCGGCTTCGCACTCTCCGCGTACTACTTCATTAATGGTAACGAACAGCTTGGGTTTGCATTTCTCGCGGTTGCGCCATTCATTCCCTTTTCGCAACCACTGGGTATTTACCAAATCTATCTGCAAGCCAAGCGCCTCTTTAAGACTTCGGTTGCTTATTCGATCGGCCAGCGACTTTTCTATGTGCCGATCCTGGTTGGCGTTGCATTCTTTTTCCCGATACTCATTCCTATTCTTGTCGCGTACTATGCCTCACTCACTATCATTAATCTCATCTTCCTGCGGCGTGTACTCAAAAGCATGCCTCCGAATGAGGATACAGAATCGCAAACGCTTCGGTACGGAAAGCACCTGAGTCTTACGGACATCGTGGGTACGGTAGGTTCCTACCTCGATTCACTTCTTCTCTTCCACTACTTGGGTCCAGTGAAGGTGGCTGAGTATGCATTTGCCCGTGCTCCTATTGATCAGATCCTTGGACTGTACAACAACGTACCTGCCATTGCGACGCCTCGACTCGCAAACCGTAACGTGCGGCAAATCGTAAGCATCTTCCGAATGCGCATCGTGCAACTCTTCTTGGTTGGCGGCGTCGTTGCGCTCTTGTATGCGTTCATCGCACCCTATGTCTACACGCTTCTCTTCCCGAAGTATCTTGCGTCGATTTCATTCTCACAGATGCTTGCAGTCACCCTGGTACTGCAACTCCCGCTTACTTTCCTTAGCTCGGTAGTTGAATCAAAACTGAATGCGCTTCCTGTCTCCTGGCTTTACCTACGACCCGTCCCACAGTTGGTTTATATTGGCTCACTTCTTATTACCATCCCGCTCTATGGCGTATGGGGTGCGGTCGGTAGTCGGATCGTGCTGTCGCTTGCACGACTTTCGATACAACTTGGTCAGTGGGTCGTATTTGCGCGACGCGCGAGCTAGCCGAGGAAGGATTCCTGAATAACAGTATCAGCAGGAATAGCGACCTTTGCGCGCTTCCCGACAACCATTTCTATATGTGAGGGATTGATGCCAGTGCCCGGACTTTTAAAGGCAATGGCTTCTTTGGTGATGAGGGCCCCCTCCTCAATATCTACCGCAGAAACGATGCTCTTTGCATGCTTTGCACGGATAGGAAGCTCGGCGTCGTGGATACGCTTTTCCGAAGCACCCATAATCTTGGTCATACGCTTGATGCCTTCAACCATCTCCTTAAACTCAGCAGGTTCAATGGACATGTGGTGATCAGATCCGTGCAGTTTCTTATCAACCGTGAAATGACGTTCAACTGTGCTGGCGCCAAGTGCGATGGATGCGAGTGTGGGAAGAATGTCGAGCTCATGGCCGGAATAGCCGACAGGAAGCGGACGATACCGTTCCTTAAGAACACGCACCATGTTGAGGTCGATTGCCTCGTCTGGAGTTGGATACAACGAAGTGCAGTGATTAACGATGAGGCGGTTGTTGTGCGCGAGAATGGTCTCGATTGCACGATCAATCTCTTCAAGGGTCGACGCGCCGGTTGAAATAAGAATGGGCTTCCCTTTCTTCGCGACGTACTCAAGCAGCGGGAGGTTCGTTACATCAAACGATGCGATTTTGTATGCATGCACACCGATCTCTTCAAGCGCGTCTGCGCTCGCAGTATCGAATGGCGTCGCAAAGAAGACCATGCCGAGCTCTTCGGAATATTGCTTGAGCTCTTCGAACTGCTCCTTGGAAAGCTCCTGCTTCTCGCGGTGTTCGCCGTATGTCTTCCCGAATGAACGCTCGTTCTCGTACGGCATCTCGCGCATCTCTTTTGAGAGGAGCTTCTGAATGTCGCGTTTCTGAAATTTCACTGCATCGGCTCCGGATTCCTTTGCGGCGAGAATGGACTTCTTTGCAAGCTCAAAGTCACCGTTATGGTTATTCCCAATCTCAGCGATGACGAAAACGGGCTCGCCTTCCCCGACATAGAAGTTCTGTACTTTAACTCGGCTCGGGAGAAGGTCGAAGAAACGGCGAAGTGTGGTGGATATAGACATAGAAAAGTAGAGTCAGTGTACGCTCACTAGAACCCTTTTCAAGGTATTCGGGTTTCAGGAACGAACGTGGCCTGTGGGTTTCCCACGGGCCGGCGAACGAACTTATGCAATGAGCATTGGGATCTCTCGCAGGTCGGTGACGAATGGGAAAAGCTGTTCGACTTTGTCCCATTCGTTCCAGCGATTAGCGACCCCAAGAAAGGGGCAGCCGAACTGTTCCGCCCCTCGCAGGTCTGAAGCGCCGTCCCCTACCATGAGGATGTTGTTCGGCGAAAGATTTTCGGATACAGCGATGTAGGTCAAATTTTCGACTTTACCACCGCCTACCGGATCCTTGGTGCTCCCGAGGGACTCCTTGAGGAATCGATCAATGCCGAGATTGCGAGCTGAAGTACGGAGGGGAGCGGTCGCGGTCCCTGAGTTGAGGTAGAGCGCGATACCACGGGCATGCAGTGTCTCGAGCATCTCATACGCCCCGGGCACAAGCCCATCCTCGAGGATCTTTGTCTGCACATGTTCGTCGAACACGGCGGACGCGTTCCGCACCTCCTTCTCGATCCGGTCAGCAGCCACCCCGTGCTGCTCAAGCACGTAGCGGAGGATCTCAACACGGCCACCGGGCTTGCCGTTGCCGTAGAGCGTATTGCCAACTCGCACGTGCTCTTCGTGACCGGGATAGTCCGCAAGTGCAATCCCCCACGCATTCTTCTTATGAATCGCATCAGAGTCGAGCGTCATCACGCCGTCGAAGTCGAACGAGACGGCTTTAATGTCTTCAAAGATCTCCATGGTGTATTCCATCAGGCCGTCTGGCCAAAATATTTATACAATAGAAATACAAAACTCAACGTTTCGACCAGCCTTCGGTGAGACATTTGCAAACACGGTCGCCCCACTCGCGAGCAACATCGAAGTCGATGTTCATTATCAATATCGACACAATTGATCTTTTGGAGACGATATTTGTATGGATTTGCTCCAATGTTATGGACCCACTCGATCAGCTTTTCGCGAGGAGCTATGAATACACCGGTGACAAAATACCAAACGGGAAGCTGTTGGGAGAGGACGTTAATCGTTCTAGTCATGTGGGTATCCTTTTCCGCAAAATGCGGCTGCCCTCATTATGACATACATTCTTGACAAAAGCAATATTAGTGCGTATATTTTGACCAACGTAGCAGCCAGAAAGAAGGAGGTGCCACGTGCACATTCTGTTCGTCACCGGCGATGTGAAGCCGGCAGTGTTGGGTGTGCAGATTGCACACGCGGCGCAAAACCTCGGTGCGACCATTTCGGTTGCTGCCGAAGGACCATCGCGAAAGCGTTGGGAGGATGCGGGCTTCAAACCCCAGCAGACAACCACTCCCTTCGACCTGCCGTACCAGTTCAGCGATCGTCGTCCTGACGTAATCGTCGCTGGCCTCAGCAGTCCAGGTACGGGTAATAACATCTTGGAACTGTGCCTCAGCGAAATCGCGCTGCGGGAGGGTATCCCGCTCGTCTTCATCGACGACGACTGGGGTTCCTTCAACCGGCGATCGCCCGGCATGCTTCCAAATCTCTACCTCACCATCGATGCACTCTCGCATGAACTTCTACAGAAGGCTCGGCCGGCGCGCGCGTACATCATGGGAGACGATGCGGTCGGCATCAAGCCATCATCAGAAGCGGTGGAGGCTGTCGAGAGCATCCGAAGTTCGGGTCGGCGTATCATGCAGGTAGCGGGCAATAAAAACCCGCGCACGAGAACGGTGCTCGAACTTTCTCTCGAGATCGCCCGGTTGAGTCCTGACACGGTGCTGATCCCTCGGTTTCACCCTGGGGCTGCACCGGCGTTCAAGGCTGAGTGCGAGGAGGCGATCGCCTCTTTCGAGAGCAAGTATCCGGACAAGGTCACACACCTGCCGGGTATCTCGAGCGATCATCTGGCCGCGCTCGCTGACGCTACGCTCGCTGTGGGCGGCACGGCCATTAAGGTCGCCTGCCACAGCGACCGGGTCCCCCTGCTGGCATGGTCGCCAGACATCGGCCAGGTGCTTCTCGAGGAGACGGGTGCCGAGCATCACATGCTCGTCACATCCGGCCTCGCAGTCGAAGTGACCGAGCCTCGTGCACTCGGCAGCACCTTCTTAGGTCGCGATGAGTTCGAGGGCATGCGACAGCAACGTCGTTCGGTCTTCGAAGACCCTTACCCATTCGCGCCAGACCTTGTGGCGAAAAAAGTCATCGAGCTCGGACGTATCCGAGCCAAGTAACCATAGTTCAAGTGCCAGTTGCCTTTGGCGGCGTCGGGAGACCGGCGCCGTTATTTTTGTATCTCTTCAGTAAGAACAGAAGCAATGCGGGCTCCAGTACGTCCATCAAATGGTGCTACGAATTCTTCTATAATTCGCTTTCTTCCCTCTTTATCGAGCGTAGGATTTTCTAGATACGCATTAATGTTTTCAGCAAGTTCCTGAGGTGAACGTGGAGTTCGTACGCCACCTGTTTGAATCAGGTGTGCCTGATGATCGAAGTCGTTCAGACGATGGATATGCTCCCAATACGGTGCCCGTCCTTTCTTGGGGTCCTCATAATCGAGTGCGATGGCAGGTGTATCGAAGGTGCTGGCGTCGATAGAAAGGGTCGAGCAGATGTTTATGACGACATCGGCATAGTGAAGGAGATTTATGAACGCATCGGTATCTGAGAATGAACGGGTCTTCCCCACACGAGATCCAGCATCGAGTACCACATGCTTGAGACCCTCGAGTTTAAAATCCTCGATTTCATACATAGAACTCGGATGAGGACGAAAGAGGACCTGCACACGTCCGCGAATCGCCCCCGACTCGATAAGCTCTTCAAGCCGACAAGGAAGCTCGTCTTCGCTGTAGTAATACTCTGCACCGCCGACCAGAAGTAGTTTCTTCTCTGGATCAAGACCCATTTCTTCAAAGAATGCGGCTCGATCTTTTAGATGTGATTCTGGATGGCAATACAGATCGTAGTGCGCGACACCAACAATATCCTTTTTGATCTCTCTGGTAGCAATCGCCTGGAAGCGTTTGGCTGCTTCAACGAGCCACCGGTTCTGGAAGAGGAACCGATCTGGTATTACGGCGAGAAGCCCATGATGATTCAGGTTGTCCCAGCTACGCACCATACCGATAAGACGTATGCCACGTCGTTTGGCTTCGATACCAAATAACACATCAAAATCGTTATCAACAAGCGAAGGAGCGAAGACGATATCGGGACTATGGGCGTCGAAGATGCGTTCGATGGCCTCGGGCATTTGTGTTGCAAGAAGCCGCTTGCGTACGAGCCGCTTGAGCGGGTTCGCCATACCGAGCGTTAGTGAAAGCGTACTCTTTACGAGAGTGGAGGAAAGGGTCGCGCGCCCTTTTGCATGTGCATACCACCGGTGAAAAGTAGTGCTCTTCGAACGAATGCCGCTACGCGCAAAAAACATGAGACGAGCAAGACGACCCGTGTAGTTCGTTCGTTCATATTCCTCCACGGTGATATTTGGCCCAGCGAAACGTTTCTGGTATATATCACCCTTTCCTGCTTCGACCACTAGAATGATATGCACAGCAGGATTTGCTTGTACCAGTAAAGGCCAAAAGTCCGTATCTAATATGTTGCGTCGGATGACGTCTTTGGAGATAACCAATAGTATCTTTCTCTGCCCTTCCATGGCCTCATGCTACCATCTAGGCCATATGGCTTCAGCAATCAAAAAACACCTCTTTGCGGCTTATGCGCGTCTCAAGCATCCGCTCCCATTGTGGCGCCTAATTAACGGCGCACGGGTCCGCATGCTTGCAAACAACCCACCAACACTCGACAGCGTGCAGCAACACATCCTTAACGATTTGCGTGAATACGGTATTGCTCAAACTTCTCTTACTGAGCTTTTCCCCGGTGAAGACATGCTCGCAAAGCTGCAAGGATACGCAGCCATGCGCGAACCGCAGGCAATCGTGAACCATAAGAAGCCGTTCCTCCTCGACTACTGGCCCGAGACTCGCGCACTCGATTCCCAAAATCCATTTCTCCGTGCAGCGCTTTCTCCTCGCATACTTGATATCGCAAACTCGTATCTTGGCATGTTCGGAACGCTCATAGACTTCTATGTCCAGAAAACATCGAAAGTGAGTGAGACGCGCACACACTCGCAAAACTGGCACCGTGACCCGCAGGAAGCTCGTCTTTGTAAGGTGTTCATTTATTTAAATGACATCGGCCCTGACAATGGTCCCTTCGTGTACATCAAAGATTCAGTCGTTGGGAAAAAGTACGGCCACCTCTTCCCGCAGCAGGTGCCGGCGGGTGTGTACCCCGACCCCACAAAGCTCGAGGCACTCATTCCTGAGTCTGAACGAACGGCCATGACTGGTCCAGCAGGATCCGTGATCTTCTGTGACACAACGGGCCTTCACTACGGCGGGGTGGTGCATGAAGGACACCGCCTCATGTCGACGCTCGTATACGGCGCAGCGAGCTACCGCGAGAATCAGGCGTACTGGTTCAATGACGAGAAGACAAAGGCCTGGATCGGTTCCCTTCCCCTCCAGGCGAAGCGTGCGGTACGAAGACAGTGGGAGAAAAAGCGCTAGCGTTTTTCGATAACAAAGAAGTTCGTCTCAACAAAGAGATTCTTGAAATGGTGCTCAGCAAGAACGGTACGCAACAGTGGGTACTGTAGCTTGAGCCGTGCGATGGTCTTTGGCGCATGATTCACCACTTCACGCACAATGTAATTCCCGCGATCTGCTGCAGAGTGATAAAAGACAAAGTCTTCTGCCTCTTCAGTATTGAAGAACCACTTGTGACGGTCCATCGGTTTTTCAAAGGGAATGCCGTACTGCGGAAAGCGATCACGCCCACGGACGAACTCGCTCACGAAACGACGCCACGGATTGGGGAGTGAGATAATGACCGTCGACTTTGCGACACGTACAAGGTCGCTAAAACAGGTATGCATATCATCTACATGCTCGAGCGTATCGAGACACACGACCGTATCAAATGATGCATCTGCAAACGGGAGACGCTCTTTCTCCCAATCAAACGGAGGTAGCTCTGGGTTGTTCTTATCAACCAGTGAACAAGGTCGTCCGAGTACTTTCTCGAGTTGGTCATTGCGACTTCCCACATCGAGTACCTTCTCACCGAAATAGTTCTGAAACCGCTCGCCAATGAGTGCGTAGCGCTGTTCTGTACGTGGGAAATAGGGACGATGATCTATGGTCCGCCCTCCTTTAAACTGCTTCCGGTATTCGTCAACCGCTGCAAGGCCTGCATCCGAAAGTACGGCATCGGAAGCGTAGTACTGTGCGCCGTACCGTTTACGAACTTCGTTTGCGTGCGTGGCGCTCATGCGTCTGCCTGTTCCGCGAGGAACATGAAAGTCTTGAACGCACGTGTAGGCATCTCAGCGAGATTGTGCACGTCATTTGCTGCGATGAAGTGGTAGTTGCCATCCTCAAGAGCCTTGGCAATTTCAGAAAGACGATTGCGCTCAGGAGAGAACTGGTGGTACTCCATTGCAATTCGACGAACCTCTACCAGCTTCCCTGAATCGACGAGGTCAGCAATGATATCTCCTTCGGATCCCTCAACATCGAGCTTCAACATTGCCACTGGCCCCTTGATAAAGGTTGAAAGCCGATGAATGGGAGTACGCGCCTCCTCGCCAAAATCCTGATATCCCACCAACTCCACCTGGCGATGCGCAAAGTCCTCAAACAGTGTTGAGCCGGTGCTCTGGAGATAAATGACCAATTCCCCTTCCTCGCGTCCAGCGGCACCCTCAATCACTTCAACATTCTTCAGATTATTCTTCTCAATATTCTTTCGAAGCATCTCCGCGCTCTTGGGGTTTGGCTCAAATACAACAACGCGCGCATCCGGATATAAGAACTTGAAGTAGATGACAGAGAGACCAATATGGCCACCACAATCGAGAATGAGGGGCGGCTGTACGTCCTTCTCATCCCGCTTGAAGTAGTAATACTCATTTACGAAGATTTCGATGTACGTCCAATACAGGCTCTCAAACCGGTCCAATGTCATCTGGAAGCCTGCGACGTTTTGATGACGATAGTCAAAAAGGAACGCGGCACGCGTGCGCCAGAAGCGCTTCCAGACAATGGAGAGGTACGTTGAGACCAAAAGCCAGCGTTTACGACCTGAAAAATGGCGCTTCGCAAGAAGGCGCGCCAGGTGGTCAACGAGAGTGCCAAGACGTTTCATAAGTGATTGGTATGGTATCACACGAGCGCCCCGACAATACGCTGTGCCCGGGCAAGCCAATCGTGGGCAGCGACGCTCGTTCTGGCTGCCTTCGCACGAGCGCGAGCCTGCTCCGAATCCGTAACTGCAGATCGTATGGCCTCAGCGAACGATTCTGGGTCATCAGGGGAAGCATAGAAACCTGCCGCCTCCGGGAGAATCTCCCGAATCGAGGGTAGATCAGATGCAACGATCGGAGTACTCGAGGCCATGTACTCAAACAACTTCATGGGTGAAGTGTAGTGACGAGAGATTGCTTCTGCTCCAGAATTAGGGAGTACCAATACATCCGCCGCCCGCTGCCAGAGCGGTATTTCTTTGTGTGGGCGGTGACCGATCACAACAATGTTCTCTATGTCTTTATATTTCTTCGTGAATGAAGCAACATCGTGTGCAGTGCCTCCCACGAAGTAAAAGCGTTCTTCGGGAAGGCGACGCGCTGTTTCGGCAAGTGTATCGACTCCTTTCCACCCATAGAGATGTCCCGTGTACAGTATGATCTTCGCGTTCTCGGGAAGATTAAGTGTCCGACGTGCGTCCTCCCTACTCTCGGTAATGTCGAACTGCGCAAGATCAACCGCATTTAATTCCACAATGATTTTCTCTGGTTGCACTCCAAATGCACGCACAAGCTCGTCTCGCTTCCAGCTATTGGTAGCGATGATCCGTTCGGCCCGAGCAAAGACCGCGCGATAGAGAGAAAGCGAACGCTCCGGGAAATCATGGAGTTCGTACACCACTCGTTTCCCTACGAGCGCGGCGGCTAGTGCAGGTAGTGCCTCGTTGGTGTAGAACACGTCTCCCTGCTGCATATTTCGCCAGGCATAGAGGAGCACAAACAAACTGAAAACGACGTAGCTGATGCGAAAGGCAACGAACCGAAAACCAGGGAGCCACAGAAGATCGATGGTTGGCAGATAGCGCACGGTGATGGGAGCAGAGAGTGCATAGTACGCTTCTGCCGATTGCGCTGCCCTACCGAATCGTCGGGGGGCGATCAGGATGGTCGAGATGCCAATTTCCTGGAAGGCGTAGACGCTACGGGCGGCAAACAGTGCAGCTGCCTTTTCTGAAGGAAACCGTCCGTGATACGCAAGATGAATTAGTCCCTGCATAACATTACGGCAGATGCCGATAGAGCCAGTTCAACCAACCAGCACGCCGAGTAAATAACCGCCGAGCATCTTCCGGAAGCTTTTCTTTCCATGCTTCGTCTGAACGAATGCCTTCGCTTGATCCGATCGTTGGGAGATTGCCAGCAAGGTAGTGACGAGGTGCTTCACGGAAGTTCGGATTCCAGAGTGCTGGATCAAGGCCAAGATCGCGAAAGACAGGGGCGAGTACCTTTTCTGGATTGGCAACAAGATCTTCGTATCGAATACGCCTAGAACGAGCGCCCAGACGCATGCGGAGCAATTCTGCTTTCAGATTGCTTCCGAACCACTCATCAATCGCATGCCGCGTCCAGAATGCTTCCTCACCGGGGTATTGTTTCCGATACTTCTTAAGGAATGACCAGAGTACCCCACGTCCATCACGCACCAGGTGAATGATGTACGGCTCAACGAGCGCTCCGTAGTCTTTGAGGGCCTGAGGACGATACGGGCGCTTGGAGGAATCAACGACTACTTTCGCTCCACTCCGCTCGATCGCATAGCGGTAGAGTGCTTCGGTATTACGTACATAGGCTTCGGGAGACACCGGACCTGGGACATGCTTTATGAAGGTGTAGCGTTTCTTCCCCAGGAGGAAGTCGAGCTTACGCTGATGAATGTGACGGACTCGGTGACTAAAAAATTCCACATGTTCCGGAGTCTTCACAAAGTCTCCCCAGAACGGACACTCATCGTACGCTTTGCCGCAAGAACAGTGATGCTCCGGAATCTTCGGTACCACCTTTGCTCCAATCTTCTCAGCTTCACCAAGACCCACGACCTCCGGATGTGCTGAGAGCAGCAGGTCGAGTAAGGTCGACCCGCTGTGGCCAGCACTCACAATGAAGATGACAGGGATCTTATTCATACCTGGCTATTATCCACCCTTCGTACGGCGGGACCATATCCCAACGGCCAGCACCCGCCGAATCGCCTGGATCGACAGCATGAGGGCGTACACGACGCGCAGAAGCTCATATGAAAGCGGGATGGCGTCTTTACCGTATCGGATCTTCACCATGAACGCCTTCCAGAGCGACTTTCCAATGAGGGTCGTAGGTCCGATCACCACCTTCGTGAGCACGTTCCCTACTCCCTTCGGTTCCCACGCAGAAAGTGTCCCAGCAGTACGTTTCCACGCCTTACGGGCAAAAGGTCCGAACATAAGATCTTCTGGCTCAAGCGGCACGTACCACGGAGCTTCAAGCTGTCCGACAGCGATTCCTTTTGGGACAAGCAATACTTCATGGATGGCACGCGCGAAGCATGCACCGGTGTCGGTACGGGTAAGGCGAACCTGGTAATACTCACGGTAGGTGCGATACGGATGGGTCCCATCTGCATTTGTCTTCTGGTAACGTACCCGGTATGCCCCGTAGGAATGGTGCGCGTCATCGCTGATCTTCCTCACCGCTTCAGCAAGTGCAGGACTCATGATCTCGTCTGAATCGAGATAGATGAACCAGGACTCGCGTGCCGCATCGAGCAACCGATTGCGCTCCTTCGCAAAGTCAATAATGGGGTGACCGGGATTGGATTGCGACATAACTCGGGCACCGAACTGCTCCGCGATTGAAACGGTCCTATCCGTAGAGCCGCCATCAGCAATGATGATGTCTTCAAAATCAGCTACGCTCGCTAAGGCGCGTGCGAGATTCTTCTCGCTGTTGTAGGTAAGAATGCCGACGCTCGCCTTGATCTTCCCCATTAGTCCGTATAGTGCTCGTAGAACCCGCGCTCCTTGAGGTACGCCAGCACCCGCATCGCTGCCTCTTCTGCGCTTTCGGTAGTGGTATCGAGAACGAGCTCTGCATCCGTAGGTGGTTCATACGGATCATCGACACCGGTAAACCCAGCGAGTGATCCCGTCTTCGCTTTCTTATACAACCCCTTCGGATCACGTTCTTCACAGATCTCGATAGGTGTATCGACGAACACTTCGATATAGGTACCCGCTTGTGAAATGAGTCGTCGATTGCGCTCTCGACTTTCGCGATAGGGTGCAATAGCCGCACACACCGCAATGCCTCCATGCTTAGCGATCTCACTCGCAACAAATCCGATGCGCTCGATATTGGTCATGCGATCGTCTTTTGAAAATCCAAGACCCTTCGAGAGATGCTGACGAATAATATCCCCATCCAAGTACGTCACCGGACGATCCTGTTCCTCAAGGAGTCGGTTGTACACAATGTGTGCAATCGTCGATTTCCCGGCTCCCGAAAGTCCCGTGAAGAACACGACGGCACCCCGACGCTTTTCTTTACGCATGGCGGCACGGAGCTCCTCAATGACTTCGGGAAATGCAAACCACTCCGGTATCGGTTCTTCACTGCGAAGCATGCGACGAAACTCGGTGCCCGAAATGCTCTTTACTTCGTGCTCAGGCGTGAGCTCCTCGGGTGAGAGATATCGTCCCTCGCTCTCGACATAACTCATTTCATGGATGGGTACGATGCCAATACCGATTTCATTTTCGAGGGATTTAGCAAGTTCCTGGGCTTCATACGCTGAATAAAACGCTTTCCCAGATGAATCGGAGCCAGGACCCGCATGATCGCGTCCAACAATGAAATGGGTGGCGCCGTAGTTCTTGCGCACGAGCGCGTGCCATACCGCTTCTCGCGGACCTGCCATGCGCATCGCAAGCGGAAGCAGCGAGAGTACACCGTTATCCGAGAGACGAGCGGCATGAAGTCGTTTGTATCCCCGCACGCGAGAGATGTAATCGATATCACCTTCTTTGGTGAGACCTACCACCGGATGAAGGAGTACGGCTGCACCGAGTGCGCTGGCAGCGCGTGAGATAAGTTCGAAGTGCGCACGATGGATCGGATTACGAGTTTGGAACGCAACCACCTTATCCCATCCCCGTTCTGCAATGAATTGTTTGAGCTCCTCCGGAGTGCGACGCAGTTCTTTGAAATCATGCATGGGCGAGCGGTTGATGAGTTCAGCCGGCCCCCCGAGATATATATTGCCTGCTTCCTGCAGCACATACCGCACCCCCGGATGCTCAGGGTTATCCGTTCCATACACCTTGAGCACTTCTTTCTGCTTATCAGGTTCGTAGATACTTTCGATCGTCATGAATGCGATCGGGTTTCCGTACGGGTCGCACAGGATGACACGATCCCCGATGGAACGGCCATGCCCTGTACTCACATCGAGCACAATAGGCATCGGCCACAGCTCCCCAGACGCAAGATGCATGGTCTCAACAACACTCTCGTAGTCTTCCTTACCCAGGAAGCCGGTGAGCGGAGCGAATCCTCCGACCAGGAGCTGTTCAAGGTCAAATAACTGACGCGGGGTGAGCGTCATGCGTGGAAGCGCTGTGAGCGCTTCTTGGGTGGTGGTTGAGCTCTGCATGCTAGGAATCCTACTATTTCGTATGTTTTTCTAGAACCCGGCGGAAGGCACCAACGATGCGCCGGTGCATAGCGAGGGCCGGTGTAAGCCGGAGAGCGAAAAGGAGTGGGGTCATGGTTGCATCGACCTGGATACGTGGCAGGCGATAGAGCGGTGCCTGTTCCGCGATGAATCCTTCCGAAATGCCGAAAGCTGCCGTATAGCCAACCTCTTCGACCATTGCCTCAACTTCCAGGGAACGGTCCCCAAAGGGATACGCAAAGAAGCTCGGCGTGGTCCCTAGATGCACACGGATGTCATCGACTGCATCAACCAATTCAGCGCGTGCAACCGACGGTTCAAGTGCGGGGAGGTGTGCATGGGTTTTTCCGTGCGATTCGATTGACACAAACCCGCTCTCAACAAGAACCCGGATGTCGTCCCATGTTACGCGCGGAGTACCGAGCGAATTAGTCTGTACCGATACATCGGTATTCAGAAAAAGCGTCATCGGGACCCGATACTTTTTCAGTACGGGAAGCACAACCGGAATGAGATCTGCGTACCCGTCGTCAAACGTCACTGCCACCGCCCGTGCAGGGAGTCGCTTCTCACCTTTTGCATGAGCAACGATATCTGCAAGCGGGACGACGACGTGATGACGTCGCAGACGCGCCATCTGACGTTCGAACTGTTTGGGGGTGACAGAAAGTCGCCATCCCGAGTCATCTATGGCGTGATACATGAGTACCGCCACCTCTCCGTCTTTTGGAGGTGCAAATCCCGTCAGAAGCGCGGAAAGAAGATACGCCAGCTTCTTCAGCCATGCTCGAATATCAGACAGGCCCATGGATACAGGGACTATATCATTTCCGCGACACCCCTGCCCTGCTATCCTTGCGGTATGTTTGAACGCCTGCTTGTGTCCTGGTTCGACTTCCACAAGAAGCGAAATATGGAGCACCACTACCTCCACGATCAGGTGTGGGGGCGAGTCGATACCAATCCAGAAGTGGAACGTGCTCGAGAACTCTTGTCCGACCGACGCTATGGCAGGTGCCTTGATGCCGGCACCGGCCTCGGCCACTATGCCGAAGCCCTCGCTCCCGTGTGTGACACGATTCACGCAACCGATCTCTCACCACGAGCGGTATCCCGAGCACGCAAACGACTCTCGCATCTTTCGAATGTCACGTACGAAGTGGCGAACATTCGCACATTCAATTTCAATCAGCGCTTCGATCTCATTCTGCTCGGTGACGTGCTCTACTATCTCGGTGATTTACGGTTTCCCAATTCCTTTCGTACGTTTATCTCTCGTATTGCTGACATGCTCGAGCCTTCTGGTCGACTCTTTATTTCAACCGCAATAACGCGCGGCCGAACGGAAAAAGAGGCCCACGAGTACGGAGCACTTTTTACTTCCTATGGATTACTTGTTGGCCATGAAGAAGTCTTTCGTAATGGTACCCGCTCGTGGGTGCTCACGGTTATTGAGAAGCCTGCCCAATGAGAAGAACGCGAGCAGACTCGTCGGGTGAGGCTTCGCCGACGATTCGAACCACCTTGGGATAGTGGGAAATGAATTCTGGTAGTGCTTCCTCGATTGCACGAGCAGCACGATCATCCCATGACTGTGCAACGCTTTCTCCGAACTCTTCTCGAGGCGTACGCCCACGGGCCTGCATACGTTCTGTTCGTACTTCACGAGGTGCTTCGACGAGCGCGAGTAGGTTGGGTCGTGGAAACGCTGCGAGTGTCGCTGGTGTCACTCCGCCAAGTGAAGCCACCAGCTGTGCGTGCCCTTGATCGATGACCGCGATCTTGCCCACTTGAGAGAGTCGCGTGGCACGTATCCACTTCGCTGCTGACTGGAGATAGCCGTTCACATACAGGGTGTAATGGGTGCCCCGGGCTGCAGTGGTGACTACTGCGATTGCTATACGAAGTGCACGTATAGGATGGGCGCATTCAAATAGAAAAGCCTCCCAGAGAAGGCGCCACCCAGACGGTGCACGCACTATGATCGCGCCCTGTTTCTCAAGTGCGTTAGCGATCGTCGTTTTCCCTGCCCCCGGAAGACCGAAGAGCTCGATGATCATGGCTTATGAAATACAACGCCGTACGATTCCGCAAAGAGTGCAGAGATTGGATTAAGTGGCATACTCGAGAAAAGACTCGAGAGTAGTCGGTCTGCTGCTGCTGAGCGCAGGAACGGAAACGAGAACGTTACCGGATACAGGACAATATTCTTAAACCCGACTGACTGAAGCATCTTTCTGAATGCCGCGGGCGAGATTTGGCCCTGATGAATTGCAGTTGGCGTGCGCCCAGAAAGTTGATTAGCAAGACGCTTAGGCATCTTGGTGATGATGATACCGACCCCTCCTGGTGCAAGGTGGTCGTAGATACTCTGCACAGCAGTTTCTTTAGGAGCGACGTATTCAATGGCACGACTTGAGAAGAACGCATCAGCGGCACTCGGAGCCAATTGCATGGTTGCGAAGTCACCTTCCCTCGTTGAGACGGACGCGCTTTCTGGGAGTGCTGCCTTCGCACGCGTGAGCATCTCGCCTGCAATATCAAGGAGCAGGAACTGTGCCTCCGGAGCGGTATTGTACAAATACTTCGTCCAGGTGCCTGGGCCAGGACCCAGCTCGGTAATGTTCTTAGCGCCTGTAATCTGCGGGAGTGCGCGCGTCGTTACAAAGTTTCGTGTTGCCGCTTCCTGTGCCTTGCGCTTCTCGTCAGCACTCCAACGACGCTCCTCATATGAGGAGAAGCGGGCTCCCCCCGCAACATCATTGAAATGATCCTTCAATCCGTCGTATGCCATAGTTCTCTAACGATGCCCGATGGACGCTTTGTCTGCAAGTTATGCAACCTTGAGTACATAGAACCGGTGGCTCGGGTCGTCTTGGTACGTGCGTGCAGTCGCAACCGTGAACCCGGCCTCTTTAATTGCCTGTAGGAGGCGTGCTTCCGGGATTCCGCGATAGCCAAGCTCCCAATGGTGCACGCCCGCCTCGTTGGGATCATATTGGTACGTCTTCCAAAAAAATGGGACCTTCGTAATTCCCTCTCCCTTCAGAAGCGGGATCTTGAGGCGGAACGAGAACACCCATCCCGGTGCGGGAGCGGAAATAACGGCACCTGTGCGGGCGACGCGACGCATTTCTTTAAGCGCCTCCCGCGCATCGTCAAACGGCATATGTTCGAGGATCTCTGCTGCAAGTACCGCATCGACCGATCCGTCAGGAAGTGGAATCTTTCGGACATCACCAACTATGTCGGGCGCCAGACTCGCATCAATATCAAGGGTCGTGAGCTCAATCCCACTTCCCTTTAGATACTCTGCGACCACCCCTTCACCAATACCAACCTCAAGTACGTTCTTAGGTGCGAGTTTGCGCATCAAATCAATCTGATGCCAATACGAGCACCAACGATCAAGAGAACGATACGAATTGCTTTCCCGGTATCGGTGTCGGGAAATTATTTGCTTCTCATCCATGCTGCCTACGATGCCCGGTAAACCGAGAATCTGCAAGGATCCGGGTGATGAGTCGAGAGAGCTCGTGCTGTTCTGCTACGTACGCACGCGCCTCATGCCGCGCCCCTGCATCATCCCAGAGCCGAGCGCCAACGACGCGACGAACCGCACCCGCGAACCCGTCTGGGGTTGGTTCTGAGAGAACAATCGCCTCAAGCCCAATCGCTGCCAATTCCTCGCTGGTAGTGATGAGGGGCACGCCGCACGCAAGCGGTTCAAGCGACGCTTTATCCAGCGAGCCCGTTGCTGACGCGTGAAGGAAGAGATGGGATTCACGAAAGAGTGCAGGCAGTTCGGAATGCGGGACTGATCCAAGGAAAACCACTCGACCAGCAATGCCGAGCGCCTCGACCATTCCGTGAAGTTCTTGTTCATACGTGGCACCCTCGGGTCCCGCTGCACTTCCTGCGATAGTGAGATACGCCTCAACCCCGCCATCACGCAGCAGCGCGAACGCTTCGATAAGCAGATGGACTCGCTTTACCGGTGAAAGCCGTCCGATGGTAAGAAGTGCCAGTGGCGGGTATGGAGGTGCTGAAACATACGGAAGCGCATCCAATCGAATACCGTGTCCTACGATGCGTTTCTTCCGAGTTGAGAGCCGCATGCTTGCTTCAGTTGCAGTGAACACTGCGTCGGCCCACACCACTCCGAGCCGCAGTCGCCAGGACACATGTTTATGCAGATACCAAAGTGCCGTACGTTTCCTGAGGGCTTTCCAAAGGGGTCCTGCAATTATCAAATACTCCGGATTCATGTGCACAAATACCGCGTCGTATTCACTACGCAACGCCCACGCGAGTCGAAGAAACTCAAGCGTGTAGGAAAAGGTGGGACGCCTTCCGTGCTCTTTCCCAAGCGAATGGACACGAACATTGGGTGGTAAATCGTGGGCACCCTCGTAGAGCGTAATAACCGTAAGCACGTCAACATGCGCCGCGAACTCAACGAGCCAATCGTGGAAGAACCCGAGTACCGGATGTGTGCGATCAACTGCCTGGGTGACAATAAGGAGTCGCATCCCTCTATTCTACTGCTTTGGCTCTGCGAGTGTTGCCAGGAACGCTTCTTCCTTCCGGTACCAGTCAATGAAGTCCGCTATGCCTTCCTCGATGGAGACATGTGGACGGTACCCAAGGTCTTTAGCTGCACGACTGCAATCGGCGATAGTTGCTGCGACGTCTCCGGGTTGAAGCGGGAGTGCCTGTATCTTTGCTTTCTTTCCAAGTGCTTTTTCTATCAGTCGTACAAACTTCGAGAGCGGGACCGCTTCGCTCCCGCCAAGATTGTAGAGACGATACGCACCCTGTGGGCGAGTGGTAAGTAGGGTTGCAATCGCTGACACGACATCGGATACATGCGTGAAGCTGCGCTTCATACGTCCCGCGTTATAGAGCTCTATTGGCTTCCCTGCTGCGATGCGCCGCGCGAATTTAAAGAGTGCCATGTCAGGTCTTCCCCATCGCCCGTATACGGTGAAAAAACGGAGTCCGACCATCTCCATGCCGTACAGGTGGGTATAGGAATGGGCCAGTACCTCATTCGCCTTCTTCGTCGCAGCATAGAGCGAAATGGGAGTATCTACGCGATCGAGTTCGGAGAAGGGGCTCTTTTTGTTTGACCCGTACACCGAGCTTGAAGAGGCATATATGACGCGCTTCAACTTTGCTCGCTTTGCCGCTTCGAACACGTTCATAGTGCCGAGGTAATTCGCAGACGCGTATGCCCAGGGATTGCTAAGTGAGTACCGGACACCCGCTTGTGCCGCTAAATGCACTAGCTCCTGCGGCTTCTCTTTCTTGAGCAGCGCTTCGAACGGTTCATAGTTCGCGATGTCGATTTTATGAAATGAGAAGTGCGGATGCTTCTTCAGTAGCAAAAGACGACGATTCTTGATGCGTGGATCGTAGTAGGTATTAAGATTGTCGACCCCTACCACTCGCCACCCGTCCTTGAGCAATCGCTCAGCTAGGTGATACCCGATGAATCCTGCTGCTCCGGTGATAAGAACTTTTTTCACACGCGTAGGTCCTTACCATATACCCCTTCAAGTAGATCAAGATCTTTTCCGGAATTCGTGAGGAGCTCTATATTCTTTCGCTCTATCGCCTCAAGAACCGCTTGGCCGAGTGCGTCTTCCGGGACGACCTGCTCGTACACTTCTTTAAGGGCGGCGAAGTCCTTTATGAAGCAATGGCCACCGCCACCGCGTCCACTTTTGTGAACAGGGTTGGAATAGGTATTGGAGATGAGAGGATCGGCCTTAAGTGTTTCCCCGATACGTTCCCATCCATACCCAAGCTTCTGGGCAAGTTCATACATCAGGTTGAAGAAAATGACCTGCGTGTACCCACTCGCGTTGTGCGCATATTTAATAATCTCTGCTTCAGTGCTTGAAATGATGGTCGTATAGGGAGCTGAAGGAA
Organism: uncultured Candidatus Saccharibacteria bacterium; assembly: GCA_964446735.1. Lineage (GTDB taxonomy): Bacteria > Patescibacteriota > Minisyncoccia > Phycocordibacterales > Phycocordibacteraceae > C7867-001. The sequence goes on along the minus strand of CAYUQB010000002.1, from coordinate 17,581 downwards.
GCGTGGTGAGTACTATCTCGGCAGCCTGCCGGTGCTGCTCATCATCGACCGACATGCCCACAATGTTCGCAAACGGCTGTGCGACATCTTTTGCGGCCGATACCTCACGTAAGAACTCTGGTGAGAAAAGGACGATGCGAGTGGGGTACGCCTCCTGGATTCGCGCTGATGCACCCGGTATGACGGTTGATTTGATAACCGCTATCTTCCCCTCCCCCACGAGTCCAACTGCGTCACGAACGATTGAGTCATCAAATCCCTCAGGGGTAGTGGGAGTGGGCACACCGATAAAGACAACATCGCAGGAGGCGATACGATCCTTGTTAGCAACATACGGCTCTTCAAGCGCATAACGTACTACCTCGAAGCCACGGGCCTCGAGATCATCGGCGTAGTTCTTCCCTACATAGCCCTGACCGATACAGCCAATGAGGGGACGTGGTGAATCCATAGAGTCGGAAGGAATTATACCTAAGGGAAACCCGTTGGGAACCGCTGAGGTTACGCGGCCCCGGTACGAGCGAGATCCTGAGCGATGAGAGCTGGCAAGTTTTGATAGGCCGCGAGATGGGCCTGCGCCTTTGCTTCGGCACTACGTATCATGCGTTCGCGCGCAGGAACGTCCTCGAGAAGTGCCACCATGTTGACCGCAAGCTGGGTCGGATCGCCCGGAGGTGCCGACAACACATCTTCATACCCGGCAAACACTTCTCCGACGATGCCCACGTCAGTCGAGATAATGGGTACACGGGCAAGCGCAGCTTCGACGAGTGTCCGGCTATATCCTTCATACGCACTCGCTTGAATGTATCCCTGGGCACTCCGCATCATTCCCCATGCCTCGTGCGCATCTTTCCATCCAGCAAAAATGACTCGACCCATGAGCCGCTTTCGTACTACCAGATCCATGAGTGCATTCTTCTGGCTCCCCTCTCCGATGACAACGAGTCCCACGGTTGGGAACTGATCTTTGATGCGGTCGAGTGCCTCGACAACGTCCTCGATACGTTTTTCCGGCTCAAGCCTCCCTGCAGTTACGAGTGCGAACGGAAACGCATGTGGTGGAAGTGGTATGGGGGGAGGCACCGCCGTATCCACCGCAATCGGGAGGACTATGGGTTCAGGGATACGCGAGCCATATCGCCGAAGGAGCGATTGCTTCACCCGTTCAGAGACCACGCGGATACCATGCGCCTTAGGAAGGACCATATCAGCAAGCTGCCGCCGAATAGTGTTCTTCACCGGAGGCGGCACCTGTGGAGAACGCAGAATGCTCCCCCGTACGAACCAAGACGAGAGGAAGTCAGTATGTACCTGAATGTGAAGTCGTGCCGACGTTCCTTTAACCGCTTCCTTTGCGATCCACCCATGCTCGAATGGGTCCTGTGCCGAAACTACTTCGATACCTGCCGCGGTTATGAGTTCGTTCGCTGCTTTTGCGAGTTTAGGTGCATCAAGTTTTCCGGCCGGTATGCCGTGAATAGTTAGTACCCCATCGACATGCTCAGACGGGGCGTCAGAACGCATGAGTACATGGAGCGTCCCGATGGCTTCCGCATATCCGCGAATGCGTGCATACGCACTCGTCGTAGGGTCGAAGAGATGGGGGTCCGAGCCAATGAAGAGCACCCGCATGGCTCCTATGATACCAGTGCCGCACGCAACTCTTTGGCAACGTCCGGCCAGCTGCGAACAGTGTCAAAGGCAGCAATGCGCGCAGTAAACTGGCGGTAGACCTCGGGAGTAAGTAGTGCGTTGACTGCTTCAGCGATAGCGTTTGGATCTCGCGTATCAACGAATAACCCGAGTTCGCTCAACTCCTCTCGCACTCCAGTATCGCGCGTCGCTATAAAGGGCTTGCCATAGGCAATCGCCTCGAGCACTGCGTTCGGGGACACTTCCGAAAGCGACGGGACAATGACGGCGTAACAGTCGGCAAGTGCACGCTGATATTCCTCGCTCGTGCGCATACGTCGATCAAGCACTGCTTCAGGATGAACAGCCACGACCTGTTCCCACACACTCTGCATCACTGCTCCATTCTTGATACGCATTCCTCGATGAGCAGCCAGAAAGACCTGACCGGTCGCCTCGTGAAGGGTGCGCGGCGCAAGCGTAGGGGGCACGACACGAAGGCGTGATTCAGAAAGCTGGTACGGGACTTTCCAGAGATCCCGTTGCCAGGCAGTCGTGAACACAAGTACCGAAGCCAGTCGAAGGGTACGTACGGTCGCGGCTTTGATGAGTTTCTCGCGTATGGAAAGCGAACGAGGAGCAGCGTAAAACTCCGAGAGAAGAATCGGTTCTTGTGTACGCTCAACGTACGATTCCCAGAGGAAATCCCCACCCACCCGCAGTACACTCGACCGCTTCAGTAGATGCGCGGCAAGGGCGAGAGCAGGACCCGTGCTTGCAGGGTCAAGGAGTAACACTCCATCGACTCGCCGGACCTTCGAGAGCGCGCGAATGAAGAGTGCTATCTGTCGAATGCCTATAGGAAGCCGCTTCTCGAACGGCGAAAGGGTTATAAACGTAACCTCATCGCCTTCTGCGCCGAAGACTTTAGCAAGTTCGCGAGCAACGGTAGCGGGCCCCGCAATCTCATGGGGAGGCACCGGACAGGCAATAAGTATGCGCATGCCCGGCCATTGTACCGCGTCGATCGGCTAGACGCCGAAGTACCTGCGACGCATCCACAGTACACCTCCCAGGAATGCAGCGAGGGCGGACGATGCACCAGCAAACCCTGCCGCATAGGGCCACGCGACCGAAGCGTTTACTGCTGCCGCGAGAAGCGGATTGGTGAGAGTCTCCTCCGATGAATCAGTGGTAGCTACCGTTGTTGATGCGGCTTCAGTCAAAGTGCTTTGGTCGATGGCCGCATTCGCGGCACTCGGCTCGAGTTCGGTGATAGCCTCAACTGGTTGAGACATCACAATTGAGCCGTTATCGCGATACGTAGTATCTCCGATGACGTCACTGACCAGGATCGTTGTGAACTGATAGGTTCCGGTAGGTGCTGTTGCCGTAAATCCAATTTCGTATGACACGGTTACTTCCTCATGAGGAGCGAGTGCACCGAGCGCCCACGCCTCGTCATTGATAACCGTACCCTCCGGATCGCGAAGAAGGTCATGCAGATCGAGCGGTGTGGTGGTGGCATCATTCGGATTAGTAACCGTAAGTTGCTGACGTACGGTACTGGTACCAATCGCGACGCTCTCACGAGTAGCGCGCGTTACTACGAGTGGTCGTTGAACGGAATGCTGCGATTCTTTGCGATCGGTACCCGTGCGCAGAACGATCACGCTTGATCGCCCTCCACCTCCAGCGGTACGGATAACGAGCGTATCCGTATTATCTGAGATATTGGCGTCAGTCTCTCTCGCTGCCACGGTACCGCTCGTTTCAATTGCCGCGCCCGGTTCGGCATGTACTCGTACCGTGTACGCAAGTTCCACTGATTGACCAGGCGCGAGTGTCCCAAGTGAGCGGGCACCGACAGTACCACTCATAAGTTCAAGATGGGTCGTATCGAGTGAGGGAGTGAAGACTGCGTTTGTTGCAGGCGAATCGCCTTTGTTCATGACCGTGAAGTACAACACCAGTTCGCTGCCTTCAGTGATGGAACCAGGGGCTTCCGCTCGCTCACCCACCCACAGGTCGGGTCGTCCGAACACGAGATTCCCCTGCCAATCACCAAATATGTTCACCACTGCGGTAAGCCAGTTCCTACCGATAATGTTCTGGTTTGCAAAATTCAGCACATTAGCAGCTGCAAGCGCCTCTCCGGTAGTGATTTCAGCATTCTCCGCATTCAAAATACTGTTATCGCCGGTCTGTGCTCCCAGGTACGCATGGTTTTCAATGAGTGCAGTGGTGCTCGCCGAGACACTTCCATGAGTGAGGTGCTCTTCTCCGCCCTGTGATGCGGAGAGGTAGATACTCCCGTCGGTACCCCGGGCAACCGTGAGTCCCTCCGGTGCCCCGAAGATATCGCCGTCCCACGCACCAGTAATTCGCAGAATAATCGCAAGACTTGCGCCACCAATGAGCGAAGAATTCAACTGATTTACGACGGTCGCAAGATTGCGTGCCGCCCCAGTTGAAATTGAGGAACTGGTCGCGTTCGTCTGATTATCTCCGGTGGCAGTGTCAAACGTAAGGTCATTCGTTACGATAGTTTCAGGATTAAGCTCAATGGTGTTTGGAATTCCTGACGACAGAATTGAGTCAAAGAATCCTGTGAGACTCGGAAAAACAATGTCACCGGTAAGTCCTTGAAAGAAATTCAAGGCGGCAATGAAGTACTGCGAGTTCACCACGTTCAGATTAGCAAGATTGACGAGATTGAGTCCGACAAACGCATCTCCGGTGAGAATAGCCGCACTTCCAGATGCCTGGGCGATGTGGTTATCTCCACTGGTAGCGGAAAGCGCGAGTAAGTTGAGTAGTGTTGAGGTTCCAGAACTTAAAATGGTCGTGGTGCCGTTCGCGGTGCACGCAAGCCATGCGCAGAGTTCACCGGTTGAGAACGACGATGAGGCGGTGCGCAAATCGACGCCGTTTGAATGGTCAAACTCATTTTCAAGTACTACTTCCCCACCCGCATTCACAAACGTGCTACCTGAAACGTTTACGATATTTGCTCCCGCAGACGCATTACCCGTACTAACGCCAGTTGACGAAGCAACGTCCGACTCAGGTACCGCCTCAGTACTTGTACCTGCGGTACTTTCAGAGCTAGTCGAGACGCTCTCAAGCGGCGTTGAAGTCGCGACGATGTCAGTTTCTGTTTCGACCGTCCCTGAGTCAGTTGATGGTGCCTGGGTCTCGCTTTCTGACGCACCGGGAGTCGTTGTCGCTTCCTCTGCAGCATTCGTCGCACTTTCAGATGGTTCAGGAACGGGTTCAGCGGTCTCGGTTTGATGTGGAGATTCTTCGGCCGCTGGTTCAGGCTCAGGCACCGGATCAAACGGTTCCGGGTCCCCTGAGGTAGTCTCAAACGGTAGCGTTTCCGATGACGCAGAACTGGCTTCCTGGGGAGGATTTTCAGCGGTGGTCTCGTCAGCATGCGCGAGCGGTGCGACCGTACTCGATATGAGTGCGAGCGCGAGCAAAAGACAGAGGGAGCGATTGGGTTTCATAGCGGGTGCGGGATAGAAAGGTTCCTGGTCTCGCATACGCACTCAGCAGGCAAGTGCGTATCCGAAAACAGGAACCTGTTTTCGGAAGCGAATGCTATTGGCGAACAATGCGGGTGAGGGTGCGGCCCACAACCGTCATGAATGACGAGCGAGAGGAACTGGTGCCGGTAGATACCGTTCCGCCGGTACCGCCATCACCGCCCGTGCCACCCATACCACCACTTGCTGAGCTTGCGGTAGTGGTAGATGAGCTAGAAACGCTCGCTGCCCCTCCAGTGCCACCTGACGCGCCATTACGGCCCGTTGAGCGGTTATCACCAGTGTTTGCTGCGAAGCTGAACCCATTTCCAACATTTGCCGTGTTGGTGTTAGTGACACGAATAGTGTCGTTGCCACCTACATAGGTACGGGTGTAGTGGAGCGAACTGTTGTCGTGGTTTTCAGCAGTCTCGAGGCTTGCAGAGCTCGAGGAGTCATCAACGTCGTTGTCGAAGGAGCTATTCTGAGACGTCGAAGAGCTTGCGTTGTTGCTCGAGGAATTGTTCGTGGAGGAACTCGACGAGCTGTTGGTTGACGATGTAGTCGTGCCCGACGTGCTACTCGAGTTGCTTGCGCTGTTATTGGTCGAGCTGTCTGTTGACGAAGACGAGCTTTGGTCAGAGGAGCTCGCAGAGCTGCCGGAGGAGTGATCGCTGTGGCTTGCCGACTGCTCGCTTGCCGAGAGCGAGGATGCGCCCATGCTGGTTTCAACATCGAGCGTCTCGTTGAATTGGTCGTCCCCTGTTTCGTCTATAATCTCGGTCTCGGTGGTGTTGACCTCGTTAGCAATGGCAACGTCAGCACTTGCGTCTCCGGTCGTGATGGAGCCGCCATTGCCGCCCCATCCACCATCGCCACCTGCGCCACCGGTTGCGCTGCCACCCATTCCCGAAACGCTTGCTGCTGCACCGGAGCCACCCGCGCCAGCGTAACCACCGGTGGAACTATTGCCACCTGTGTTTGCAGAAACGGATACCGAATTGCTTACGGTCGCGCTTCCGCCATTAGTGACCGTTATGGTCTGCGCGAAGGCTGACGGCGCGCCGAAGAGAGCGAGCGACAGCATCGCGATCAGTGAAGTAATCTTAGACATGGTATGATTGCGTTTGTTAATTTAAGGTGCGAGCTTGCCGAAGGTCGGCCAGGACCGTTCGGAAGATCGATGCTGATAATGCGGTATCGACCATGGTGCTAAGTGTAAGAACGGGCAGTGAAGCCCCCATGAATCGTGCCGCTCCCCGAGGGAGCAGCACGATTCTGGTATGCGACCACCAGGTGTCCGGCGTGGTTTTCATCACCGATGCCTGAATTTGCTAGACTTCACTCCATGAGGCTAGTGATCGCTACCCCGCTCTATCCGCCTGACATTGCGGAGCCTGCTCCGTATGTCAAAGAGCTTGCTCGACGACTTTCACCTATACATGAGGTGACCATCGTCGCGTATGGGTCTCATCCAGAACAGGTGGGGGGCGTGCGTATCATTGCCGTGGATAAGCACAAACCACTGCCGCTGCGACTCATCGCGTTCTTCTTTGCACTTGCAAAGGCATCGAGCAGAGCAGACGTTCTTTTGGTTGAAAACGGAGCATCGGTGGAATTGCCCGCAGGCATACTGGCTCGCCTCAAACGCATTCACGTTGTATTGCACATTGGAGATGCCGCTGCGCATGAACGAATCAAATATAATCCGACACTCGCTCGTATCGAATCGTTTCTCACTGCACGAGCACACTGCGTACTTGAAGATAAACCACTACCCCACCCCGAGGTACTACCCTTTGCACCGAAACCAGATCAAACTGCCTACGACGCATCGTGGGAATCGCATCTCACCGCACTTACCTCTTGCTTCCATGTCTAACCGCTACCCCGCAGATTCCTGGGAGACGTACCGCGCGAAAGAACTTGCGTGGGCAACGCCAGCACTTATCGCGCTCGGATATGAACTCGAAGCCACCCAACCGCACATCGCCGGCGAGCGGTATCTCATGCAGGCAGTGACCACGACCAGCGGCCCTAAACTGATCTTGCTCGTACGCCGCCAAAAGGATGGGAAGCGTGCGGTTGCGAAAGTAACGAGTAATCCAGGTGGAAAACGAGAGCTGGTGCATGAACGCGTGTGCCGCAGACGTTTGGCAGATATTACGTTTGCGTACCGTGGCTTCAAGGTTCCTGACGAGCTCCACTTTGATTCTTCGGGTGAACACACGATTTCCATCCAAGCGTATATCGACCAAGAGCTTCCGTTCCTTGAACGGACAACACCGGAGCAGTTCACCCTTGCCCTATCCGCATTCAAAACCCAGGAGGGTGCACATGCCGCAACGTACGAACAAGCACAAAGTATTAAGAAAACGTTCGGCATCATGTATCCAAAAGCGTATCCGGCCCGGTATCGTGAATTCACTGACACCGTATTACGTCAATCGAACGAAGAGGAAATTCGCGCCGCACTTCATGAAGGTGAGCGGCTCCTCGCTACGCATGCAGACGTGATTGCGCAGTACAGTGGCTTTCTTACCCACACCGATTTCGTGCCGCATAACATTCGTGTGGTGGGTGATGATATCTATCTTCTAGATGCATCCTCGATTCGCTTTGGGAACAAATACGAGGGGTGGGCACGCTTCGTTAATTTTATGACGTTGTACAACCCGGAGCTTGCCGCTTCCCTTATCCAGTATGTTGCGGACAACCGCACACCGGAGGAGTCCCGGGCACTGCGTGCGATGCGTGTCTACCGTCTCGGTGAAATACTTGCCTACTACGCCGGTACCCTCACAAAGAGTGAGGGTGACCTTCGGACGCTGAACGAAGCACGCCTTCTTTTCTGGACGCAGGTGCTTCGTGCCGTGTTGAACGATACGTCGGTAGCCCCAGAACGCATTACCGAATACCAGACGCTACGCGACCGACTACGCAGCCCCGAGGAGAAGATCCGTCAGCAAGGGCTGCACTAATCGAGTGCTCGCATCTGTACGACCAAACGTTCGTACTCATCGACAAGTGGATGCTGCCAGGTCTCTTTGAGCATCGCGAGCATCGATTCTTCGAACCAGAGTTTCTTTTCTTTCCCTCGGTTGAATTTCTTCCAGAGGTCGGGGCCTTCTTGAGCGTATGCAAAAAGAAGGTTCCGTAGATTCGCCACCTTATCCGCCGTCGAGACCGCTTTGGCTTCCGGACTAGCTTGTCGGACATGTGCAACGTATGCAGCACGTTGCTCTTCCCACTCCAGAGTCGGGTCGTTCGTGACATCTTTGACGATACGAAATGCGACGTCACCGATAGCTTGCTCGAGTTCAGTTTCCGGGAAATCGGTATCCTCGAGGACATCATGTACCAGCCCCGCAGCAACGACTGCATCGGGGAATCCGTGGCGCGCAAGAGTGACCGCAACCGAGATGGGATGCATAACGTACGGTGTGTCGTCGTTTTTACGCGTTTGATTACGATGTGCGATCGCAGCAATCGCTGCCGCATTCTCAATGATGTTATCGGTGTAGGTCATATATTCAGTATGCGACCAAATGCTCGTTCACGCATTTGCTTTGCGATATTGTCCCAATCGTAGTTCTCTTCAACGAGTGTGCGTGCGTTCTCGGTGACTCGCTTAACCTCATCCGCGTGCGTAAGGATGTATTCAACGGCCGCAGCAATCTGATCTGGACTGTCCTTATCAACTGCCCATCCTGTGGTTGGTTTGTCTGGATTACGTTTCGCATCAAAAAGGTACTCGGCAATGCCGCCCTCCTGCGTGGCAATGAGTGGTAAGCGCGAGGCCATGGCGGAAAGAAGTGCATTCCCCAAGCCCTCTGAACGTGACGGACAGACGAAGATGTCTGACGCGAGTCGGTATTTGGTCACTTCACTGCGGTCCACCTGACCCGTAAAGTGCACTCGGTGCTCTAACTGTAATTCTCTCGTAAGCGCCTTAAGCATTGCTTCGTCCTCTCCGCCTCCCACCAGAAGGAGGTGCACGTGTTCTGGGAGTTTTGTGAGTGCACGGATTGTGTCATCGTTCGCTTTTTGGTGTACCAGCCGCGCCGTGTTTACGAGATACACGTCTCCTTGCTTCTTTCCAAGCATTCGCTTTGTCTCTTCGATTTCTTCTTTGCTCACTGACTCCTTAAGGTCGCGAGGATTTGCTCCATTATGAATAAGCACGACGGGACTCTGCGAGCCACGCCGAGGGGGCCATGTTGCGAGGTATGAGGAAATAACTTGAATGACGGCTGCGCTTCTCATACCTGCATCAAGTAGGTGCGTAAGCGGCTTGATGAAGGGACGCTCAAACACTTTCTCGTACGGGTCTCCGTCTTGAAGCGTCAGGAGATGCGGAATACGTACTCCCCATGCCCGTGCAAGCATGGTCGGAAACAGCATGTACGTCATCATCGCCCACATCGCATCGAAGTGGAGGGTGCGGTGGAGCGTGCGTGCAGTCAGTGCTGCAAGTGGGATAAAAAGTATTTTTGAAAGGTACGCCCCACCCCACCCCACGCGGTGTACATGTACCGTTCCGATGGTTTCTTCACGAGGAGCATTCGGATCAAATAGAAGCGTTATCAAATGAAATTCAATGTCGTTCGAATCAATGCGGTCAGTGATTTCCTTGATTGCTGCTTCTGCTCCCGAGACAAAGCTCGGATAGTATGCGAGCGAAAAAATGAGAACGCGTTTCATATAGTGCGCGACTCTTTTACGTACTCGGGGAGCGTGTGCTGCTGTTTCCAGCCAAGCGCTTCGATCTTAGAAGTATCAATCACTCCTGCTTCCGAACGTGTAGTGGGGGTGGGAGGAAGCATCTCTATCTCTCCACCAAACATATGAGCGAGCTCGAGTAGGCTATACGCCTCTTTTGCAGCAATGCCGTAGCCGTCTCCCTCCCCGCGCTCACCGATACGGATGAGAGCATCCAATGTGTCATCGATATGGGTGAAATTCCTCGTTTGCGTACCCGGAGATCTGACGGTAAGTGGCTTACCCTCTGTCGCCTCTTTACGAAACGTCTCAACAACGGTCCCATATTCATTCACT
>CAYUQB010000002.1:0-7348 GCA_964446735.1 uncultured Candidatus Saccharibacteria bacterium | reverse complement strand
CGTTCGCCTGGTCCATACACGTTGTAAAAATAAGTGATCGCGTATGGAAGCCCGTACCACTTCGCATAGTTGTTTACCAACTCGGAATTCGCAGCCTTCATCCACGTGTACGGTGAAAGGTCGCGGCCAATTGTGCCGTCTTCGCGCGCACCCACACTCTTCGTTGAAGAGCCGGCATACACCAGCTTAGAGCCTTTGGCACGCCAGAACTCGAGAACGCCAAATGTGCCGTGTATGTTGAGATCGAATGTGATCTCCGGTTCTTCGAGCGATTTGGCGACCCGTGAATATTCGCCGAGATGGTAGATGAGGTCTGGAGTTTCTGGGATGAGAGTGGCGATATCTTTCGTGTGCCCTCGACGATATTCCACTCCCTCTTTGTGATTTTCCTCGCTTCCGGTGAAGTAGTTATCGAGTGAAATAACCTGGTGACCATCAGCAACCAGTCGCTCGCATAGGTGCGAGCCTACGAATCCGGCTCCACCGGTAACTAGGATGAGTTTCGACATACGGGTAACGATACGGGACAGGACTCACGGATGCAACGGCGGCCCGGATGCTCCATGAAGGCGGAGCATCCGGGCCAGTTGTGCCATTGCCATACGGGATGAGGGTTTCAGTGCGTCTAATTCCTACTGTCCATTGCACCTATTACTACTCCGGAAGTGGCCGAAAGGTTGCACTAGAGATCCTTTTTGAATAGTTCCTTGAGCACGTGTTCGGGTACTTCAAATACCGACCCTCCCGCTGGTTCCTGCTTCTCCTGTGCCTTTTCTTTTGGCTTTTGGGGAGCCTGCTGCGTTTGCTGCTGTTTTGGTCGTTCGGGCGCACCTATGACGTTGGCAAGAGCTGACTTCAGATTCTCTTGCTTCCGCTCCCCTTGTTTTGCCTTCACCGTATTTTGCTTCGCCATGGTGGAGCGCAGTATTTCCTTCAGATCCTCGGCAGACTTCTGGGGAGGTGCTTCACGTCGTGGCTGATCGGGACGGGGGCCTGATGACGAACCACCTTCCCTTCGAGGCGCATATGCTTTCTTTTGCGGAGGCTCCGGGAGCGGTTCGTCACTGAAGGAAAGCTCTTCATAGATGAGCTTCTCGATGCTGGCACGATCAGTGGCGAACTGGGCGCGAGACGCATCAATGACCTCTTTTCGGTATGATCGTGGTGGTGCCTCAATGGGAGGAATAGTTACCGCAGAGAAGGGCCGCGATCCGATTCCGTCGATCATGAGCGTGAGGTAGATCTGCGCAAAGCCGAGGTTGACGAGGTCCTCTGGGGTAAACTCGGGAGCAAACACAACTTCAAGTTTCTCTGCATCAAATGGCCCTACACGAAATGCTACCGTCGTACCGACGTTACCGAAGACTGCAGCCGCTACTTCCTCTTCCATCTGCTCGACGTACTGATGGGCAATGACGAGATTGAGATTGTACTTACGAGCCTCTGAAAGGATCTCGGCAAAGGTCTCGTTTGCAAAGTTCTGGAATTCGTCTACATAGAAGTAGAAGTTCGGAGTACGAGCGAGCTCATGCGGGGGAAGGTCCGCGCGACTCATTGCGCCTAGGAAGATGCGAGTGGTGAGCATGGAACCCAGGAGCCGCATATTCACATCACCCACCAACCCCTTTGAGAGGTTGATCAGGAGGATCTTCTTTTGATCCATGAGCTGCCGGATATCAAACGAAGATTCCGGCTGTCCAATAATGTTACGAATGAGCGGATTACTGGTGAACTGTCCAATCTTGTTTTGAATCGCCGGTGTTGCTTCTTGGGTATAGCGATCGGTGTAGGTATTGAATTCCTTAACCCAGAAATCTTTCACGACCGGGTCCTTGATATTCTCCACAACCTTTTTTCGGTACCCCTTATCGGTATACATACGATTTACCCCTAGTAGGGTTGCCCCCGGGTACTCAAGGAGTGCCAGTAATGTATTGGTAAGAATGTATTCCATGCGCGCCGACCAGGCGTCCTGCCAGATTTTCTTGAAGGTGGCCATAAGTCCGGACGTAACCAGATGTCGCTTGTCGTACCCCACGTCCTCCATAACATTGAAGGCTATTGGCCGATCAAGATCGAACGGTGCAAAATACACCACGTCATTAACGCGATTGGCTGGGACGTAGTTCAAAAGCGTCTCCACTGCGCTTCCGTGTGGATCGATAAAGGCCATACCTTCACCATTCCGAATATCCTGAATGGCCATGTTTTCAAGTAAGGTTGACTTACCCATACCGGTTTTTCCGATCACGTACATATGCCGTGAACGGTCTCGCGCCTTTATGCCAAAAGGTTGTTTCTTACCGCGCGCATCGGTCGCGGCGAAATAGGTGACGCGATCGGGATTCTCCATGCGTATGAGTATACCGCGCATCATTATGAAGAGATAAGACGAGTCGCCCGCACGAGACGGGCGACCGCGAACTGCGATCGATGCAGTTCATGAACGAGTCTGTCGATCGAGCCAGGCTTGCCGCGCTCGCCGAAAAAGGTCGTGGCTTGCTTCTTCGGGGAGAAGCGCGCCGGATCTAATCCGCTCAACTTGAGCGGCGCTCATGTTGCGTGTGAGCTCTTCGAACCGCTGGGTCCGAGGGCTCAGGTTGAGATCAGTGCCCATCGTCAGTTCCTCCTGCCGAATAGCATAGAATCAGGTACCAAACTTGTCTATGCCACTACAGAAGTGCTATCGGTTGGGTTAGATGTCCGGCGGGGTCGCAGGAGGTAGCCGATCACGACAACCATAATTCCGAGCGTAGGTAGGAGGAATTCGAGAATATACCCAGGAAGTCCTGAGAACGGCGTGAGTGCTACAAGGACACCAAGGATGATGAGTAGCGTACCGTTAGACATGCACACATTCTACGGCACCGTAGTAATTTCTTGTGGGGAAAACCTACGGAGCAACGCACACCACAAACTCACCGCGCACCTGTCCTGGGTGTGAGATGAAGTGTTCATTCACTTCTTGTGCACTCCCCTCGACCACCGATTCATGAATTTTGGTCAGTTCCCGAAGCACCACCACCCGACGATCCTCCGAAAGCACTTCAGCGAGCGAGGCGAGTGCTTTCTCAATACGATGCGGTGATTCATAAAAAACAACCGTACGATCGCTTGCCGCTATTTCTTTGAACGCGGTCTGCCGGCCTTTCTTGTGCGGAAGGAATCCAATGAACACAAACTCATGTGTAGGAATTCCAGCAATGGAAAGTGCAGCGGTGAGTGCGGCAGGTCCTGGAATCGCTTCGATACGAACCGCGTCCCCCAAGCGAGCCTTCACTTCGCGTACCAGCTCGCTTCCCGGATCGCTGATACCTGGAGTTCCCGCATCAGTGACCAGAGCAACACGTTTATCATCAGCAAGCTGGGTAAGGATACGGTCGGCGGCAAGTTTTCCACTACGTGCGTGGTATACGAGGAGCGGCTTCTCAATACCCAGTCGTGCGAGTAATTTGGCGGTGACACGCGTATCTTCGCATGCAATCGCATCTGCCTGTTTCAACGTCTCAATGGCGCGGAGCGTGATGTCGCCCAGATTACCGATAGGAGTGCCAATCACCGATAGAGTTCCCATACTTATTTTGCTACGAGTTTATCGGCAACCTTATAAATATCGCCTGCCCCCATGGTTGCGACCGTGTCCCCTTCTGTGGGGTATGTGGCGAATGCATGCTGTATTTCCTCGAACGTGAGCGCTTCGGCGGGCGTACCTTCTTTCGTTATACGTTCAGCAAGAAGTGCGCTTGAGACCGAACCATCGTCAACTTCGCGTGCTGCGTAAATAGGGGCGATGAAGACACCGTCTGCACCCTGAAAGGCGGTGGCAAATTGGTCGAGCAGATCGCGTGTGCGGCTATAGAGATGGGGATGGAATGCGACGTAGAGTTTTCCTCTAGTTCGCGCCTTGAGCTCCGCGATGGTTTTCGCTACTGCAGTTGGATGATGTGCGTAGTCGTCATACACATCCGCACCAGCTGCGGTCTTCCCTTTATACTCGAATCGGCGCCACGTCCCCTGAAACTGAGCAAGCGAGGTTGCGATTGAATCTTGAGCGATACTCGGGTGTGCAGCACGCGCTGCTGCCGCTGCAGCACGTGCATTCATCTGATTGAACTCGCCTGGAAGCTGGAGATCGAAGATGGAACCATCAGCATAATCAACGACTCGCGCAGGGAGTCCCGGAAGAAGCGGAGCTATATTCGGATGCGAAATGTCAGTGATAATTGCACCATCGGCTGGTACTTTTTCCATGAGTTCGCGAAATGCACTTTGCAGATCTGCCAGATTTGGATAGTAATCAGTGTGATCCCATTCAAGATTGGTAACGACGAGAATATGTGGTGCGAGTGTAAGAAAATCCCGCTTATACTCGCACGCCTCAACCACGAGCAGTTCTGATGTTCCCGCGAGGTAATTGCTCCCAAAGTCTCGCACCAGGCTGCCCACAATGACGGTCGGGCTCGCACCTGCATCTGCTAGGATCTTTCCAAGCATGCTCGTGGTGGTGGTTTTGCCATGCGTTCCAGCTACCGCAATGGTCTTCTTAGTTGCTGATACTTCTCCAAGCATCGAGAAATAGGATTTCTGTGGAATCCCTAACGCGTGTGCCTGCATGCGTTCGGGATTGTCCGCCCATACCGCCTCGCTATACACCACCACATCAGCATCGAGCGGTACATTTTCTTCCTTTTGAACGACCCCGACTGGAATACCTTTCGTCCTAAGAAGCTCCGTAACAGGACTCTCTTCCCGATCTGAGCCGGAAACGCGCACACCTTGATCCGCAAGAAACTGCGCGAGTGCCGACATGCCGATGCCGCCGATGCCGACAAAGTATGCTTTCTGTATCTGGACGGGATTATGGTGCATATGCTTTTACGAGTGCCGTGAACTGGTCCCCTCTATCATACTCATTTACGAACATCCCAAATGAAGCGAACGCGGGAGAAAGCAGGATTACATCTCCTGGTACCGCAGTTTGGAAAGCTTCGGTGACTGCCTGAGAGAGTGAATCGAAGATAGGGGCCTGGGATAGCGTATTCGCTATTCTAGCGGTACCGGTTCCAGAGAGCAGCAAGATTCGTTTCGTATGCTGCGGTAGTGCTGTCAGGAGTTCATCCATAGCAAGCCCCTTATCTGCTCCTCCCATGATCAAAATGAGATTCCGTTTTCCGTGCGGATCGAGTGCATTAAGTGCTGCGAGTGTTGCTTCCGGAGTCGTTGCTGTCGTGTCGTTGTATACCGCTACCCCATCTCGCTCGTGTACCAATTCAAGACGACCGGGGACACCGCGGAATCCCTCAAGCGCCGCCTTGATGTTTTCATCATCCACTCCCAACGCACGTACCGCCTCAACCGCAAGTGCTGCATCGTAACGATTATGTTCGCCTGGTATCAGAAGCTTCCAATCGGAACGTAGATCATGGTCGGAGGCCACACTCGTATGTGCTCGTATCTGATTTCCATATTTTTCCTCCACCCGTTCGGCACACTGGGCACCGAGCACTAGAGTGTCGTGCGGCTCTTGATATAAAAAGAGATTTGCCTTGTCGGCGAGATACCGATCAAGGTCACCTCCGTAATAGTTGAGGTGGTCCGGATAGAAGGTGGTGAAAACAGCAATGTGCGGACTCATACGAGCCTCACCCCACCCCTGGCACTGCCAAGAATCAAGCTCAAGTACCGCAACATGCTCAGGAGTTACTTCGGGAAGAAGTGCGAGTGTCGATACGCCACGAACATTGCCACCCAGAACGGTGGCAAAACCTGCGTGCTCAAGAATGGCGTGAATCATATGGGTTGCAGTCGACTTACCGCGGGTACCGGTCACCCCGATACAAGGAATGCCTGAGAGTTCTGCGAACCACGAGGCACTCATCTTTATGGGTGTTCCTTCTACCCGCGCCGCATCCAGATACGGTGACGGATCCGGAACCCCTGCGGCCTTGAGTATGAAATCCCTTCCTTTGAAATCTTCGATTCGATGCTCTCCGAGTCGATAGCGGATAGCAGGAAATTCCTTCAAGAGTGCAAGCGAGGACGTGAGTTCCGCCTCAGATTTCAGATCGGTAATAATGAGCTCCGCTCCTTGTTCCGCCAGGTAGCGGGCATCACCGACCCCCCTCCCGAGAAGGCCGAGCCCGAGAATCGTTATCTTCTTTCCGGCGAAATGCGACCGCACATCCATGTTCACGCATGGTAGCCTTGATGCCGCGTTATCGCCAGTAATTACGGGCAATCCTTCTTCACCCGTACATCGGTATGTGCGAGCGCCTGGGCATCTGAGAACGGCACCACAATGAACTGGTACGGACGGGTTTCCTCCTCGATGACTGAACACCCTGCTCCTGGTTCCTCTATGACCACGGCAACCGTGCGAGCATCTCCTGCGTCAGTAATATGTTCGACGCGAATTGCATAGCCTCCGGTCGGGACTGTACCGGCAAATACGGCGATGACGTAGTGATCCGTAAAATCTACGATCGGAAGCTTAGCTTCGACTTCCCCATGTGACTTTTTCCAAAAGTTCGCAAATTCACTTGCATCATAGATTGCGTAGTTTTTCCGAACCGTTATCTCTTTTGCGTGGTCACCTTGTCCGAGTACTTTGAAATCAATAGCTGTCCCTTGTGGGACTTCAGTATTTGCGTTCACTCCTGTCGAAATTGGTGAAGTCGTCTTTAGGTAGAGGATTACCCCGCCAACAATAGCAAGGACGCAGATTCCTCCGATAATCAGCAGGTTTCTCATGTGTGTAGTATAGCCGTTCCCGGGCTCCAGCAATCAGGTGCTGGGAATAAAGGGGTGCACGCTCTAGGATTCGAACCTAGGACCGCTCGAGTATCAGTCGAGTGCTCTACCAACTGAGCTAAGCGTGCGTTTCGAACTCCCGGATAGTATCAGAAATCCCCAGCCTCTTCCAGTTTTCCGTATACGTGGCCATATACTAAAGAAGTTAATGAGACATCCCATTAGCAACGCAATAGTGCATAAGTAAAGGCGGCTTTTGCCGCCGTTTTCAATTCATGACTAACATCCCCGCATACCGAGGGCGCGTCAGGGAAGAGAAACGAATACATGTACATCGCATTTCTACTATCGAGGATAAGCTGAAGAGACATCGCCGCAAGGCTCGCATCTGGCGTCGAGCGGTGAAGCGGCTTGCTGAGGATCTCATCCGTTCTCAAGAACCGGTAGCGGCATAACGAAAAAGCACCGTATGGTGAGTGCTTCCGAGGAAGTACTCACCATACGGTGCTCTATCGAATCAAAAGGAGAGAAATAATCTCTTGTGTTCCGCCTATTCGACCGTGAAGTCGTCAATTGAGCGACTCCACCTGGTCACCGG
>CAYUQB010000001.1:346749-516752 GCA_964446735.1 uncultured Candidatus Saccharibacteria bacterium | reverse complement strand
CCAGCTATTACCAAGTTCGATTAGCTTTTCACTCCTTACCACAAGTCATCCCAAGGCGTTGTACGACCAACGGGTTCGGGCCTCCATAGTTCTTTCGAACTACTTCACCCTGCTCATGGCAAGCTCACTTGGCTTCGGGTCGTATGTATGACACTGACGCGCTATTCACACTCGGTTTCCCTGTAGCTCCATCCCATTACGGATTTAGCTGGCGACATACATACACTCGCAGGCTCATTCTTCAATAGGCACGCTGAAATGGTCCGAAAACCACCCCAACCCTTTGTAAGTACACGGTTTCAGTTCTATTTCACTCCCCTCCCGGGGTTCTTTTCACCTTTCCCTCACGGTACTAGTTCACTATCGGTCTTGCGCAATATTTAGCCTTACCGGTTAGTTCCGGCAGATTCAGCCGAGCTATTCGTGTCTCGACCTACTCAAGAACAGAAGCACATAAGAGATCTACATTTCGTGTACGGGACCATTACCCTCTAGGGTGTTGCTTTCCAGCAACTTCCACTACATAGACCTTTTGTAACTTATGCCGGATAAAATCCGGTGCTTCTGCCTTACAACCCCCACTGACGAATCAGCAGGTTTGGGCTCTTCCCGTTTCGCTCGCCGCTACTCAGGGAATCACGAGAGCTGCTTTCCATCCGTCCGAAGCATCAGACGAACGGAAAGCGGCTCAATATTGTTTTCTATTCCTCCAGGTACTGAGATGTTTCACTTCCCTGGGTTAGCTTCTCACTCTCAAGGAGTGGATGGTCTCGAGAGACCGGGTTTCCCCATTCGGACACCTTCGGATCGCAGGCTACAAGTCGCCTCCCCGAAGCATTTCGCAGACTAGTCACGTCCTTCATCGCTTGCGCAAGCCTAGGCATCCACCGTGCACCCTTCATGTTTCCTGTGCGGAAACCTGAACACCACTAACGTTTTTGTGATTTGTGCAATTCAATCCGCCGTACTATCGGCTCGATAGTCGTGCGGTGTTGATTTACCTATTTTGCGTATTCGTGTGTCAACGAACGCGTGCCTTCTTTGAAAACCCATTAAAAAAGCCCCTTCCGGGGCGGTTCGCGTTTTCACGCGCGAGGCCACCTGGCCCTTAGCCGCTCCGTTTGGTGTTTGTCTTGTGGGTTTTCAACACGTAAGAGGAAGTATACGCGGTCGAATATCCTTGTCAAACCGCCACCGTATGGCATGCGAAAAGCCGCGAAACCGCGGCTTTTCGCCCATTGTCCCCAGGGGGAACCGTGGATAAGGAGTGGATTAGCCCGTGATTTCGTCGCGGACGCGCTCGATGTAACGAGCTGCTGCTGCCTGACCACCAAGACCAAACGCAAGCCCGAACGCAAGTGCGAGTGCAACGACTACGCCCGTGAAGAGCGTCTGTACCAAGGGGCTGACCCCGAGGCGATCGAGCGCTGCAAGCACCGCAAAGATCCAGATGGACCAGCGCGAGAGCGTACCAAGAAGTCCAGCGGCCTTGAGGCCAGCTGCCCGTGCGGAACCTGACACCACCCGATCTGCCGCTTCTGCGAGAACCGCAGCAACCAGAAGGATGAGCACGGCGACGATCACCTGCGGAAGGTACGTGAGGACGACACCACGCAGGAATGCCGTGACATCGGTCAGACCGAGAACATCAAGCGATGCTACGAGGAAGACGATGATGAAGAACCACTTCACCAACTCGCCGAGGAAGCGGCCGGAGTTAAGGGTGAAGCCGGCGCGTTCAACCACCTTTTCAACGCCCGCAGAACGGAGCGCATGATCAACCTTGATTGCAGCGATGACTTGCGCCACCAAGCGTCCGAGACCTGCTCCGATGAGCCAGCCAATGACGAAGATGACGACGGCAACTACTAAGTTGGGAACGAACTGAACGAGTCCCCAGAAGAGTGTCTGGAGCGAGTTGTTCAGTACGTCCGCCCAAGTATTGAGAAACATAAGAATATGCGTACGCGATGCTTATGGCTAATGCTGCCCGTTCGTGAGGTGGAACCTCTCGAAGGACCTGCCTAGCTAAAAGTGTAGCAACGATATAGTGGCGCTAGGGGTGCCCTGTGGATACGCTACGAAGCGCTGATTCGGTCAAGGATGGTGCGATGCGGGTAGTCAAATACGTCCCGAACCAAGCGATCATAGACACCCACACGGTATTTATATTCTTCGGTCGTAAATGCTGCGTACCGAAGTTCACGTCCGAGTTCCGCTTCAAGGCTATGAATGGCACTCGCAAGTGGTTTCTCTTCAAGACGATCCCCTACCACAAGCACGTCTACTTTTGGTTCCAATGCTCCTGTGAAAAGTCCCGAGAGGGCGACGACGCGCAGAGTTCCCGCCTTACGCAGACGTGCAAGAATTTCGGTGTCCGACACATCGGTTGTCTCGCGTAGGAATTGCTGAAGCGCTTCGTAGTGTTTGCTCCTCTTGTTGGCGATATATCCGCTTCCCTGCTTCCCCGCTTTCTTTTTAATGAGCCCAGCAGCAAGAAGAAGCGCAATTTCCTTACGTACCGCCTCCTTAGGAGACTTTGTTCGGAACGCTGCTTGAACACTTGAGAAAGCCATATCATCGTTGAAGAGGAAGAGGCGCAGGAGCTTAATGCGAGCGGGTGTGCCAAAGAGGCGAGAGAGAGATTCCATAGATCAGGTGGGGCCATTGTACCCACCCCTTCCCCGAGACTGCAACCGTTCTACCAGAACACGAAAAACACCCGCTGTCGCGGGTGTTTTTCGTGCATGAACGGAATGATTACTTAAACGTAACCTTACCGCCTGCCTCTTCGATCTTCTTCTTAAGATCTTCGGCGTCCTCCTTGCTCGCGTTTTCCTTGAGCATGTTCGGAGCACCATCAACGAGGTCCTTCGCTTCCTTAAGACCAAGGCCGAGCGCTTCTTTGACAACTTTGATCACTTGGATCTTGTTGCCGCCCGCGTCAGAGAGCTCCACGTTTACCGTGGACTTGCCCTCGTCAGCAGCTGCCGCGCCTGCTGCAGGACCTGCAACAGCGACTGCCGCTGCAGATACGCCGAACTTCTTCTCGAGTGTCTTCACGAGCTCAGAGAGTTCAAGGACGGTCATGTCCTCGATCTCTTTCACCAGTTTCTTGAACTTCTCGGGAACTTCTACTTCTGCCTTCTCCTCAACTGCTGGTGCAGCGGGAGCAGCTTCTTCTGCCGGAGCAGCAGCTTCGGTGGTCTCCTCCACTACTGCATCCTGATTGGTTTCATCTGCCATACGAATGTCTGATTAGTAATGCGGAGGTTATGCGGCTTTCTGTTCGCGGACTTGGTCGAGAGCGATCACGAGACCCTGGATAGGGCTATTGATCACATTCACGAACATGCCACGAAGCACCGGTACCGGCGGAATAGTAGCGATCGCATTCATCGCAACCGCATCTGCAAACGCGCCTTCCCATACGCCACCAACAATGGAGATCAGATCCTTATGCTTCTTTCCGATCTCGTAGATGTCGCGGGCAGGGGCGGTGGCGTCTTCTTTGCTCCACGCGATCGCGATCTCACCAGGAAGCTCGGGCATCTGCCCTTCGATTCCCTGTTCTGAAAGCGCACGCTTGATGAGCGTCTTCTTGGCGACATAGTATCCGACACCGTTCTCGCGAAGCGACTTGCGCATCGCGGCAGTATCAGCAACCGAGAGTCCCTTGAAGTGCACGAAGACAACCGATGCCGCGTCTTTGACTGCATCGACTACCTTAGCCGTAATCTCCTGCTTCTTTTGCTTGGTAATTGCCATAGAGTGGTTTTAGTACGAAACGGCGAAAGTCCCTTGCGGGACCTTCGAGGAGACAGTCGACCGGAAAGCTCTCACTTTCCTTTCGTTCCTCGGCAGGGCTTATGGATGCCTGCTGTCTTCGGTCCGTACAGGAGGAATATACCTTAGACCGTGGGACCCGTAAAGTGGAGCGCAAGCAGCGCAGCAGAGATGAGCATTACGAATCCGCAGAGGAAACCGAGAAATTCAATCAGGTATTTCATGGTGCGATGTTGGGATGACGCGTAGTGAATGCCTTGAGTGATTCAGTATAGAGGGGGTCATTCGGTTCGGTGTTCACCGCCTGTTGATATGCACGTCTGGCGGTCGTGAGGGCTCCGAGTTGTTCCATAAGATGTCCGATATTGAAGTACGCAAGTGCACGGGATGGAGCGAGCTTAACGGCATCTGAAAGGTACCGATGTGCGCTTTTCCCATCGCCTAGTAGTTGGTACTGCGAGGCGATCCCCACATAGAGATCGTATCTATCTGTACCTTCCTTTTCCGCCTGTTCACTAAGTCTTGTAATCTCATTTTTTATCTGCGTGTTTCGTGCGGTGTCGCCCGGATATGCAGGCGAAAGATTCCAAGAAGAGATGGTATCTTCTGGCGCAAGTGGGTATCCGGCATCACGAGTCATGCCGACGATAATTGGAGTGAGGAGCAGAGCGATACCCCCCACTACCACGATGCAGACTGCGACCGAAAGGAGTGGTTTCTTTCGGAAGTTGAGGAGCGACATTGCCGCAAGGATAGCACGACGAACGGCCGCCTCGTAAGGCGACCGTTCGTGTCTTCGACTTCTTCTGATGAAGACTAGTGAGTCGTCATCGTAATGTCCTGAGTCTTGAAGGTGTCGAGACCAGCAGTGAAGTAGGTCGTGCTGTCGTTGGTGTTGCTATCGGTATCGTAGTTGATACCAGTGAGCTGCACACCCGTGAAGCCCGTGGCCGTGGCCGTGAGCGTCACGTTGAGCGAGAAGACGCGACTGGTACCTGCCGGAACCTTGTACGAAGTCGACGTGTCACCGTTGTTGGTATCGGAGGCTGCCAGACTCGTAACCGATCCGGTGGTCACCCCTGCAGTCGAGCTGGTAGTGGTTGCCCAAGAGGCACCACCTCCAGCAGCACTGGGACTCGATGTGTTCTGCACTGAACGGTCGATGTAGAGGTCATCCTCGGCCGCGGTTACACGGAAGGAAATCGTATACTGCGTGTAATCTGCGGAACCTACGGTTGTACCAGTTGACTTGGTTGCTGTTGCGTCAACTTTCGTGACCGTGATTCCAGTCGTCTCGAATGTGACCGTACCTCCCGTCACCGAGCCAGTCGGATCAATCTGATCACCGTCTTCATCCTCGACATCCCACGAGGAATTGTTCGAGGTTGAGGCTACCAGCGTATCGCCAGCAGTGAAGGCACTGCCGCCACCGGTGGTTTCAATACGGCGGATATCTGCAACAACGTCATAGGTCTCCGTGTCGTCGTCGGCGATAGTCTCATCGAGGTCGCTGAAGACCACGCGGACGTTCGTACCGCTACCAGAGACGGTTGCCGTGTCGACCGTAGTGTTACCGCGCATAAGGCGGACCGTCTGAACGACGTCGCTCACATTTGTCGTGCCGGTAACGCCCAGGTTCACCGGGAGGTCATTGATCGTGACATCCTGATGATTTGCGCGAAGACGGAAGGACACGAGCGTCACATCATCCGTAGTCGCATCTTCGTCGGCTTCGACTACCGTGTCGTCCGGGTTATCAGCCGATTCCGTGAGGATAAGGTCACCAGCTGACGCTTCATTGACCGTGAAGGTGTTGCTGATGTCAGAATCCACATACGTTTCAGAGACTCCCTGTGCATCGATGGCGCGTAGACCGTCCTGTGGGATGGTCGCGTCGATATCGAGCCCAGCGTCGTCACTATCGACCGTCGTAACGGTATCGACAACGACGTAGAGCTTGCCGGTATCACCCTCTCGGATGACGCCGCGTAGATTCGCGAAGCGGAACGTCGTAACGTCGCTATCGCGGTCGCCATCAGAGGCGTCCATAGATGCAAGCTCCTTACCATCGAGCCAGATACTCACCCGATCGACGTAGCGATCAAGGCGGGTGCTCTCGGTGGTTGCAGCAGAGAGATCGAACTCAACATCGAGACGCTGAATCTCAGCATCTGAATCCTGAGCTTCCATTTCGACCCCAACAACTTTTACGTCTTCGTCTCCCTCGTCGAGGTCGCTTTCGACATCGCCGAGTTCATCAACGTCAACAAGTCGTCCTGCGCCACCCTGAAGACCGCCACCGGGGGATGGAGGAGGTGTGACGCCACCACCGATTATGGCAATGATGCGGGCGCGTGTTATGGGACCGAAATATCCCGCTGCAGGACTAATGCCGTTGGCTGCCTGGAAGGCTGCGAGTGCGGCACGTGTCTGTATGCCGAAGTAGCCGGTCGGACCTGCGGGAATGCTGAAACCCTTGCTGATAAGGAAGGTCTGAAGAGCGATAACGTCAGTACCGCGTGAGCCAATAGTGAGATCACGCGTATACGTGGTGGAAACTGTGGTGCCACCGGACGTCCCGAGCTGAGCTTGGAGCGCAGCGATTTGGGCAAGGAGTGCCTGGATCTGCGCTTGGATTTGAGCACTGGTCGACGTCGTTGTCTGCGCTTGCACAGGCATCGCAGCAAAGGACATTATGACCAAGGCTCCTCCTGCGAGGATCGCGGCGAGCTTCGCGATCATGGTGTTCGTGCTTGTCATAGCGTAATTTCTTGAAGAGTTACCGTGATTCGCTTGTTAATTCATTGACTACCCGCCGAGGCCGTATATCGACCTGCCGGTCCGAGCGACTAGTATGCATAGGTCTCTTTCGTTCCGCTTGCATCTGCAACAGATGTTCAATCGTTCCGTATTCGATAAGTAAGACGAACGGGTCGTGAAGGTCTTACCCGTCTGTGTTTGATACGCGTTCAGCGCTGTAATTTTAGTGAAGTGTTTGTAGAAATATGAACGATGTATGAAAAGCAAAAACCACCCGCGTACGGGTGGTTTTTGCTTAGCTTTGCTAGGAATCGTAACTCCTAAGCTAGGCCACTTCGACGTTCACTAAGAACTAGTGGACGCTCATCGAGACATCTTCAGTCTTGAAGGTGTCGAGATCCGAAGTGAAGAAGCTACGGTCAAGCGTGGTGGTGGTTGCGTAGTTGATGGCAACGAGCTGAATACCAGTTGCGCCTACACTTGCACTTCCATGCGTGAGCGTCACGTTGAGCGTGAAGGTACGCGTGGTACCTGCTGGGACCTTGTAGTACCCAGTCGTGTCAGCATTGTCGCTACCTGATGCAGAGAGCGATGTCACTGCAGTCGGATGCGTGCTGGACGCGGTGGAACTCGTCGTGGTTGCCCAGTGGACGCCAGAACCAGAGGTCGTGTCAGTGAAGCTGGTCGACGTTGACTGAGTCACGGTGCGATCGATGTAGAGATCTTCATCGTCGGCCGTAACCTTGAATCCGATGCCGTACTGCGTGTAGTCGTAAGAACCCGCAGTCGTACCAGTTGTCTTAGTCGCCGTCACAGTACCCTTGGCCACGGTGAGACCAGCAAGCTGGAGAGTGAGCGTACCGCCGCCGGCGCTGCCAGACTCGGTGGTGCTGTCACCCTTCTCATCTTCAGTGTCCCAACCAGTGAGAGAAGCCGTGGTTGAAGCTTCAAGGGTGTCACCAGAACCGAAGGTTCCAGTACCGACACGCTTGATGGTTGCAACAACCGAGTACTCCTCAGTGTCATCCTCGTTGATCGTCTCATCGATGTCATCGAAGGTGATGGTTGCGATAGAAGCCGTGCTCGAGACCGACTTGGTCTTGATGACGTCAGAACCCTTCATGAGCTTCACGGTCTGAATCATGTCGTTCAGGTTTGCGGTCGTAGCGAGAAGCTGAACCGGAAGATCATTGATGGTGACATCCTGCTTCTTCGCCTTGAGGTTGAAGGTAACGAGAGTCACATCTTCGGTCGTGGTGTCTCCATCGACTTTCACCGCGCTGTCATCTGGATTGTCAGATGATTCGGTGATAACGATTTCGCCAACATCCGAAGAGCTAACGGTGAAGTTCTCGACGATAGCGGTGTCAACATACGTCTCGGAGACGCCATCGGCAGAAACTGCGCGAAGACCGTCAACCGGGATAGTGATGCCTACAGTGTCGCCATCCTCAGCCGAATCGATGGTCTCGACGGTGTCGACAGAAACGTACAGGGTTGCCTGCTCGTCTTCATCAACTACGCCGTTGAGATTTGCGAAGCGGTAGGTGGTGGTGCCACTGTCCTTGTCGCCATCAGAAGCATCCATGGTGGCAAGCTTCTTGGAGCCGAGCCAGACGCTGACGCTATCTACGTAACGGTCAACACGAGTGCTGCCGTTTCCGAGAGGATCAACCTGGACATCAAGGCGCTGGATCGAGACGTCGCCGTCAGTGGCTTCCATCTCAACACCGATAACCTTGACGGCCTCATCACCCTCATCGAGATCGCTCTCGACATCGCCTGCATCGCCGACGTCGGTAAGACGTCCTGCGCCAGAGAGAGTGCCGCCGGTCGTGCCGCCGGTAGTACCACCAGTGGTGCCGCCGTCAGCGTTAACCGAAGCACGGGTCTTAGGACCGAAGTAACCAGCGGTCGGGGCAATGCCCTTCGCGGTCTGGTATGCAGCAACAGCTGCCTTAGTCTGCATACCGAAGTATCCAGTGGCACCTGCTGGGATGCTGTAGCCCTTAGCGATGAGCCACGTCTGAAGTGCCGTAACATCGGCACCCGTCGAACCAACCGTAAGGTCAGTCATGAACGTGGTAGCTGCCTTCGCCGGAGCGGCGGCAACAAACGACATCGCAACGAGTCCGAGGCCGGCGACAACTGCCGCGACCTTGGCGATCGTATTGGTCTGTGCAATAGACATATAAGATTGTTTTCTAATTAATTTTCTGAGGCGCGGGGGGCCGCGTCTAGTAATGGTGCTTCCCCACACGCTCCCATTCATATTTTGGTAATCGCGCGACACGGATCCGTAGATCTAATGCATCGCGTTCATAGTTCGCACTTCCCTTTCACACTACCCGACAGGGCGCAATATCGACGCGCGTCCCATCGGCTAGTTGGCAAAGATTTATTTCATTCCGAAATCATCCGTCATCAGTATCATGTCAACCGTTTCCGAACCGCCACCGTAGCCGGTGACGGCACTGCCTGCGCCTTCTTACAGCGCGGCAGATTTTTACAAGCCCTATTCGCTTGTCAACGATCGGTCGTTCGGGTAATCGCCCCAGTTCGTATCAGCCTATGGTAGGCAGTATAGCGAACGATTAGCAAAAAACCCGCTAAAACCAATGTGGATAACCGAAAATCCGGACACGAAGAAGGCCGCCGCGAAACCGCGGTGGCCTTCTTATGTGTTCCCGACTCCCCGAGTCATCACAAGCAAACAGTAGCCTAAACGCGACCGTTCGTCAATGAACCCTTCACTCTTTAGAGGCTCCCTCCGCTGACCAGGCTGTAGCGTGTCCAACGACGTTCACCAGACCGTTCAACCAGACCATCAGCAACTAGCTGTGAGAGCTCGCGCTGGATAGTCTTTTCGCCGATGTCTCGAACAACCGTCGAAATATCCTTTATATAGGAAGCACCCTTTGCTCTTAGAACTGAAAGTATGGCATCACGCCTTCCGGACCTATCTTCTCCGAGCTGCTGTCCTTTTGTGTCCTTTATATGTCCTTTAGATTTCTGTGCGTGTCTTGCTGGGTCGGCAAGCGTTGCGGGAGTACTTGCCGCTACTTTGAAAAGTGACGCGAGGGTCGGGACATCCTCAATGCGCAGTTGCGGTTCCTCGTAACCAGCAACTTCTGACAAAAGTGCATGAGCCTCTCGTGAAATCAGATCGGTGTTCATTGGAGAAAGTAGACCACTGCTTCGAGCAATCGCGAGCACACTCGAGAGTGCAAGTAGTTCACGTGAGAGTGCCTCGCGGCAGGTTGTGGGTGGGAGGGTCGCCGCGTCCACCAGACCAATGGCTATAGAGTCCACACGAGCGAAAAGTGAGGGTGAGGAACGAAATGCCGGCCCAATAAGGTGAATGGCTTTCGCCAGACGTTCAGCCTTCTTGTATATGTAAACTCGTTTTATGTCTTTATCAAATACGTTTGAAAATATATCTTTCTCTAGGACAAATGTATCAATTCCGTTATTTTCACGGGTTTGCTGCATCGGTCTAATGTCCTTTTTGTGTCCATTATTGTCCATGAAATCTTTGTCCTTTGTGCCGCAAGTATATGTCCGTAAGAGGTGCCCTGCAACCTTTCTCGGCTACCGATTAGATGAGGAGTGTTTGTCCACATACGGGTGATAAAATGAATGAACGATGGCAAAAAAACGTAAGCAGCGAGACGCTGAAAATACCAAGGCGGCCATTCGATGGACCGCCGCTATCCTTTGTATTGCGTTTGGCCTTGTCCTTGCACTTGCGGTATTCGGCCTGGCTGGATATGCCGGGAGCGCCATATTCTCTTGGACCTTCGCGGAGGTTGGTGTGGCCGCTTTTCTTCTACCGATCATCCTAATTGGAACCGGAACGGGACTCGCCCTGCAGCGCTCTTTCCTATCACCGCTCACCATGATCGGACTGGCTCTTATTGTTGTGGCGTTCCTGACCCTGCTTGGGATCGCTTCAGCGGCACTAGGTGGTGCTGCCGGGGCATTTGCCGGCCAGACAGCCACGCAACTCTTTGGAGTGTGGGGTGCAGTCATTCTCCTTTTGGCCCTTGCTGCGGTTGGACTCATCGTGGCAGCCGATATTGTTGTCATAGCCAGAGCACTCTCATCACTCGCTAACGGAGCCGCATCCACTCTTGGTAATGTAAAACTCCCTTCCCTGCCGAAAAAGGACTCGACAGGAGAAGAGGAGCCTCCTTATGAACCGGTGGAGGAGCCTGAAGTTGAGCAGGTCCAGACCGATCGTGAGCCCGTAGTGACTATGTTTGACCGGCCCCGCGAGGCACCCGGAGGAGCTCCCGCAATCGCAAACTTTGATGCCGAATATCACCCGCCTCCACTATCACTTCTGGGTGAGGATCGTGGGAAGCCTGGCGTAGGCGACATCAAAGCAAATGCCAACATCATTAAGCGCACATTCCAGAACTTTGGTATTTCGGTCGAAATGGACGAAGTTTCGGTTGGTCCGACCGTCACCCGCTACGCCATAAAGCCAGCTGAGGGAGTGCGTCTCAATAAGATCGTAAGCCTCCAAAATAACCTGGAACTCGCGCTCGCTGCCCATCCCGTACGCATCGAAGCGCCGATTCCTGGTAAGTCCCTCGTTGGAATCGAGGTGCCAAACGCATCGAAAGCGACAGTCGGTCTAGGCGGAGTTCTCTCCTCCCCCGATTGGGGTGCCTCTAAAAAGCCACTTCTGGCAGCAATCGGTCGAGATATCACCGGTGTACCTCACTACGTGAACATAGCGAAAATGCCCCATGGACTTGTTGCTGGTGCGACTGGGTCCGGTAAATCGGTTGCCATCCACGCACTCATCACTTCCCTCCTCTACCGAAACGGTCCGAACCAGATGCGCTTCATTATGGTGGACCCGAAGCGTGTCGAGCTTACGCTTTATAACGGCATCCCTCACCTTCTTACTCCCGTCATTACCGATCCAAAGAAGTGCATCATGGCGCTCAAGTGGGCGGCCAAGGAAATGGACCGTCGCTACAACATCCTTGAGCAGGAGCGTGTTCGTGACGTTGAGTCATACCACCAAACCGTGGTCGAGCCAGCGAAAAAGAAATCGAAAACCGATATCCCTGAGGCAATGCCCTACATTGTCATCGTGATCGATGAGCTCGCCGATATTATGCAAACGTATCCTCGCGAGCTTGAGGCAAGCATTGTCCGTCTGGCACAGATGTCACGTGCTGTGGGTATTCACCTCGTTCTTTCTACCCAACGGCCATCGGTAAACGTCATCACGGGTCTCATTAAGGCAAACGTCCCGACCCGTATGGCACTTCAAGTAGCGAGCCAGATCGATTCCCGGACCATTCTTGATGGCCCCGGTGCCGAATCACTCCTTGGTGCCGGCGACATGCTGTACCTCTCGGCTGATATGCAAAAGCCGGTCCGCCTCCAAACCGCCTTCATCGCTGAGACAGAGGTAAAGAAAGTGGTTGATTACATCAAAAAGCACAACGCTGGCTCGCTCGATGCACTTGATCTGGGTGCCGGAGCATCTGGCACTGGCCATGAACCAAACGACGTCATGTCCATGGGAGGCTTCGATAGCAACGATGATGCGGATGATGACATGTACGACGATGCGAAAGCTGCAGTTGAAGAGGCGGGACGCGCTTCGACCTCTTATCTACAGCGTAAACTGCGGATTGGCTACTCACGGGCTGCGCGCCTCATGGATATTCTCGAACAAAAAGGTGTGATCGGCCCTGCTGACGGCTCACGACCGCGCGAAGTCATCAGCGCCCGAATCAAGTCTCCTACTGAGGCCGGTACTGATGAGTTCTAGTCATGCTACGCATTGGAACCGCCATTATCCTCGTGCTGCTCGGTAGCTACGGTATTTATAAGGCGTTTCCTCTGATAGCGGGGCCAGAGATCGTTCTCACCTCCCCCCAGGAGGGACAAGCCTTTACCGATGGGTTTGTGACTCTTTCAGGCACAGCCCGCCACTCTGAGGAACTCAGTCTGAACGGAGCTCCCCTCCTTATTGACGCCGCAGGACGCTTTGAGACCATTCTCGTGCTCCCACGAGGGGGCGCTATACTGTCCCTAACGGCAACTGATCGCTTCGGGAAGACCGCAAGCGCACGTCGCATGATATTCGTACCCTAACCAACGCCCTCGTTATGCCTGCAAAAAAAGCTACGAAGAAGACCGCCAAAGCCACTTCCGCCCACGAACCGAACGAGGGGGGTGCTGACAGCAAAACTCGGTCAATAGAGCTTGCCATCAAAGAGATCAAGACAAAGTTCGGCGACGAGGCAATCATGACCTTCGGCGCCGGCAAACCTGCGGCCATCCCAGCTATTTCGACCGGCTCCATCGGGCTTGATGCTGCTCTTGGAGTTGGTGGTCTTCCTTGCGGACGCATTATTGAAATCTTTGGTCCTGAGTCTTCCGGTAAGACGACGCTGGCATTGCATGCAATCGCAGAGGCCCAGAAAAAGGGTGGCATCTGTGCATTTGTCGACGCTGAGCATGCACTAGACCCTGGCTACGCTCGCAATATTGGGGTGAAGCTTTCCGAACTCCTCATTAGCCAACCTGACACCGGTGAGCAGGCTCTCGAGATCGTCGAGTCCCTGGTACGCGCGGGATCAGTCGACATCATTGTAGTGGACTCGGTAGCTGCCCTGACCCCGAAGGACGAGATCGAGGGTGACATGGGAGCGCATCATGTCGGTAAGCAGGCACGCCTCATGAGCCAAGCACTCCGTAAGCTCACTGCCATCACCGCCAAGTCAAAGACCATCGTCATCTTCATTAATCAGATCCGCATGCAGATCGGAGTTATGTTCGGTAACCCGGAGACTACCCCGGGAGGTAAGGCGCTTAAGTTCTACACTTCAGTACGCCTTGATATTCGCCGGATTGCGCAGATCAAGAAGGGTGAGGAGATTGTCGGTGGACGCGTACGCGTGAAAGTCGTGAAGAATAAAGTGGCTGCACCGTTTAAGACCACCGAGTTCGACCTTCTCTACAATGAAGGTATTAGTCGTGAGGGTGAGCTCATCGCACTCGGTGAGAAATACGAGATCCTCTCGAAATCCGGCTCGAGCTATAAATACGGAGATCTTCCACTTGGACGTGGGTATGACGCAACCCGCACATTCCTTCGAGAGAACCCGAAGGTTGCGAGCGACATCCTGAAGCAGGTCAAGGATCGACTCGCTGCTGAATAACGGTTAGGCAATACGACGTGCGTACTCAAGAGAGCGGACTCCATCCCGCACAAGCCAAACGGCTGCGGCGAGCGTGAGAATCGAGAGCGCCTGCACGAGAAGCCCGGTATTGAGGAATGCGGCGACGATAAATCGCTCGAGAGCGATAACATCGGTGAGCGAAGACATGTTTTGGATAACATGCGCAACCCATACTTCCCTTCCAATACCCCAGAGGGCAACGAGAAGGAGCAGGCTTGCAAACGCCGTACCCGAAAATAGCGGCTGGATGGCATGAATGGTATGCACGCGACGCATCACGGTGCGAGAAATGGTCGAAGTAGATTCCATAGTAGAGTTACGAGGTTTCGTCGAGGGCTTGTTTGAATAATTTCTTAGCACGGTGTACTCGAGTCTTCACAGCTGAGACACTTGATTGCTCGAGCACTGCAATTTCTTCCTGCGTCTTACCTTCAAGGAATTGGAGACGTAGTACTCGTGCAGCCGATTCCGGAATCTTGGCCAGAGCGACCAGCACTTCATCTTTAACCGTCAGTTCGTCCCGAAAGTCGCTCGTGTCAGGAAGACGCTCATACGTCTCGGCCTCAAGCGGTGCGGTTATCTTCCGGTGTTTGGCGAGCTTTTGGTATCGAGTAAAGGCCAGGCGAGTCAGGATGGCGTACGCCCATGAGGAGAACTGAGCGCCCTCCTGGGGCTGATAGCGGTCGGCATATACATAGATGCGGGTAAAGGCATCCTGTACGATCTCCTCTGCATCCTCCTTTGAGTACAGGATGGAACGGGCTTTCCGGAGAAACGCATCTTCGTAGCGCGAAACCAGGACCTCAAAAGCCGCCGGTTCCTTGCGAGAAAGGCGTAATACCTCTTCGTCTGAGAGGGCAGTAAGTTCGTCGCTTGAAAAGCGCATGATGTCTTGTATCATACCCTCAATCCGGACCTCCGGCATTTTTTATAACTAACGAGCTGGCGGAAACGTCGCAGTACCCGAATTATGGCAATTCTCTCGTATAACGAGATCACCCAGAAGAAAGTGATCGTCTACAACAGCGAACCGTATGAGGTCCTCTCTTCTCACGTGTTCCGCATGCAGCAGCGCAAGCCCGTGAACCAGACAAAGCTCCGCCACCTGGTTACCGGCAAGGTGCTTGAGATCAGCTTCCATCAAAGTGAGACTGCGGCTGAGGCCGACATCTCTCGCATGGATGCAGTATATCTGTACACGAATCGTGGTGAGAGTTGGTTCAGTGAAGCGGGCAATCCAAAGAATCGTTTCTCCTTCCCTGAAGAAGCGGTTCACGACAAGATTCAGTGGCTTACACAAAACGCACCTGTCGAGATGATGCTCTATAACGACAAGCCGGTTACGGTGGAGATCCCCATCAAGGTGGACCTTAAAGTGACTGATGCTCCGCCTGCCGTGAAGGGTGACACCGCAACAGGCGGCAATAAGCTGGTGACCCTCGAGAGCGGCGCAACGGTACTCACTCCCCTCTTCATCAATCCTGGGGATGTACTACGCATTAATACCGAGCTTGGTGAATACGTTGAGCGAGTGAGCAAAGCATAGTGCGTACAAAGAAAAGACCCCAGGAACACCTGGGGTCTTTTCTTTTGTGCGAATATTACGCAGTCAAATACGGCATGAGTGCCATATAGCGGGCACGCTTGATCGCAAGTGCGATTTCACGCTGCTTATCTGCACTGATGCCTGTACGCTTCTTGCCAAGGATCTTTGCGTGCGGATTCGTGAACTGCCGTAGATAGGCGATGTCCTTGTAATCGACAAACTTCTTGTGCTCGATTTCCTCGCGCTCTGCTTGATATGCCATGATTGCTTTCGTTAGAACGGAATATCTTCCGGATTAATCTCTTCGTCAGGATACTGAATGGAGTCGCTTCCCATGTCGACAGAATCGTTTGCGGCCACCGACTCTGAGCTTCGAGGACCTCCCTCTCCCATACCGCCGCCTGGTCCAAACTGGAAGCTCTCGACGATGACTTCGGTACGATACTGCTTCTGACCATCCTTGTCCCATGAGCGGGTTTGCATACGGCCTTCCACGAATATAGGACGACCCTTCTTCATATACTGACCTATGACCTCTGCGGTGCGGCCGAATGCGACTACGTTATGGAACTCGGTCTGTTCCTGTCGTGCACCATTCTTATCCTTGAACGTACGGTTGGTAGCGACGCTAAAATTAGCGACCTGTTGACCAGAAGGAAGTGCTTTCACTTCTGGGTCTCGGGTCAGGTTCCCGTAGAGCTGGACTTTGTTGATATACATGCGTTCCAGTATACCGCCTTATGCGGCACCCGCTTCCTTCAGTGCTGCATCGAGCTCGGTATCGGAGACCTCCTCTTCAGGAGCACCGTCTTCAGGTTCCGGAGTGCGAGCGTAGATTTCCGCCATCTCTTCAGCATGCTTGGCAGCTTCTTTGGTGGTGCGGATATCGAGGTAGCGAATGACTCGTGGTTCAGCTTTCACTGCCTCAAGTACTGCGTCATGCCCTTCTCCAGCGGTCTCGTATGCGATCCAGCAAAAGAAAGCACTCGTGAAGTCACGTCGGCCAGCTTGCTCACTGCGAGAAATGGTATACGCAAGAGCGACCTTGGTAGGTTCACCCTCGGCAACGAGAGTTCCCACGCCTGCGATAACATCGCGAAGGTTCTGATAAGTCTTCTTCACTTCTTCGCTCGGAAGTTCAGAATCGAGGTGGAAGCCGAGCTCGTAGATTCGGGACTCGTTATATCCCGCCTCAAGCTCAGACTCGGTGCCCTCTGCACCGTGGTCGAATTCTTTTTTCATAACAGGCGCACTGTAGCACGCTCCTTTTCGGCCAGCAACGAATGGAGCTGGCGACACTTGCCTTTTCAACTTTGCATAGTATAGTTTTCCTCACAACCGGCAACTGAAAGGAGGCTCCCGGTGGCCACTGTTCTTATCGTACCGATCGCCGGGGACCTTGAGTGGACTCCGGAGGGCGATGTGGTCTGCGGACCGCGGACCGCTCTTGCCTGCGAAACGGCGCTGAAGCACGGACACAAGTGGGTGGAAACTCGCTCGGCAAACGTCACGATCTTCACGCCGGCCGGGAGGGCTGGCCCGAAGTTCAAGGGCGCGCCGATGGGCTGGATCATGCACCAGTATCTGCATCATGCCGCCCTCCACCATCCCACCATCAAGTGTGGCGAGGCGGAGGAGTTCACCACGCACGGCGAGGTCGAGGAGGTTCTGCGTTTCCTGCATGAGCAGGCACGCGCTGGGATCATCTACGACCGAGTTATTTTCGTCGTCGAGACGTGGCGTTTCAGCCGGCTCGCGTTCATTGCGAACACGGTCGTACGCGCCCACGATCAAGTCGTCCCGTGCTGGTGGATCGAGACCTTCGATCCGGAGGAACCGCTCGCGATTCGTCTATTCCGTGAGGTCTACGAGTTCTTCTCCCGGATCAAGAATCGCTGGCGACTCGCCCAGCTCTACCCTGCCTAAACGGCCGCACCGCCCCTCGCCCGGGCGGTGTTCGTTTTATATCCGAAAAAGGTGTTGTGCGTTTTTTAGGACTGCCTGTTGTACGACTTCCTCACTCTCACCTCGTATCTGTGCAATTAACCTAACAATCTCGGGAATTGCGAATGGATCATTGCGCTCGCCACGACGGCTCAAGGGTGCCACGTATGGAGCATCTGTTTCAGAAAGGATATGGGTGCGTGGCACCGATCGCACCACATTGTCATAGTCGCGAGCAAACGTAAGCACCGCCGTGAATGACACTGTAAAGTCGAGCGCAACAATCCGTTCCGCGGTCGCCACATCACCTACAAAGAAATGGAAATCGCCTCGGAGATCGGGATGCTCTCGCTTTACCGCCTCGAGTATGTCGAGTGCATCTTCGTATGCGTTCATAGTCCCCCTCGTCGGGCGCGCATGGATTATGAGCGGTTTTCCAACTCGCACTGCCAGGTCGACATGTGCTTGAAATAGTTCCTTCTGTTTCTCTTTTGCTGCATCGGGGTCCTCGGGACGATAGTAATCAAGTCCGCACTCCCCTATCGCAACCACCTTGTCATTCTTTGCAAGATCTTCAAACGTAGAGATATCAAATTCCTCGACGTCGACAGCGTTCGGGTGGAGCCCTACGCTGGCATAGAGATGCTCATGCATCTGCCCCAGCGCCACTGCCTTCTGCGATGATTCGAGGTTCGTACCCACCACGAGTCCACCAATCGCCTCCGTTCGCATGCGTCCGATAAGCGCATCACGGTCCTCATCGTACGGATCGAACTGAATGTGACAATGCGCGTCAAAGTAGCGCATGGTTATGGAAGGCGAGGAAAAAGATTATCCGGTTTCGTGTTCGTGCGTATTGATTCGATAATCGCTTCGCTGGTTCTCGGCATAATCGGCGTTAAATGCACAGCAATTTTTGCAAGATGTGTTACGAGCTTTTCGATATCCGACCGGGCCTCTTCTACGGTTTCAGGATTCTTGATTTTCTTATAAGGCTCTCGACTCGTCATGAATTCATCGCCCTTCCCAACGTGCTCCCACACCAGGTCCATGGCTTCGTTGAATGCAAACCGGTCAAGCAAACCGACGAATCCTTGTTCCAGAGCGGTATCTTCTTTGGCGAGTTCAACCGGCTGCGATAGATGTTCTTCTGCCAGCTTCATTACCCGGGCCACCAGATTCCCCAACCCATTCACGAGATTTGCGGTATACCACTCATCGAGCTTCTCCCAGGTGACATCCGAATCATCAGTCGCATGCACATGGCGCAAAAGTAGATACCGAGTCGCATCGGTGCCGTATTTCTCAACCAGCTCGTAGGGACTGATGACGTTACCAAGCGACTTGCTCATACGCTGACCTCCTGACGTAATGAAGCCGTGATAGAAAATCTGGTCGGTGTTTTGTATACCTGCCGACATGAGCATTGCCTGCCACATTAGGGACTGGAACCGGACCTGGTCTTTACCAGC
Organism: uncultured Candidatus Saccharibacteria bacterium; assembly: GCA_964446735.1. Taxonomy (GTDB): domain Bacteria; phylum Patescibacteriota; class Minisyncoccia; order Phycocordibacterales; family Phycocordibacteraceae; genus C7867-001. The sequence goes on along the minus strand of CAYUQB010000001.1, from coordinate 498,027 downwards.
CACCTGTACTGTACGACCGTTCTGCCAGAACTTCTCGAACTTGCCTTCCGCATCCTCTGGCCAGCCAAGTGTCGAAAGATAATCAGTGAGCGCGTCGAACCATACGTACATGACTTGAGAGTCGTCGCCGGGAACTGGAACCCCCCACGACAGACGTGCTTTCTCCCGCGAAATGCTGAAGTCCTCAAGACCACCTTCGATAAAATTTCGTGCTTCTTCCCTTCTCCAGTCAGGAATAAGTACATCGGGACGGTCGAGGTAGCTAAGCAATGCGTCTTGATACTTTGAGAACCGGAAGAAGTAATTCTCTTCCGAGAGCGTCTGAGGCTTTAGGCTCGGGTGGATGAGACAAAAACCGTCTTCGTTCAGGTCCTTCTCGTTCTTGTAGAGTTCACACCCGACGCAATACAGTCCGGTGTACGACTTCTTATAAATGTCGCCTGCCGCGTCACAGATACGCCACATCTCCTGCGCTGCCGCTTTATGCTCGGGACTGGTTGTTCGGATGAAATTGTCTGGAGATAAATCAAGCGCATCCTTAAGCTTGCGGAGCTCGTCGGCGTAGTGATCGACATATGCCTGCACATCCTGACCGTTCTTCTGAGCAGCTTCAAATATCTTCTGTCCGTGCTCATCTGCTCCCGTATTGAAGAACACGTCTTCACCTTCAAGTCGCCACAGGCGAGCAAGCGTATCGCTCTGAATAAGTTCGAGAGCATAGCCGATATGGGGATCGGCGTTCACATACGCAATCGTGGGGGTTATGTACCGAGCCATTACGCCGATTGTGCACGAGCACGCTTGCCACGATCAAGGTCAGCGAGGAATTCGCGCAATGCTGCTGCAACGGGGATTGCCAGCACGACTCCCAAGAAGCCTGCTAGTTGGCCGCCGACAATGAGGGCGAGAATAACCAGAAGCGGCGGAATACCTACCACCTTATTCACCACCAACGGATGTATAAGATGTGCTTCAAACTGATTCACGATAAGGAAGAGGCCCGCCACGATGAGCGCGAGCGTGACGCCGCCTGTCGTAAACGCAATGATGATTGCTGGAACCGCAGCAACGAAGGAACCGAAGATCGGTACTAACCCCGCAATTGCGGTGAATACCGCAAGGAGTAGCGCATAGGGGATACCCAGAATGAGTAAGCCCAGATACACAATGACGCCGCTCATAAGCGAGGAGAGTAGCTGACCCTGCATCCAGAGACCGATCTTGCGCTGCGCGCGGCGCCACAGTCCGACCACATACTGCTCGTGCTTATGGGGCGTAATGAGTTTTAAGAATTCCTCAATGCCGGTATCTTGAACAGCGAAGTAGAACGAAAGAATAACGACAAGAAGAAGCGAAAAGAGTCCCCCGAAGAACGTCGAGACGATCTTAAATGCTCCAGCTGATGGATCGACAAACGCTCGCTCAATTGTAAACAGTGTGTCGAGCATTCCTGAAAGCTGTGAGCTCGACGCGGCTTGTACGGCAGCATTAGGATCCGGCGCACCCGGTATCGGAAGTGTTCCCAAATACTGCGACATGACCGAGAGAAAGTTGCTCGCATCATCAAGCATGGGCGGAATAAAGAAATAGACGGAAGCGAAAAGCGATCCGAATACAAGAAGATACATGAGCAGCACCGCAAACACCCGGTGGAATTTGCGACGGGTGAAGAAGACGACGCCCGGCTCAATGGCGGATGCAATTACGATGGCCGTCAGTACCAAAAGCGCGAGGTCACGCAGAGTCCACACCGCAAACGCCACTGCCCCGATAATAAGGGCGGTGATGATGGTCCCCGGAGTGATCGAGACCTGTATTTGCTTGTCCATACGCGCATCCTAGCACGAAACGTGTGCGTGGCAGGATTGGCTGAATCCCTTAGCCTACGGCGGCCCGGATACGCTCTGCTACTTCAGCAACCGTAAGCCGTTCCTGCTCCCCGGTGTCGCGATGACGCAACGTGACCGTATCTTTTAAATCCGCCGTCTCGCCGAGTGTGTCGAAATCAATGGTGATGCAGAACGGGGTTCCTATTTCGTCCTGTCTACGGTACCGCTTACCAATATTTCCATTGTCGTCCCATGCGATAGCAGGATGTGCCTTTCGAAGTTCGTTACGGACTTCTTTCGCTTTCTCGACGAGCTCAGGCTTGTTCTTCAGAAGCGGAGAAACCATTGCTTTTATCGGTGCGACTTTCGGATCAAAGGCCAGGTATGCCCGAGTTTCACCATTCATTTCGTCCTCGCGATATGCATCGGCGAGTACCATCAATATCGAGCGGTCGAGACCAACAGATGCTTCCACCACATGTGGTATGAAGCGTTCCTTCGTCTCTTCGTCGAAAAATGTGAGGTCCACTCCAGAGAACTTCTGGTGTTGCGAGAGATCATATTCTCCTCGATAGTGGAGACCTTCGAGCTCACCCCATCCGAAGGGAAACTCGTATTCAATATCCCAAGCATCCTTGGCGTAGAAAACGAGATTCTCATGCTGCTTCCAACGAAGTTTTTCTTTCCGAATGCCGAGTTGGGCATAATATGCCATGCGCTCGTTACGCCACTCCTCGAATACGTGCACCGCTTGGTTGGGATGCACAAAGTACTGCATCTCCATCTGCTCGAACTCCCGTTTACGGAAAAGAAATTGGCGTGGATTAATCTCGTTGCGAAACGCTTTACCAACTTGTGCGATACCGAATGGGACTTTGTAGAATCCTGAGTCGAGCACATTCTTATAGTTGATATAAATTCCCTGTGCTGTCTCCCCTCGCAGGTAGACCTGCGGATCGTCGTCAGAAATCATTCCGAGATTGGTTGTCGCCAAGAGGTACCGATTCGTCACGACATCAAAGTCCTTTTTTCCACAATTCGTACATACAAGCTTGTCGCGATTAGCATCAAAAAGCGCATTCAACTCCTTCTCAGTCATTTTTTCATCTGCTTGCACGCCAATTGCCTCAAGTAGATGATCTGCCCGATGCTTAGTCCCGCAGGCCAGACAGGCAACGAGCGGATCTGAGAAATTATGTACGTGGCCACTAGCCTCCCACACTGCACCTGCGGTAACGATACTTGAATCAAGTGGTGCTATATCGTCGTGACTTCTCATAGCCCTGTTCCAGAGATTCATGACGTTCTCGCGAAGCGGAACACCAAGCGGTCCCCAGTCGTAGGTACCAGCAAAACCGCCGTATATCTCGGAGCCAGGGAATACGAACCCTCGGCGCTTAGCCAAAGAGACTATGGTATCGAGACTGGGTGTTTCCATAGGGTCGATACTACGCGAATTATTTCACCTTACCAACTCCAGCGGTGTAGGCCGGGTCCTTACTCACTTCTGTGGTGAGCTCCGGTACGCTTCCAGTAATCGTACGCTGGGTGAACCGATCGACGCCGGTCACCTGCTGAGCATACAGGAGTACCGGTGCCGTATTCTGCTGGGAAACACTCGGTGTGATCGCAATCTGGAACGCTGCCGTTTTACTCGCCCCAGCGGTGACATCACCTGCACTCCAAGTCACCGTACGAGAAGCGTCATCATATTTTACGGATCCATCGTTCGGGTTCGTGGCACCAGTGAAGCGTACATAGGAAGGCAGCGCGGCAGTTATCTGTGTTCCTGCGACTGTGTTGCCAGAATTGTTGAGCGTATACATTACCGTGTACGTACTCTCCTTATTTGCTTCGGGAGGCCACGGACCCACGTTTGTGAACGGCCCTGTGGTGCGCACCGCACGTGAAGTGAGAGCAAGATTTGTTCCGACTTTTACCGTCCGCGTAAGTGTCGCCGTTATAGTTTCAGGAACGTTGCTTTCCGAAAGCCGTTGCCCCGCGACTGACACCTTGAGTACAACGCTTGGATTACTCATTGAGAGTGCCGAGCGCTTCGTAGCAAAGGTGAACGTCCCCTGCCCTGTATCGCCTGGCTGTAGTGCAGCGAGGCCGGGATTCGTACTAGCATCAAATAACACGGTGTTATCACTCGAACGATAGAAGCCGGCGCCCGTAACGCTTGCAGGATCAAGTGCGTCGCCAACGATCTGAACTGATACCCGCGCGTTCGTCACGGGCTTTGGAAGTGTGTTAACCCACGAAACAGTCACCGCAACTGGTACGCCCGCCTCAATCACCGGGCTTGTAGAGGTATCGCGATTAACTGAGAGTGTAGTTGCAAGGAATGGCTTGGTGAGACGTATGAGAGTCTCCTTGCTCGTAAACGAGGTCGCGAGCGAAGTCCCTCCACTAGAGGCAAGCGTACCCGCGGTGAATTTGAAGATGCGCTCGTCGTTGTTTTCTCCCGAGACAGTCCCCGTAATACTGATACGACGTTCTTCACCCGGCCCGAGCGTACCAAAAGTGAATACCGAACCGGTGGTTGGCTGTGGATCGCTGCGGGTGAGTGTGAACCCAAAAGGATACTGGGCGACTACCGCAACATCATTGACCGGACCGTTCGCATTACTCTTCACTGCCACGTCAATCGTGACCGTTTGCCCAGCAGACGCCTGCGTAAGCGAGGAGATATTGAGGCTGATGGGTGACGAGGTGATGATGAACGAGTATTGCTTCTGCTTCACAAACACCGAATTACTACTATCGGTACGGTACTCGACCTTAAGCGGCACCGTGACGTTCTGACCTTCACTCCCATACACGGCCGCACGCACACTTACCTCAGCCTTCCCACCCGAAGGGATATCTTCAAGCTCACTTGCATAGAGGGAAAGCGGCAGCGAAGTATCATCTGCTGATTTTGTCCCCTCGGGGAAATCAAGGGTGATCCGAGGCTTTTTCATGGCCACGGGATTCCGGTTCTCGATAGTAACGAGGAGCGAAACGGTGTCGCCACTCGCTATCGACGTCGGACCCTGCACCGCAATGTTCACGTTATTGGTCGACACGATCCGCCCACCATAGATGAGGTAGATCACGGCTCCACCTCCAGTTACCAAGAAGAATGCAAAGGCAACAATAAAAAACCGAGCCGGTCCGGAGATGTGCTCCGCCTCTTTGCGCAGTCCTTCGGAACCCGCCTTCAGCTTATCCCAGCCACCGGTACGCTCAGCAGCACGCTCCTTAAGCACCGGGGTATCGAAGACCGGTGGTGATTCTGAGCCGTACAAGCGGCGCTGTACTTTCTCGAGGGAATTCAATTCCTCGTCCGCCATGGCGCAAGTATAGCGCACTCGTTAGAGTCCTGAGGCCGTGATCCCGCGATTGATGCGAGAAATAAGCTCACTGCGATGTTCCTCCCCATAGCGAAGAGCCGATGCATCGTACCCAGGAGGCGGGAGTGCCTCACGGACCAGCCCAAGCGTTGCCAGAAGCCGTAGGACCACGAGGAGTTCGGCTATCTCCCCTTCCCCTTTTGAGAGCGTGGGGAGCATCGTAACGAATTGGGTGAACGTGTCGTGGAGTGCTGGATCATTCGACTCATCATGCACGAGACGAATGAGAAGCTGCGCGACGCGTGCGACCCGAGCACGTTCGGAAGGAGGGAGCTCCAGAAAGCGGTTAGTATCGAGTGCCGCTCCCGTAATGCGCCACCCTTCTCTGCCGCGTACCAGCATCAACCGCGATTGACACAACGTCTGAAGCGCGTGGGCAAGCTTCGCACCCGAACGTCGCACCCCTTCAGCACGTGCCCGCACAAGCCCCAGATCGGGGGTAAGGAGTGTTATGAGCATGCCTGCTTCCCGAAGCGGAGTGCGTGCAAGAACTACCCCTCCGGTCGTGTACTTATGACGCATTGAGCAGGAAGGAGAACCCAAGCTTTCCAAACGAAAGCTCTACCGCATGATCATCCGCATAGCCGTACGCAATGGACGTCACCGCCGGAATACTTAAGCCAGCAAGTACGCCCTCACCTTCTGGAGAGACCGTCAGTGCAATGCGGTCGTGTGGAGATAGTCCGGTTTCTTTTCGTGCATCTGCAAGTGCACGCAGAAACTCACGCGCATCACCTTCGCGGATAAGGTCAGGAGTGAGTTCGGTTGCAAGCGAAAGTGCCTCTTGCTCCATGATGACTTCTTTTACATTCACTTCTTCTGCCAGAAGGAGCGCAAATTCCTGAGGAAGCTTTCCTGGTATAGAAAGTGTTGAAAGCGGCTGGCGGACCTTCACGCCAGCACCCTGACGAGCGCGGAGTGCTTCTGACGCGAGCATCCGTGTCGTCGCCATGTGTTCGATAAGCGTAGTGTCAACGGTGCCCGCCTCATACCAATCGGCAAGATGTACGCTTTCGGGATCTTCGGCATCACGCACTGCTTGGTAGCCCCATTCAGCAATAAAAGGGGCAAACGGAGCAAGAAGAACAGCAATGGCTTGGAGGGTGTCACGTAACGCTGTACTGGCGGCAACGTCACCATCACGCACACGATCACGTACGCGTCTGACATACCACTGCGAGAGATCTTCAATGAGTGTGCTGATTCGCCGTGTTGCAGTGTAAAGATCATAGGCGTCGAGCGTAGTGGTGACCTCACCGATGGTCTCGGAAACTCGAGTACGCATCCACGTATCGATGATCTGCTCTTCGGCCTTTCCTTCTGCGCCACCGAAGAGTTGATAGAACTTCACACTATGTTCGAACCAGGACAGCACACGTGCTGCTTCCTTGACCGTTTTCTCATCAAAATTCTTGCTATCGCCTGGCTGATTGACGTAGTACATCCAGAACCGAAGGGTGTCGGCCCCGTACCGGTCTATGGCCTTCATGGGCTCAATGATGTTCCCCTTTGACTTACTCATCTTTTGACCAGCCTCGTCCAAGAGATGCCCAAGACAGATAACATTTTTATACGCCGCACCCTTCCCCATCAGTACTCCTACCGCAAGAAGCGTGTAGAACCATCCTCGAGTCTGGTCGATTGCTTCCGATATGAAATCAGCTGGGTAGCCTTTCGTATCAATCCACTCCTTATTCTCGAAAGGATAGTGATCCTGTGCGAATGGCATCGCACCTGAATCGAACCAGACATCCATAACTTCCGGTGTCCGTCGTAGTTCAGTTCCCGAATCGGAGAGAAGTACCACGTCATCTATATAGGGACGATGGAGGTCGAGTTCGTAGTCATCGTTGTGTGGAAGCGGAACGAAATCAAGTTTCATCCATGAACCCTTCTGGGGCGGCGCATATGATTGGAGAAACTCCTGGGACTCCCTATGATTCTTTCCTTCTGTAATCATAAGCAGGGATTCGAACGCAACACCGTGCGTAACCATTAGAATATTCTTCCCTTGATGCATCTGCTCCATTTCGTAAATGAAGTGACCGAAGCGTCGACGTGCATCAAGCCAGCTCTCGCCACTTGGTAATGAATCTGAGTAGGCATGCAGGTGCTCCTTCCGGTATGCGGTGAAATCATCGTACGGACATTCATTGAGATCGCCGAAGTCGAGCTCTCGAAGCCGAACATCGTAAACTATTTCAGAACGTGGAATGCCCAGCTCATCGGCAATTATTTCGGCTGTCTCACGTGTACGACGAAACGGCGATGCATAGATAATCGAGACGTTTTCTTGTTTGAATTGCTGTGCCGACTCAAGCGCCTGCTGCTTGCCGAGGTCGGTGATTCCATACGCATTCAAATCACCACTGTTAACGATTCTTTTTACATTCTGCTCAGCTTCGGCATGACGCATGAGGAAATAGGTATTCCCGCTTCTTTTCCTACGAGACCGTAATTCTTCGATAGAACCGACAACCACCTGTTCGCTCCCGTCTGCACTCTGCCATACCGGGAGCGGCGTGCCCCAGTATCGTTCTCGTGAGATTGCCCAATCACGCACATTCGCGAGCCACTCACCCATGCGGCCATCGCGAATATAGCTTGGCTCCCAGTTCACCGTCTTGTTCTCGTCAATAAGGTAGTCACGGAGCTCCGTCATGCGGATATACCAGGAATCACGCGCATAGTAGACCAGTCGATTCTTACTTCGCCAGCAGTGTGGATACTCGTGCGCGTAATTCTCTTTCGCAAAGAAAAGTCCCTTCTCCTGTAGGTCTTTCAGTACCGCAACGTTCGTCTCGGAATCGATGACCGATGCACCTTCCAAAAAGCCGGTGCCGCTCACAAACCTCCCATCAGGGGCGACGAGATGAACTTTGGGTAGGCCGACCTTGGAACCAAGCTCGAAGTCGTCCTGACCGTACATAACAGCCGTATGCACAATGCCGGTACCGTCTTCAGTATTCACAAAGTCTGCGGTATATATTCGATACGCAGCATCGAATTTGGGTTGCTCACTTTCAGGAGCTACCTCTCGGGCAAATGGGTAGAGCGGTCGATACTCCTGACCGATGAGTCCCGCTGTCGGCCGATCTTCAGTTCGCACCCATCCCTCTCCAAGCACCTTTGGAGCAAGTGCATCCGCAACGATGACCTTCTGATCATCCTTCTGATAGAGGCCGTACGCAATCTTCTCACCCACGGCAAGTGCAACATTTCCCGGAAGCGTCCACGGAGTCGTGGTCCATGCAAGTACGAACGTACCAGGCTCGTTTACGAGTTCGAACTTCACCGTAAGCGAGAGGTCTTTCACTTCTTCGTATCCCTGCGCGAGTTCGTGAGAAGACAGTGCGGTTCCACACGATACGCACCACGGCACCACTCGATAGTCTTTATAGAGACGCCCATCGTCGCTCACTTTCTTGAAAATGCTCCAGAGCGACTCCATGTACGAAGCATCGAAGGTAAAGTACGCTTCGTCCTGATCGACCCAATAGCCCATGCGATCGGAAAACTTTTTCCATTCGTCGATGTATGAAAATACACTCTCTCGACACTTTTTATTAAACTCGGCGATGCCGTACGTTTCTATGTCCTGTTTTCCGCTAAAGCCAAGTTGCTTCTCGACTTCGAGCTCAACGGGAAGTCCGTGAGTATCCCAGCCACCTCGACGAGGGACATTGAACCCCCGCATCGTTTTGTATCGAGGAATAGCATCTTTAAACGACCGAGACTCCATATGGTGAACTCCGGGTCGACCGTTTGCGGTCGGAGGGCCTTCATAAAAAATGAACGGATGCTTATCACTCCCTCGTTCGAGTGACTTCTCAAAAATACGATTCTCCTTCCAGAATCGGAGTACTTCCTCTTCGCGAAGCACTGCCTCGCTTTTCTCCACCGCGTCGGTATCAATATCGGCCATGTCTTCCTCATCCTAGCGTTCAGGCCCTAAAAAGGAAACGCCCGGCGCGCGCACGCGCCGGGACGTCCTGATTGAGTTGTTGATGATGAGCTAGGTGATGCGGCCCGAGAACAGGGAGCCGTACCGGTCGCCGAAGCGGTCGATGCCGAGCCTGGCTTGGCCCCGCATGCTCCGCTGGTTGGCCAGATCCCGCTGTTCGTACGCATGGCCCGGGATGGGATCCTTGCCCTGCTGTTCACGGCGAGCCCTGGCGACGTCGGCGCCGGTTTCGAAGATCACACGTTCGCTCATTAAAGAGCCTCCCCATACAGCCGCTTCAACACGAATGCGGCATGCTCGCTACCTTAGCGCCTAGAACTGAATGATGCAATATTACATCTTCTCCGGAGCGGGGATAGCAAGGAGACGGAGTCCGTTCTCCATGGTTGTTGCGAATGCCTTCGCAATCACCAGTTTGTATCCCTCATGCTCTCCTCCGATGATGCGCTCCTTGGCATAAAAGGAATTCCATTCTCCTGCCAGAAGCGTCAGATACTGGGTGACTTTGTGTGGAGCATTTTCGCGCGCCGCGAGTGCAGTGACTGCAGGGAACCGAACTAAAAGTCGTTCGATGAGGAATGGTTCTCCAGACGGCGTCGGTGCGTCCGGCGCTTTGGGTGCCTGTGCCAATACGGAACGTGCGCGTACAAGTGCATATTGGAGGTACGGCCCAGAATCTCCATCAAGTGAGAGCGACCGTTCGGGATCAAAGACAATGTCTCCGCCGGGAGCTTGCCGAAGGATCATATACTTGATGGCTCCAATCGCGACCTGCTGGGCAATTACCGGATCGTCGTTCTTCTCACCTGCACGACCGGTCATTTCTTCGATGAGGTCAGCACCAGTAATAACGTTTCCCTTACGCGATGACATCTTTCCTTCTGGAAGGCGGAGAAGCCCATGCGGAAGGTGGCGTGTCTTTGCAGCGAGGGATGGAATCAATTCCTCAAGTGCCGCGAGCACTACCTGGAAATGGCCGACCTGCTCCACTGCGGTGACGATAATGTTCTCATCAGTTGCTGCTCGCTCTTCTTTGATGAGCGCAAGTCCGATGTCCTTAGTTTCGTAGGTGGGAGTGCCTCGAGAGGTAATGAACACCAAGGTATGGAGACCCTTCTTCTCGCCACGATAGATGATAGCTCCATCGCTTTCCTCGAAGATTCCTTGAGTAAGACCCTGGCGAACCGCTTCCATGCCAGGCGCCGTTGTATCACTATCAAAAAAGACATAATCAAAGGACGTGCCGAGGAGTTTAAAGATCCGGAAGAACTCCTCCATAGACACCTCTCGCCCCTTTCGCCAGAGCGTGAGAAGTTCCCGATTTTCTTCAGTGAGCGCGTCAGGGCTTTCGTGCTTCGCAACAACCTCGTAGATACGAGTGTTGAGATCATCAATTTCGCGCTTTGCTTCCTCGCTTTCCTCATAGGCAGTCGATCCCTGCGCGTACGCTTTCCCAATTTCAGCAGCATGTGCAATGTCGGTCACTCCGTTTCTTCGGAGCGCCCACAACGCCTTCGCGACATGGGGACCTACGTCGCCACCAAACGTATCGCGCAGGACAACCGTGCCTGCGTTCTCCAGAATGCGTGAAAACGCCTCACCAACAACATTACTCATCAGATGCCCAATGTGTATTTCTTTGAAAGGATTTGGATTTGAGTACTCGAGCATGACTCGCTTTCCTTCGTTTCCATTTCCCTTTCCCCACTCACTTCCACGCACCGCTGCTTCTCCCACCACCCCAGCGATGACGGTGCGTGCGAGCGTAAAGTTGATGAATCCTGGTCCCGCCACCTCAATCCGTTCGACCTCCTCCGAAAGTGACGTGCGAAGAATGACCGCGAGCTCTTCAGCTAGTTCGCGAGGATTCTTCTGAAGTTCCTTTCCTGCGGCGAGTGCAGCATTCGTCGCATAGTCGCCATGGGCGGTGTCAGCTGGCCATTCGATGGCAAATGAGACTTCGGGTGCCCCCATCGCAGAAAGCGCTTCGTTGACTGCGGCCCTCAGGATCTCTTCCATTACCGCGACTATAACAGAAAAAACCGAACGCGCCGGGGAGTGCGCGTTCGTTCAAAGGTCGACCGATATGCCGTGCTGTCTCGCGAACGCTACAAACGCTCGCACGGGACAGGTCTCGTGGCAGGGTCCGCGGTAGTCAGACTTCCATGCGACCAGGTGTCGTAGCGCCGGGAGGAACCAATTATCGATCAAGAGTTGGTAGCGATGCCCCTTTCTGAGATCTCCGATGGCGAGAAACGCCATGGTGATCCGTTCTTGGGTCCAGAAGCGAACCCGCTTCTGATCCGAACACCCCGCTTCCCGTGCAAGCCGAGCGAGGATTTTGACCTCAACTTCCAGGTTTCGCGTAAGCGCAACCGTAAGAATACCGATGATTTCTTGTTCGCATGGCGTCATGGTCCCCTCGCCAAGAACTCGTGTACCTGAAGGGTACACCGTGCTAGCCGCACAATATCATGCGGTTTGAAAATTAGAAGGAGTCGGGAATCGGATGTGACTCAGCGAGCTCAGTAATACGTCTCCCCACTGCCTCCACGGTCGCATCATCGCGTTTCTGGAGCACTTCGAGCATAAGCATGGCAACTTCTCTCGATTCCTCCTCAACAAACCCACGAGTGGTCATTGCCGGTGTTCCAAACCGTATGCCCGAAGGATCGAACGGTGTCCGAGTATCGTTTGCAATGGAATTCTTATTGAGCGTGATACCAGCACGATCAAGCAGGGTCTCTGCTTCCCCACCGGTAATGCCGAGCGATCCATACACGTCGGCAAGAATGAGGTGGTTGTCCGTACCGCCGGTGATGAGGCGGATGCCGCCATCGCGGAACACTTCGGCCATCGCCTTCGCGTTTTTCACAATCTGCGTCGCGTACTCCTTAAACGACGGACGTGCTGCTTCGTTAAGCATGACGGCCTTCGCCGCGATCTGGTGCATGTGGGGGCCACCCTGAAATCCTGGGAAGACGCTTCGATCAATTAACGTCGGCAGATTCTCGATGGTCTTCTCGGGTTTCTTGAGGGGACTTGATACTTTTCCACGAGAAAGAATCATCCCACCACGTGGGCCACGCAGCGTCTTATGTGTCGTGGTCGACATGACCTGGAAGCCATGGTCGAGGGGATTCTCCGCAACACCGCCCGCGATGAGTCCTGCGATATGTGCGACGTCGGCCATCGCGACCGCATCAACTTCGTGAGCGATATCTGCAATGCGGTCCCAGTCGAGCTCACGCGGATACCCCGAAAAGCCAGCGAGTACAATCTTCGGACGGACCCGCTTTGCCGTTTCTCGCATTTCGTCATAGTCGATCTCGCCGGTATCAGGATCCTTCATACCGTAGCGGACGAAGTTAAAGAGCCGCGCCATATACGTGACCGGAGACCCATGCGTGAGGTGTCCCCCATGCGCGAGATCCATTCCGAGGATAGTGTCACCCGGCTCAACCCACGCAAAGTACGCTGCAATGTTTGCATTTGCGCCCCCCAGGGGCTGTACGTTTGCGTGGTCAGCCCGGAAAAGCGTCTTGGCACGCTCAATCGCAAGCGTTTCTATTTGATCAGTAAATTCCTGACCGCCGTAGTAGCGTTTACCGGGATACCCTTCGGAATACTTATTGGTAAGGCACGAGGACATCGCTTCACGCACTGCCTGCGAGACATAGTTCTCGCTCGGTATAAGTTCGAGCCCCTCGTGCTGACGGCGCTCTTCTCCGTCAATAAAGGCGTTAAGTTCAGGATCTTCTGCGTGAATGTGTGGGTACGTGTTCATGGGTCGAGAATAAATCTGAGTAATGGATCGAGACCATGAAGCGCGTTAGATCATACAAATAGTTATACCGCTTTCTTCGTACGCGAATCGTACCCTGCGACGTTCACTCCACCGGTGACGGAAAGCTCGGCTTTAATAGGCGGGTGCGCTTCATAGTGCGTGAGCTCAACATGCTCGGGACGGAAGTCATCAATAGAATCGAATCCGGAAAGCGTAACCGTTGGAAAGGGCATCGGCTCACGAGAGAGCTGTTCTCGCGCAGGCTCGATGTGGTTCTCATACAGATGTACATCACCGAACGTATGGACGAATTCTCCCGGTTCCCTGCCCAGCACGCGTGCAACGATTGCGGTCAGGAGTGCATAGCTCGCAATGTTGAACGGAACACCAAGAAAGATGTCCGCAGAGCGCTGGTAGAGCTGGAGACACACCTTCCCATTCTTAATATTGAACTGGAACATGTTGTGGCAGATCGGGAACCGAAGTGCCTCCTCCGGCTGTGCCATGCCGTATAGGTACTCGGGATTCCACGAATTCACAACTGTGTTATGAGCATCCGGATCTCGAGCAAGCTCCGCTATTGCCCACGCAAGCTGGTCAACCGTACGACCGTCCCGTGCGGGCCACCGTCTCCATGCCTCGCCGTAGCAATGAGTAAGATCGCCATGGAGACGTGCGAACTCATCGTCCCGAGCAATTGCCGCAATGAATTCAGCCTTCTCCATCGCAGGCAAGAGACCTTTAGCAACTTTCTCGCAGTAGATCTTGTACGGATAGTCGTCCCAAATATGAACGTTGTTATCGACGAGGTACTTGATATTTGTCTGTCCTGAGATGAACCAGTACAACTCGTGGAGAACCCCGTTCCAATACACCTTCTTGGTCGTAAGGAGTGGAAGACCGTCCGAAAGGTCGAACCGAATCTGTCGACCAAAGAGGCTGTACGTATTCACCCCAATGGAATCCTCCTGCTTCTCCCCTGTATCAAGGATCTCTTGCATCAGGTCCAGGTATTGGTACTCGGGGTGACGATTGTTCATAGTGTTTAGGTGCGCCGCTTCTTTGTGGCAGGACGCTTTGTGCCGGGGAAATGATTTGAATTCTTCTTATCAAACCGTCCATTCCCGTCGTATCCCTTGGAAGTCTTGCTGGTAAGGCGCGCAAACAGAAGCTGTGCGATCTCCATGCCGGGACGAAGAATGATAGGAACGTTATTCGTATTCACGAGCTCGAACGTGGGATAGAAATGATGCCCGGGATTAAACAGCATGGCAGTGTTGTGGACCACGAGACCGGCACGAGCGAGGGATGACTTTCCCGAAAGGAGAATGAGGTGCTCATGATCTACCCCAATAAATTCCTTTTGCTTCCCGAGCACGCTTTCTCCTGGATGAAGAATAAACGGCTCCCCATCCTTCACTTTAATGGTTCGGGTCTTGGGGTACACCTTATGATATGGATCGATAACGCTGGTGCTGTGGCGATCGGTCACCTGGAACTCATTGCCGAGTGTAACGTCGTAGCTCGCCATCTGCAGGTTCTTTGGGTTGAACGGGCGGATGACAATCGCACCCGACTTGATCCCTTTCGTAATATCGAGGTCAGAGAGAAACATACGTCTATTCTACGGTGAATACTTTTTCCGTCCCATAGTACTCGGGCCAGTGCTGGTTGTAATACGCAAACATGCGTTCGAGCCGCTCCTGCGGCAGCTCGACGACACCGAGTTGCCGCATCAAATCATCGAGTGCGGCGCGAGCTTCCGGTGCCTGGTCGGGTTTCTCAACGACTTTTTCAAATTCGGCCAGATAGCCGTATCCCGCATTCTTATCAAGACATACCGTGACGTCACCAACCTGATACTCCTCCCGACTTCGTGACCACTTAGCCTGATACGTATACCCACAAGAAAGCACCAGCTGGTCGAGCGCGTCTAATGCAAGCGTAACTGGTTCCTCGATCTCAAGCCGCGCCACTCCATTGGCACTTGAGTCGTCTCCAATAGATGCCTTCATGACGATACGACTTTCTCCATTCATAGAGCGAGTACGAATTGAAAGACTACGTCCTTCCGTAGCTATGGTTCCCATTTTGTCTGCTGTTGCAGACGATACGAGCGGCGTAAGTGCTTCGACTAATTTAGTGATGTCGCCATTCTCAAAGTAGTGATTGATCTGGGTGTAGGAGGCACGGCAGGTTGCGTTCGGATCGAGTGCACGCATGCCTTCACGGACTCGTTCCGCCTCGCTCGCCTCCCCCAAGAGGCTCTTAATTTCGATCTCGTAAGTGCCGGACATTGCCTGGTAGTATACGGCACATGGGCGCCCGCGCCGACATTGACAAGCTCCTTTTGGACAGGCGTTGTGTCATTACCTACCATCCCTTACGCACTGAGGTCCCTATTCTTGACCTGATTACCCTTCCTACGGGCATACCTACCTACGAAATACCGGCCCGAGCTGGACTCGATCCAGTACAAGAAGCGCAAACAACTCTGGCGGTTGCTCAGGGAGACCCGACCGCACTTCTTATTCCTGGACGTCGCTTTGATGCTCTCGGCACCCGCCATGGCCAAGGGGGTGGATGGTATGACCGCTTTCTTACGTACGTGCCTGGCGCCTGGCTTCGAATTGGTGTGTGTCATGAACACCAATTCTCACCCACCCCGCTTACAAAAGAGCCATGGGATCAGCCCATGGACTACGTCATAGTGGTGCTGCCGGACCAGACGCTCTCACTCTATGCATGCGGAGACCCGGTGATATAGTCCCTACCATGCAGTCTCGCCCGATACATACCGGCATTTTTCACGAGGGTGACGACCTCGTTTCTTTCATTACACAGGCACTTCCCGAAGTCCCAGAGCACAGCATCATCGCTATAGCATCAAAGGTAGTAGCTCTTGCGGAGGGCCGCACCGTTCCGCTTACTACCCAACGCGCCAAGGACGAGCGAATACAATCAGAAAGCGATGCGGCACTCAAAACGAAATACGTGTGGCTCACCCGTAAAGATGGGATGCTCATGGCCAACGCTGGCATAGATGAATCGAATGCAAATAAAAAACTAGTGCTCCTTCCAAAAGACAGCTACGCGTCTGCAGCCGAGCTACACAAAAAACTCAAGAAGGCGTACGGCCGAAAAAAACTTGGGATCCTCATTACGGACAGCTGCCCACTCCCTCTTCGTGCTGGCGTCACAGGATCTGCGCTCGGATATGCCGGCTTCACCGGACTTCGTGAATACGCCGGGAAAAAAGACTTATTCGGTCGATCCCTTCGTATGACGCGTACGAATCTTGCTGACGGCCTTGCTGCTACTGCTGGCATCCTTATGGGAGAGGGGAACGAACGGCAACCGCTTGTCCTTATCACTGGCGCACCAGTCACGTTCACGAGCCGACATCCGAATCGTGAACTCATCATGCCCGCAAAAGAGGATATGTATTACCCGCTTTTCAAAAATGCTGGGTTCTAAGGTAGGCTTACGGCATGAAGCATGTTCCGGTATCTGCAATCGCTGCAATCGGTACGAACCGTGCGCTCGGAAAAGAAAATGACCTTCTGTGGCGTATTCCAGACGACCTCAGACGGTTCCGAGAACTCACTGAGCACCATCCACTCATTTTTGGAAGGAAAACCTTCGACTCTATACTTTCCATTCGTGGCGCACCACTTCCAAACCGCACAAATATCGTGGTGACGCGCGATCCTACCTGGTCCTATGAAGGCATGATCGCGACCACGTCGATTGAAGCGGCACTCGAGCAGGCCCAGGCACTGGGATCGGACGAAATATTCATCGGTGGTGGCGCGCAAATATACGAAGCTGCCCTTCCCTATACTGACCGGCTCTATCTGACACTCATTGCTGACCAAAAAGAAGGGGATGCTTTCTTCCCGGAATACGAGCAGGAATTTACCAAAGTACTTTCAGACGAGACCCGTTCGTTTGAGGAACTTTCGTATCGCTGGATTACCCTTACCCGCCCGTAGCACCCTGCTTCCACGGTGCACGTGAAAGGAATGGTGCAAAGATATCTTCCTCAATACTGAACGTGTAGGTATTAAATTCTTTCTTGCGCCCGGTCTGTGTCTTTTGTACGTACGGCGCATTACGAATGCGTACGAGCGGCGTGCCTTCATTGGCCTCGCCCATGACGTACACGGCCGCAGCGGCAAGGGCGTCTGGAATATTGGTCTGACTCCCATTACTTGGATTACCGAGAAGATCGGTACGCATTCGGTTGTCGTAGATTGGTTCGAATCCTGCCCATGCGATTGCGATACCAACTACGCCACGACGCAGTACCACACTCCGTGAGTCAGTGATGACCAGATATAAGTGTTCAATCCCATACTCCGTCTTGAACCAAGCAAGCAGTTCATCCGCACTATTCTGCGGATCTCTTGGCCACAGAACATAATGCCCCGCGAAGGGATCAATACCGGCATTTGGAATGAGTGTGCCATTCTTGAGCGTGTGCATGACAAACCCTCCCGGTGTCTCACGACGCTCTAAATACTGATCTGATTCTTGTGCAATCAACTCGTCCTGCACCACCCCTTCCATGGGAATAACACTTCCTTCTCCAATCGCCACCACCTTTGAGGAAATCGCAACGACATCATGCTCGTTGAGAGTGAGGGCAGAGGCTCGTATTTTTGCGAGCAGATCATCCTTGGGTGGAAGCAAGGTTTCTACTTTGAAGCTCTCTATCTCCATGCGCTCACAGTAAACGAAAGAGGCCCTGGCGGGAAGCCAGGGCCTCTTTCGTAATGGGTTATTTCTCGATGGTAACGCCCATGGAACGTGCCGTACCTTCAACCGTACGCTCTGCAGCCTCGATTGACGATGCTGAGAGATCAGGCATCTTCTTTTCGGCTACTTCACGAACCTTCGCACGCGTGAGTGTTCCTACTTTAGAAAACGGTGTCTTGCCCGAACCCTTATCTGCTCCAATAGCCTTCAAGATGAGCTGGGACATGGGCGACACTTTGTAGACGAGCGAGAAGGTGCGGTCGTCATAGACCGTCATCTCAACCGGCACGATCTCTCCCATGCGTTCACGGGTTGCTTCATTGAACTTATTGACGAAATCACCAATGTTCACACCCGCAGGACCGAGGACGGTACCCACCGGAGGAGCCGGCGTCGCTTTACCCGCCGGAATCTGGAGCTTAATTTTCTTTACTGCTTTTGCCATATCGTGGTTGCTTTAACCTACCTTAGAGCTTGCGAACCTGCAAGAAATCGAGCTCGACCGGCGTCTCGCGGCCAAACATGGAGACGAGCACCTTCACCTTGCCGCGTTCCTCATCAATCTCGCCCACCTTTCCTTCAAGGTCCTTGAAGGGTCCGTCGGCAATAACGACCGGATCATCTTTCATAAGGTCAATACGGTGTTTGGGGGCCTCGGCGCCCATACGTTTCATCAACGTAGTGACTTCGCTCTCTTCCATAGGAACCGGGGTGGTGCCGCTTCCGACAAACCCAGTGACACGCGGTGTATTGCGTACGACAAACCAGGAGTCCTCGTCCACAATCATGCGCACGAGAATATACCCCGGATAGATCTTCTCTTCCTCGACAATACGCTTACCGGCTTTCACCCGAATCTTCTTTTCGGTTGGAACGACTACCTCAAAAATCTTGTGCTCCATACCGAGTGACTCAATACGCTGCTTGAGATTGCGTTCGACCGCGTTCTCGTATCCAGCGTAGGTATGGATGCTGTACCAACGTGGTTCCGCATTGGCAGCCTCTTCGTTGAATTGGGGTACGGATTTTATTTCCATATGCAAAGGATTAGCCGATGATGCGAGAAACAACTCCCGTGAATGCGTAGTCGAGCACGGCAATCACTATCGCAAGCAACGCGGAAATAAGAATGATGAGCACCGTGTGGAGAACCGCCTGTTTGCGGTCGGGCCATACCACGTGTGCCATTTCGGCGCGGACGTTCTTAAGATAGGTCGCAAATGCCTTCATGAGTGCCAAGGTAAGCGCTAATAAAAAAGGCCCGCAGGCCTTGGATAAACGCATGATAGTACGCCCTTATTTCTCTGTCAAACCAAAACACGCCCCGTATGGAGCGTGTGGTGGTTTCGGATATGATCCCTACTTTATTTCGTACTGGATCATGACGGTTACCGTCGTCTCGTTTTGCCCCGTAGGGAGCGGTGGAGCGGCGGGTGCCGTCACGGCAGAGTCCATCGCTACTCCTCCCTTCCCGTATGCGAAGTACGGCATCGGGCCACCGCTTTCAGAGAAGCTCACGACCTTCCCAAGACGGACACCCAACTGCTTGGCAAGTACCTCAGCCTTTTTACGTGCATCTTCGATTGCTTCTCCGCGCGCCTCAGCCTGCACCACCGCGTCATCGTCAACCATGAAGTTCGGGCCGGAAACATTCTGGACGCCAGCTCCGCCAAGTGCAGCGAGTACGTCACCTGCCTTAGCAGTGTCACGCACCTTTACTTCGATAGACTGCATGACTTGATAGCCAGTGATCTTGGAGGTGTCCGGTGGGCAGTACCCGCCACGACATGCCGCATTTTCATACTGCGGCATTACCTGGTAGCCGGAAGTCTTGATGTCTTTATCTTCAACACCCAGCTTTTTTAGGGCCGCAAGCGCGTTCTCAGTCCGCTTCGTAGCCGAATCTTGTGCAGCGGCAACGGTAGATGCATTCTCCTGCACCGTGAAGCTAATGTGCGCAATGTTCGGAACGGCAGAGGCTTTGCCGGTACCACTCACGGTAATGCTTGCGACGCTCCCAATCTGAGTGCGTCCAAGGTCCTCAAATACCGCGATGGTTTTAGCGAAGAGAAACAGAGCCAATAAAGCCAGCGCAGCGACCGCAGCGTAGCGCACAGGGCGGCTTGCAGAGAGAAGCGTCGGCGAAGGATTAAGGTCCATATAAATACTGTCGGTTAGAATATGTAATAAGTATACCTGCTACGGTGTTTGCATTGTCGCAAGCATGCCATAGAACACTCGATGTTCTGGCAGCTGGTCAATGACGAGTGCAGGGTTCATCCAATCCACGTCCATTTCAAGCACCTCAAATCGCAGCACATCGGATGCACGCACGAGATAGCACGCGGTATGCACCTGTCCCTCAAAACGCTCGAGCGTGATGCAGGAAAAGGTTCTTCCTTGAATGATCTTGGGCTTGAACTCGCTCATGGACTTCGGCTGAAGTCCGGATGGCGAAAGCATGGTGTTCGCGAGAATCGTACTCGTGGCACTTCCCGATATGGGGAATGCACGAATAGCGATTATGTGACGACTCCCCCCCATGCCTGGTTTTTGATACGCCACCAGTGCCTGACCTGCCCCAAGCGCATCACGATTTTCGGTATAGCCTGGCGGTACGGCAAACGAGACCTGAATGCTTCCAAGTTCAACGTTTGGTGGTGGGCATGCTGCGAACGTGCAGTTCGGTCCGGTCCTGCCAACGGAGGCTCCGTCAGGACACACACGTGCATCAGCCGTACAGGCAACTGGCTCGGGGTTTGTAGCTACCGGTGGACGCTCGAGTGCATTCCTATACAGGAACCCGCCAATACCAATGACGAGCAGTATGACAACGCCTGCGATGAGTTGCTTCATATGACGGGATGGTAGCACACCCCTCCTGACGGATGAGTGACGCACTTCTGTCGGGAAATGAGTCTTAGGATCGGTTCTTTAGCTGGTCTCGGATGTCTTCCAAAACTATGAGCTCGGCCGATTTCTGTTCCTGGGGAGCCTTCCCCTCTACCTGTTCCTTACGAGCGGCGGCGGCCATCTGGTTCATCGCCTTCACGAGAAGGAAAAGTGCGAACGCGGTGATGAGGAAACTAATGACCGCTTGGATAAAGAGGCCGTACTGAATATGTGCACCGGTATTGGGAATAGCGAATGCGAGATCTTCGAAGTTGATGCCTTTCGTAAGCAGTGAGAGTGGCGGGGTAAGCACGTTACTGACCAATGAATTCGTCACGGTATTAAATGCGGCACCGATGACAACACCAACCGCCAGGTCAATTGCGTTCCCTCGCAATGCAAACTTCTTAAATTCCGAGAAGAATTCTTTCATGTATGCAGTATACCGGGGCGACGTGTGGGGCTCGAACCCACGACCACTTGGACCACAACCAAGAGCTCTACCAACTGAGCTAACGCCGCCATGAACTGAATCGCGATGGATTCGCAATCAGTGTGCCCAGGAGAGGACTCGAACCTCCAAGCCTTGCGGCATATGCACCTCAAGCATACGCGTATACCAATTCCGCCACCTGGGCAGGTGTTCCGGCACTATAGCGCACGCGTCCAAACAAATAAAGAGAACGGCGGCCTATGCCGCCTCCTCTTTCTTTTCCTCGATGGTCTCGGCTTCTTCTGCCGCGACTACCTCTTCCGGAGTCTCTGGCTCCCCCACCTCAATCGGAGCCTCGTCTACACCTTGGGACGGCTCTTCGACTTTCTCTTCTTCCTTAAAGTCGTCAGTGGAGATATTCATCATGCGCATATTACGGAGCTGGCGACGCACTTCGCGGGCAACCTTCTCGCGGATGAAGTACAGTTTTGCGCGACGTACCTTGGAGCGGCGAACGATCTCGATCTTGTCGATGACCGGAGAGTAGAGCGGGAAAATCTTCTCAACGCCAATGCCGGACATGGTAGCGCGTACCGTAAAGGTACCGCCCGCCTCTGTGCCGTGCTTTACCGCGATCACCAGACCCTCGTATACCTGAATACGAGTCTTTCCTTTCTCGATGACCTTCTGGTGCACACGGACGGTGTCACCCGGACGAATGCCGAGCTTCGCGCGCTCCTCGGTCTTAACGGGAGTAATAACTGCCTGCATAGTGCAGGGACTGTAGCACGAGCCCTACATCGGGGCAAGAAATTCCTTGGTTTCCGGGAATCGCTCCATAGCAGCGGCAAGATTAGGCGGTGGATATGCCCGAATAGTTTTCCTGTCTCCTGATGGAAGCAAGATAGCGAGCTCATATGCATGGAGTCCCACGCGATCAAATCCAAGATCGCAGCTCTTGTTTGGAGCATAGAGCGGGTCGCAGACCACTGGGTGATGAATGGCTTTCAGATGCACGCGGATCTGGTGGGTACGACCAGTTTCCGGCATGACCCTCAAGAGTGCGTGTGTGCCAATGTCAGAAATGGTTTCCCAGCGGGTGACGGCTTCACGCAACGTACCGCGCGCTTTCGGTTGAGCGCTTCGGAGTCGGAAATCCTTATTCGAGCGTCCAATGGGAAAATCAATCACTCCGCGACGTTCTTTCGGTACACCATACACGAACGCCAGATAGGTTTTCTTGGCATCGTGCGACTGGAACGCATGCTTGAGTGCAGCGTGTGCTTCTTGAGTCTTTGCAAAGATGAGTACTCCCGATGTTTCGCGATCGAGTCGATGTACGACGCCAGGACGAGGCAGTTCGGTTCCGTCTTGTAGTCGCTGTACTTCCCCTACCGATGCACTCTGCGGGTAGCGATTACGAAACCAGTCGCTTGCGGTTTCTTCGGGTGATCGTCCATCCGGGTGTGTCATCACGCCCGCGGGCTTATCGACCGCAACAACGTCGGCATCCTCATAGAGAATGGGTAGGTTCATGCCCTTACCCTAGCACTACTCGTATGCGATACGGAACTTCGTGAATTCACCGGTCGCTGGAAGCCACGACACGTTTAGTTGTTCTACGTGGGCCAGGAGGGGTCCTCGTTCAAGTTTCGAAAGTAAGCGCTCAAGTCTTTCGCGCGACCCTTCAGCGAGCACCTCCACCGTACCGTCTCGAAGATTGCGAACGAAGCCGGTGAGTCCCAGAGCGCTTGCCTTGCGCTGCGTAAAGTCCCGATACATCACCATTTGCACCCGTCCTCCGACAATGACATAGAGTCGCTCCATCCTTCAAAAAATACCCCAGGTGCGCTATGGTTCAAACACGCGCGCTTAGCTCAGTTGGTAGAGCGCCCCGTTTACACCGGGATGGTCGTAGGTTCGAGTCCTACAGCGCGCACATGGCCGTTATCTCCATCGTTGGTACGTCGGGAGTAGGCAAATCGTTTCTTGTTGCTCAGTTGGCAGCGCTCAATGGCATGCCTGCCTTTCTTGAAGGTGAGGAAGGTGTCATTCCAGAAGAAATATTCACGAATGTATTCTCCAATGATCCGGTGCAACGCTACGAATATTTTGTAGACCGATATTCCAACCAGCTTTCCCGAGCTCGTGTCATTTCTGAAAGCGGACTTGATGTATACGTTGACGGCGCTGCACTCAGCCCGGAAGCAATTATGCAGACTGAGGCAGAACAGCATCACGTACTGCTTCGCGAAGTAATACAAAAACTCCAAGGACTCGACTCCGATCTCATAGTCTTGCTGGTTGCCTCACGCGAATGGTTGCGCGACGCAATCCGTACACGAGGGCGAAGTACTGAACAGCATGAGGAGGCGCTGGTGCGTTCACTTGCAGTCCAGGAAAGCTACTGCTCACTTCTCTCCTCACATCCTCATGTGCTGAATATTGATCGCAGTTCCATTGATTTCAAGGACGAAAAAAGCTTGCGTGAGATCAACGCGACGATCAAGTCACGCTTGTCGTAACTAGTGGGCATGAGAGGACTCGAACCTCCAAGGATTGCTCCATACGCTTCTGAGGCGTACGCGTATACCAATTCCGCCACATGCCCATTCTGTTGGAGCGTATCATCTTGTGCCCCCAGCTGGAATCGAACCAACATCGACGGCTTAGAAGTCCGCAGCTTTATCCATTAAGCTATGGGGGCTCCTTTACCCTAGCGCCGCTACTTCGACGGGTCAACGAACCGATACTCAGAACGATATCGTTCGCGCTCTGCCGCCCGTGCTTCGAATACCGCTCGGACCGTTTCAAGTGACGCTGTATCCACTGGCGCAACGGTTTGTGAATGTCCTCCGAGGAGATCTCCCCCGCTGATGCGACCGAAGAGGTAATAACTCCAACTCGCACTTCCTATGAGCAGAACACCTGCGATGAGCATGACGACAAGCCAATCACGCTGTGGACGAATGCTGTCGCCATAGCGGAAGACGCGTATGAGCTTTATAAGATGGGAAAGAATGCGATTCATGGTTTTTTGGACGTGGGCGCTGCAAGCCCGACCGAATAAATAACGTTAGCAGTCCAGGTGCGCCCCTTCGCATCCGCGGGGGTATCGAAGTTTACCGATGTAAGCACGCCATCATATGGGGCATATTCAATGGTACCCAAGGTTCGCAGCACCGCATCGAACGAGCCGCTAATGGAGAGTGCCGTCGTAACGCGGTTATGTAGAGCAGCACGATCCTGGGTTACAGAAACGACTTCTACAGTGGCACCGAACGGAGCACCAGCAGACTGGAGGCGTTCGAGAAATGCCACGATGTCATTTGTGTCGACGGTATAGGCACGAAGTGCTTCTTCGTCTGCCGTCAGGGTTGTGAGGGTTGCCTGCGCTTTAGCAATACGTTCCATTTCGAGGCTCTTGGTATCAATTTGTTTTGCAAGCTCTATTACTTTGGCTTCCCCCTTACTGAGCCGGTAGTACCCAAACCCATAGATACCTGCAGCAACCGCAAGAATAGCGGTCGCAATAACGAGCGGAATGAAGGGTTTCAAGTTCATGGCCGTAAGGTACCGGTGAGCGTGATCGTAAATGGAATATCACGCTCCTTTGCATAGGCACTTATCGGAAGTTCAACATTGGATACGAACGGCAGTGCAGAGAGCGCTTCTGTATATGCTCGAAGTGCTTCGCGTGTTGTTGCCTGCCCCTTCAGATCCATTCGCCCATTCGTTCCTTGTGTGGGGGACGTGTAGGTGAAACCAGTCAAAGTGACCCCGGTGCGCGGGGCCGCAAGTACGCCACGGAACGCTCCGGTCGCTGTGGTCGTGGTAGCCAGTCGTGCAAGATACGTTGCACCCTCGGTAAGTGCGGTCAGTCGCTGGCTGGTCCCCTTCTCCTTAGCGTCTGCCAGCTCTTTATCAAGAGTTTTAACGTACGCTTGTCGTGCTTCGGTTTGCTCCCCGAGATACAGGTACGCAGGCACCAAAAGTGCACCACTACCGACAACGACAACGGTCAGTGCCAGTACGCACACAGTCGCGAGTCGCACGAAATAGTCACGTTTCCATGCGCGAAGGCGTTCGGGAGGCAGGAGGTTGAGTAGTTCGGAGGCCATACAATTAGTGCGGAGAGTGCTCACGAAGCGCGAGGCCAATTGCGGTCGCATACGCAAGCGATTCCATGTAGTCGATGGGTGGTAGCCAGTGATCTCGTGAGGCGAGATTCGTGAATACATCGCCAAGTTCAACCGGAACCTTTAACGTCGACTCAAGATATTCAGGGAGCCCACGTAACGTCGCATTACCGCCTGCGAGGATGGCACGGGTAACTGGTTCATGGGCAGAACCCACTGCCGCACGTCCTTGCCAGTATTCAAGACGTTTCGTTACCTCTTCACGAATCACCGATACGGTCGAGAGCATGGAAGCAAGGTATTCGGCATTTTCCTCGCTCGGAACCAGGCCGCGTTCTGCCTTCACCCGTTTCGCCTCCTCTTCGGTTACCCCGAAGTATTTCTGCACTGCCGACGTGAGTGCCTGGCCACCAATGTCGAGCGTAGTCGCAAAGACTGGAATGCGATGGGATACGATGTCGAGTTTGGTCGTTGTCCGACCGATGTCGATAATGAGCACGGTTTCGCTATTACCAGTTGGGAGCAATGCGCGAGGAACACCGAATGTTTCGCCTTCTATTGAGCGAACTCGTATCCCTGCCTCATCGAATACCGAGAGTGCAAGATCGACCACACGATGTGCCACCCCTACCCCAACCACGTGTGTGGTATCCCCGGTTCGAACAACCGGTACGATATCGAACACGACTTCGGCAGGCGGGAGCGGCACATACTCATCCAGGTGCTGTTCCACTGCGGTGCGCAATTCCCGCATCGAGCGACCAGGCACTTCAGCTTCAAAGAGATAGGTGCGCGCCTCCGGAAGAGTAATGTTGGCAGTTGCGACCCGATAGGGCTTTGTGAGTGTTTTAAGCGCCTCGATCACCGCCTTACTATCCGTGATCTCTCCGCCTACAATGGCACCCTCAGGAAGACCGACGTCCTCAAATGCAGCGAGCTCAAGGCCATGACTGCGTTCCTTGAGTACCGCGAGCTTAATACCGCTTGCGGAAATATCGATGCCAGCAGTCGGCTGCGAAAGATACGAAGGAGGCGCAAATTCAGCGCGCAAGAATCGGGTGAACGCTCCGTTCATTTGTAGCTAGTATACCGTGCACTCACCCGCAAACGAGTTAGTGCGCACTTGTTCCTGGTGGAATCGGACGATCAGGGGTCAGAAACGCAAAAGAGTCCCCTTCCCCAACCGCAAACAGCATGCCATCGCTCTCCAGTCCTCGAAGTGTACGGGGCATAAGATTCGTTGCGAATGCCAATTGACGCCCGATGAGCGTCTCTGGGTCGGGCACGTACGCAGCAATGCCTGACACGATCTGGCGCGGACCAGTATCTTCCCCAAAGTCGACCGTAAGACGCAGCAGCTTATCGGTATCAGGCACCCGTTCGGCAGAACATACCGTTCCCACCTTCACCTCTATCTTGCTGAATTCGTCGATATTAATTCGGGGTTTTTCCATGGTGAGAAAGATAGCTGGTAAGGATCAGAGCAGCAGCAGATGCGTCTACGTTCCCCTTATTGGTACGCTGCCCTTCGAAATCACGACGTGCTTCTTGAGTCGTGAGATGTTCCGGTTCGTAAAAGACAGGTACTCCCGTTCGCTCGGCGAGTTCCTCACCAAGGGCACATGCAGGGTTTGCTACCGGGTTAAGCGCTCCTGAAAAGTCCCGAGACTCACCGATAACAATTCCCCCGACATGTTCTGCCTGCACGAGAAGCACCAGCGCATCAGGAAGGTGTGCATCGTTTGGAATTACTTCGTATGGGAATCCCATAACCCCCGCTTCATCAGAGAGTGCAAGACCGACCTTCTTGGTACCGTAGTCGATGCCGAGATAACGCATACCTGCATGCTACATGGCCAATGGCCTGCATGCTATACTCGCAGCCATGAACACTGACGCAGAACTGCTTACCTTCGTTGGAAGTATGGGTGCGCTTGGCTTGATTCTTATCGTAGTTCTTGTTGTATGGACGGTCGCAATTAAGGGCGTCGCCCTCTGGAAGTCAGCTCGCAATGGCCACACCGCGTGGTTCGTGGTACTTCTTCTGGTGAACACTATCGGTATTCTTGAGCTTATTTATCTGCTTGGCTTTGCCAAGAAGCGAGCTACTCCGGTAGTGTCATCAACACCGGGCGTATAGGTAACTCGGAGGAGTGCGTGAGTGGTCGAAACGAGCGGTCTTGAAAACCGCCAGGTCGCAAGGCCTCGTGGGTTCGAATCCCACCTCCTCCGCCTGAAGATCGAATACTAGAAATCGTAGCCGTGATGGCGCGCGTTATATGTTTCAAACAATTTTGAGTTCAGCTATTCCCTCTTCGAGGGAAATTTGCGGCTCCCAGTCAAGCAGCTTCTTCGCAAGGGTTATATCTGCTAAGGTGCTCTGCTGGTCTGTCTGCACTTCCATAAATTCAACATGCCCACCGATGAGCTCCGCGAGCTCAAGTATTGAGGTGTTTTCTCCAGAACCTATATTGATAATTTCTCCCTTCCCAACAAGCTCACTTTTCGCGGCAAGCACATTTGCGCGAGTGACGTCGCGCACGTGTACAAAATCAAGCTTTTGTTCTCCGTTTCCAGCTATAGTGAGCGGGTTCCCCTCCTTTTGTAAGGTGAGAAAATGCGAAATAACCGTGGTCCCACGATTCTTAAATGCATCCTCGCTGCCATAAACATTGCAATAACGCAGACATACTGTCTCTAGCCCAAACAATTCACTATAGAGTTTGCAATACATCTCACCGATATATTTTTGGAGCGCGTACGGATGTTCGGGCCGTACACTCATATTTTCTCGAAAAGGCAGGTCGTTTTGTGGACCGTAAACGGCGCTTGAGGACGCGAACACAACCCGTTTTACTCCCGCGTGCCTTGCCGCCTCAAGTACAGAGAGCGTGCCGGTTACATTTACTTCATGCGACTCCAGTGGACGGTCAAGTGCGTCCTTTACTCGTGAGAGACCTGCCAAGTGGAATACTATGTGTGCGCCAGCAAACCTTTCTTTGAGTAACTCGGTATCGCGGATGTCATTCTCAGCTGATGTAATACTTTCTACGTCGTACCCCTGCGTACGAAGTTCCTCAACAAGATTTGAACCAATGAAGCCTGAACCTCCCGTTACTATTATTTTTTGAGGGTTACTGCTCATGATGTGCAGTAAAAGTTATATATCTTCCCAACGAATAGGGTGATCACGTTTAATGGCTCGACGTGCGATTTTCCCAATCACTATATCTTCGTATTTAGGTAATATGCCGCCACCAGGGCCTTTGAGTATGAGGTGGGCAGCGGTTATCTTTTGTCCGCGACGGATATCCTTTCTTGCATATAAGCACTTTTTAAAACGGTTAGCCGTTTCTGTCTCGCTCGGAAGAATGACCTTCTCGCCCCGTCCTCTGATAAGTGGAATAAGATGGCTCAAACGTACCAGCTCTCTCATTTCTTCGACGTCAGAAGAAAAAATATGGTCAGGTCCTTCCATAAAACGATCGAGAGAGAAGTGCCGCTCTATTGAGCATGCGCCTTGCGCAAGCGCAACCGTAGACGCGGTGAGTCCTATAGTGTGATCTGAGAAGCCGACAGGCACGCCAAATGCCTGTCGAAGCGTATCCATGACTCTCATGTGTACCTCCTGAGAAGAAGCAGGGTATGCCGATACGCAATGGAGCAGCACCAAGTTCCGATTACCCGTCTCTCGTACGGCGTTTACCGCGTCTTCAATCTGACCGAGCGTGGACATGCCAGTCGACATGATGAGTGGCTTTCCGGTACTAGCCACCCTACGAATAAGCGGAAGGTTCACGAGATCCATTGAGGCAATTTTGTAATAGGGACAGCCGAGAGATTCGAGCAGTTCGACACTCTCGATATCAGACGGCGTGGAGAAAACGTCTATTCCCTTTTTTTTCGCATAAGCAAATATTTTCTTATGCGCTTCTTTATCAAGCCGTAGACGAGTGTACGTATCATAAATAGATTCCTCTTGATCTACCAGTTCCTCCGCATACCGGTTGCCTTTCACTGCTTTTGAAACACGATCTGCGCTGTATGTCTGGAATTTCGCCGCAGCGCAGCCAACTTCTTTTGCTTTATCAATAAGCTCATATGCGAGCTTCAAACTGCCATTATGGTTGTGACCTATCTCTGCAATAATAAAAGCAGGCGCGTCATCTGATACTTCGAAAGAGCCGAACTTAACTTTCTTATTGAATTCGTGTGTGTAATCCTGCTTCACGAGTTCTTTCTCGCTCTCCCCTGCCTCTGCGCTTGCAAGCCGTTCTGCAAGATCAATTCCCTGCACGTTCAAGATCTGCAGGTCAGCGTAGTGGAAATTGCCCCCTGTACCGATGAAATAAAGCTGAGTATATGCCGAAAGCGCACTACGCACCTCTGCAAGCTCCTTCTCACTTCCCTTTACCATGAGGGGGTACATGAAAGGCAGGGACACCATTTTGAGATCGTAGATTTGTCCTTCCTTCGCAAGTCCAACTTTTATGAGGTCTTCTGCCGCTTTCTCCATGATTTTTTTCTCATCCATTTTGTCTCGCGCGTCTCCCTGCATATACGAAATCTCACACGACAAAGTTGTCTTGTTCTTCGGAAACCCGTTTGCACAGAATTTCTTTTGTTCGCTAACGCGATGGAAGATGATGTCTGGAGCGTCGTAGTACAAATACTTAAACTTATCAGGTATCGCAACTGGAGTATTGAGAGCCGCAAACACGAGTTTCGCTCCCCGATATTTGAGATTATTTTTAATACCGAGATATTCAGCAAGGATATGTATGGGCATGGTTGAGACAACCACGTCTTCGGGAGCAAGGGAAATAGACTTGCCGTTCTGTAATATGAGTTTCTTTACCACACCACGAGAGTGCACAATACGAGCGACTGCACTCCCTAGTAGCAAAGTGCCGCCGGCTTTTTTAAAGCGCTCTGCCATTCGCTCGAGAATCGCCCCCGACCCCTCCTTACCCACTGCACACCACTGGCCGGCATGAGCATGTTCCTGTTTTGTGCGAAGTGTCACGCGCTTCGGAGCCCAATTCGCGGTCATTTCTTCAACCGAAACGCCCCACAGTTTTTGTGGGTAATCAGTAAAGAATATCTTCGTAAGAGTAGGCCCGACGAGCTCGCGTACATATTCTGAATAATTTGTTGCTTTCGCTCGCCGGGTGATATCTACCCGAGCAAGTTCATCGAGAATCTGCTCACGCAATTCCTTAGGAAAGTTCTTGAGTGAGGCATACGAAAGCGGATAATCAAAATATTGATCAAAGTTCTCTCCTTTTACATTTTTTCCCCACGGCTCACTCTTAAAAAAGAGATCGCCGAATTCCTTTTCCCATCGAGCAACTTGTTGCTCATCGGGTGAATGATAGATGTGGGGTCCATAATCAAGATGTTTAAACTCGCCCCACGAAAAACTGCCGGCCATACCGCCCACATATTTTTCTTTTTCTATAACGGTCGTTTGTACTCCAAGCTCTGCAAGACGGAGCGCAGTTGAAAGCCCGCTCATGCCAGCGCCGATTACATATGCTCGTTTTTGTTTTTTTGTCGCCATAATCTCTTATGCCGAATGTATCCGCTTATAGTGTTCGAATGTGTTGCGTAATCCAACGTCAAACGACACTTTAGGCACCCAGCCAAGTTCATTTCGGAGTTTACTACTATCAAGTGAATAACGGAAATCGTGCCCTAACCGGTCAGTAACATAGGAAATAGAGGACATATCGCGGCCGGTGAGCGAAAGAAGTGCCTTGGTGAGCTGTAAATTGCTCATCTCGTGCTGGCTACCGATGTTATACATCCCACCGTTTACACCCTGTTCAAACACAAGGTGTATAGCGTCAACAGAATCTCCCACGTATACCCATTCGCGCATCTGTGCGCCTTCTCCGTAGAGCGGAACCTTCTCACCACGGAGCAGTTTGGTTATAAAACTGGGAATTACTTTTGAAAGATCCTGGTTCGGGCCATAGTTGTTGCTAGACCGCGTAATGACCGTGTTAAGTCCAAATGTCTCATGATATGCCCCCACTAATAGGTCGGCTGCAGCTTTAGAGGCGCTGTACGGGTTTCGGGGAGTAAGTGGAGCATCTTCTGTGAACGCTGAATCCTCTGCTGATAACGCTCCATATACTTCATCTGTTGATATCTGATGGAACCGCTTCACGCGATATTCCCGTGCAAGTTTGAGAAGGTTATGTGTACCAACAATGTTCGTGCCAATAAATACGTCAGGATTCTCAATACTGACGTCCACATGACTTTCAGCAGCAAAGTGAATAACGCCGGTTGGAGCATAGGTCTCAAAAAGCGACGTAAGCTTTTCAACATCTCGTATATCAACCGTTTCAAGAATATAGTTCTTTTCCTTATCTACCGTTACATTTTCAACATTCCCTGCGTAGGTAAGACAATCGATATTTACGAATAGACGCTCTGGGCACCTTGGAACATAGGTATTGAGATAATTACTTCCGATGAATCCAGCGCCGCCTGTCACGAAGACAACGTCAGAGAAGCCGTTCCTCATAGAGGGTTCAATTTACCGTTCCTTTTGTTGCGCATATATAAAGAAGCATCAAGCAAACTGTCAAAGGTCCCGATATCAAACCATTCCTTCTCCAGGATAGCGGCTCGCATTCTCCCCTCTTTGATGTAGAGATTATTGAGCGCCGTGATTTCAAATTCACCGCGTGCAGAGCGTTTTTGATGGCGGGATTTCTCAACAATAGAGTTGTCGTACATATAGAGACCAGTAACCGCGTACGACGATTTCGGTTTTTTGGGCTTCTCAACAATGCTGATGACTCTCCCTCGTTTATCTAATTCGGCTATACCGAATCGCTCTGGATCGGGAACCTGTTTCAGAAATATTTTAGCTCCGCTCTTGAAATTCCGTATATGCGGTTCGATATCGTCCTCAAAGACATTGTCGCCTAGATAGAGAAGGCACGAGTCATTTCCTATATAGTCACGCGCGACTGAAAGTGTGTGTCCGATACCGTTCGGTTCGTTTTGGACGGTGTAGACAATTTGAATCTGTTTGCCTGTTTTCTTCGAAATGAAATCTTTACCCGAACCAAACAGCTTCACAAAATCCTCGATGTGCTGCGGGTTGGTTACGATCATTATCTGGTCAATTCCCGCATTGACCAGTTTATCAACGGCATAATAAATGACTGGCTTGTCATAGAGCGACAGTAAATGCTTATTCGTCGCGGCCGTGAGTGGATACAACCGTGTGCCGCTTCCTCCTGCCGTGATTATTCCCTTCATAGATAGAATAGATTGGTGCCTTGTCGCAGGAGAGTATACGCTACTAATAACTGGCGACCATACTGCTTCGTTACATTCCTCAGTGCGGGTTTATGATGCCACAGGAGAAGATCTCGGCAAAACGGAGGTTTTCTGTGTCGTTACCTTCTCTTAGAGATACCGTTCCGCGTCCGGATACCATGCTCGAGCAACTTTCATATCAAGCTCGTCATCTATATCAATGCCGCTTATTTTGGGGATTGGATAGAGATACGGATGCTGTCCAATGTGGTGGTGCCACTCGATCATCTTGTTCCGGGGTGCAACTGACGCTCCGTAAACACAAAACAATTCGGGTAGATTTTGGGATGCAACTGCTTCAGTGCCGAGTTTAAAATTCACGGGACCCTGTGCATTAAAGAGATATTTTTTAAAGTGTTCCGCAGCCAGTACCGAATCATGCTCGCCGAGACGGCTCTCGTGGATATCAACCATATCTTGATAATGTTTCGGTACGATAAATGGCAGTGTGCAGAGCGCCCATACAATGGTGTCGCCTTCTACTTGTTCACAGATATGACGAACAACTTCGCCAAAGGTTTTTGACTGCTCATCGCAAAATTCTGGAGCACGCTTATGCGCAACGACACCCTCGTGTGTCGCCATATCAAGCATTACCTCAGAATCCGAAGATACTACAATCGAATCAATGGCCGGAACTTGCTTGAGTTGGCGAATCTTGTGTACTAACAAATTGCTGTCGCCAAACGGTTGAATATTCTTATCCTTGAGGCGACGAGAACCACCGCGAACCGGGATGACGGCGGTAACCATGGCGGCACTATACCATTCACGCTTGCCATAATCCATCTGTCTCCGCAAAGACGACGTAAACGTCTTCACCTCTCTAGCAGCGGGGTGCGTACAAAGAAGTTTTATAACCTAAAATTCCTGGTGACGA
The DNA here is from genome assembly GCA_964446735.1 of uncultured Candidatus Saccharibacteria bacterium. GTDB lineage: Bacteria > Patescibacteriota > Minisyncoccia > Phycocordibacterales > Phycocordibacteraceae > C7867-001. The sequence continues at coordinate 464,600 of CAYUQB010000001.1, read as the reverse complement.
TTCCGCTGGGCTTGATTTCCCAATGTTCTCAGTCGACCCGTTCGCAACTAACATTACTCAAGCACAAGAAGCGCGGTCATCGCGAGTACCCCGACCATAATGGCGAGTACCTGAATGACCCCCTGACTGAGGCGACGGTCCTTATGCAGTTCTGGAATAAGGTCGGAGAGGGCAACGTACATGAATCCTCCCGCGGTAAGAGGAAGAAGCCAAAAGGCAAAGGTCTCCGTCATGCTGCCGATGGCAAGAGCAACAATCGCTCCCACTACTGCTGAAAGTGCGGAAAGAAAGTTATACCAAAGTGCTTTGGCTTTGGTATACCCGGCATGGATGAGGACACCGAAGTTGCCGATCTCTTGAGGAATCTCGTGAAGAATCACCGCAACGGTGGTCGCGATACCTACTTCAACGGATACAAGATAACTTCCCGCAACGATGAGACCATCGATAAAATTATGGACACCATCGCCTATGAGCACCATCTTCCCTACTGGATGGGGATGTTCCTCTACATGTTCAGAGGTGTGGTGATGCCAGTGTAAGACCTTCTCGAGAACAAAGAATAGTAATATGCCTGCGATGAACGCGAGTGAGATCAGAAGCGGATCATCAAGCTCTCCATACGCTTCCGGAATAATGTGTACGAATACATCGCCCAAAAGCGCACCGACCGCAAGACTTACCAATATGAATACACTTCGCTTCAGCAGATCACCCTTCAGGGTGAGGGCTACAGCACCCACAAAGGAAATGAGACTGATGGCGATAACACTTATAAGTGTATAGATACTGATCATATGGTGAGGGATTTAGGTGCAATTGCTACACAGACCAAAGAATTCAAGGCGGTGTGTGTCGATGATCGAAAACTGTTTCGTCCGACGAGCGGCCTCCTGTTCTGGAGCGTGCGATAGTTCAATGTCTTCGATCGTTCCGCATGAGCGACACACCGCATGATGGTGATGCGGGCGTCCGGGAATAAGTTCGTAATGGGCATGGCCATGTTGAAGATCCACTCGTTCCACCAGCCGTGCATCAGCAAGCGCCTCAAGGGCACGATAGAGCGTTGCAGTATCAAGTCGTTCCGACAGTTTATGCTGAAGGTCCTCTATACTGATGGGCTTCTTCTGGCGTGCGAGGGTTTTTAGAAGAGAAATACGCCCTTCCGTAGCACGCATGCCGTGGGTACGAAGTGTGTCCGCGAAATCGAGTGGTGCCATGAAGGCATCATATTGCTAACGCAAATTATTTGCAATAGTATAACATTGGTTACGTATGAGTATGTGTCGTTCTACCCTGAACTTCCTTTCCATATAGTGCATACGTGGTGAGAAGTGTGGTAATCGGTACCGCAAGTACCAACCCAATACTTCCCATGAGGATGCGGATCAATTCGGTTGCAAATAGCTCACTGTTCAGAAGGTGTGGAATGTTTGTTTCGGATGACTGGAATAGGAGAAGGAGTGGTAGCGCTGCACCAACATAGGCGATAGCGAGTGTGTTCACGAGAGCCCCGATGTGTTCACGGCCAACGCGCATAGCACGAGCGAACACTTGTTCGCGAGTGTAATGTGCGCCTGCAGCAACGAGCTCTTCAACCGTCACGGCCTGGCCGATGGCGATGTCGTAAAGAACGCCCAGAAGACCGATCATGATGGCGCCGAAAAGAAGTCCAACCATGTCGATACGTCCTCCGGTATTGAAGTTTAGATATACATTTTCTTCCGAGGTGAAACCTGAAAGCTCTGCTGCATCAATGGCGAAATAGGTTGCTATTCCCGTTACGATGATCGTAAGCACCATACCGAACATCGCAAGAGTGGTAGTGCGATTGAATCCGTGGGTGATGTAGGAGCCGACAACAATAATGAGTGATGCTACTCCAAGCGAGACCAATATGGGTGAGTGGCCAGCATACAAGTTTGGGATAAGGAGATAGAAAATGAGTACGAAGCTTCCAATAAGACTCGCAAGTCCCCGTATTCCCTGCCAACCACCGAATAGAAAAAGAAGGAGCACGAAGACAACTGCAATGACGATCAACACATCGAGTCGATAGGGATCGGCAACTGACCACATTTCAGGATCAAACTGGCTCACCGTATGGCGAACATAGATAGTGTCTCCTGTCTGCACCTGCGTGAAATCATTTCGGAACGAGGCACGGAGCCCTATATCACGCCCTTCGAGAACCTCAACGGTGATGTCCTGAACTTTGGTCTCGACTTCGGTACCTAGGATGTACTCAGTACGTGATGGTGACGCCTCCACTACCTTGGCTTTTGCAATGTATTCTTGCGCTATTGAAAGTTCCTGTGCAGAAACGCCAGACGGAAGCAGGAGTATGACGCTGACAAGCAAAAACAGAATCTTACGCATAGGCAGAGTATACCTCCGCTGGTTTATAGCGTCCCTCGTGTTCCATTCACGGTGCTATCATGATGTATGAATATGCCGCGCGGCGTCATTTGGGAATGGAATGGACATGAATACTCCTTCGAAGAGAAGGGTTCAGATTGGTATTGGGCACTCGGTATCATTGCAGTCGCGGGAGTTATTGCATCTATTCTTTTCAGTAACGTGATTCTCGCGTTGGTCGTCGCGGCGGGAGCGGGAGCGCTCGCGCTCGAAGCAGCGAAGCGGCCACGCGAACACTATTTTGCCGTTACTGAACGAGGAGTCGTCATCGACCGCAATCTCTATCCGTACGAAAGCATGCTTTCGTTTACGGTACTTGAATATGCAGATGAGTCGATGCCCCCCTCCCTTTCTATCAAAACCAAACACTTCCTCGCATCGCATCTTCTTATACCAATCGTTGGACACGACCCGGTGGAGATCTACGAATTCTTCTCCGCGCACATCCCGGAAGGAAAGCATGACGAATCAGTATTTGATCATCTAATCGGTCTTCTGCGACTCTAAGCTTGCGAAGGAGGTGGGAGAACGGTATTGTCAGAAACGTTCGCTCTCGTCGTTCAATGGATAGGACGCTAGCTTGCGGAGCTGGTAATGTAGGTTCGATTCCTACCGAGAGCACAAATTGCTAGAGTGGGACGACGCTCCCGTCGTTCAATGGACAGGACATCTCCCTCCGAAGGAGAAAATGCAGGTTCGATTCCTGCTGGGAGCACCAGTCACAAGAAGACTCCTGGATGCGTCCAGGTCAGGTTTATCGCTTCTGTTCTCTAAAATAAATAACCAGGCCGAGTGGAATCGCAAGGGTTACTGCGTCCCTGAGAAGATGCATTGCATCGGCTGACTGGCTGGCTGCTATGAGTAGCATCCATAGCAAGTGAGCAGCGGAGGCCCAGACAGTGAAATCAATGAAAAACAGATGCGCTCCTGGATTTCTTGAAGCCTTCCAGAGATACACTCCCCACACTAAAAAGATGAGTGCAAAAAGAAGTTCAAACTGGTAGCCTACAACCTGAGCATCCCGAACGAATAACTCGCCCAGGGCGGTATTCCTTTGGGGGAGAAGGGACAGAACAAAAGTCGGCGTGAACGACCAGAAGTATATTGCGAGAAGCTTGATAGCTAGCGAGAACCTGCTGTTCATACCTCCATTGTATGATGCTCGGGCATAAAGGTTCGAGGTAGACCCTAATACAGTGCACCATATAGAAAGAACCGCCCTTAGGGGCGGTTCTTTCTATTTACCTTCAGCTCGCTTAATGGCGAGTGCGAGACGCGATTTCTTTCGAGAGGCAGCATTCTTCTTGATGATGCCGCGCTTTGCCGCCTTATCAATCGCCTGGTAGGCAGCGGAAAGAGACTTTCCTGCCTCCTTAGGGTCGGTCGCAATGAGTTTCTTTACCGACTTGGTCGTATCGGTGAGAACACGCTTGCGGCGTACATTAAAAACGCGCTTCTTGAGGCTCGCGCGATGGGCTTTCTTGGCCGATTTCGTAATTGCCATGGTGTTCCGCATACTACGCTACGAGCCGCCTCTGCGCAAGGAATGCTAGGATACCTTTATATATGATTCGTCAGATACGAGGGACCGTACTTGAAGTGGACCCGTCCGGAGCAACGATTGAGGTAGCTGGCTTTGGTGTCTTTGTCGCCATGGCCGCACCCGAATCCCTTACGCAAGGATCCGAAGCAACTCTCTTTACGTATTTGGCCGTCAAACAAGACGGACTTGAGTTGTATGGCTTCCCAGAGTCAGAGGACCTACGCTTTTTCGAACGACTCCTCCATGTGCCTGGCGTAGGACCTAAGACCGCCCTTTCAATCATGCGGAAGGCACCAAGAGAATCACTCATTGGCGCTATAGCGAGTCGCGATCTCGAATACCTCACTCGCGTGGCCGGTTTGGGTAAGAAGGCGGCGGAAAAAATCCTGGTTGAACTTGCTGAGAAGATTGGCTCGACCGGTTCGCATGATGATGGCGATGCAGACGTATTCGATACGTTGGTCGCACTTGGATACACTGAACGCGAAGCGCGTGCTTCGGTCGCCGGAATTCCAAAAGACATTACTGGCAAGGATGCGCGACTGAAAGCAGCCCTTTCTGGTGCCACTCGGTAGCATGGGTGCATTCAAGTCATTTCTCCAATCACTCTTCCCGCGCAGCGTGTACCGCACGCTCTTGTTGCCCTACCACCTACTCTGGACTATTGGAAGTGCACTCTACTACCACTTCCCTGCACGAAGTCTTGTAGTAGTTGGTGTAACCGGTACCAAGGGGAAATCGTCCGTAGCTGAAATGGTCGCAGCTATCCTTGCGGCACAAGGACACACAGTCGCGGTATCAAGCACCATTCGATTCTCAATCGGCAATGAGTCGCGTCCTAACCTATTCAAAATGACACTGCCGGGACGCGGTTTTATTCAAAAGTTCTTGCGAGAAGCGGTAACGAAGGGAGCGACGCACGCGGTCATAGAAATCACGAGCGAAGCGGCCCTGCAATATCGACACCTGTTCCTTGATCTGGACGCGCTCATCTTCACTAACCTCGAGAAAGAGCACCTTGAAAGTCACGGTGGCATGGAAAAGTACTTCGCAGCGAAGTTCCGCATTGGACAGGCACTCCTCAACTCTCCCAAACGACCGCGAGCTATAATTGCGAACACCGATAGCGGATACGGAAAACGTTTTCTTGCGCTTCCTGTCGAACAGTCGCTCCCTTTTTCACTCAACAACGCGCACGACCACACTGCTTCTCCTGATGGTGTGTCATTTACCTACAATCAGACGCGCTACACCCTACCGCAACCCGGAGACTTCAGTATCAGGAATGCACTGGCTGCAATTCGCACTGGAGAATTTCTGGGGGTAAAGCCACAAACGATACAACGCTCACTTGCCTCCCTTTCGCGCATTCCGGGGCGTGCCGAGCGCATTGAGGTCGGACAAGACTTCCTCGCGATTGTGGACTATGCGCATACACCTGACTCCCTCATTGCGCTCTATGAAGCATATGAATCTCGTCGTAAAATCTGCGTGCTCGGAAATACAGGAGGCGGGCGCGATACCTGGAAGCGTCCGGAGATGGGGCGTATTGCCGATGACTATTGCGACGAAGTGATACTCACCGACGAGGATCCGTACGATGAGGACCCGTCCGCTATTCTCGCAGCAATGGCGGGCGGCATGAAGCGTACCCCCACAATCATCATGAATCGGCGTGAAGCCATTCGAGAAGCACTTGCTCGTGCGCACTCAGGCGACGCAGTACTCATTACCGGAAAAGGCACGGACCCCTACATCATGCAGGCGGGCGGTAAGAAGGAGCCGTGGAGCGATGCGCAGGTAGTAAAAGAGGAATTGGAGCTCTTGGGACAATAATTGCTATCATTGAGCCATGAAAGCCGACGCCCTCTTTGTCATCATGGCTATCGTGTTCATCTTTGCAGCTTGGGTGGCAACAGGCGGCCCATCGCGTCCGATCTCAACCACAGGCCCGTTCATCACACCGGTGACACGACCCGGTGAAGAATCGCAGGGATACCGCTACATTGTTCCAACCAACCCCATCAACACCACGTCTTATCCGAAACAGATCGGTGGTGCACCTTCGGTCATCTCGCAGGGCAATCCAAATGCGTACACCAGAAATACAGACGGAGCGATCTCGAGTTCTGAAGGAAGTGTTGCACTTGAACACTCAACACTCGGACCCGCATCTGATAATCCGAACCAAGAATACGTGACCGTAGTTAATCGTGGTACCGCTGACGCGCGAATTGAAGGGTGGTATGTCGAAAGCGATCGAACGGGTGCATCGATTCCGCTCCAGCGGTATACCCTCCCAGGAGGACAGAAGCTCCATGTGGTGAGTGGTAGAGGTTCGGAGAATAGTTCTTTCTACCGAAATCTCTGCGAACAACCTGATGCGAACTGTGCCTTCCTAAACCGAAACTTTGACGCGTACGCGCGGGACCGAGAAACGATCACCCTGTACGACGAACGTGGCCGTGTCGTTGACTCATTCTCGTACTAGAAAAGGAGTCCAGTAAGTGCTAGTTTGTTGAAGTTGCGAGTGCAACAATCCGCCCGTAGCTCAGTCGGTAGAGCAGCTCCCTTTTAAGGAGACGGTCCCTGGTTCGAGCCCAGGCGGGCGGACAAATTAAAAAACATCTCATTTGATTCTGCGAGATCATGGATGAGGTTCATCTCCCCCGCTTGAGCTAGGGAGACCCACCGGTATTCAAGGTGCTCATACGGATCAATAACTACTTCCGGACGTTCGGGGACTCTGATTGAGAACATATGCCAGCCCATATCGAAATTTCCATCGCGAAGAAACACTGAATCGAAATACTCGACTTCGTCAGGTGCAAAAGCAATTCCCGTTTCCTCTTTCACTTCCCGAAGTAGTGCCTCTTTCAGTTCCTCGCCTTCGTCGACTTTCCCAGCAGGCAACCCCCATGTGTCTCCACTCGTTTTATGCTCATGACGATGCAGGAGGAGAAAGGAATCGTCACAGAGAATGTAACAACCCACAACATCGAATCGCTTATTAAAATCTTCCGGTGCTGTTCGAAAAATCATACGGAGAGCACAAATCGCTCTAACTGAAGCGAGAGCGGAAGATCGCCGCTTCGAGAATCAGACAGGAGCTCGATGAGAGAACGGGAAAGCACTCGGGCCTCTTCCGTGTCCCATCCCTTCCCTCCCTTTTGCATAAGATCACGTGCCTTCCAGTGAAGCAGTCCATGGAGCATTTCTGGAGCGTCTCCTGCACGCTCTGCTTTCTGTAATTCTTTCCAGAGTGCCGCGCGATCGCGCGCTGCGAGCGCATTTACCAAGGACGCGTTGAACCCTCGTGTTGGTTTCTTCTCTTTTGCGTCAAACACAAAAACCTTCTCCGCCACAACCTCAAGCTTCTTGATCCGTGCAGCAAGAAGTTTCGGAGAAAGAATGGCAATTGGATTAGCTGACTCTTGTAGGACCGGTAGTTTTTGGAGTATCAGCTCGCCAGTTTCCGTAAGCGAAAACGGATCATCAAGGAGTACGAGCATCTTTGAGAAAAAGAGTCCCTGCGATTGCACTACTTCATCGAGTGCCTCTGGTGTGATCACGTCGGCCGAAAGCCGAATATAGGGTGCATCAGGCGCTTTAGCGCGTGCAGCTGCCACCCACCCAAATGCCTTCGCTCGTACTTTCTCGACATCGGTGCCGTGAAAGAGATAAATCATAGGAGATAGTGTATCGCTAAAAGATGCGGAGCGCCCGGGACACGGACGCTCGCAACGAGAGCTGGTTACCTGAAGATCTATGGCGTCACCCACCGAAGCTTTTCATCCAGAGGCCCGAAAGCCCGAGGAGGATGAACGCCCACATGGCGAGTGATATGAGAAGCGGAACCAGAACCCTGGCAGCTCCGCTAGAACGGTAGCTGTTCGACGAACGACCTTGGTGATTAGCGCCCTGTGCACTCATGACTGTGACTCCCCGACTCACCACGAGCCTAGCTCTAGTATCCTATTTCACCCCCGTATCAGACAAGTGGTTGTGCACTTCCCCACGACTTTCCTACCTTCATTTCAGCTATGATCGGTACCCCCTCGGTCTGATCTTCAGAAAGAACCGTTTCCATGATGTTCTTAATTTTCGGTGCAAGCATGGAAAGCCGCTCTTCCGCTACTTCATATACCAGTTCGTCATGCACCTGGAGGAGAAGATGGGTCTCGTCTCGAAGATTCTCAGCGACAAGCATTTCATCGATCCGCACCATGGCGAGTTTAATAATGTCTGCCTGGGTTCCCTGAATCGGCGCATTAATAGCCATGCGCTCGGCCTGCGCGCGAACGTACGGGAGCGGAGACTTCATTTCCGGAAACTGACGACGGCGACCAAAGAGTGTCTCAGTGAAGCCGTTTTTTCGGGCAAACCCTCGAGTCGACTCTAGATATTTTGCGAGCGTTGAGAACGTCGCGAAATAGTCATCATAGAATCGGTGGGCGTCAGCCATAGAGGTCCCAAGTTGGGTTTTGAGCGCATTCACACCCATGCCATAGAGAATGCCGAAGTTGATAATTTTGGCTCGTCGACGCATCTCAGCGTCCACCGTTTCCGGAGCGACATCAAAAACTGCAGCTGCAACTTCGCGATGTACATCACGTCCAGATTTGAATATCCCAATGAGCTTTTCATCCTTCGAAAGGATTGCGGCAATGCGTAGCTCAATCTGTGAGTAGTCGAGATCGAGGAGTGTGTACCCAGGAGGCGCGATGAAGGCGTTTCGGATCGCCCGGCCCCGTTCAGTGCGTATTGGGATGTTCTGAAGTCCCGGATTTGTACTCGCCATACGACCCGTGACCGCTCCATACTGGAGGAACTGCGGATGCAATCGATCCTTATCGTCTAGGAGAGTCGGCAAGTTATCAATGTAGGTAGAAAGAAGTTTTGCCAAACCTCTGTATTCGAGGATGTCGCCGATAATAGGATGCAGGTCCTGCAGTTTCTCAAGCTCGGACTCTTTAGTTGAGCGTTGTCCGGTCGCGGTCTTCTTCTGGGTCTTGGCTCCTGGAACCTTGAGCTCAAGTTCATCGAACAGCACATCGCCAAGTTGTTTGGGTGACGCGATATTGAATTCGTGCCCTGCCGCCGCATATATCCGGGCTTCTATCTTTTCCAGATCCGCATGGTACTCCTTCGAAAGTGTGCTGAGTACGTTTCGGTCTATAAGTACTCCGTGCTGCTTCATCGCTTCGATGAGCGCAATGAGTGGATGTTCGATGTCTTCGTACACTTTCTGGAGTCGTCCCGTCTCTGCCACAAGTCGCGTAAGTTCGGCGTGCGCCTCATCAAACGTTTGTGTTCGCGTATATCCGAGCACGTCCTCGAGATTTGGATTGGTGAAGTCAGAGCACAGGAGCCACAGCATGACTTTCGCTTCTTCAAGACGTGCAGGTGCAATGTCAGCTTCAGCAGCCGCTTCCTCATACGTCTCGTCCTCGGTTCCATCTCCACCCATAAGTGTTTGCGCTCTACCACGAAGCGACCGAAATCCGAGCTCATCAAAGAGCGCGAGAACGCGCGGAAGAGAGACTTGGTCGAGCCAACATTCTTTGGGAAGTGCGTATGCAATGCGTGCATCCGTGCGAATAGTCGCAATCGCTTTTGAAAATCGCGCGTCTTCTTCGTGCTCCTTCAGAAGATTTACAATCCGTGGCTTGATTCCTTTCGCAAGGAGTGCCTGTTCATTCTTTGCAATAGTTTCATACAGCGATTCTATGGTTCCAAAATTCGCAACTAACTCCGTTGCGGTCTTTTCGCCGATACCGGGAACACCCTTAATGTTGTCCGAAGGGTCGCCTCGTAGACCCTTATAGTCGGGAATCAGTTCTGGAGGGAATCCGTAGCGTTCCTGTACCGCGGCTTCGTCGTACAGAATAGTGTCGTTGAGTCCTTTCTTTAGGGTATACACCTGCACGCGCTTGCCATCGATGAGCTGCATCGTATCCATGTCACCAGATGCAATTACTATTTCGAGTTCTTTCTCCTTCTCAAGCAGTTTCGTTACGGTGCCGATGATGTCGTCAGCCTCAAATCCCTCACGCTCGTAAATGGGGACCGAGAACGCAGCAAAGACATCACGCGACGTGGTGAGTTGGGCGATAAGCGCATCATCAGTCTTGCTTCTGGTTCCCTTGTATTCCGCATACGCTTCATGCCGCACGGTGGGACCGGCAAGATCATATGCTGCAGCAATATAGTCAGGCTTCAGGTCCCCAAAAATGCGCAGCAACATAGATGCCAGCCCGTATAGCGCACCCGTGGGTTGACCATCCGGTCCAGTAAAGTCAGGAAGTGCGTGATACGCACGATGAATGATCGCGTGCGAGTCCAGAATAACGAGACGTTTCTTGTTGGTTGTCTTAGGCATAGGAAAGGGTGCGTGACCCGTCAGGATTCACGGTGAGCGTTATGGCAATCGTGGGAGTAGGAAGTGTGTCCGCTACCTTTTCAGGCCACTCAAGTACGATCAGATTCCCTGGATCATACATGAGTTCAGAGAATCCCAGTGCGGAAAGCTCCTCTCCACCAGAAAGCCGATACGCGTCTATGTGTACCAAACGCTCAAATACTTGTCCGGCTGGAAGTTCATATATCTTCTCGAGTACAAAGGTAGGACTCGTGACCGCTTCCGCGATGCCGACGGCTTTCGCCACCGCCTGGGTAAATGTAGTTTTGCCTGCCCCAAGTTCTCCAGAAAGCGTCACCAGGGTTGCGGTCCGTGCAGGGGTGAGTGATCGAACGAACGTCTTCGCCTCTGTTTCGAGCGCTGTAAGATCTACCATCTGTTTTTCCACGCTTTTATTGTACCCATGAAAACAGAAAGCGCCCGTCCCGAAAGACGAGCGCTTCACTGAGTTCAGCCAGCAGCTACTAGTACCGCTGGCAGCCGCCGCAGGACGGCTGATCGCCGGGCCGGCCCAGGTTGAAGTAGGAGCCCGAGCTGTAGTTGTATGGCCGCTGGTAGTAGCTGCCGTAGCCCCCATGATAGTAGCCGTCGTCGCCGTAGGCGATGCGATTGGCGTAGCCGGACACGAGCATGAGCGCCGAGGCGCCCAGGACCTGGCCGACCATCGAGGGCTGCTTCACGTAGGCCGCGCCGCAGGTAGTCCCTTCCGACGTCCGCACGACCATTTCGGCCGTGGGACGATGGACGAGCCCGTCGGCGCATTTGCCGCCGGGAACCGAGACGTTCGCGACCTGCTGCCGGGCGACGGGCGACGTTGAGGAGAGGACCTCCTCCACCGTCGTGCCGCGCGGATCCGGAGTCACGTCGCCGGGAATAGCGACGCCAGCCCGGTTGTAGAACTGCCAGGCGACCACCTTGTTGTTGGCGATCATCGGACAGGCTGACGCTCGGTTCGAATCCTTCATCACCGTCTTCTTGCAGGCGGCCAGGAGGACCTGACCGGCGATCGCCGGCGGGGCCGACGGCTGCTGCGTGAAGGCGAGCATGTTGGGCGGCGCGAGCGCGGTGCCCACGATCTGGGTCTGCACCTTGGAGATCCGGTAGCCGGTCGTGCTCTTGGAGAGCCTGACCGTCTCGGACCCGCAGGGGTAGACCTTCGTCAGGTCCTTGGTGTCGAACGCGATCCCGGTGGGATCGCACCCAACGGACGCGTCGACTGCGATCGTGGTTTCGGCCTGAGCCGCAGGGGCGGTAGCCGCGTGTGCGACACCGCAGAGGGCTGAACTCAGAAGAACAGCCAACGTGTTGTAGAGCCGCATAGCGGACCTCCTAGTTGTTGCCGACCTTTATTATACACACACTTTACCAGTATTGTCAAGTATTCCAAGGAGCCGTAAGTAGGCGGTGGTATGATGCGCCTATGTCTCTCCCCTTTGATACCGACGCCGAGGACGCGAAGCTTGCTGCTATTCGTGAACGCGAGGAAGAAGATCTCGCTCGTCTGCTCTCCGAAAAGCACGGAGCGACGTATGTAGATCTCACGACTACTCCCATTGACGGAGATTCGCTTCGAATTATTCCTGAACCTATCGCCCACGAGGCAGAAGCGATTGTGTTTGCAAAGGTGGGTAAAAAAATCTCGCTCGCTGTTCGTTCTCCTGAAGCACCAAAATTTATTGAGCTGCGTCAATCACTCGAACGCGATGGGTATCTCATTGAGCTCTTCATGGTCTCGCACAAAAGCCTGGCGCGAGCATTTGCGAAATACGAGGAACTTTCGTTTGCAGCAGGAAGCGAGGCGGGTGTGTTCACGCTTTCGCCAGATGCCCTCAACGATCTCAAGCAATCTCTGACCGACATACCGAGCTTCGCAGCGCATATGGATGAGCTTCTCAATAAGCGAACTCGTGCACAAACTTCGGAGCTACTGGAAGAGATTCTTGCGTCCGCGTTTGCCATGCGCGCGTCTGATGTACACATCGAGCCAGAGGAAGAACATGTGCGCTTGCGTCTTCGCTTGGACGGAATCCTTACTGACGCATACACCCTTGATCAACACACCTATCATGGCCTGGTCTCGCGTATTAAATTACTCTCCGGACTTAAGCTGAACGTGACGGATCGATCGCAAGACGGTCGATTCTCGGTAGGAATTGCCGGAAGTGACATTGAAATCCGCACCTCCCTTATTCCGGGAGGATACGGCGAGTCAGTGGTGCTGCGCATCCTCAATCCCGAAGCAATTCAAGTTTCTTTTGAAGATTTGGGCATTCACCCGAAGCTTCTTTCGCGACTTGAAGCTGAAATCAAACGCCCGAACGGCATGCTCCTTACGACCGGCCCCACTGGGTCGGGTAAGACCACCACGTTGTATGCCTTTTTGAAACGCATCCACACACCTGACATCAAAATCATCACACTCGAAGACCCTATTGAGTACCACCTCCCCGGTATTGTTCAGACACAAATAAACGGCAAGGACTACACATTTGCATCAGGACTTCGATCAGTACTCCGTCAGGATCCGGACGTGATTATGGTCGGTGAAATTCGTGATGCGGAAGTCGCCGAGACCGCGCTTCAAGCTGCCCTTACGGGACACTTCGTATTCACCACGCTCCACACCAATAACGCAGCAGGTACGTTCCCCCGCCTCGTTGACTTAGGACTTGATCCAAAATCATTTAGTTCTGCTATATCAGTCGCCATGGCACAGCGCCTGGTACGTAGACTCCATCCCGATAAAAGAAAGCAGGTTCCACTTGAAGGTGCGCAACGCGCTTTTGCTGAAAAGGCACTCTCATCACTCACCGATCAAACGCTACTCCCTCAATCACTCGATATGACGTGGGTGCCTGTTGATGAGAGTGGCTATGAAGGACGCATTGGCCTCTACGAAGCCATTTTCATGGATGATGAGTTGGGCACGTTCTTGCGCGACAATCCGAGCGAAGGTGATATCGCTAAGCACGTCACCCGCCAAGGATATCTAACGATGGCACAAGACGGCGTCTTGAAGGCACTTTCGGGGGTAACCTCTCTCGATGAAGTGATGCGCGTTGTCGATTTGCCGCGCAATTAATGAAATGACCCGCTGAAGCGGGTCATTTCATATCCTGCACATTACCCTCCAGGCACTCCTTCCGTGAGGAAGGTGAACGAAACGCCTGAGGAGACAATCAGCGAGCCGCGTACAAGCGCGGTACCAATGTGGTCCTTGGGGAGACGCCCTAAGCCGTCAAGCCTTGCCTAGAGGGTACTATGCGGGATGAAAAGAAAACGGGCCCTTCTGAAGGAGCTCGTGTGCTAGAATGGTAGCATAGTCCGTTTTTATGTCAAGTACCCCCGATCCTGTCAAAGTACGCGACCCTATGCTCGATTCTGCCCTTCGTCCCACCCTGTGGGATGAATACATGGGTCAGGGGCATGTAAAAGCCAACATTAAAGTGCTCCTTGAGGCCGCAAAGAGACGCGGTGACATGCCTGAACATGTCCTTTTGTATGGCCCACCCGGAGTTGGAAAGACCACGCTGGCGCATCTCATTGCAATTACTCTCGATGCCCCACTTAAGACCACATCCGGGGTCGCTATTGAACGTGCGGGCGATCTCGCCGCAATTCTCACTAACCTCGAACCTGGCACCGTACTCTTCATTGACGAGATTCATCAACTTTCACGAAAGATTGAGGAGTTGCTATACCCCGCGCTTGAGTCTGGCTCTCTTGATATCGTGCTTGGTAAGGGGCCATCTGCGCGCACCGTGGAGCTCGCACTTCCTCCGTTCATGCTCGTCGGTGCTACGACTCGCGTCGCACAACTTTCAGGTCCCTTGCGTAGTCGATTCGGTGGCGGTGTATACCAGCTAGATTTCTACACTGACGAAGACCTCCGCTCCATCATTTCTCGGTCAGCGAATAAGCTTGGGGTTGAAGCTGATGCTGCGGTAGTGGAACGGATTGCTGGCCGCAGTCGTGCTACCCCTCGTGTTGCCAACGCGCTTTTGAAACGGGTACGCGACTACGCTGAGGTCCACGAGCGAGACCTTTCCCCCACGGTGTGCGACGAAGCGTGCCAGCTTTTTGGTATTGATGCTCTTGGTCTTACAAAGGACGACCAACGATACCTAGAAACCCTTCGAACGGGATTCAAGGGTGGACCTGCTGGGGTACGAGCACTTGCAAGTGCGATGCATGAAGATCCTGACACTATTGAGAACGTATACGAACCCTATCTCCTTCGGCTTGGATTTATTGAGCGTTCCTCGCGTGGGCGTGTACTGACTGACACGGGAAAAAGATATTTGCTACAGTCCTAGTGTATGGCTGGCCACAGCAAATGGGCCCAAATAAAACGACAAAAAGCAGTGACTGATGCTGCTAAGGGACGCACTTTCTCTAAATTCGCCCGTGAAATAACCCTGGAATCAAAGAAAACTGCTGGTAATACTTCTTCCCCCACTCTTGCGGCAATCATTGCGCGCGCAAAGGCCGCTAACATGCCCAAAGATAATATTGATCGTGCGGTTGCTAAAGGCATCAGTAAGGAGGCAGGAGATCTCGAACAGGTGGTGTATGAGCTTTATGGTCCTGGCGGCATTGCTATCGTAGTCACTGCCCTCACCGATAGTCGCAATCGCACTACACAAGAAATTAAACTCATCCTTACTAAAAATGGATACGAGCTCGGCACACCAGGAAGTGCCGCATGGGCGTTCACTAAATCCCCTGACGGCCGTCACACACCTAACGAACCGCTCATGGACATCAGCGGTGCCGAGGAAGAGAAGCTCACACTTCTTTTAACATTCCTCGACGAACAGGACGATGTTCAGGCGGTTGCCACGAATGCTCGTGGGTATGAAAGCACCAGCGATGAGTAGACGGGTCTTGGGAATCGATCCTGGCTTTGATCGTCTTGGGCTTGCGGTTATAGAGGGTGATCCAAGTCATCCCACCCACCTGTGGAGTGACTGCATTACTCCCGCAAAAGGAGCATCTTCCTTGCGGCTTGCGGCTGTATACGCCGCTATTACCACCGCCATCGACACATACCACCCTTCGATCATTGCACTCGAGACTCTCTATTTCAGTACCAACAAAAAGACTGCCTTGTCGGTAGCAGAAGCTCGAGGAGTCGCGCTTGCAGCTATCGGTGCTTTTGAACTCCCGGTGCTTGAGATCACTCCTGCCCAAGTAAAACTTGCCGTAACCGGACATGGGAGTGCAGATAAAGCGGCGCTAGCCCGTATGCTTCCCCACCTCATTGCACTTCCAGCAAAAAAGCGCCTCGATGACGAACTCGACGCCATTGCTATTGCTATTGCGGGCTTGTCCACACGGCCGTGATCCACAACTTGCAAACGGATTCGATTTTGTTCAAATAGAGGGGCACCAGTAACGTAATCCGCATTTCACCATGCAAGATGACGAGATCCGAAATTTCGGTTCAGAGCTTGACGAGGACGAGGCCGCAGAGGACCTTGAAGACGATGAGCTCGACGAAGAAGACGATTCGTTCTCCTCTGACGAGGAGGAACCGATCTAACGAAACGGCCCTTCGGGGCCGTTTTCGTGCTAGCATGCCCGCATGTCCCGAAAAAAGAAGGGAGATATCGTAGCAACTATACGCAAGCATCTGCGCGACCCGCACCCTCTCACGCGGGTCGCGTTCATGGCACTTGGAGTCGTGATGTTTGCGGCGAGTGTAACTATCTTGTGGATTGCGCTTACCCCCACCCCTGGTCTCGACTCGTTCGACACCCGTAAAGTCACCCAGTCGACTAAGATCTATGACCGTACCGGAAAAACGGTGCTGTACGACCTCAACCGCGATATTCGTCGTAACCAGGTCCCGCTTGAGGACATTTCACCCTACATTAAGCAATCAACACTCGCAATTGAGGACTCCGGCTTCTACCAGCACGGCGGTATCAGTTTCACAGCAATCATCCGATCATTGATCGTCGATATTAAGCATGGTGCACTCGTCCAGGGTGGTTCCACCATCACTCAGCAAGTGGTGAAGAATAGTTTGCTCACCGGCCAAAAAAGCATAAGCCGGAAAATCCACGAATGGATACTGGCGATCAAGCTCGAACAACGCTACACCAAGGACCAGATTCTCGGCTTTTATCTCAATGACACTCCCTATGGCGGCACCCTGTACGGTGTTGAGGCTGCAAGTCGTGCATTCTTTGGCAAATCTGCCCGTGACGTGTCACTCGCAGAAGCCGCGTACATCGCTGCCCTTCCCCAAGCACCCTCGCGGTACTCTCCCTACGGACAAAATCGGAATCTTCTTGATGCCCGTAAAGATCTCGTACTCGCACGCATGAATGCGCTTGGCTATATCAGTGATGATGAGTACGCCAAGGCAAAGAAAGAAAAGGTTGCCTTTAATCCGCAGCAGAACGGTTCAATTATTGCTCCGCACTTCGTCTTTTATATCGAGGAATATCTTGAAGAGAAGTATGGTCCTGACATGGTGAATCAAGGCCTTCATGTCGTGACAACTCTCGATACCGATCTCCAGCACGCAGCTGAGACAACGGTGTACGAGTATGCAATTGCAAACCAACAGAAATACAACGCCAGCAACGCAGCACTGGTCGCAATCGATCCTAAAACAGGCCAAATACTTTCGATGGTCGGCTCACGTGACTACTTCGACGAGGCTGTGCAAGGAAGCTACAATGCGGCGCTCGCCTTCCGTCAGCCAGGTTCAGCGTTCAAGCCATTTGTGTACGCAGCCGCAATCGCAAAAGGATTCACCCCACAAACAATTGTGTTCGATCTCCCTACGCAGTTTTCTACCGCCTGCGCCGCATCGGATAATCACAATGGTACGTACCCGTGCTACGCGCCCTCTAACTACGACGATAAATTCAGAGGACCGATGACATTCACGACTGCGCTCGCCCAGTCAATCAACGTTCCTGCAGTTAAGACCATGTATCTAGCGGGAATGCAGAACGTAATTAATCTTGCGACTGCGATGGGCATCACCACACTCAAGGAGGCGAAAGAATACGGTCTCTCGCTCGCACTTGGTGCCGCTGAAGTGCGTCTCCTCGAACTCACCAGTGCTTACGGGGTGTTTGCTACTGGTGGCGTGCGTAATCCGCCCACCGGCATCCTGTCGGTGACTGACACGAGCGGACAACTCCTTGAAGAGTTTAAAGAGGATCCACAGCAGGTCATAAGTCCTGATGTTGCTCACACCATGGCATCAATGCTCTCGAACAACGAGGCACGGTTCCCTGAATACCAGGCAATTAACCCTCTTAGTATTCCGGGGTATGACGTCGCCGCAAAGACCGGTACTACGAACGAGTACCGTGATGTATGGACGGTTGGATTCTCCCCTGACATTGTGGTGGGGGTCTGGGCTGGTAACAACGACAACCGGCCGATGGTAAAGGAAATAGCCGGGTTTGTGGTTGCGCCAATGTGGCGCTCCTTCATGGATGTCGCACTTAAAAAATATCCTGTTTCTTATTTCCCAGAAGCACCGGGTATTCCTGAGTCCGCACCTCCTGCGCTTCGCGGTTCGTATACAGGAAGTTCGGGCGTACATGACATTTTGTACTGGGTAGACAAAGATAATCCTCAAGGACCTCCACCCGCCAATCCGTGGAATGACCCCCAGCTCTCGTATTGGGAATACCCACTGCAGTCGTGGGGTGGTGCGGTAACGCCTCAAACTATGGAGTCAACACCGATCCTTCCAGATCTTGGTGTACCAACGCTCTAAAACTACTGATTCATCGGCATTACGAGGTATAGAAACGAAGCATCACCTGCACCACGAAGCACGGCCGCACGGCCGATTCCGCTTGCGGAGAATGTGATGCTATCTGAGGCAATAAGCGAAAGCGGTGCGGCGAGATAGCGATGGTTGAACGAAAGTTCAATTGCGTCTCCCGTTGCAGATGCGGGAATATGCTCATTTGATTCACCAATGTCAGCATTGCGGGCCGCAAGCCGAATCTCTTTATCTGAAGGTGAGCAGGCAAGACGAACCTTTTGGAAGGCATCCGAGAACACTGCAACCCGCTTGAGTCCTGCTTCCAGGTCTTTCCGGAGTACGGTTGCCTCGGAGACAAATTGCTTCGGAATGATCTGTGCATAGTCAGGATAGGCATTCGCCACCAATCGGGTCGTCAGCACCCCTTCTCCCCACATACAGGCGCACTGATGCTCATCAAGCACCACTTCTACATCACCTTCCGGGAGTGCTGAAAGTAAATCGAGTGCATTCTTTGCCGGAATCAGCATAGAAAAAGGAGGAATCTTTCCTGAAAGGGAGAGTTTTTTCTCAGCAAGCCTAAACGAATCAGTCGCAACAGCTTTAACCACCCCTCCTTCAGCTGAAACGAGAACGCTTGCAAGTTCTGGTCGCACCGTCGATGTCGACGCACAAGAAACCACAGACGTTATGAGTGTCCGGAGTGCATCGCCCGGGATCGTAAATTTTGCCCGTGGCGACTCGGGAAGTGGGAGGATGGGGAAATCCTCATACGGGAGGGTTTTGAGCGTGCTTGTGCCGTTATCAGAGGTTATGACCGCTGTCTCACCCGCGTAGTCGATTACTACAGAACCTGATCCCCCGAAGGACGAGGTTATTTCTCGTAACACGTTTGCGGGGAGTGCTATCACTCCAGGATCTTTGATCACCCCTTCCACACGCAAATCAATACCGGTCTCAAGATTTGTTGCTCGCAGTTTTATTCCATCGTCTCCTGCAATGATGGCTATTCCGGAAAGAACTGGGAGTGTTGCGCTCCGTCGTTCTGCGAATTTCGATACAATCATCACTGCATTAGCGAATTCTCTTTTTTCTAAAGTGATAACCATACGAATACTATTATTAGGCCTGTTGATAGGTGGAAAACCCTTTTATGAAGCTTAGATGAAGACTATTTTGTGTCCTCTCCAATTCGTAATGTGTTGAAAACTCCTTTTCCACACTGGGGAGAAGTGCACCCGCTCCGAAGACCTGGGGATAGGTCTGGTGCTGTTCCTCAGTTCTCCCCATAGTCGCCAACGTCTTGTTCATGGAGTATTCAGGTGTTGTCCCCACTTATACTAACAACCCACGGATGTCCTGAATTTCTTTAGCGAGATCAGCGTCAGCAATCACCTCACGCTTCACCTTCTCACAGGAGTGGATAACGGTTGTGTGATCACGCCCTCCCAACTTGTTTCCAATGGTGGGATAGGAAACACTAAAATCCTCACGCAAGATATACATAATGACCTGACGTGGTCGAACCACTTCCCTTCTACGAGTCTTCTCGTAAATACTCTCCTCATCGATTCCGTAGAACTCCGCAACTTTAGAAACTACGTGTTTTACCGAGACTGTTTTTGTTGGGCGTGAGAAAGAGCGGAGTGACTGACGCACTTCAGCAAGGTCGGGAGGTGTTCCTTTCACCTGGGTATGACAGACGATGGAGTTGATAACTCCCTCAAGCTCTCGGATAGAGCCGGCAACTGACGTTGCGATGTGTTCTACGACCTCATCTGAGAGATTTACCCCGTGAATTGCGGCCTTTTTACGCACAATAGCCATACGGCTTTCGGGGTCTGGCTCACTGATGTCGACCGTCATTCCGCTTGAAAGACGCCCACGCACGCGGTCAGCGATATCGGGAATCGAGGCAGGTGACCGATCGGATGAAAAGATGATCTGTTTATTGTTGTCGTAGAGTGCATTAAAGAGATGAAACAGCTCTTCTTGGGTCTTTTCCCGCTTCGCGAAGAACTGAATATCATCCATGATGAGCAAGTCGTACTGACGGTACTTCTCTTTAAAGCGATTTGCCGTTCCGTGTTGAATTGAATCGGTGTATTCGTTTCCGAATTTGTCCGCAGTGAGGTAGAAGACTTTCCGGTTCGGATAGAGCTTCTTGTACTGATTTCCAATGGACTGGATAAGATGTGTCTTACCACGACCAGTCTCTCCATAAATGAAGAGTGGATTGTACATAATGCCTGGACGCTTCAAAATCGCCTGCGCGGCAGTATGCGCGAGCTCATTAAACGCTCCGACGACGAAGGTATCGAACGTATAGCGAGGGTTGAGATTGTCGCTTTTATTTACATAGAACTCGTCGAGTGGGAGTTCTGCTACTTGGATTGGCCCAGAAGAACGACGTATTTCCTTAGGTTTCCGGCGATCGTCCTTCACAATCACGTATTCAATATTCCGGTACTCGTATGAGACAGAGCGGATGATTTTCAAAAGAAGCGTATGGAACTTCTTGAGGTACCAATCGCGAAAGAATTGGCTCGGTACACCGACATATACAATACCGTCCTCGATTTTTACGATAGAACTATCCCGAAACCAGGTATTGAAGTTTGCAGGAGAGATAGACAGCTCGACTTGGGTGAGCACATATTCCCAAAGTTCACGCGCATCGAGTTTCTGCATTGGGGTGAAGTATACGGGAGTGCATGCCGTCCGTACACCTCCACAGAAAATTGCTCTTGCGTGGTGTTCCCTCTGTGTGCTAGTGGCTCAAAAAGCTTGAGAAATGAGCCTATGGATGAGGCGTTCTTGCCCACCAGTGGAGAACTTGGTACTATCCTGTGGACAACAATCATATGCCTAAGCGAACCTATCAACCCAAGAAGCGTAAGCGCGCCACTACCCACGGTTTCCGAGCTCGTTCTGCAACTCCGGGTGGCAAGAATGTCCTCACGCGCCGCCGCCGAAAAGGCCGCACCAGCCTCTCCGTTTCGGGCTAACCATGCTTCCTAAAGCAAAGCGTCTTTCTAGAGCCGCTTTCGCTACCGCCGGACGCGGCCATCGTGCCGCGTCTGAGCATTTTTCTGTAACTGTTATGCCTTCAATCGAAGGGAGGGCCGCCGCCGTTGTTTCAAAGAAGGTTGCCCGTACGTCTGTTGCGCGGCACCAACTAAAGCGGCGCATACTTACTGCCATTCGACCCCATATACGTTCCGGTCGTTCATTCGTTATCTATGCGCGTGCCGGAGGTCCTTCCCTTCCCTACCAAAAGATTGCCGACGAGCTCAATCGACTTCTCCTTTCGTTGCCGACAGTATAAGGTAGAGCGATATGGGATTCTTCCACACGGTTCTCTATACCCCGATCTACAACCTGTTGGTTTTATTGATTGATGTAGTCCCCGGGGGCGACCTCGGGATTGCCGTCATTCTGGCAACGCTGATAGTGCGGTTTGTGCTCTGGCCCCTCTCCATGAGTGCCGCACGCACGCAAAAGGCCATGAAGGCAATGGACCCTGAATTGAAGGAAGTACGCAAGAAATTCAAGAACGACCAAGAGCGTCAGATGAAGGAAATGATGGCGCTGTATAAGAAATACGGGGTGCATCCGTTTGCCAGCCTCCTTCCCCTCCTTATTCAAATTCCGGTGATTATTGGCCTGTATTGGGTATTTAGCAGTAAGTCATTGCCCGGTATTGATCCAAGCATTCTGTATCCGTTTGTTACGGTACCGGACGCTGTCTCGGTGGCATTTCTCGGACTTGCTTCAATCACCGGTCACAGCATTGTCCTCGCGATCATTGCCGCATTCGCACAGCTCGCTCATTCTTGGTATGCCATTCCGGTACCGCCACCTTCAGCAGAAGTTGAAGGACCAGGAGCTGACATTGCACGCGCAATGGCGCTCCAAATGCGCTACATTCTCCCATTGATTGTGGGCGTTGCTGCGTACACATCGGGCGCCATTGCCCTCTACTTTATTACCGGCAGTCTCGTTTCTATCTTCCAGGAATTCATTGTGCGACGCACAAACACTCCAACGCCCGCTACGGTCTAGAGGTCGTAGGTGTAGAGCAGGTGGTCACGTCGATTCTTGAAGACCAGAACGTCATTCGTGCGGTCAAGCGTAAGACCAACCGCGTCAACATCCAACTCCCCTGCTTCCTTCGGATCTATGACGAGTGTCGCCACTCGACTTCCCAAGTCGATTTTCCATATGCGGTCGGTAAAATGCACGGCGCCTTGATACCAGTCATCAGGAAGTGTTCCAGGAAGCGCTGTTGGGACACCACAGTACAATGCTCGGTCGTCGCTGGTCCACGCACATTTCTCTGGGAGTGTGGCAAGCGGTAGCCGAGTGGCAATTCGAGTGGAGAGATCGAGTGCTGCGAGCGCGAGCTTCCCTCGGTCTAGGTAGCTATACAGAAGGTAGCGGCCGCTTGGGCTTGGAAGCACGGAAAATCCTTTCAAAGGACCAAGTGCACGCGTGAACGCACCGGTTCGTGCATCAACCAAGAAGGCGTAGCTATTGGCTTGCGCAGACCCCTTAGTCCACACAACGAAATTTGCACCCGAGTAGCCGATCAGAATTGAGGAAAGTGGGGTCGAGAAAAGTGTGCGCAGACCGCCGCCAGTGGGTGTAGAAACAGACGCTTGAGACCCTTCGGTTGTTGAGCGTACGGTCACCAAAGTACTTGTTCCCTTCACCAGGACTTGGGCGAGGTTCTGTTCAAGGAAATAGCCATTTTCTCCATCAGCCGGGAGTGCATAGGTATCAACACGTTCATCATCTCCTGTTCCTTGAAGAAATCGCACAAACGCAAGGGAGCCATCAGAAAGCCAGTTCGCTTCCTGTATACCAGGAAGTGTTTTGTTTGAGCGTCGAGTCTGTGTGCGGGCGTGGACTTCAAAGGCGTAGACGTTTCCACTCTCGCGTTCGAGATACATCACGCGCACATCAGGATCCCGAGCTACGACGGTGCTGCTTGCTGACGTGGTTGCTACCGGAGTCGTTCCCGGCACAAAGACCGCTGCCGCACCGAACGCAACTGGTCGATCCGAAATTCGCAGGAACCGTGGTGCGATCTCCGTACCAGCACCAGGGAGTGCGACCCCAATGTCCTGCACCCCGACTACCCCATCTTCTGGCTCGCCGTCGGTATTTCCTGACCCTGGGAAATCGCCTGGACCTATGACCAGTCCTGGGCCACCTCGGAAGAAGAGGAAGTAAATACCAATTCCAATCCCGATGAGGATGATGACCGCCCCGATGATGAGAAGTATTCGTCGCATAGCTATAAGGCACATCCTACATCCACCGTCTTGCATCCAATGTATTGTCGGCGTTCAGCGGGGACATCGGTCATAAGTTTTTCTTCCTCAGCAGTACAGTCGCGAATGGTTTTTTGCGTTCTTATGACCTTGCCTCGTGCTGCGGTACAGGCGGCAGAGAATTTACTGAACGATTCTTTATCAGCGGCAGAGAGTGGTCCGTAGTTTTTGGTAGTACCGTCAACGTATTCCATAACAGTTATGGGCTTTGTTGCATCCGGGAGTGGTGCCGTCACGTCTTTCTTGTTCACCGCACAGCATTTGAATCCAGTTTGGATGCTGCCCCCATAGCAACATCGGTTGTTTACCTGAATGCGGGTGTACGTAGTGTCGTTATTTGCAGCGTTGTTACAATTCCCATCAACGGTCGTAACCAGGAAGTTTGTGTAATCGCTGCAATTACCATACGACGCAGCAGTGGTCGCTTCGGTGGTGGGTGCTTTGCACAAAATGTTGGGAGGGTTTCCTGTAGGGGTGCCTCCCTTCTTTTTACATTCCTCGGCGGTAGTTGCCGGAATAACCGTATAGCTTGTAGGACCCGGACTCTCGACGTTAGACCGCAAGCGGTCGCCGCCAATATCGAGCTCAAGGATCTGCGGATTAATGAGGCTGAACACAATAACAGGTGAAAGAACCAACAACAGTCCCGCAAGCGCTGCGCCGATAAGACCCCGCGCCTCCTTTTTCTCCGTGATACTGTCGCCTCCCATGTACATGATTCCTGCCCGCATGATCTGGAGCACCGCAAGTACGGCAGCAAGCCCGATACAGATCTTGTAGATTTGAGAGAGGAATGGAGCGAGCGAATCTTGCGTTTGAAGCGTATCAATACCGGGAAGCGATGGAAGCAAGGGTACAAAGTCTGTGCCCTGCGCAAATACCAGTGCGGGAGCAAGCAGAAGCGAGATGAAAAGTAGCGTGCGCATCATACTAGAATCCAAAGATATTAAATGATCTTCCGGTTCCAAAATCGACTGGAAGTCGCGCGGTCGCACTCTGTTGTGCCGTGCTTTCAAGTGCCGTGAGTGATAACGCAGCTGAGCCCTGGCCACTCCCCGTTGTACGGACCGTCACCTCGTTGTCGTTGCTGGCTGGCTGGCTATTGATCGACCAAGTAAGGGATGGCTTCGCACCAAAGAAGTACCCCACTCCCCTAAATGCCGCCTCTTCCCCTGAAAGTCCGAATCGTCCTGAAAGTGCATGGTCGAAGTCTGGACCCGAAAGTGGATCAGTCGGATAGATGCGGGCAATTGCATCAACTGGGGAAATGAAGGTCGAGGCGCTTGCGATGAGGTTTGATGTTGCATCGGTTACCGTAACGCTAATTTCAGCATCACGATATCGAACCGGGGCGGCAAGGTTTAAGGTCGAGCGCCCAATGCCTGAATATTCAGCAAGTACGCGGTCCCCCCAGCTCCATGTATACACAAGATTTGCTGGAGCAATACGGGTGGCAGGAGCTGTTCGCAAATCAGCTAGTGCAATGACGCGGATGCGGCCACTAGGCGCTATGAGCGGTGCACCCCGATAGAAAGGGTGTGTGCTTGAAACTGGCTCAGTGATAAGCGACACGTCAGCTGGTCGAATGACCCGCTGGGCCGTATACGTCTTGCCACCAACGACCGCATCAACACGAATGGTCGTGCGGTCTCCTGGTCCCCCTACCGTTACTGGAACTCGCTGTACTCCCCCGCTCACTACGGCTGTGCCGTTCACCAGTACGCTAATCTTGGCTGACGCGAGATCTATCAAGCTACTCTCCGGAAGCACGGTTACCGTGTCGTACGGTCGCGGATTCTCTGGTGTAATAGAAAGCACCACGGATTCAGTGGAGCTGATTTGCGCATGCGCAGGAAGTGCGACAAGTGCAAGAAGGACGAGAAGGGCCATCCGCCGCATAGAGGTAGTATAGCGCCTCACGCGGCCTGTCTTTCCGGTTCCTGGGTATTGGTATTGGCGGCCTGGCGTCGTGCGCGCTCAGCAAGAATCGCTTGCACGCGTCGAATACGAGCTTCGTCCTCCTGTCGTGCCTTCCGAGCAGCGTTCCGTGCTTCCTCTTCGTCCTCTTCTTTCATAATCTTTACGAGTCGCCATACTGCAATGGAAAAGCCAGGATAGACGCCATTAGCAAATGGAACAGCCTCAACAAGCGCGTTTCCAGCTAACGTGACTATTTTCCTTCCCGCCTGACCGGTCAAGAACTTTGCGCCAAGCATCCAGAACCAAATAAAGAAGAGCGCATCACCCGTAAGACCAATGACCTCAGTACCCACTTCGCCGATAACAGTGAGCATGAGCAAGAACCCAACACCGTCGAGAACTACCGCGGTGAGTTTAAGTAACAGTTCCTGGATGCCGCTCACTCGGTACGCTACCTTCGCGGCTTCCCTCGTTGCCATATCTCGCTACTAACCTCCCTGACCCTGCAGGCGTTCCTTCTCACGTCGGATAGCAAGCAGCTGTGAGGGATCTGAGGTGATGATCTGATCCTCGGTGTAGGAAGCGACTATTTTTATGGCGACGTGTTTCTGACCTGCAAAGAAGAGCCCCTCGCCTACTCCTGACTCAAGCAACAGGAATTTCTCTTGCTCGGTAAGATTGAACGCGCTCTTGAGCATATCGATTGCAGTCGGAGACTGTTTGAGAAGTAGTTGAATCGACGAGTTCTTGATGATGGTGCCGCCATACTCTGAATGAAGGAAGTCTTCCACATCCTGCGTGATGGTTGCGAGGCCGAGGTAGTACTTGCGTCCGCGTTTAGCAAGCATTGCAACGAACGATGCGGTGTCAGGTGATTTCATCATCCACCATGCCTCATCGATCACCAAGAGTCGTTTCTTCAATTCTCTTCGGACGGAGTTCCAAATGTGATGCGTCACGATGTACATTGCCACCGGCTTCAACTCGTCTTCCATATCACGCACGGAGAACACCACGAACTGCTTATTAATATCGATATTGGTGGGGCGATTAATAAACCCTGACCACGTTCCTTGGGTGTACTTGGAGAGTCGTTGTACGAGAGAATCGCTACCCTCCATACCAGCGAGCACAACCTCGAAATCAGAAAGAAGCGGAGGTTCCATGCCAGTGAAATCACGATCAGGCGTGATGTCTTTGAGCGCGTATGTTTCGGTGATGGCAAGGTCGACAATCGCATCCTCTTCAGGAGAAAGTCCTCCGAGCATGAGTCGGAAGAGGCCGACCAGGTTAATGATATTTGCACGGAGCACATCACCAGGCTCCTCCCCTTCCCGCACCGGCGGGAGATCAAACGGATTAATGTGGTGGTCGCTTGAGAGTGAAATGTTGAAGTTCCTTCCGCCAGTCGCTTCCGCCAAGTACTCATATTCACGCTCAGGATCGATAACAATGACATCCGTATCGAACATCAAGGATCGGAGGATCTCCAGTTTCACCGCATAGGATTTTCCGGATCCCGACTTTGCGAACACTACTGAGTTGTAGTTCTCAAGGGAGAATCGATCGAACAGAATGAGTGAGGAGTTGTGGCGGTTAATGCCAAATAGAATGCCGCGGTCGCTCGTGAGATCGAACGAGACAAAGGGAAAGACGGACGAAAGTGGGGATGAATTCAGTTTCGAGTGGACCTCGAGCTCATCGAGCGCAAGCGGAAGTGTTGAGCGGAACCCCTGCTCTTGTTGGAACAGTGCCGGTTTGGTATACACCAGCTTGGCATCGAGAATTCCACGCACTTCCCCTTCCACCCGGTCCAGGAGTTCGCGGTTTTTTTCGTACAGTGTCATATAGAGCCCAACATCAAAAAGGCGCTCTTGTGCTTGTTGAAGTTGATCGCGCAGGTTCTCGAGGTCCTGGTACGCCGTATCAAGAAGCGGATCACGCACCAACCCTTTGTCTTCTCGCTCACTAATCTGGCTTTGGACCTCGGCAACCTTTTTTTGGAAGTTACGAAGTGCTTGTCCGGTCTCGATTGGGTGCACAAAGATACCAATATCAAATTCTCGTGCCAAATTAATGATCTCCATGAACCAACCATCAGTGAGGAATCGAGGGTACGAGATCGTGTAGAAGGAACGCGATACCTTCTCACCAAGCTCGATGTCCTTTGAACCTACCTGAAGTGCTGCTGGTGCAATGGCGTCAGCGAGCTCGAGCACCCCCTGGGAGTAAATATCCTTTGGAAGCACCGGTGTCATAGTCGGTACTTCATTTTTCTTTGAGCGGGAGAGGAAGTCGAGGAGTGCCATATTAGATGCCGGCTTCAGCGAGACGTATTGGCGTCTCGGTTTGCCCAATGTTGAAGGAACGGTATAGAAGCTCGATGATTTCTTCTGTATCAAGTGCAACCGCGCGAATACCTGCGGCCGAAAGTCCGCTTGCAACTAGAAGCATGCGTTGCTCAAGCTGCACCCGATCCTCTTCGAATGATTCAGTGGCTCCCTGAGCGCCTTCCTTCTTTCGTCCTGGAAGTGGGAATGCCTGACTTACCTTCACTGCAACCGCTGGGGTATATGGCACGACTACATAGAAGAGCTTGGTCATGATGTCGGTACTCTCGGTAAATCCTCGAATGAAGCTAATGTACTCACGTAGTTGAATGCGCATAAGTTCACTCTGTTGAGCCGCGAGTCGCTCCTCAAGGAGTGCGAGATATGGACGAATGTCCATACGGCGAGAGTGCACGACCATTTCGATTGAGAAATCGAGCGTATTGAGGAGGGATTGGAACCCTCCGATAATGGCTGCCTGCTCCGGTTCAGATTTAAGCGCGAAGTTCATTGCTGAGCACATGAGGATACCCCGGTACCCTCCCTCCTTGAGGATAACGACACCGTTGCGGACTTCTTTGACGGGCACGAATGCCTGCGCTGCTTGGGGAGTAGGCATATCTTATGAATTCTGGTTCGAACTTGCGTCCTTAATATCCAGCGACCATGCCAGATCCTGAAGCTTGCGCTGGGACAGGCCAAGTTTTTGACGTTCGGGAACTACTGGTGTCGGTGCCTGGGGAACCGAAGCAGACTCTTCCTTTTTCTCCTTACGCCACAGGTAGAGACGTCCCTTGGTGTAATAGTTGAACGCTGCTTCGAGCACCTCAACAAAAGACTTGTTGTTTACTCTATAGAATGCAAGTGCGGCAGAGAGCGCTGCGATAGGTGCAACAAGAACGAATGCGAGAAAGAGTGGACGCACATACAGGAGAATGACTGCTGAAAGACCGCCTCCGCCAGCAAGGTAGATAAACTGTTTTAGGGTGAATGGACCGAAAATCTTGTCCTCTACCTCGATGAACTGCGGTACCTGGTACTCCATCGTACGTAAGTATACCGCGCTCTAGCAGCGGTATGCACAAAATTTTCTACTCTATCGGTTCACGATACGGATCTACACTGTATGGCTTTACCGCTGCTGCACCAGGAAGATTTGCCGGAGGAGGTGCGGTGCGAGGTGGCGTCGGAGGAAGTGGCGGTGCTGCTATTGTCTGTACTTGTGTCGTTGGAATCACCACGGAAGGAACTATTGGGGTGGGCGTGCGGTGTTCTTTCACTGCCTGCATATCCGATGCCATCGTGCGTACCGCTTCGTCCGGCAGACCTGAGGCTGCCACGTTGGGTGCAACGACGTTCGGCACTGGAACTTCGACAGGCCGACTTACGGACACTGGCGGAACAATAGGTGCAGGTACCGGACGTTCGACAAGCTCTAGCGGTGGTACGAGGGGCGGGGAGGAAGGCCTTGCGGACGACGCTGGTGCAGGTGTGGGTGCGACAGCTGCCGTGCGTACCTCGGGCGTCTCATCTGTATCCCGATCGAGTGCGAACGGATTAGTACCAGTCTTCACCGCGTCTCGAACTGGCATAAACACCTTCACGTTAAGGTCTGCGAGCACTGTTTGTGCAGTTGCAGTGTCCACACCTGCAACAATGAGCTCGCCCAGTGTTTCGGCAGGGCTTGAAAGTCCGAGGAGCATGTTACGAGAAAGCTCTGCGAGCGTTCCGATTGTATCGACATGAAGTTGGTGTTCATGCGCAATGGCGACGACCGCGTTGGCGAGATGGCCACCCACGATGAAGTCAGACACGGGTTGCG
This sequence comes from uncultured Candidatus Saccharibacteria bacterium, assembly GCA_964446735.1. GTDB lineage: Bacteria > Patescibacteriota > Minisyncoccia > Phycocordibacterales > Phycocordibacteraceae > C7867-001. Next base: position 435,060 of record CAYUQB010000001.1, on the reverse strand, counting down.
GTGCGGTCTCTAGGGCTTTATCAATGGCAGTTTCGTCGGGAATCATGTTGTGCCGTCGTCGCTACCATCGTCAGTTGTTGCTTTCGAGCGTTTCGTCTTCGCTTTGTCCGTACTAAGTTGGTAGAAGGCTTTCATCGACTTCCACGCATTATCGCTCATGGTATCGCGGTACGCGCGGAAGCGATCGCCGCGAGCTGATTTCTCATTAAATACAGCATTAAGGTGAGCACTGACGGCTCTTCGTTGCGGAGGTTCGAGCTTGTCGGCACGCTGGATCGCGGCGAAGTCTTCCGGTGCGAGACGCGTAAATACTTCCTCACGAGCGAGGATCTTGTCTTCAAGCTTTGCTCGATCGGCGGTGTTGAGATCGTCGAGCGTGCGGTCGATACGGGTAGCCTTAACTGAGGTGACATCTTCGGTGACTCTACCCGTGGATGGGTCGACATAGAGCGGCTTACGGTTACCGTCCATGCTGATAGCCTGCTTGAATTCAACCTGCTTGCCACTGCGGAGATCGTTGAATTCACCGAAGTTGAAGCGATCATCATCGCGCCACCTCTTGATTTCTGAACGTTGTGCATTCGTGAGCACAGTACTTGCGCGTAGAGTATCGTACTGGCCACCATTCATGAGTGTCACGAATTCCTTGAGTGCTTCTTCGTTCTCCGTCTTAAGTTCTGCATAGATCGGCGAAAGGAAGAACTGCTCGAGATCCTTTGGAGTCATCTTGCGTATACCACCCTTCCTAGAATTGAGAATTGCATCCTTGAGTTCAGCATAGCGTTCGCGACGAGCCTCGTCCTTGAGTTTCTGCGGAACCTTGTCGCTGCGCGTGAGGTTTTCGAACTGGCTTGCAGACAGAAGCGGTGCAAGATCTCCAATCTTGTGTTCAAGGTCATGATCGTGTGCAATTTCGTCCGCAGAAAGGGTTGCGAGGAAACGCTCGCTTTCTGGAGAGAGACCTCCCTTTCTACCAACCTCACTTCGCAGGCGCTGGAGCGAGGCATCGCGATCGAATGTAGCCTGATTCGCACGAATACCTTCTCGTACTTCCTGGATCTTGTTCTGCACGTCGTCATACGATGCTTTTTGTGCAGGAGCGCCAAAGAGGTCCGCTCCGCGCTTCCCTGCTACACCACGCAAGTCAGTGTTGAGTTTCTCACCACCCTTGAGAAAGGCTGAGGCACCAGAACCAATCCCACGAACGAATGCACTGTCGCTTTTGCCAAGTGTGCGCTGTACTCCTAGTCGTGCAAGTCGTGATGCTCCGCCGATGCCGAAGTTTGAAGCCCGAGCCATACCACCAAAGACCACTGCACCAGCCATGCGAGTAGCGCCACTTGCCCCTGCCGCACCCATGCTTTTGGCGATTATGACTGCACCAAGCATGAAGCCAGTAATGAGCATGAAGTTGACCACCATGCTCACGTTCGTGATGCCAGAACGGCTGAAGGCGCTTGCGAGTGTAGAAACTTCAGTGGTGCTACCTGCTCCTGCCGCGGCATTCAGCGCCACGATAATTCCCTCCATGAATTTAATGCTAATAAGCACCAGGAGGATATATATAGGTGCAAAGAATGACTGCTTGAGTAGTTGTTCCCACCACATAGAGGCGTAGCGGTGAAGGGGTGGTATCGCCATGCCAGCAAATCCGATGGGCGACACCGCCATAAGGAAGGCGAGCATGATTGCACGCGCAATGAGCATGAAGACCGCAGCCAGGAACACAAATGCAGTGACCGCCGCAAATATGGTGAGGCCGATGACTTCTATCGCTCCACCAAGATCATCGTTAGCGATCACATCCTCTTTGTCGGGGTCGAGACTAAATATTGAGGCGATTCCGGTGATTTGCATGATGCGTCCGCCGATTCCCTTTTGGGTGACACACGTAAGCATTGACTCACCTTCCCCGCACATGCCGTTCGCGGCTTGTCGGTATAGTGTGGTCCCCAGCGCGTTACTCGTATCAATAACCGCCTCTGCAGCGAAGAGGCTGAAGTTCATGAGTATGGCAAAAATGATGAGGGCAGGAAGTGCTCTACGGGCGGTGAACTCATTTCCAGGAAGACTCAGAATGGTACTCAAGCCCATGAAAATGAATCCGAACAGAAGTACCAGATTGCCGATATCGCGCAGTACACCCCATGCCGCAAGCATGCCCGCGTTATTTCCAATCAAGTTTCCAAACTGAAATACCGTTATGTAAATAATCCAATTGAAGAGGAAGCCTGCAAACCCAGCAAAGAATGCAGCGAGGTAGAGGAAGAAAAGACCGATTTTCTTAATAATTGCCCACATAATGCTCTGAAGACAGGTCCCAAGATTGAAACTCACAATGTTGCAGGACTTCTCTGCTTCAGCGGCGGTCTCCTGTTGTGCAGACGCTGCCTCTTTAGCAGCGGTATTTACGTCGGCGGACCGCCCAACGTTTGCATTAAGTGTATCGACCGCCGTCCCCATTTTTCGGACACTATCGAGCTGTGCCTGTGACGCACCCCCCGTACCTGCTGCAAATATGATGCTATTGAGCTTATCCCTTTCTGCGATCGTTATGAGGTTACGGGAACTCAAGTACTCAACTTTTTTGTACAATGCGGTCGCTTCATTGGCTGAGAGTGGCGTATTTCGGGCTCCGGTTGATGGTGCAGCGACCGCCGCACGTGCTGCAGTGACGGCGCTTTTCTCTGCTGCCGTTGTTGCCGCTGCCGCTTGATCAACAGCTTCTTGCGCTCCTTCAATCCACGACTTCGTTTCTGGGGTACCGATAGTTTTACCGTTCGCATCCCGAAGTGTTCCGGTCTGGGTCTGCTTCCCTGCACTGAATTCAACCGTGAGTTGCGTGCCGTCAGTAAACTGCAGCTGGCAGAATCCCCCGGTCTCAAGTACCAGTGCGACTGAGCCATCCTGCATGCCGGTGAGCGGGTTGATAGCCTTACACACCTGACCGTTTGGTTTAAGTGTTTTCCCGTTCGGTATCGCGATAGCGGGATCGGCGGCATTCGCACTAGGAGCAGCAAAGAGCAGAAGGGATACAGCTATCAGTATCCCGAGTCCAAGGCTGCGAATTATGTGCAAGTACGTTGCCATACGTTTAGGTACTGCACCGGGCTTGTGCTGCAATGCGGTTGAGTTCCGTAAGGAGTGATGCGGGTGTTTCGTTGCCGGTGTCTTGCGACTGCTCTATCGCATATGTCATATCACTCACGCTTGGGAATGCGGTATTAGATAGCAGATTTTGGTAGTCAGCATTTGCTTGCTGGAGCACTGTGAGTTGCTCAGTGGTATCGTCCGTAACGACACTCAACGCTGACGAGCGAATACGTTCAATCTCTGAAAGTACGCTGGGTATACTTCCTGCAATTGTCGCTGCGCGAGTAATAACTGGTTCTATCTGAGTACTAATAATTGAGTCTTTGTTAGCGGTGCAGGTGCTTGCTTCAAGTGCAGCTTTCGCAGCCACTGCAGCAGCACTAATGGTCTGCCAATTACGCAGATATATTTGGATTTGTGTCGCTTGTTCGTCGAGTATCTGAGTGAATGAACTTACGACTGAGACTCCAGCACTCGCGGTCGTACTTGTTTGTTGATCGAAGTAGGTTCCGCCGCCCCGTGCTGCTGACGGACGTGATACCCCACGAAGCCCTCCTCCCCCACCAAGTACCTGGTTCATGAGTTGTCCAAGAAGCGCATTTACGATTTCGTCGAAACTATCCGCTTGGATCAGTGAATCTGCTCCGAGACCGAGAGCCTTGGCCCCGGCTGAGGAAATAATTGAGCCGGGGGTTTCAATGTGACTCTCAAGACAGGTTTTCTTTTCCTGCAGGTTGAGTGTCTTAAGCTGCTCTTGCTTGCCATCAAGTGTCGTAATAGTGGAAGTCTTCGAATTGTCGACGAGTTTGGTTCCCTCTTTGTCACACTTACGCCAGGACAGAAAGCCATCCCCCCACCCAACTTCTTCGTGAATCTGACCTTTAACATCGGCGACTCGATCATAGAACGCTGAACGAGCTAGTTCATTAAAGCCACGAGGCGTATTCGGAAGATTCAACGTGGCGGCGAACCATGCCGAGAACCCGCCCTTCGTAAAATCACCACGCAAGAATGCCGCATCGTCTTCGCTCACCCGGTTGAGCGTATAGGGATTAGCGAGTGCGAACCCATCTCGACTGGTGGACAGGTAGTATGCAGCAAGTACGTTCTGGGCGATCCTATTCTGAAACGGAGAGCTTATTGATAGGTCGCTTCCAATCTGTCGCACGAACCGTTCCGCTTCCCGGTCGGCTGCATCCAGGAGGGTGTATTTAAGATCCGTAGCGAATGCCGGGGAACCTTCGAATCCATTGTTTATCCAGTTAACGGTACTGCGCACCATCGATTGAATGGCTGCCTGTGCAATGCGATAGAAGATAGGATTGAGAAGGGTCTTCGCGTTCGCGACCGCCGAGATTGTATTCTGCACAAGGTTTACCGGGTCGAGGACGAGGGAAGCTCCGAACAACTGCGCATGCGCCGGTCGAGGAGCAAGTCCAACCGCACCGCCTGCGACTATGAGTCCACAAAGGAATAGCGCAACGGGTTTACGGAGGGAACTCATAGTTCTTGTGTTGCTGAGCGGGTAAGGAGTCTGAAGAAGTAGAATCCGGAAGTTCCTTCAGGGACCACTACCCCTTCGCTCGTGTACACGGCATTCAGCGCCTTCAGACCCGCCACAAGCTTCGGGACGTCTTCTTGATACTTGGCAAGACCAAAATAGGCACGAAGCGGATCCGTATCCATCATTGAGAAGTCGGTAATATCGGTACCAATACGGGCGAGTGCATTCGCCACTTCAAGATGAGGGGTCACTGCCTCGGACGGCACCGCGGTTGCAACATACCCTTTTGCGAGCGAGGTGTACGTTGCACCAATACGCTTCACTTCCTTGAGTGCCGCCTTGTCATTCTTCTGCACCGCATCGGCGAGATACTCGATTTCACTTTTTTCAGATGGAGCTGTATTTTTGGCAAACACTCCTTCAATTTGTGCAGCGTACACAAGCAATGCGTCCTCTCCGGTACCACTCGTCTTAACGTCACTCTGATCAAATTCGTTTACGCTTGAATTGCGTGCGGTGAGATTCGCAACTGCCTGTTCAACAAACGAAGCGATCGTCTCGGGAGTTGGTGTTGAATTCCCTGCCTGCGACACATACTGTGTGAAAAGCTCACGTGCGAACTGATCGGTCAGGGTATCAGGACCGCTCTCTACTCCCGGTATTGCAGTGGTGTCAGTTGTCGTTGTTGCTGTAGCAAACTTCGGCGCAACCAATCCTTGGGCAACGGCCTGCCCGTCTAAGATGTCAGCCCGAACCGAGTGGGCGTCGTTCGGGTCTGTTGCGTAGAGTGCCTCCTGCCAATCAGGCAACCCATCCGCGTCCGTGTCCTTAGATGCATATGAAACGAGGAGATCATGCGTTGAGGTGGCGCTCACCCGATTCCATTTGAATGGAAGTGGACCTGAGATCAAAACGGCACCGATAATAAGGACTATCGAGATAGCCGAAGCGATGATGATGCCGATGGTTCGGTTAGAATACGCCACGGTATATACAAAAATACTAGCACGTGGGCGTTATTTCATGAGGAAACCATGAGCACTTCTGTGCACTACTCACATCTTTTCCCCATGTTGTCCCGATAGTATCCCCGAAAGTTTCCCCCATGCCGCGAGCGGCACATCTTCTGCTCGGGCGTCACGCGGAATACCGGCTGCCTCAAGCGCTTCCATTACGCGTTCTTGTGATGCGAATTCTTCAAGATTCTTCGCCAACCGTTTTCGTTTATGTGCAAAGCCTGCATGAAGAATCTCAAAGAAACGCACTTCCTCAGCTTTATTTCTAAACGGAGAGGTGATATTTGCTATGTGCAGCACTGCTGAGTCCACGTTAGGAGCTGGTCGAAACGCGCCACGCGGCACCGTAAAGACATAACGAGGAGTTCCATATATTTTTACTGAAAGTGAAAGTAAACTCTCTTTCTTTTCGCGCGCCACCCGCTGCGCAACCTCCTTTTGCACCAAGAGTGTCACTGATGAGGGCTTATGGGACGCTGAAAGAAGGGTGCGAATGATTTCACCGGTGATGTAGTACGGAATATTTGCGACTACGGCATACCCATTCGTAATTCGGGAGAGATCGAACGAACGTATGTCGTCTTTAATGACTTCGAGTCTCCCCTCTCTGATTTCGTCTGCAAATGTTTCCTCCAACCCTGGAATAAGATCTTGATCCGTCTCGATTGCAATAACTCGTGCCGCCCGTCTAAGAAGTGCGCGGGTGAGGATTCCGGTACCTGGTCCGATCTCGAGCACTGTCGCATCGGGCAATAGTCCTGCGGCATCGGCAATACGATCGGCGGTCGCCTGGTGCATGAGGAAGTTCTGCCCGAGTGCCTGCTTCGCGCGCATACCTATATATGTATCACCCCTTCCTCTTCCCGTTCGCCGTATTCAATGCGCATAAGACCTGGATCAATGTCATGGAGGAATGAAGAAGGCTCGGAGAGATAATCTGTACCGTAAATACGCCGAACGCGGGCCATAGTAAGGATCAAACGAGATTTTGCCCGTGTCATAGCGACATAGAACAGGCGTCGCTCCTCTTCCTCGTCTCGTTCCTCGTTCTCGCCCATCCCCTCATGCGGAAATAGACCCTCCTCAAGACCAGAGACGAACACTGCTTCAAACTCGAGGCCCTTGGCCGCATGCACGGTCATGAGTGTTACTCCCTCCTTCTGCTTCGTTTGCGGGCGATCGAGCTCGTCTTGGTCCCCCGCCAGAGCTGTGTCTGCAAGAAATGCATCCAGTCCTTCGGTACCTGGGATATGGTCGTATCGACTCGCCAGTGTCGCGAGCTCTTTAGCGTTCTCAAGACGCTCCAGGTCATCCTCCCCTCCCTTCTCGAGTACTCCCTGCATACCCGAGAGCTCTAGTACTCGTCGCACGAATGCAGAGGGTGCCGCAGTTTTACTTTCTTCGTGAAGCGTACGGACGGTACTCTCAAACGCTTCTATCTTTGCTCGCACAGAAGGCGTGAGGCCATCAAGTGTTCCTGTCGCCATCTTTGCGACCGTGACCTTACCGATTCCACGAGACGGGGCTTGCACCGCGCGCACGCGATCGCTCTGTCGTAACGGATCAAGAGCGAGTCGTACCCAGGCGATAACGTCTTTCACTTCCTTGCGATCAAGAAAGCGGGTACCCAGTAAACGATACGGAATACCTTCGCTAAGAAAGGCTTCTTCGAGTACTCGTGACTGGAAGTTTGTACGATATAGCACTGCTATTTGTTCCGGGGCAACGCCCGAACGTATATATTCGCGCGCCTCTCGTGCAATCCGACGTGCTTCTTCTTCTGCAGTGTCAGCTACCAGAAGCCGTATGGGATGACCATCAGGATTATCAGTTACCGCGCGCTTCTCCTTACGATTGCGATTCTTCTCAATGATGCGGTTACTCGCCTCAACTATAGTCTTGCTCGAGCGATAGTTGTGCTCCAGCACAATAGTTTTTGCTTCCGGGTAGGTCTCGTCAAACGACAGCAGGTTCTCGATGGTTGCGCCTCGCCAGGTATAGATAGTTTGGTCGATGTCACCGACGACAAAAAGGTTTCGATGCGTTTCGACTAGGAGATTTGCAAGTGTTCCTTGAAGTTCATTGGTGTCTTGGTATTCATCAACGTGCACATAGGAGAAACGCTCTTGAGCGAGTGTACGTGCTTCTTTATGTTCTCGAAGAAGTGCAACGGGTTTCGCGATCAGATCGTCGAAATCAAGTGCCTTCTCATGTGTAAGTGTTTCTTCGTACTTATCCCATACCTGTGATGCGATGCGTGAGCGGAATCCTTCCGAGGCGTGACGACTCTTAAATGTCTCTGGGGTTTCCCCCTCCCCTTTCGCTCTGCTGATACGGGCGAGTATTGAGCGCGGTGGAATCTCTTTGGGATCGATGTCCAAACTCTTCAGAGCTTCTTTGATGGCACGTTCGGAATCATCCCGATCGTACACGCTGAAATAGCGTGGGACCCCAATCGCTTGGCCGTATTTCTGTAGGAGCTCACGTCCTAGTCCATGGAAGGTTGCAACAAATGGCACTGATCCATCCCCCAGGAGCTTCCCGAGTCGTTCTCGCATCTCACGTGCCGCCTTATTGGTGAAGGTGACGGCAAGAATTTTCTCAGCGGGCGTACCCTGACGGATGAGATGGTAGATACGTGTTGTAAGTACGCGGGTTTTTCCTGAGCCTGCACCCGCAAGTACCGAAATTGGTCCCTCGGTGGTAAGAACGGCCTCTTTCTGTCGTTCATTGAGGCCGTCGAGGTACTGCATCTGCTTACTATAACGCGAGCGTTTTTATGGCGCCAAAAATAGGGCGCATTCTTCACATTTTCAACAGGTACCCTGTCAACCCGTTGACCACCCCTCCCCGGACGGTATACTAGCGAGGTCACTCGATACGCTGATACGCAAGAATATGGCTCGATAGAGCCTTATTTTGTACCCATGAAGATTGCCTGAACGCCCTCGACCACGTATTTCTTCCACACCTACACCTTCCGATTCAACTCATAATCGCTCGCGCAGTCGGAATGCATATTGGAACACGGTAGCCACTGGCACCTTGGCGCTTCTAGCGGGCGCCTCATTGCTTTCCCTTCCCATCGCGACCAACGCGTTTTGGCCTTTTACTATGCTGCGTGCGTCTTCGTCAGGAGGTGAGCCCCCTATCGTCCATAGCAGTAACCTCCCGCTCCTTGCCGCTGCATTAAACCCTGATCCGAATCCGGAAAAGGGAGAGAGTGGCGTATATGTTTCCGAAGGTTCCGCACTTATGGCGAACGCTGGTCCAGATGGGACCCTTGCCGATATCGTGCATCGAGCAGAAGGTGGCGAAATCCGTACCTATATCATCGAATCAGGCGATACGCTCTCTTCCATTGCGGCGAAGAACGGTATTTCAGTAAATACCATCCTCTGGGCCAACAATCTCACGGCTAAGAGCAAACTCACCCCTGGCCAGACCCTCGTCATCCTTCCGGTCACTGGTATTGAACACACGGTACGTTCGGGTGAGACCGTCGCATCACTTGCAAAGAAGTACGGCGGCAGTACCGAGGACATACTTTCATATAACGGCCTTGATTCGGGTGAACCGCTCATTGTAGGGACAAAGATCATCATCCCGAACGGCGAACCGGTAGCGGCCCCCACACCGACGAAGAAGCCAGGTGCCAAGAAGACGGTAACGCTCCCGACGATTTCAGGCTTCAGCAATCCGCTTCCAGCTGGACGCTGTACGCAGACTCGTCACGGTAATAACGGTGTCGATATCGCTGCTCCGAATGGCACTCCTATTTATGCATCTGCAGCTGGTAAGGTCATCATCTCTCTCGCAAATGGTGGGTGGAACGGCGGGTACGGCAATTACGTCGTGATCAACCATGCGAGCGGTGCCCAGACGCTATATGCCCACATGACACGTACGGCAACGGCCGCAGGGGCAACCGTTGGTAAGGGTGAACTCATCGGATATGTGGGATCTACTGGTAAATCTACCGGTAACCACCTCCACTTCGAAGTTCACAAGGCGGCGAATCCGTTCTGCCGCTAGCTCGCTCCGGCGTCTACTTCAATAGGGAATATATAAAGACCTCGCCGATTATTTCGGCGAGGTCTTTGTCGAGGTGTTCGTTAGGCTGCTACCGGTACGTTTTCCCGCGCAAGTGAGCGGTATACGTGCATAGTTGCCAGAACTGAGACCGGCATCGTAACGAAGAGGCCAACCAGGAGCGCAAGTGCGCCAAGGAAGTTTATGGCCGTAATACTGAGTACAAAGAGAAGGATATGTAGACGCTTCCCCTTTGTCATGCGTGCGCTTTCTTTGAGTGCGTGGACAGGCGAAAGTTCTCGATCGATCACGATGACGCGTGCGAAACCGCACGCAAGAGCAAAGATGATGCCTGGAATGATGAGAAGAATGAGACCGATGAGTGTACCAATGGCAAGAAGAAGAATCGTACTAAGATAGCGCCAGAAGGGAGCCGGATGCCACAGGTGAGCAAGACGGGCCGCGCCCACACCGTCATGAGCTTTGAGGTACAGCGCGATGACACCCATGCTGATGAATGTGTTGACTGCAAGCGAGATCGCAAGTGATGCGATGCTACCAATCGTCTGGCCAGAAAGGTCAGTAATGACACCCTGAAGGAATCCAGAGAGCATGCTCACCACAAGCACCATGAGAGAAACGGAGACAAAGAACCACGGCCGAAGCTTGAACGTGCGCCATCCGAAGGCGAGGCTCTCTTTAATAGAAAAAGTGTTCATGGATAGTTATGTTAGATGTGCCTTACAAGTTGTTGCTGCAGGATCGGCAGCGAGCCGTTCAGCCTCTATCGGTTCCCCTCCCACGCTGCAGATTCCATAGGTTCCCGCGTCGATGCGACCGAGCGCATCAAGAATGTGCTGATAGCGTGTTTCAAGGTCGGTCAGGATAGCGTTGTTTTCGCTGTAGCCTTCCATGAGGTCAGCCTGGTCATTCGGGTCAGATTCAAGACCCGTTTCAGTTGGAACTGCTTCCCAGTCTGCGGGGTTCGCGGGGTTGCGGCGCCCTACAGTTGCAAGCTCCGCCTCAAGCGTCGCTTTCTCCTGTTCGAGTAATTCTTTATACGGTCCGGTTTCCATGCGAGTACTGTAGCATGCTGTGGACCAGCAAAATCATTGCTGCTTGGTAGCGGAAAGTCGTCGTACCAACTCGGTGAATGCTGCTTCATCCCGTGCAATGACTAGCAGATCCTTCCCTTTGTACCCGTACAACAGAATGGTTCTCCCTGCCCCGTCTTTGAGCGCACGGACGTCGTGATTGGCAACTATTTCGTCGATAAAGCGAGGGGGGTCGGTGCGAGGTAAGGGTGCGGCCACAGTGGTAGTGGCCACTATTGTCTTTCCGTTCACAACTTTCGTAGTGGTCGCGATGGTGGGTGCTGCGAGAGGAGCTTCCGGATACAAGGGATACAGAACAGCAAGATCGTCTTGCATGTCTCGTTCCCATTGCAGCATGCCTGCAAACGTTCGCTCGTATGAGAGGACTTTTAGGATAAAGAATGCCCGACTTTCCTCCCCAGCATGCACAACCCCCACCGTACTTTCTGGGCCAATGTTGCGTAGCAGAATGTCAGGCGCCGTGAGTTGGAGTGCACCGACGAGGCGTCCTCCCGTAAGCGGCGTGTTTGTCGTTCCTCCGTCAGGAGTGCTGGTTGCTACCGCGATGTACACAACACGCACCTCTCCGGTCGCTGGTCCGTTTGCCGCCGAGGTGGCGAGCGCTTCAAGTAAGTCCCTCCCCTCTCCCGAGAGCATCTGACGGTCATCTGCAAATATGAGCGACGGCACTGTGGGCAGTACTGGAACAAATCCTCGCGAAGCGACATAGCGATATGCGGCATATGCCCCTCCGCCTCCTAGAATGACCAGAACTATTCCGGCGACCGCGATACCAATATTGCGGAACGCAGGACCCGATGGGAGTCGCATCGCTTGATGGGGCGCGGCATCTGACTGGGCTGCGAGCACGGAGAATGTTGATGCTTTGTCTTGATCAATGCGGTCCGCAAAATCGCTCGTATATGTATGGATAGGACTCGGACCCTCCGGCTTTGCTGGAGGTGGCGCGAGCTTAGGTGTGAGCGGTATGGGGGGTGGAGGTGGTGGGATCGGAGTTGGAGGAAGTGGAGGCGGAGTAAGGACTGGGGCCGGTGGCGGAGGAGGTAGTTCAGAATGCACGGGTTCGGGCGGGTTCTGGGTAGGAAGCGCTTCAGCAATTGGCTGTGGAGTCGGGAGTTTGTTCGGCAGAAGCTGACTTTCTGATACGGGGTCTTTTACCGCACGTTCCCGTAGGCGGGTGAGCACCGCGTCTCGGTCTGATTCAGGAGATGGAGCCGCCGTATCGGCAGGAGGTGGAGTGAGTGTAGCGGTCGGTGACTGCGGCTTACCTGAAAGCGCAGCAAAATCTTTCGCATACGTACGAATGTACGGATTATCGGAGCCGGCATCAGCCATGTGCAAAGTATAACCGGTGTCGGTAGAGAAGAACCGCTACCTGCATGTGCATGTAGCGGTTCTTCTGGTAGATGTTATCCGCGATGCCCGATGAGGAATTGTTTGGGGTCTTCGCACATGTCAGTGAATGCATGCGCCGCCTCCTTCAGTTTCGAGGATGATGACTTGCCGAATGAAATAACTTCGACTTGGCAGCCTTCATTCATATCGAGGTATTCGATGAGTGGGACGAAGTCACCATCTCCAGAAGCGATAATGACCGTATCCAATTTCGGAGCCAATTTCACTGCATCGATGGCAAGTCCTACGTCCCAATCAGCCTTCTTGGCGCCATCGGAAAAGACTTGAAGATCCTTCACTTTGGTCTCGATGCCAATCTTAGTAAGTGCTTCGAAGAATGCTGACTCCTCTCCGCTTTCGGTCGAAATTACATAGGCAATGGCCCGGACGAGGACGCGGTCCCCTACTGCTTCTTCGAGAACTTTCGCGAAATTAACTCGCGCTTTATAGAGATGCTTGGCACTGTGGTAGAGGTTCTGGGTATCGATGAACACTCCTACACGCTGCGCTGGGTGCTTGATTACAGGCATAAAAAATAAACTAACGTTTCATAAAATCGTGCTTGGAGGAACTCTGTTCCCTATCCTAGCACCTGCTTACTGACTCTAGGTAAAAGCGAAAACCCCTGTCGGGGCTTACGCGAGGCTACTTCTTGAGGCCGAGCTTCTTGATGAGCGCGCTGTAGCGACGCTTGTCATTCTTCTCGAGGTAGCGCAGATGTGCGCGGCGGTCAGCCACCATCTGTAGGAGGCCACGGCGGCTATGGAAGTCCTTCTGATTTTTCTTCAGGTGCTTCGTTAGCTCGTCGATCTTGCGCGACAAAACTGCCACCTGAACCTCTGGCGAGCCAGTGTCACCTTCGTGGCGAGCCGCATCTTTAATTGCGGCCGTCTTTACTCGTTTCGTAAGCATTGGCCATACCTTACCACACCTTGATTAAAAGCGCAAGTGTTGTAGGGTGAAGAAAGGCCGTAGTGGCGTTCCTCTTTCCTGTGAGATGGGGGCTGAAATGGACACTTTTGTACGAATAATTTCTTGGTGTCCGAGCGAAGTCTGCCCCTCCCTCGACGAAGAGGATGTCGCAGACTTCTCCGCTCGACACTTTGCTGGCTTGCAAAGCGACATCGACCGCTTTGTGGTGCTCGTGCCGGTTGCCGAGACCGCGGGGTTCGACCGCTTCCTTGCACCACCGCAGTGTCAGGACGAACAGTTCTGCTACTGGCACTTCCCTGCTCAGCAGGAAGCGCACCTGATGTTCGAGCACGTTGCGCTCATGAGATGCGGCGCCGGATGTTGGGTCGTTGAGTGCATCGCACCGCAAGCGCTTCGCGTTGCTGCACAATGAACCTTGTGGCTGCCCGGGTCCTCCCCGGGCAGCTCCATATTGTGCGCACTCTGCTTGGTATACTTTTGCTATGAATGCGGCTCAAATGAAGCGCGAATTTCTCGAATACACCGAGATTGAGAAGGGGCGAGCCGTGAAAACAGTCGAAAACTACGACCACTACCTTGCAGTGTTCTTCGATCAAATGAAGATCGAGCAGGTCGGAGACATTACGGAAGATCGAATTCGCGAATTCCGACTCTGGCTCAATCGTCAGCCGGGTACGGGGAATGCGACCATGAAGCGTCGCACGCAAAACTACTACCTCATCGCACTGCGAGCATTCCTCAAGTATCTGCGTAGGCGTGGTATTGAGGGCCTAAATCCGGAACGTATTGAACTTGCAAAACTCCCCGAACGACAGATCGACGTCGTCACTGCTCAGGAACTAACTCGACTCCTTCGTGCTCCAGAGGACGCGCTGAAGAAGGAAGAAGATCAAGACAAACGTATTAGGTTGTTGCGCGATAAAGCCATATTGGAGCTTCTTTTCTCAACTGGCCTACGTGTCGCAGAGCTTTGTGCCTTGAATGCTGATATCGATCTATCCCGCGATGACCTGTCCGTGCGAGGTAAGGGTGAGAAAGTTCGAGTAGTCTTTCTCTCGCCTGCTGCGAAAGCTGCGGTCATGGAGTACCTAAAAGAACGCAAAGACATGGAAGAAGCTCTTTTTGTCGAAGGGCGACCAAATCGACTCCACCGCATTACCCCCCGAGATGTGCAACGACACATTAAGACGTACGCTGCCAAAGCAGGCATTACCACCAAGGTCACGCCCCACACGCTTCGTCATGTGTTCGCCACCGATCTTTTATCTAACGGCGCCGATTTACGTAGCGTTCAGGCCCTTCTTGGGCACGCGTCTATCAATACTACTCAGATCTATACACACGTTACCGACTCACATTTACGCGAAATTCATAAACGGTTCCACTCCCGTCAGCAATAGGTGATAGCGTAGAATACGGGTATGCGCATCATGAGCTGGAACGTGAACGGCATACGCGCCGTTCATAAGAAAGGACTCTTCCTCCCCTTCATTAAGAAGTACAAGCCAGATATTCTCTGCCTTCAAGAAACAAAAGCAGAGCAGCACCAATCTCCGCTGGATCTCCCGGACTATGAGGAGTTCTGGAGTTCCGCGAAAAAGAAGGGGTACAGCGGTACCGCAATATTCACCAAGATGACACCCAACGACGTCATCTTCGGCATGCCCGACGACCTAGCAGAAAAATGGGGACTTGCAGGAGATGGATATGGCGACCCGAACCAGGAAGGAAGAATCGTCGCAGCCGATATGCATGATTTTTACGTAGTGTCGGTCTACACGCCGAATGCCAAGGATGATCTTTCGCGTCTCACCCTTCGTCACAAACATTGGGACCCCGCTTTCCTTGAATACATGAAGCGCCTTGAAGAAGAAAAACCTGTTATTTTCTGTGGTGATTTAAACGTTGCACACACCGCAGACGACCTTGCTCGACCAAAGGAAAATGAAGGGATGAAAGGATTTACGAGAGAGGAGCGTGAGGGTATCGATAATATCATCAATGCGGGCTTCGTTGATACGTTCCGAATGTTTAAACAAGGGAATGGATTCTATACGTGGTGGAGCCACTGGGGTAACGCTCGGGAGCGAAATGTCGGTTGGCGCATTGATTACGTGTTCGCGACCAAATCTTTCGCAAAACATATACAGAAAGGAGATGTGCACCCAGAAGTAGAGGGGTCAGATCACTGCCCAGTGTCTATAGAAATCTAAAGGACATATCCACAGATCCATGTCCTTTACATTGTCCTATAAGGAAATATACTAAAGAACAGCGGGACGGCTCAATGGTCGAGAGACTTCAAAGAGCAATCCCGGGACGGTTGTTCTTTGAGAGTTCTTTCGATCAGGCGTAAACACGCGAAAAAGGCCGTCCTACGTAATCGGAGCGTATCTCCTGAATTAAAAGAGGGTTCAGCCGTGATTTCACGTGAAAGCGCATCAAGTTCTTTGAAGATCGATGCAAACCCACATATCTCCTGGAGGAAACCAAAACAAGCCCCAGCTCCAATTTTACGCCTCCAAACGCGGTATGCATCGAAAGTGAAGAGGCCCTACGAAATGCACGTAAAGCTTATGTCCATTTCGTAGGGCCTCTTTCTATTTGAGGTATTTCACGTGAAAGCTAGGCCACGTGGTGTTTTTTGAGTATTTCCTGGACTTCCCTCTCCTCTTCCTCGCTTTTCTTACGTTTTCCAGCCTCGCCCCGCTTTGCAAGTTCAGCCTCTGAGAGGCTTAGGAGCTCCTCCGTTCTCTTATCGAGAAGCTCTTCGGAGTTTTTTTGAGGGTCCTCAAGGACTTCCTCAAGCAAGGCGTGAAGAATATGGCCTATTTTGGGACCCGGTTCCACGTGAAAGCGGCTCATAATCCGGCTACCATCGGTTTTGAGCATTCCGACGGAAATTGGGTCTCTGAGCGCTTCTTCCACCATCGCCTTGTACTTCCTGAAGCGGAACGGCTGCTCCTTTGGCCGACCCGTGCCAATACGGTCGCAAATCCGCAAGTTAAGCAAATCCCATATGTTTTCCTGATTGACGTTCCTTATCATTCGCCTAACAGCAGAAAGAGTTATTTGTTCCGGATCAGAGAAGAACATGTGCCAACGAACCAATTTAGTCACTTTTTCGATGATTTCACGTGAAAAACGGAGGTCTTCTAGCGCCCTTTTAGCGACGCGTGCTCCAACTACTTCGTGACCATGGAATGTCCAGTCCCTCTTTTCATCAGACCATCTACGAGTCTCAGGCTTAGAAATGTCATGAAAAAGCGCTGCGAGCCGAAGATCCAGAGCCCAACCCTTGTCGGCAGCATGCTGCAGAGCCCGCAAATTGTGCTCAAAAACGTCATAGCTGTGAGCTTGATTCTGATCTACACCTATTCCACGTGAAACGTCAGGAGCGATGAATTCCAGCAAACCAAGCTTTTGAGCGAGTGCGAGAGCCATCATTGGCTGGTCAGATTCAAGAATTCGGACAAATTCGTCCCTAATCCTTTCACGTGAAATATGCCTCAGATTTTGGGCTTTTTCCTGTATCGCGCTCGCAGTTTCAGCATCGAGAGCAAAACCAAGCTCAGCGAGTAGGCGTACAGCCCGCATAAGTCGGAGAGCGTCCTCTTCAAATCTTTCACTCGGGTCACCTACGGTGCGGAGCACTTTGGCCTCGATGTCCTTTTGTCCTTTATACGGATCAATGATTTGTCCTTTAGACTCGTCGAGGGCAATGGCGTTTATGGTGAAATCACGGCGCGCCAGGTCCCCCTCGAGACTTTCGCCGAACACAACGGCGTCAGGCCTACGCTTGTCGGAATACCCCGATTCTGTGCGATAGGGGGTAACTTCAATAATCGAAAGGGTAGGGTCTTCTGATCCGGTTTTAACCCCAACTGTGCCGTAGTCATTCTCATAAAATGAGTCGGGGAAAATGCGCTGGATGTCCTCAGGTTTTGCATTTGTAGTAATATCCCAGTCTTTAGGGCTTCGTTTGAGAAATAGGTCACGTACGCAGCCACCTACGAGGTACGCCTCAAAGCCTTCTTTACGAAGGTTCGTGGCTACGGAACTTACCTCTGGTGGAATAGGATAGGACATTAGAAAAATACTAGTATGCGAGTGGCCATTCGCCTAGGCGGAAGGTAGTATGAGATGCACGAGCTCTCGTGGTGAAATGGATATCACATCGGTCTTCGGAACCGCTGTTCCAGGTTCGAGTCCTGGCGAGAGCACTAGTGGGGCGGGGGAGGGCTGTGCTATTATGCCTGCCGAAGCGGCTATGGTTTAGTGGTAGAACGCGTCCTTGCCAAGGACGAGACAGGAGTTCGATTCTCCTTAGCCGCACCTGGATACCAAATCGCCCCAATATTTGGGGCGATTTGGTTACAGAGACATCTTGAATAAAGGTGGATAAAGGTGTTAACAGTGGGGATAAAGGACATATCCTTAACGGCTTGATTAAAGGGTTGTCGTTAAAAAATCGAGTAAATAAAGGATAATTTAAAATCAAGTGCATGAGGTCCTTTAAGTTCGAAAATACCCAACTGCCCCAAATTGTATAAACCTGCTAGGATTCGAGCACAACGGGCCGTCGTATACCGGTAGTACGCATCCTTTGGGAGGATGATGACGGAGTTCGATTCTCCGCGGCCCGACTAGTTCTGATTTATTTGAGGCCTATCTTCGAGGCTAGAAAATCTCCAAGTCTCGCAACCGTAGCAGCGTAGGAGTTCACAAGAGTGCTGATATTTGGACCTAAATATTCTTCAAGGGTTTTTCCAGCATCCTCCTTAAAACTTCGCTGTATATAACTGGGCGTGATTACACGCATTTCTCGGGAGGCTGTGTCACCGGTCACCTCGCTCGTGGTGATCAGTCCTATAAGTTGACCATCCGCATTAACGACAGCTCCTCCTGATGAGCCACTTTGAGATGCAGCGGAACCAGAGATTGCGAGCACATCCGGAGTGTTATTCCTGAACGTGTAGCGTGTCTTTACCGAACTCTCAACAAGGGTTGGGCGAAGGCTTGTACGTACTTGTGTACTCGTGAGGTCCTGGGCACCGTACGAGCCAATATAGACTCGATCACCCCCTCGTGCGTCAGTCGTTGCGAGAGCAACTGCCGGGAACGAACTGGGGATAGTTTTCCCGGCGCTGCCCGTGATCGCCAAGAAGGCATAGTCGTGTTCGCCCGTGCCAGTTGGCTGAGAGCTTATGAGTGTGGTTGGATTGTCCTTTATCCAGTCTTCAGAGACATATATAGGACGGGCGGTGTATGCGTTTACAGCAGGGCTGCCTGTGCGGATCGTACAGGATATTTTCTCCGCTCCCAGTTCATGCTCAAGTAGTAAAGACTGCGCAACGTGCGCAACGGTAAGAACGATGCCACGAGAATCTACTATGACACCGGAACCGGAAGTGGAACGTAGCGGTTTAACGTGCGAAATACAGAGAATATTGACTATGGAGTTCCTGAGACGAGAAAGTTCTGCAGGTTCTAAAGTATCCGTTTGAGGAGCGGTGGGTGTTGAGGTCGCAACCGGCTTAGGCATTGGTTTCGACGGAGAAACCGGAGGTGTTGTGGGGGTTGGCTTTGTGGTCGTTGCTGGACGAGTAGGGAAGAGCACCTCAAAGGTTGAGGTCGCAAATTTGATACTAGGTCCAGTGCTCGTCGCAAACCACTCGGAACGCTCTGGTGGGAGGGGAGTAAGCTCTGCGGTCGAGCCTGCGGGGGATGTGTCTAAAAAGAGAGGCTCCGTACGAAACCAGGAGACAAGAACTGCGAGAATAAGTAATCCTACCGCCGCCGCTAAATGCTCATAGTGCTCGCGCATAGGGGAATGCTACGGTAAATACGACTCTTATGCTATCCTCGCGATACGCGGGATTAGTTTAATGGTAGAACATCAGTTTTCCAAACTGAGAGCAGGAGTTCGATTCTCCTATCCCGCACTTAATTGATTTTCATAGGCGCAAGCGTAGGCTTTTGATATGGAGCCGCTAGCCAACCGCCTCAGACCCCAAGATCTGGATGACGTGGTGGGACAAGAGCACCTTATTGGACCCGGAAAGCCGCTGCGAGTTGCTATTGAAAAGAAGCACCTTTTCTCATTCATACTCTGGGGACCTCCTGGCACCGGGAAGACCACCATCGCTCGCATCTATGCTCGGGCACTCGAAGCGGAGTTGTTCGAGCTCTCAGCAGTCTCGGCAGGGAAGGAAGATATACGAAAGATTATTGGTGAATCAAAAACTAAGACGCTCGAGCTTCGTCCCAAAGTACTTTTTCTTGATGAAATTCACCGTTTTAATAAGTCGCAACAAGATTTCCTGCTCCCGTATGTCGAAAGTGGGGAACTCACACTCATTGGTGCCACAACCGAAAATCCCTCGTTTGAAGTTATTCCAGCGCTCCTCTCCCGTACTCGAGTTTTTGTACTCGAACCACTTTCTGAAGAATCACTTCGAGCCATTATCGAACGTGCAGGCGTGAAGCTTTCTGAAGATGCGTTCGCATGGCTCCTAGGGTATGCCAATGGTGACGCTCGAAAAGCACTTGGCATGCTGGAGGGCGCCATGGCGCTCTACGGAAAGCGGATAACGGTAGCAAATCTCAACAAGGCGCTGGAATCACCTCATTTGCGCTACGACAAGAAAGGTGAGGAGCATTACGACACCATCAGTGCCTTTATTAAAAGCATGCGAGCCAGCCAGCCAGATGCTGCCATGTACTATCTCGCCCGTATGGTGGAGGCGGGAGAAGATCCGCTTTTCATCGCCAGACGTATGGTTATTTTTGCATCTGAGGATATCGGGTTAGCGCAGCCTACAGCACTGGTAGTCGCTAATGAGGTATTTCGTGCCTGCGAAACCATTGGCTATCCAGAATGTGCCATAAATCTTGCTCACGGTGTCGCTTATTTGGCTAACGCGACCAAAGATCGTTCCGCATATGATGCGCTGCGTTCAGCGCAGGAAGATGTACGCAAGTTTGGAAATCTACCAGTCCCGATGAATATTCGAAACGCTCCCACCAAGCTTATGAAGGAGTTTGGTTATGGGAAGGGATACAAGAAATATGATGCTGAAAGCTATCTACCGACAAAACTGAAGGATAAAAAGTATTTTGGAAATAAGGACCGCGCCGATTAACGGCGCGGTGATTGGCCTCGAGACTAGTTTTCGTATCGAGCCAGGAGTTTGCGATTAAGCTCGTGGTAGGTGTCGGTCATCATCTGTAGCGCTTCGGCAGCCTCTTCTCCAAGGTTCAAGGCATTGATGGAGAGAATCATCTGCGCTTGCATATGAGTTCCTACGACACGCAGGAGTGTCACACGCACATGCTCCGGAAGCGACATGAGCTTTCCCCTGAGGTGTTCCGGCGGTCTCCACCAGACCTCACCGATTTCGTCGTCGCCGAATTCAACATCAATGCAACTGTCGTCCATTGGGATCTCCATTTTTCATCTGCTGTGGTCAGGGACACATTTCCCTATTCATGGCTGCCCACACGCCCACGCCGATGAATAATATATGCATCAACACGTAGCCGATGGCGCATGGCCAGCAATTCGTGACGTAACGCAGTTCGCTCCATTTTTCTTGGATACGCCGCAACATTTCCATTTCTCCTTCTCCAGTCAGTCGCCGAACCATTCAGCGCCTGAATAAGAGAGGCGACCAATGTCACCTCAAGTTTAGTTTTGGTCCTACTGCCTCTTTCGAGTACTCGGACCTTCTGTTGCCAAGCCGGATTACGCCGGCTCCGATGCCTACGGAAGGTGCGGGCCGGGATCGTATCTGAGTTCTAATCCAAGAACCTGGATCGATACCTCTTCGACAAGGATCCTAGAGTAGGTTCCTTCCCAGATGTACTGGCCACCTTCTCCGAGGAAATAGTCTCGAATGCGCACGTAAGGGTCGCATCTAAGAATATCTCCCATGGCGCCCTGCAGCGTGTCACGAGGAGTTCCTTTTAGGACCCCTTTATGCACGTAGAAGATGTCGTGGGTCCTGCAGTCATTGCAGCCCCGTCCGCCGCAACGATCATGGCGGTACGTCATGCGAGCTTGGAACGTAGGCATAGTTCATAGCCTCCTTAGGGCTGTGGCGCCTTGCGCCGTGTGCTTTGAATTCAAGGTTCTCTTGAGTTCTGATAGAAGTGTGTCATAAATTTACATAACGTCAATGATTGTCGAACGTTTGTTGACAAACTTCCGACAACAGATAGGCTACAGGTATGGATCCGAAATTGCTTGAGCCGTTGGGTTTGAACGAAAGCGAGCTATCTCTCTACCAGGCCATTCTCAAAGCTGGCAGTCTGCCTCCTGCAGCTCTAGCCAAAACGGCTGGCCTGAAACGAACCACAGCCTACAGCGTTGCGCGCTCCCTCATCGAAAAAGGCCTTATTATTGAAGATGCTACAAAACGTCCCCGCTCATTTACACTAGCGAATGCCGAACAGGTGCTTAGCCTTGTTGAAGGGGATAAGAAGCAGATGGCCATACGCGAAGCCTCGCTATTAAAGCTAGCGGCTGAACTCTCGAAGATCTCTGCGAAATCTTCCTATCCCGTCCCGACCGTGCGATTCATTGAGGAAGGGAAGATAGATTCATTCATGCGTCAGCAGACACCAGTATGGGATGCTAACCTACTCGCTTCAGAGCCTACGTGGTGGGGAGTCCAGGATCACACATTCGTCGAGCACTACGGAGATTGGATCGCTTGGTACTGGAAGCAGTCGGACGAGCGTATAGATCTCAAGCTTTTATCGAACCGCGCACCTGTTGAAGTCCAGTTCGCGAAGAATTATGAGAATCTTGAGCGGCGCAACATAAAATTCTGGGGTGAAGCGGACAATTTTCTATCTACCATGTGGGCGGTAGGGGACTATCTCATTATGATCAACACTCGTACCCGCCCTTTCTACTTAGTGGAGATCCATGACAAGCTCATGGCCCATGATCAACGAGAAGTATTTAAAAACCTTTGGCCACTCGTATAAACGAAACAGCCCCGCTTTATGCGGGGCTGTTTCGTAGGAGAGAGGTCTTACTTGACCGCGTCCTTAAGTGCCTTAGCGGCGCGGAACTTCGGAGTGCGGGTAGCAGCGATCTTGATGGTCTCGCCAGTGCGCGGGTTGCGGCCGGTGCGAGCCGGGCGTGCCTTTGCCTGGAAGATGCCGAGTCCTGCAATCGATACTTCGTCGCCGGACTTGAGTCCAGACGTGATGGAATCGATGACAGTCTCGACAGCGCGATCGGCATCAGCCTTCGTACCACCGAGGGTTTCCTGCACCTTTGCTACGATGTCTGCTTTGTTCATGGTAGGTCGTTAGATTTAATCCCTTTCGGGCCGCACAGAGCCCGATGGAAGGGCTACGTCAAAAAGTATAGGAAATGAGCCATTTTGTGCAATAGGGCCCAGAAAACCTGGGGATAGTGGCTCAAACGCTGCTTTTGTGGTCTGGTATATGAAATAAGCAGTCGGTATACGACTGCTTATTTCGCGGCCTATCTACTTGCTTTTATCGCGCAAACTCGACTACACGGTTTTCTCGAATAACGTTTACCTTGATTTCGCCAGGATATTTGAGTTCCTGCTGCACTCGTTCGGCAATGTCGCGCGCCAGTTTATGCATCGCGAGGTCTGATACCTTGCCTGGATTCACAAAGATGCGAATTTCACGTCCGGCTTGGATGGCATACGTCTTTTCAACTCCTTCAAACCCCTGTGCAATACGCTCTAGGTCTCCTAATCGTTCAAGATATCTCTCGACTGTATCGCGTCTGGCACCCGGACGACCTGCGGATATAGCATCTGCCACCTGCACGATGATAGATTCCGCGGTCTCGTACGGATACTCTTCATGATGTGACTGCATTGCTTGGATCACTGGCTTAGCGATACCAAATTTCTCAAGAATACGTCGTCCGATTTCGACATGGGTGCCCTGTACTTCATGATCCACCGCCTTACCAATGTCGTGAAGGAGAGCCCCTATACGTGCGATTTCCGCATCCGCGCCCAATTGAGAGGCGAGTATGCTTGCGATGTGCGCCATTTCAATTGAGTGCTGGAGAACGTTCTGGCCGTAGCTCGTACGGAAGTAGAGACGACCAAGAAGCGTGACGAGACGTGGATCAAGGCCAACAACTCCCACTTCGTATGCCGCCTCCTCACCCTTTTGTTTCACCAAGTCACTCATTTCGGCACGAGTTTTCTCCACGATCTCCTCGATCTTGGTGGGTTGAATGCGACCATCCTCAATGAGTCGCTCAAGCGCAATCTTCGCAATATGACGACGAAGCGGGTCAAATGAAGAGAGGGTGATTTTATCGGGTGCGTCGTCGATCAGCACATCCACTCCGGTAGCACGCTCGAATGCTTTGATGTTACGGCCTTCCTTACCGATAATCTTTCCTTTGATCTCTTCAGAAGGAATAGCCACTGATAGCGTCATCACCTCGCTATTCACGTTGGTTGCCATGCGATGAATGGTAGTCAGAAGAATAGCGTTTGCCTTCTCTTCCAAGAGCTCACGTCCATGGGTTTCGAGCTTCTGCAGTCGTGCAAGCAGAGCATCCGACTGACTCTCTTCAAGATCCTTCATGAGCGCATCGCGTGCTGCCTGCTCTGAAAGCCCGCCAAGTCGTACGAGTTCAAGTCGACGTTCCTCACGGAGCCGTTCTGCTTCGCGCTTTATATTAGCGGCTTCATTCTCACGGTTACGAACGTCCTCCGCCTCCTCCGCAAGGTTGCGTTCGCGTTCATCCAAAAACTCCTCGCGTTTGGCAAGGCGTTCAGCTGTCTTATTCAGAGTCTCTTCGCGTTCACGAAGCGGTTTTTCCTCCTCCTCGATTACTATTTGGGCACGAGTTTCTGCCTCCGAAATGATTTTTGAGGCGCGCTCTTTTGCTTCAAGCATTTGCTGCTTGATCTCAAGCTCCAAAGAGCCACGCTGCCCCAGTGCGATGAGCAGGCGAAGCACATACCCCAGCGCGATGCCGGCAAGCCCGGAAAGGGCGAGCAAGCTCAATATAAGTTTTATAGACATATCACATGCCGTAGTCCCTTAGGGAACGTACGGATTAGGCTCATTTTCAAAGGAATTCTGGAATTCAGTCGTATCGATCGTGCAGAAGATCAGCTACGAGGGCAGGGTAGCACAAAACCACCCCGGCCGCCTTTTACGCAGCCGGGGTGGTTTTCGCAGATCTATTTGCTCTTGTAGACCTGATCGACGACACCGTATTTCTTACCTTCGTCAGCAGTCATGAAGTAGTCACGTTCGACATCCTTCTCGATCTTTTCAAGCGGTTGGCCAGTGTTTTTCGCAAGGATGCGGTTCAATCGTTCACGGGTCGCGATGATGTGCTTTGCCGTGATCTCAATATCAGTCGCCTGGCCCTGCGCACCACCCCATGGCTGATGTATCATCACTTCCGCATTGGGAAGCGCGAAACGCTTACCCTTCTCGCCAGCAGAGAGAATTACTGCTGCCGCAGAGGCCGCCATACCGACGCACACTGTCGCGACGGGAGGCTTCACGTGATTCATGGTGTCGAGGATGGCGAGTCCCGCGGTCACCGAGCCACCGGGTGAGTTGATGTAGAGCAATATGTCCTTTTTGTGATACTCTGCTTCGGGTAAGAGAAGCTGCGCAATTATGAGATTTGCGGTGTCGTCATCAACTGGTCCACCAAGGAAAATGATGCGCTCGCGCAGGAGACGCGAATAGATGTCATATGCGCGCTCACCGAACTGCGATTTTTCGATGACCATCGGGACAAGCATGGATGCGCGTGGTGAAGAGTTGATATTCATAGGAAAGCCGTTAGATGCGCGCATGGTAGCAAAAAGAAGGTGTAAGCGCACTACTGCGCGATTGCAGGGACTACTTCCTCAGCATTGCGTTCCGATATTCGCTGGCCCCACACATAAAATGCACCGACCACCAAAAGAAAAACTATGAGCAGAACCGCAAGCACACTGCCTGCTGAACCCATACGATGGGTCGGTTCGTCGGAAGCTGGTGCCACAAAGGGTACTGCAACGTCGGAAGTGTTTGTTACCGGTGCGCCCGAATCAACAGATGGAGTAGATGATGCTGTGTCCATATATATAAGTATAGGATGGAATTGAGAAAGGTGAATGGTGTATAAGAAATCGCCCCGGTCATAAACCGGGGCGATTTCTTGATCGAGTTATTTCTTCTCTGAATACAACTGACGAGCACGTTCGAATGCTGCGCGTGCGTCCTCTTTGCCTTTGAATCCATTAATAGTGACGACTGCTTCACCACCCTTTAGCTGCTTATAGGTTTCAAAGAAATGCTGGACTTCTTTGAGCGTGTGCTTGTTGATGTCCGCCAAGTCCTGCACATCTTCCCACCGCTTATCCTTTACCGGAACCGCAATGACTTTGTAGTCATTCTCGCCAGTATCAATCATTTCCATGAGTGCGACTGGTCGTACTTTTACGAGTACCCCGGACGGGATAGGAAATGTGGCCAGCACCACTACATCGAGTGCGTCGCCATCGTCCCATAGGGTCTGCGGGACAAATCCGTATTCACACGGAAATGCAGCAGCGGAGTAGTTGGCGCGGTCGAGCTTGATGAGACCAGTTTCTTTATCAACCTCGTACTTGTTCTGAGAACCTTTTGGCACCTCGATGATGACATTAATTTCATCTGCGGAGCCTGCGGGGATGTCGTGAAGAAGATTCATGGGTAGGTTAGATCAGAGTATGTCTCCTAATACTACGCGTTGTCTGCGATGGTTTCAGACGTCTCGTCTCGCGCTTCCTGAGCGTCAGCGATAGAGGCGTTCTCTGAGAGTGTGCTCTCTTCCTCTGCAGGGAGTGTGTTGTTCTGAGCATCGTCATCTACGACAACCGATTCGCTTTCAACAGGATCGATACCGGCAGCAACCGCTGGATCGGGATCTTCGGTGTTGTCTGCTTCAGTGATCGTCTCGTCCGATACGCCTGCAGCTTCCTCAGCGGCAGGAGCCGCGGCGACCTCATCGCCACCAGTTGAGTTGATATCAATGTTCCAGCCGGTGAGTTTTGCTGCAAGGCGTACGTTCTGCCCACCTCGACCGATCGCAAGCGACTGTTGATCCGAAGAGACAGCCACGGTCGCGCGGTGGTCGTCCTCGTTCAGGTCGACCGAAAGCACGGAGGCGGGAGACAAAGATTCTTTGATGAATGCAGTCTGGTCTTCGCTCCACTCGATAATATCAATGCGCTCACCACCCAATTCGCTCATTACGGTTGAAACGCGTACGCCGCGCTGACCGACGAGGGAACCAACTGGGTCGACATGCGGATCAACCGAAGCAATCGCAATCTTAGTGCGGCTGCCTGGTTCTCGAGCGATACCCTTTACCTCGATCGCACCTGAAGCGAGTTCGGGAGCCTCCATTTCAAAGAGGCGGATAAGGAATCGCGGATGACTGCGCGAGAGGCGCAGGTATACCCCACGGAACCCTTCATCTACGGCATAGAGGTAGGCACGGATACGCTCACCGGGACGATACCGTTCGCCAGGAATCTGCTCCTCATACGGGATGATGCCGGTTGCACGACCAAGATCGATGAAGATGGCGCCACGCTCAACGCGTTGAACGACACCTGAAACAATCTCTCCCTTTTTGTGACCGAACTCGTCGAGGATGGACAGCTTCTCTGCTTCGCGGATTTTCTGGATCACCACTTGTTTTGCAGTCTGTGCTGCGATGCGGCCGAAGTCGTCCTGGGGCTCAAGCGGAAAGATGATCTCGTCGCCGAGCTGTGCATCGCGCTTGATACGACGTGCGTCATCGATGAGCATGTGCTTCTCAGCGTCGTAGCGGGGAAGTTCACCTTCTGCCACCTCCTCTTCACGGTCATGGTGGGGATGATGATGCGGGAGTTCTTCCACGACTTCACCCTCTTCGGGGAAGCGCACCATAGTATCGTCCACTACCGTTTTCACCTGCTCAAAGACAACGGTGCCCGTGTTCATGTCGAGCTTACCGCGGATGACTTGCCCGCGCTTTCCGTACTCCTTCTTGTAGGCAGTGGCCATCGCGCTTTCAATCGCGTCGACCATCACTTCCTTGCTGATACCACGCTCTTCGAACTCACCGAGAACCGAATTGATTGTTTTTAGATCCAACATAAGCCCATGCGTTATTCAGTTGTCGCACCTTTTTAAAGAGAAATGCCCGCGGGTGCGGACATCTCAGATAGCGGAAGGATACCATATATAGGTATGGCGTCAATCCAGACAAGATGGAGCGGAACTTATCTTCGCGTCCTGAGTGTATAAACGTTTCATGCTGCTTCCATTTGAAATTAATACGAGTCCGATATCCCTGCTGGTATAAAGAGATCTTTCACGCTCATATTAATTATTGAAGCAAGAATAATTTCACGCGTAGCGGAATGTAGGAGTCGATAGTAAGTTCTCCCCCCAAGTAGTTGGGCGCATCGCTAAAAAGTTATTCAATTTCATACAGTAGCCGACACCCAGAAGAGACATTCTGCACTTGCTCGAGTTTCACGGATCAATAAAACTTTTCGATTGGAAATTGCTGGAACGAAACCAGAGCGAACCTAGGGTTCCGATTCACAATTATTCTTTTTATCGCAAGCGTGTTACACGTTACGCGCTATACTTTTGGTATAGATATGCAAGTTTCTGAAAGCGAGTTGAAGTCGTTCATTCTCGATTCTGGTCTCGTGCCGCGCAAAGATGTTGAAGCGGCTGACACAGAAGCGAAAGAACGTCAGCAATCAATCGGCGACATTCTCGTGTCGCAAGGCGCGCTTACCCAAGATGCGCTCCGTCGCATTAAGGCGTACGTTCTTGGCATTCCGTTCGTGAATCTGAAGGACAAGAAGATCCCGCTTGAAGTGCTTTCACTTATTCCAGAGCCTATTGCGCGCACTCACAGCATCGTCGCCTTTCGTAAGGATGGTTCCGATCTGGAAGTAGCAATGCTCGATACACAGGATCTGCCCGCAATCGACTCGGTACGTAAAAAGACTGGCTTTAATATTCAGCCCCGACTTACGGATGATGAGTCGCTCAAGCACGCCCTCCTGCAATATCAGAAGTCTCTCAAAGAAGAATTCGGCGATCTTATCACCACCGAAGCTGGGCGCATTAATTTAGTGAAAGAAGCCATCGGTGAGGATGCGTCGGGTGAAGACCTCAAGAAGATGGCGGAAGATCTCCCAATCGTTCGTATCGTGGACACATTGCTGCGTCATGCAATCATTCAGGACGCGTCTGACATTCACATTGAGCCCATGGAAGAGGCGACGCTCGTGCGATACCGAATTGACGGTATGCTCCACGACGCGATGACGCTTCCGAAGAATGCAGGACCTGGTATCACCGCACGTATCAAAGTGCTCTCGAACCTAAAGCTCGATGAGAAGCGTCTCCCGCAGGACGGTCGCTTCAAAATGGAGACCGATGGTGAGAAGGTTTCCTTCCGTGTTTCTCTTCTTCCGACCTACTACGGCGAGAAGATCGTGATGCGCCTTCTGCGCGAGACGGGCGAAGGCTTCACTCTTGAAGCGCTCGGGTTCCACGGAGAAACCCTGGAGCGGATTCATATGGCGACGAAACAGACGACCGGCATCATTTTGGTATCGGGTCCGACCGGTTCCGGCAAGACGACAACGCTCTATACCATTCTCGATATTCTCAATACGCCGGACGTAAACATTTCCACCATCGAGGATCCAATTGAATACCAAATGAAACGGGTCAACCAAACGCAGGTGAACCCACAAATTGGTATGACCTTTGCGGCAGGCCTGCGCGCACTGCTGCGTCAGGACCCAAACATCATCATGGTGGGTGAGATCCGCGATAGCGAAACGGCATCGCTTGCGATCAATGCGGCGCTCACTGGTCACATCGTGCTTTCGACGATTCACACCAACTCGGCTGCTGGTGCCATCCCTCGTCTCATGGACATGGGAGTGGAACCCTTCCTCCTCGTCTCCACGCTCAGACTCGTCGTGGGACAGCGGCTCGTGCGTCGTCTGTGCGATGACAAAGAAGAGTACACGCTCGACCAACAAGCGCGTGATAAAGTGGCGACCGCGGATAAGTTCGAAGCGGCGTTTACCTCCCTTAAAGAGGAGAAGTTGGTGAAGGAAGGCACCAAGCTCGATACGCTCCCGTTTTACCATCCGAAACCTTCAGCTGAATGCGAGGATGGCTACAAGAGCCGCATTGGCATTCATGAGATTCTGACCGTATCACCTACCATTCGTGATCTCGTGCTGCATAGTGCATCCCCCGACGCCATTGAAGCGCAGGCACGCAAAGAAGGCATGCTCACTATGCTTGAAGACGGAATTTACAAAGCAGCACGGGGCATCACTTCGGTTGAGGAAGTGCTTCGCGCAGTGAACGACGGCTAATTGCGTCCGAGCGTGAGAGTGGTATAACGCGGACAGGAGTTGCATGAAAACGTTCGCTATGGACGCGCGACTCAGCGAGGATAGAGAGAATGTCCAAGTTCGTTTTAACCGCCATACTCGGAGTGGTGCTCGCCGGCACCGCCCTTGGCCTACCAGTGGTGGACGGCGGCTTCATCCCCTGGGCCATCGGCATCATGGGAGCGGGCCTCGTCTGGACCTGGCTCGCGCAGAAGATCAGGGCGGAGGGCCTGCTCGCATCAGGCGTCTTCGTCCTTCTGGGCGTCATCGGCGCGGTGCTGTGCCGCAATGTCCTCGCCTATGAGGACGGGTACGACATCAGCGCTGCGTTCGCTCTAGGCGTCGTCGCGAGCTACCTCGGAGGCCTCTTCGCCCCCTTGTTCGGCGGCTCGCGCGCTCGCGCGCGCTAGCGGTCACTCCATCGGCCGCACGTGAGCCGGGTTTCTCGAACGAGAAACCCGGCTCCGAGCTTTTTGCGTGCTAGAATTTTTTTATGAAATACCGCGTGAAGATGAAACGCGAAGACGGTGGAGAAGAGACGCGCGTTATGGAAGCGCCATCGCGCTTCACTATTTACGGAGATATAGAGAAAGAAGGAGGACGAGTCCTTGCCATTGAAGAGGGAGGTGGTGGCATTTCGATCTCGAAGATTGCGAACATTACGATTGGCAGTGGTGTTAAGACCGAGGAACGCATCACCTTTACCAAAAACCTTGCCGCCATGCTCTCGGCGGGCCTCACGCTTTCTCGAGCACTCTCGGTCATTGCGCGGCAGACGCGTAACAGACGATTAAAAGAAATCGTCGGATCGCTTGAAGAGCGTATCAAAGAAGGTATGGCATTTCATGAGGCCCTTGCTGAGCATCGAAATATCTTCTCGCGACTCTTCATTTCGATGACCAAGGCCGGCGAAGAATCGGGGAAGCTCGCTGAATCGCTTCGGGTGGTCGCACGCCAGATGGACCGTTCCTTCACACTCGAGAAGAAGATTCGGGGCGCGATGATTTATCCAGGGATCATTCTTTCGGCCATTGTGGTCATCGCCGTACTGATGATGATCTACGTCGTGCCGACTCTTTCAGCAACCTTCAAATCGCTCGGGGTTGCGCTTCCGACTGCAACTCGGATCATCATTGCCAGTTCCGACTTCATGGCACAAAACGTCGGGCTCGTATTTCTCGCGCTCATTCTGGTATTTGGCGGGATCTTCATATTCTCGCACTCACGGTTCGGGCATCGCATCATTCTTGCGGTATCGCTCCGCATACCAGTCATTGGGGAACTCGTTCGCGAAACATTTGCCGCTCGTGCCGCACGTTCCCTTTCCTCACTGCTCTCTTCTGGCGTTGAAATGGTCACTGCCATCGATATCGCTGCCGAGGTTGTGGGAGATAACATATTCGGTCGGGTGGTCAGTGATGCGAGTGAGCGCGTGAAGAAGGGCGACCCGCTCTCGGCTCCCTTCTCTGAACACGGGAAACTCTATCCCTTCTTTATGGCCGATATGATCGCGGTGGGTGAGGAAACCGGAAAAGTTGCTGACATGCTTGGGCAGGTAGCGGAGTACTACGAGACGGATGTTGAAGACCGTACCAAAGATCTCTCCACCATCATTGAGCCGATACTCATGCTCGTAATCGGTGTGGCGGTAGGTATCTTTGCACTCGCGATGATCAGTCCGATTTACTCTCTGTCGTCGAAAATCTAGGCGATACTCGCGGTATCATATCCGCATGACTGCTGCTCCTCGAGGCCTTTCGATGGTTGATGTCCTCGTTGGTTCTACGCTAGTGCTCATTATTTTTCTTGCGCTGATCGGATTACTGCGCAGTTCGCTTCTCATCGCATCGGTCGCGAAGGCTCGCGCCGGTGCAACTGCGGTAGGGAACACGCACATGGAGTATGTTCGCTCACTTTCCTATGATTCAGTAGGAACGGTTGGAGGCATTCCTGCGGGCGTGGTTCCGCAGTACGCGACTACGACCATGAACGGTATTACGTATAGCGTCCGTACCTTTATTGGATACGTAGATGACCCTGCGGATGGGAGCGATGCCGCAGACACAAACGGCATTACTACTGACTATAAGAGAATAAAAGTCGAAGTTACCTACGAACTACGCGGTAAGTACTATGAGCTTCCGTTCGTATCAACGTATGCGCCCGCTTCGATAGAGACGACTACGGGTGGAGGAACGCTCAAGATCGTGGTCGTGAATGCGACTGGCGACCCAGTTGCTGGTGCAAGTGTGCAGGTAGTAAATGCGAGCACGAGTCCGACAATCGATGTGACAACATTCTCGGATGTGACGGGAACAGTGTACCTGGGTGGAGCGGCAACATCAACGCAATATCAGATATATGTATCCAAGGATGGCTACTCAAGCGCGCAGACGTATGCGCGCGATGCGGTGAATCAGAACCCCACTCCGGGATACTTCACCGTCGTTGAAAATACGACAACGACCGCAACGTTTGCTATCGACACCCTCGCAACACTCACGCTCGCAACCTACTACCCCATACGTGCGACCTCGACTACTGATACGTTTGCCGATTCCTCGCAACTTGCCTCTCTCACCAACGCAACGGTGTCGGGCGGCCGCCTTCAGTTAGGAAGCGATGCGGGTGGCTATCTCGCCAATGGATCGGCACGTTCAACCGCAGTTGCTCCAGCGTTGCTTGCGTACTGGACTACGGCAAGTACGACACTCCTGACTCCGAGTAATACCACTGTGCGCGTGCAGGTCGCTGACGCAGCTGGCACGATACTTCCTGATGCCGATGTGCCTGGTAACAGTGCAGGGTTTACATCGACCTCCATTGATCTCTCCACTGTTTCAACTTCTACCTACCCATCACTCTCGCTCGTTGCGACCATGAGCACGACTGACGCGTCGAGTACCCCATCAGTTGATACGTGGAGCCTTAATTCGCGAGTCGGCCCGGTTCCCGAACCGAATGTTCCGTTCACACTCTCGGGCACCAAGGTTATCGGGTCCACGGGTGGTGGTGCCCCTATTTTGAAGACGACACTCAGTACCTCAACGAATGCGTCAGGCATAGCCCCACTGTCACTTGAGTGGGACTCCTATACGTTTTCTATAACCGGATATGATGTCGTTGAGGCTTGTGCCGCCCCACCGTACGCACTTTCTCCTGGATCAACCAATTCAGCTGCGCTCTACTTAGGAGATGCGACAACGCATCGTGCGCTCGTGTGGGTACGAGATACTACGGGTGCGAGTGTTTCAGGTGCTACCGTTACGCTTACTGACAGCTCAAGCGGTTCGGAAATCGTTACGACGTCCACCTGCGGAACCGCGTATTTTGGAGGACTCGCAAGTGGTACCTATACCATTACGATCGCCAAGACCGGATACACCACTACGAACTACACCGACGTAACCATTTCCGGCCATCTTTTCTATGCAGCATCCTTCCCATAACACATCCCATATGCGCGGCCTCACATTAATCGAAGTTATGGTTCTTCTCTCTGTGACGGTGCTTCTGGGCATCACGATCAACAGTCTCATCGTGAACTTTTACCGTACGAATTCTTATATTCTCCAGCAGACTTCCGCTATTGATAGTGCGCGTCGCGGTATGCGCATTTCTTTCGAGAACCTGCGCCAAGCTGCATATGGCGAAGATGGCTCATTTCCTATCCAAAGCGCAGCCACGTCGTCCATTACGTTTTATAGCGATGTCGATGGCGACAATTCGGTGGAGCGTATCCGACTTTCTCTCGACGGTGAGACATTCTACCGAACCATTACCGAGGCAACGGGCAATCCGCCGGAGTATACCGGAACGACTTCAACATCGACTATCGCCACCTATGTACGCAATGGCACCTCGTCGCCCCTATTCCGCTACTACGATTCAACGGGTACTGAGATTTCCTCATCGACGATAGACGTATCACTGATCGAAGCCATCACCACGTCCATCATGGTCGATCTCAATCCAATGCGCGCTCCTGATATCATTACCTTGCAGGAGACCGCAACGCTCCGCAATTTACGATAGTAATGGTTACTCCCTCCCCGCGTGGATATTTGATGCTTCTAGCCCTCGTGTTTGGGTCGGTGTTTCTGATGGTCATCTTCGCACTCTCGAGTTTCGTGCTGACCGAAAATAAACTTCAATCGTCACAAACAGACCAAAGCAAGGGACTCGCCATTGCTGAGGCCGGCATTGAATACTACAAATGGCACCTCGCCCATTTCCCGGATGATCTACAAAACGGCACGGGGGCACCGGGTCCGTACGTGATTCCCTTTAGCGATCCGGAAGGGGGTACGGCAGGCACAATTACACTTGCGGTGACGGGCAATACTGCATGCGGATCGATTACATCTATCGATCTCGAATCGACCGGGCGAGCAGAGGGGAGTGCTAGTTCTGCTACCGTGAACGCACGCTACGCACGACCCTCGGTGGCCCGCTATTCCTATATAGTGAATGCGTCAGTTTGGGCCGGTTCCGACCGCGTTATTTCAGGACCGTATCACTCAAACGGAGGAGTTCGCATGGATGGTACCGCGAACGCTCCCGTGACGAGCTCACTTGCTACCTGGTCGTGCACGTCGTCCTACGGATGCAGCCCAACGACCGTTCAGCCAGGGGTGTTCGGCGCAGGCCCAAACCAGGATCTTTGGAGCTACCCAACGCCGCAGGTGGATTTCAGTGCTATTGCTGCTGACTTTGGTACCGTGAAGACCGTCGTGCAGAATAACGGTGGTATCTACTATCCTCGCTACAGCTCGGGCGGTGGAGGTGTTTCGTATTACAAGGGCTACCATCTTGTTTTTAATGCTGATAACACGGTGTCCGTGTACCGAGTCACAAATGAATACAACACCAGCATTCAAGCGGCAGTAGACGGTTCTTCAGATACGTCTGACTACACCCGTATTCGAAACGAGACTCTGTATGAAACCCGTACGATACCGGTGACCTGTCCGGTTATCTACGTTGAGGATCATGTATGGGTGGAGGGTACGGTTAACACCAAGGTGACCGTTATTGCTGCCGACACCGTACATTCAGGCGTCGACCCTAACATCATGCTTCCGGGCAATCTCACCTACGTCACGACTGATGGCACGAACGGGATCACGGTTATCGCCGAAAAGAATATTCTCATTACACCCAACTCGCCGAGCACGATGACCCTCAATGGTATTTTCATTGCGCAAAGCGGCGCATTTGGAAGGAATCTCTATAGTTGCCCGAGTTCGTGGGAACCACGTACCACGCTCACGATTCTTGGAACGACGGTTTCCAATAAGCGTACCGGAACAAAATGGACCAATGGGTGCGGGAGTGGGAGCAACGGTGGTTACCAAACTCGTATTGATGCCTATGATCGCAAGCTCTCGACGAGTCCTCCGCCCTTTACTCCATTCACCTCTTCTGACTTCCAATTCGTAGATTGGCGCCAGGAATAGCGGCTGGAGCCGCCTGCTATGATAGAGGCATGCTCATCGTCGGAAACTGGAAAGCGTACGTCGAAACCCTTGAAAAGGCCAAGCGGTTGTATGCGACCGCAAAACGCCTCACCAGCGGCACACACGAGATTGTGCTCGCACCCTCGCTCCCGCACCTGGGGTACCTCGTCGCCAGTAACCGTTCGAAAGTCTTATTTGCTGCGCAGGACGTATCGGTACATGCAGGAGGTGCAGCAACCGGAGAAGTCACGGCTAGTCTTCTTGCGAACATGCGAGTCTCGTATGTCATCATCGGACATTCCGAACGCCGTGCTATGGGCGAGACCGACCTGACGGTCAGCGAGAAAGTTCGTCTGGCGCTTGCCCAGGGGCTCACGCCCATCGTGTGCATTGGGGAGACGGAACGCGATCCAGAAGCTCGCTACCTATCCCGTCTGCGTACCCAGATTGATTCGGTGTTCTCGTCCCTTTCAGAAAAAGACCGTCGAGGGTTGGTGATTGCGTATGAGCCTATCTGGGCGATTGGCAAAGCCGCGAGTAGCGCGATCACCCCTTCAGATCTAACTGAAATGGTGCTCTATCTACGAAAACTTCTGGGAGAGTATCTTCCGGGAAAGGGAAACCAGAAAGTGCGTATTTTGTATGGTGGCTCCGTGGAGCCCGTGAATGCACGCACACTTGCAGCGGCAACTGGTATTGATGGCTTTCTCATAGGACGTGCGAGTACCGACACAACGATGTTCGGCGCACTGGTAAAAGCGGTATCGTAGTATGCGGAGCGTCAAGAAGATTTCTCGGCCAATGGGAGCGGCCGTGCTGGTGCGCGCGGCACTTAATGTACCGGTTGAAAACGGCACCGTCGTTAATACGTACCGACTTCGTCAGGCACTACCCACGATCCACTATCTCCAGAAAAAGGGAGCTCGGGTTATTTTGTGTGGTCATATTGGCGACCACGGCACTGAAACTCTCGAGCCGGTATACCGAGCGCTCCAGTCATTCGTTCCGTCGCTCTCATTCTGTCCGGTGTCGATTGGTAGTGAAGCGCAAGATGCCGTCGCGCGTATGCGTCCTGGCGATGTGCTGATGCTCGAGAACCTACGTCGTCATCGTGGGGAGAAAATGAACGATCCGGAATTTGCGCACGAACTCGCCTCGCTTGCTGATATGTTTGTCGAGGATTCATTTGATGTATGCCACCGCGAACATGCATCCGTGGTGGGGGTTCCCCGTCACCTCCCGAGTTACGCAGGGTTTCTTCTTGAAGAAGAAGTACGGCAGTTACGGAAAGCGCTCACGCCGAAGGCTCCCTCTCTGGCGATCATTGCTGGTGCGAAGTTTGCGACCAAGGAGCCAGTCATTGTTTCGTTGCTCGGAGGATACGACAAGGTGTTCATCGGCGGTGCGCTTGCCAATGATTTCATTCAAGCAGAAGGGCACGAAGTAGGTCGTTCACTCACTTCAGGTGGTGACATGCGCGAGATGCGTCGCCTCCTCACCAATCTTGATCTTCTAGTACCACGCGACGTTATCGTGAACGCACCTGATGCCGCTGTGGGCTCTTCCCGAGTGGTTGGTGTCGATAGTGTGCCTAAGGATGTGGCCATACTTGATATTGGTCCGGCCTCTATTGAAGCACTCGGCCCATACATTAAGAAAGCAAAAACCATTCTCTGGAACGGCACGCTCGGACGATACGAGACGGGGTATACGAAAGCGACCGAACAACTCGCCCGTATGATTACGGCGAGCTCGGCCTTCAGCGTACTTGGTGGGGGAGATACGGTAGCGGCACTTGAGGTACTCGGACTTACCTCGAAGTTCTCGTTCGTATCAACTGGCGGCGGTGCGATGCTCGACTTTCTTGCGTACGGTACCCTCCCTGGTATTGAAGCGCTTACGAAGCGTTGAGCGCTTCTCGGATAGTGCGTAGGGTAGCGTCAGCCTCACCTTCTTTGTAGGCACCGGGCGGAAAGGTGGGGAACCCGTCTCCAGTAAAACGAGGAATAATATGGACGTGCGTGTAAAACACTGCCTGGCTTCCCGCGGGTTCGTTGTTCATATATATGTTCACTCCGTCAGCGTTCATTGCCTTCATGATGATTGGGGCAAGCATCCGGGCAGTTCGCATCAATGCCAGCCATGATTCCTCACTAATATCGAGAACGTTGCGTGAGGGTTGCTTCGGGATGACGAGCGTGTGACCGGGGTGGTTGGGATGGATGTCGAGGAATGCAAGCGTATCGGCATTTTCGTATACGAGCCCTGCCCCAGGAGGGATTTCTCCCCGCAGAATCTTTCCGAATACGGTGTCTTCCATAGCAGGTAGGATACCGCACCCAAATTTTGATACAATCTCGGAACGATGTTCTCGCTCCATGATCCTCTTACTCCTGATCTCCGTGATGCACTGACTGCATACGACGACTTTACCGCAGCGCTCCTGGTACGACGCGGTATTACTACGCCCGAAGCGGCAGAAGCCTTCTTCTCGCCCTCATATGACGAACATATTCACGACCCGATGCTTCTTACGGATATGCCCAAGGCGGCAGAGCGTGTCGCACGTGCAATTGGGAGTGGAGAGCGCATTACTGTCTGGAGCGATTACGACTGTGACGGTATACCGGGTGCAGTTGTCCTCCATGACTTTCTGAAGAAAGCGGGTGCGAATTTCGATAATTACATCCCGCATCGCCATCTCGAAGGGTATGGCATTAATATCTCCGGTATTGAAAAACTTGCACGGGAGGGAACGAAACTCATCGTGACGGTCGACGTCGGCATTGTCGACAACGAAGCAGTGGCACGTGCACATGAGCTTGGTATGGAAGTCATTGTGACCGACCACCACTTACCATCCGGCGAGCTGCCCCCTGCCTATGCAGTCATCGATCCAAAGGCTCGACCGAATGAACCGTATCCTTTTAAAGAGTTGTGTGGCGGCGGGCTCGCATGGAAGCTCGTGTGCGCAACGCTCTCACACGGATTTCCCGGACGAGAAGAGATACCGGCGGGGTGGGAGAAATGGCTTCTTGATATGGCAGGACTTTCCACCATAGCTGATATGGTTCCGCTCATTGGAGAGAATCGTGTGATCGCTGCGTACGGTCTTCTGGTCATGCGAAAGTCTCCTCGATTGGGATTGCAGAAGTTGTGCAAAATCGCGCGCGTTGATCAACGACGAATCACTGAGGATGATGTGGGGTTTTCACTTGCGCCTCGGGTGAACGCTGCATCGAGGATGGGCGATCCGCGGGACGCATTTCGACTCTTCACGACTCCGGACGAAGCTGAAGCAGAGACGCTTGCAAAGGTGTTGGAGTCAGCGAACCGTTCTCGCAGGGCAAGTGCGGGCGCTATCACGAAGGCGGCACACGAACGGCTCGCTACGCGGGCACTCACAAGCCCGCTTCCGGAGGTCATCGTACTCGGTGATCCTGAGTGGCGACCAGGACTTCTTGGATTAGTTGCAAACGGCATCGCAGAAGAGTACGAACGGCCGGTCTTCCTATGGGGTCGGGAGGGAAACAACACACTCAAGGGGTCGTGTCGCGCAGGGGGAAAGACGAACGTGAATGAACTGATGCATATGGCGACAGATGCATTTCTTGAATTTGGCGGACATGCCGCTTCGGGTGGATTTTCAGTCGCTCCGGAGAACATTTTTGAACTCGAATCGCGGCTCTGTGCTGCATTCCAGAAACTTCCTTCCCATGACGTCGAGGAATGGAAGGCCGATGCCCCGCTTACACCAACCGACATCTCCCCAAGACTGCTTGCATCACTCGAGCGTTTCGCGCCGTTTGGCATGAAAAATGACAAGCCGATCTTCGCGTTCCATGACGTGTTACTGACTGACGTAGCATGGTTCGGAAAATCCGGGGAGCATCTACGGCTCACACTCGCTCGAGACGAGTTCAATACAGGTGTGGTCGAGGCGATCTCGTTCTATGCAAAACGCGGACTCGGCCGTTCGTGCGCAGAGCTTGCATCGGGTAGTCGCATCAACCTCTTGGGACATCTTGAACGCAATCAGTTTTCACGGCGTTCGCCGGTACGACTGCGCATTCTCGCAGTGCGCTAGAGCGTATACTGAACGTCATGCAATTTACACTGTATGCCGATGGCGGCGCTCGGGGAAATCCGGGACCCGCAGGTGCTGGTGCGGTGGTCTTTGACGAGCTCGGCAAACGCGTTGTCGAAGTGTCTGATTACTTAGGCGTTGCGACGAATAACATTGCTGAATACGAGGCGGTTATTCGAGGTCTGAAGGAGCTCATAGGTGCATACCCACCCGACCATCTGAAAACCATTCCGCTCGTTATTCGGATGGACAGCAAACTTGTTATCGAACAACTAAAAGGAGCGTATAAGGTGAAGCATCCAAATCTCGTTCCCCGGTATCTTGAGGTGAAGAATTTGCTTACCCGTTCGTTCGGTACCGTTTCTTTCGAGCATGTGTATCGCGAGAACAATACAGACGCTGATGCGCTTGCGAACCGTGCAATGGATAAAGCAAGGTTCGATTCCTAATCCCTCAGCAAAACCGGAGCTTTCTGCGTCTTACTAACTTGCGTTTGAAAATCGCGCCTCAACCGCCGCCCAGTTGACGTTATCCAGAAACGCTTCGACGTAGGTGGCTTTTTGTGCTGGGACGTAGTCGACCATGTATGCGTGCTCCCACAGATCGACTGCAAGAATAATGGGGAGGCCGGCGAGCTGACCAAGTTGATGATCCTCAACGAAGGCAGTGTGG
Source organism: uncultured Candidatus Saccharibacteria bacterium (assembly GCA_964446735.1). Classification (GTDB taxonomy): domain Bacteria; phylum Patescibacteriota; class Minisyncoccia; order Phycocordibacterales; family Phycocordibacteraceae; genus C7867-001. The sequence continues at coordinate 395,309 of CAYUQB010000001.1, read as the reverse complement.
AGTGTCGTGCCGATGGGGTCGTGGTACACGACGGTCCATCCAATACCGCGTGTTCCAGACACTTCTTTGATATGTCCAATGAACGCGTCCCAGCTCCCGTATTTTTCGGTCGCGGCGTTCATGAGCGGACCAGAAGCCTCTGGAGGATGTAATCCTCCTTCCAATTGCTCGAAGTAGTACTCGTGCATTCGCATACCATCGAACTCGAATCCGAGGCGCCGCCGCAGCTCATTAATGGCATAGGCGTTACCTTCGGCGTCAGCAGCTTTGTATGCAGCGATCTTCTCCATGATGAGATTCACATGCTTTACGTAGCCCTGATAGAGAGCAAGATGGACCTCGATTTGCTTAGGCGAGAGGCCGGTGAGTTCTGGAAGGGAAAACGTGCGGGCGGTATAGGTCATATGCCGGCAGTATACCAAGTGCGAATGAAGGGTGGTGGTATGCTTTTCATATGGAAGCACTCCCGATGGAGTCTCGACCTGACCCTCGTGAAGAGGCGTTGCGGTATAAGAATCACCTCCAAGCAGCACTTGCTCAACGCGCGTTTCCTACGAAAGAGTCTCCGATTCTTGCTTGGATAGCTGACGGAAGCGAGTCTTCGCCGTCGGCTCGCTTTGACCGATGGCTTGAAGCTCATCCAAAACGCGTCGACGAAACAAGTGAAGCGGCACTTGATACCGTGCTACGCGAACTAGGTATAAAGCCGACGCTGCACTAGCTCTCTTTCGAGTAGCGATCTTTGTCTCGCTCCATTACTTTATCGAGCGACTTGCGTATCGCGTCATCGAGGTTGATACCGTGTGAATTCGCAAAACAGATAAGCGTGTAAATGATATCGCCTATCTCCTCTTCCATATCCTGGACCTTCTCGTCCAGGCGTTTCTTTTTAGGTCCATACACGTGATTCACGAGGCGCGCGAACTCTCCGCCTTCTTCATACAGCCGAGCGGTGATGGCAAGTGGTTCCCAGTACTCCCAGCCCTTTTGGGTGAACCAGGCATCCACTTCTTTTTGGTAGTCCTTCATACGCCTAGTGTACACAATCTATACTTACGGCTATGCAGCCGAGCAGCCGACGAATTGCGTGGTACACATTCGTACTGCTTGTCTTGGTACTCATTAACAGCGTGATCATACTGTATGCGTTTCGTCCGAATCATCGGGTGCTCACGGTTTCTTTTCTCGATGTCGGTCAGGGCGACGCGCTCTTGATTGAGAGTCCTACAGGAGTGCAGATGCTCATTGACGGCGGTCCTGACCGGTCCGTGCTGAGGCAGCTCTCACGAGAGGTTCCTCCTTGGGACCGAACACTTGATGTAGTCATAGAGACCCATCCGGACAAAGATCACATCGCTGGCCTCGGTGATGTACTCGAACGCTACCAGGTAAGGGCGTACCTTGAGTCGGGCATTCCTGACGCCACACCCCATGCGCGACACGTTGCCGAGATGGTTGAAAAGGAATCTGGTGTGGCACACACCATCGTGCGGCGGGGTATGCGGCTTCATCTTGGTGGAGGTGTATATGCGGATGTCCTCTATCCTGACCGCGACCAATCGCAGCAGAAAGAGACCAACGAGGGGTCGATCGTACTCCAGGTGAGGTATGGCGAAACCTCATTTATGTTCACTGGTGATCTTGGAAGTCCTTCCGAGGACTATCTCGTTGCACTCGACGAAGGAAGTGGGCGGTTGCGAAGTGATGTTCTCAAGGCCGGTCACCATGGTTCTCGTCACTCGACCGACAGTTTGTGGCTCGCGGCAGTCGATCCCAAGATTGTGGTGATCTCGGCAGGGGAAGATAACTCATACGGACATCCGCACGCAGAGACGGTTGAGCGTATAAGACAAGAGGGAGCAGCAATGGTCTCGACTATAGAGGGTACGGTTACCTTTGTCAGTGATGGGAAAACGGTCGTGCGTGAATAAAGAAAAGGCCGGTCTTGGGACCGGCCTGTTCTTTACACAATTCCTGCTTTCTTGAGGGTGGCGTACGCACCGTTCCGCTTCACGTGTCGCATACCTTTTGCGGAAACGTCTATCAGTACTGACTTACCGAGCTCCGCAACGTAAATACGTCGCTTCTGGAGATTGGCTTTGCGGCGAACTTTTCCGGTTGGATTGAACTGCGTCGCACGCGTCCGGTTGCTATACCGTCCGCCGATCTGGGTGCTCTTTCCGGTTATATCGCAGCTTCGTGCCATAGTTTCGCCATGCTAGCATGTGGCAACATCGTATGCAATTAGAGCTGCAGATCTTCTATTTCGTCATCCTCATCATCTCCATCATCATCCACGAAGTGGCGCATGGATACGCGGCACTCATGCTGGGGGACACCACCGCCAAGTTCGCAGGACGGCTTACCCTCAATCCGGCCCCTCATATTGATCCGATCGGCTCCATTTTGGTGCCGTTTCTCTGCGTTATCTCACCGGGAGGGTTTCTCTTTGGTTGGGCGAAACCGGTTCCCTACAATCCCTACAACCTGCGGAATCAGCGATGGGGAGAGGCGGTCGTTGCACTCGCGGGTGTTGCAACGAACCTCCTCCTTGCGGTTGTGTTTGGACTTCTCGCCCGGTACACGCTTGCATCTGGTATGGACGTATTCGCGCAGGCCTGCGGCATCATTGCACTCGTAAACCTCTTCCTCGGTCTTTTTAATCTCATTCCTATCCCACCCCTCGATGGGTTTACTTTCATTCGAGGGCTACTCCCTTATAAGTACGCGATGGGATTCCGTCAGTTCGAGGCACGCTTTGCACAAGGGGGCATCATGACACTGGTTGCATTTCTTCTCGTCTTTTATTTCCTTTTGGCTGCACCGTTCTCGGCGTTTGTGTCGTATCTCTTTAGACTTTTGGTAGGAATCTAGCGAGATATACTGCCTTCATGCAGGAATTTTCAGAGATCATACGCAAGCACCTTGCGGAGCGTGGGTGGGATGAACTTCGTCCCGCAGATCTTGCCAAGTCGGTCATGATCGAAGGCGCGGAGCTTCTTGAGGTTTTTCAGTGGGATAACCAACCACCGCATGAGGTACAGGCGGACGCAGAGAAAATGGAAGCGATCCGCAAGGAACTTGCCGACGTGATGATCTATTGTTTCGAAATGGCGGTGACGCTCAACCTTGATGTTGAGGAGATTCTTCGGGAGAAACTGGAGAAAGTGGAGGAGAAATACCCGGTTGAGATATTCAACCGGGAAGCGCATGGCGCAAATCCCGGTACCGAAGCAGCGTACAAGGAGGTGAAAGAACGGTATCGCAGAGAGGGGAAGAACTGATATGCGCGAGATTGAAGTGAAGGCGCATCTGCGCGATCGGGAGGAGGTAAAGCGAAAGCTCGAGGAATTAGGAGCGTCATTTGTCGAAGCAGTGCGGCAGGAAGACGTCGTGTACGCCAGGCGTACCCAATCCATGGATGCATTTCTTGGGAATGAGGTATTCCTTCGTATTCGCCAGACACCAACAACCGTCACGTTCACCCTGAAATATCATCCGGACCGAACGCGTGATGTACGTGACGCGTCGATGCCGATAGAGCATGAGGTGGATGTGAGCTCTCGTTCCGAACTGGAAGCGATGCTCACTCTCTTGGGGTTTGAACCTATGCTTGAAATTACTAAGACGCGAACAAGCGCGCATCTCAAGAATTGGGAGATTTGTTTGGATGAGGTGGAGGGTCTGGGGTCTTTTATCGAAGTGGAGCAGTGTGCCGACCATGACGCAGATGTCGATACGATAAGTCAACAGCTTCGGGAATTCTTAGTATCTCTTGGGATTTCGCCTGCGGATATCGGAGTGCGTCGGTACGACATTCAACTTTTGGAGAAGCGGTTCGGGACAAACGAGTGAGCATAATTAACGTGGGCGCGCCGCGAGGCGCGCCCACAATTTACTGTACAAACTATCAGCCGCCCGCCGCCCGCGCTCGCTGCTCCATAATGCGGCGTGTTTCTGGACGCATGGGCTGCTTACGATCACGGAGTCGCTCGAGGACCGTGATGAGACCCTCGAGGAATCCGGTGACGCTCTTGAGCTGCCCGATCACTTCTTCGATCTCCTCGCGGGAGGAAAGATCGAAAATGCGCTCAAGCTCCCGTGGGTTCCAGTCCATCACCGGCGAACCGGTGACAAGCTTCACGAGTCCCTTGATGACCTCTTTGCGCTTGCGGGGCTCGAACCGAGTGACCGGTCGGCCCGCTCCGGAATGTCCGCGAGAAGCTTCGAGGTGGTGCGACTCGTCCTTGATGAAGGCTGCAGCGCGCACTCCGCTCATGTACTTGCTGGCCGTGTACGCCAACAGAAGCTTCTGGGCGGTAAACCGGCGCACGTCGGCTGCGGCCCGGTCGTTCGAGTCCGATTCTTCCTCGAAGTCCTCCTCTTCTTCATCGAGGTCAGCCAGGTGCTCGAAGCCGGGCAGGCCCTCGCCGAATTTCCGGTACAGGTCGAGAAGTTCCTCCCGCGTCGGTTCCTTGAGCCCGCCGAGCGCCGAGCCCACCACCACCGACAATCGCTTCTTCTCCTCAAGCTCGGGCGACAAGAGCGCCTGGATCTCTGGATGAAGCCTCGTCAGGTTGATGCGCCGGTAGACTTCCGGCACGGACTTGCCGAAGGTGCGCGCAATCTTCTCGATCTTCCAGCCACGCTCGCGGTGATTGAGCATCTCCCACCCTTCTTCAAGGGCAGTGAGCTCCGAGTGCGCGGCATTCAGGACCGAACGATCGCGTTCGTGCGCATCTTGGTCAGCGTAAACCCGGATGTGGATCGGAACCGCGCGTTGACCGGACTTGACCGCGCACTTCTTTCGGCGGTGTCCGCTCACGTTGAGGAAGAAGCAGTGCTCTTCCTCGGGGAGGACCCGAGCCCACGGGGCCAGATGTCGGGGAGTGACGACGATGTGTTGTCTGACGCCACATTCCCGTACGCTTTCCTCCAGCTCCTCCAGATCGGTCGCTTTCATGAAGCGTCGTGGCTGGTCCGGATCTGCGGCTATGGTGTGCGGGTCGACGTAGCCGGACGTGTCGTCCATACTCCACCACGGCTCTTCGGTGGCGGATACGTTCACTTTCCTGCCATCGGGCAGGGTAACGGTTTGAACGGATGCGATATCCATCGTGTGCTCCCGATGTGCAGGTTGAATTGTCGAGTACAACGCCCACTGGCCGGATTATCGACCGGTATGGAGAAGTCGGCAAGGTACCCCTGTTTGCATTTATATAGGCCTTTCTATATAGTGAGCCCATCCCGCACGGCGGGTTTTCATTTGACCAATGGCCACCATCAATCAGCTCACGAAGAAGTCCCGCAAGGACCGGACACGCAAAGACCGGACTGCGGCTCTTTCGCGTGGCTTCAACGCGCTCAAGAATCGTCCGGAATACTACCCGGCACCCTTTAAGCGCGGTGTGTGCGTGAAGGTCACCACGAAGACCCCTCGTAAGCCAAACTCCGCAATCCGCAAGATTGCTCGTGTACGCCTTTCTAACGGTATGGAAGTGACCGCCTACATTCCGGGTGAGGGCCACAACCTCCAGGAGCACTCAGTGGTGCTGCTTCGCGGCGGTCGCGTGAAGGACATTGGTGTCCAGTACACCATCGTCCGCGGCAAGCTTGATACCGCCGGTATTGATAAGCGTCGTCGTGGCCGCTCGCGCTACGGAGCTAAGAAGCCTAAGTAATCCCTATGCGCCGTCCTATCAAAAACAAGCCGGTTCGCCGTCCCGACCTCGTCTACCAGTCCGATGCGATTTCTCGCTTCATCAATACCGTTATGTGGGATGGAAAGAAGGACACGGCACGCAAAGTCGTCTACGACGCACTTGAGATCATCAAGAAGAATGAACAGGATCCGCTCGAAACCTTCGAGACCGCCATTCGTAACGTCTCGCCATTGATGGAAGTCCGCTCACGCCGTGTTGGTGGTGCTAACTACCAGGTCCCGCGCGAGGTTCCCCAGCAGCGCCGCGTTTCTCTCGCGTACCGTTGGCTCATCAACGCCGCCCGTGCCAAGAAGGGAAAGCCTATGGCCGAGAAGCTTGCCAACGAGATCCTCATGGCCGCCAAGAACGAGGGCGAAGCAATCAAGAAAAAGGAGGACATGCACCGCATGGCCGATGCGAACAAAGCGTTCGCCCACTTTGCTTGGTAAGTTCAGATACCGATAAAAAAAAGATTGCGCGCCCGAGAAGGGCGCGCTTTCTTTGTCAGGAACAATGGGCATCAGGTCAGTACACTCCGGATGCCCTCGACATTTCGTTTGACGCTACGACCCATCGAGTGCGCCACCAGGTGGAGCATCATGCATGGGTTCACGCATTTCCCGTAGGCATACGCGTGATGCAGTCGGGCGAGCTCCACGACGCACAGCCGCAGGCAGGAGCTCGGGAGCCACGCGTCTGATTCGAACTTTCCCCGACAGCACCAGAACGAGAGAGCGGTTCCCTCGAATGCGAGTGCGTTCTGCGGGTACTGGATCGGGGCGCCGTACGGTGCCTGCGCAAACCCGCTCGGAGGTTCGAAGATCACCACGCCCGCAACGATCTGCCACGGCACGTACTCCAGGTCCCTGATCTGGAAGGTGGCCTCGATCTGCCCCAAAAGGCAGATAAGGTCGGCCTCAAACCCAGGAGCGAAGCGTGGGAAATCTCCTTCGCGCACTTTCGAAACAGCAAGCGGGGAGGTTAGCTGTTCGGGCTCATGATGTTGTAATCGAGCGATCAACATTGGTATTCCCCCTGCACTACAACTAGCGTGGAGCGTAGCACTTCTTGTGTGGCTTGTCTTCCCATCACTTGCTTTTTTCTACAATAGACGTATTATCCCGGCCAGTAGCGTACAACGTTCAACCGCATCGAGGGAAGGAACCCCAGCATGCCGACCGACACCACCGGAAAGCCCCGCGCCAGGCGCGGTTTCGCCGCAATGAACCCTGAGCGCAGGCGCGAGATCGCGAGGAAGGGCGGCGCGGCCGTCCCCGGCGAAAAGCGGTCCTTCGCGAAGGACCGCGACCTCGCGGCCAGCGCCGGCAAGAAGGGCGGCGAGGCCTCGCGCGGCGGCGGCAGGGCGCACGGCCTCTAGACCGACCCCAGCCTCCCGGCCCACGACCGACGGGCGTCCCATCGCTGGGGCGCCCGTTTCTTTTCTTGCGTTTTCAGTCTCCAAAACGTATCTTGTAGCTAACGCATCTGCGGGCTTTTTTATTTAGTCATTTACTCTATGAATCGCGATTATCCCCTGGAAAAAGTGCGCAACTTCGGCATCGTCGCCCACGTCGACGCAGGTAAAACGACCACGTCCGAGCGTGTGCTCTTCTACACGGGCTCCCAGCATAAAATCGGCGAGGTGCATGAGGGCCAGACGACCACCGACTGGATGGAGCAGGAGCGTGAGCGCGGTATCACCATCACCGCTGCTGCCATCACCTGCTTCTGGAGCAAAACCAGCGAACCGGATAAGAAGGATACGTCGAAGAAGTTTCGTTTCAACATCATCGATACCCCAGGACACATCGACTTCACCGCAGAAGTGAAGCGCTCGATGCGCGTTTTGGATGGTGCGATTGTGGTGTTTGACGGTGTGGCAGGAGTAGAGCCACAGTCGGAAACCAACTGGCGCTATGCAGACGAAGCCAATGTGCCACGCGTCTGTTTCATCAATAAATTGGATCGCACGGGCGCATCGTTCGAAGACTCCTATAAGTCGATCCTCGACCGCCTGTCGAAGAAGGCCGTGCGTGCGCAGCTCCCTATGGGTGCTGAGAACGATTTTGAGGGTGTCATCGATCTCCTGTCCATGAAGGCCTACACCTTCAGCGGCAATATGGGCGAAGAAGTCACCGAGGGCGAAGTACCGGAACAGTACAAAGCTGAGGCACAGAAGTACCGCGCCGAGCTCATTGAGCGCATTGTCGAACATGACGAGGCGCAGATGAATGCATACTTCGAGGGTAACGAACCTTCCGTCGAGGATCTGAAGAAGACCCTCCGCAAGGCGGTGATCGCAAATGAAATCTTCCCGGTCTACACCGGTTCAGCCTTGAAGAACAAGGGCGTACAGCTCGTACTTGATGCGGTTGTCGACTATCTCCCCAGTCCGCTTGATCTCCCTCCGGTAAAGGGAACGAACCCCAAGACTGGTGAAGAAGTAGAGCGTACGGCAGACGACAAGGAGCCGTTCACGGCACTTGCATTCAAACTTCAGACCGATCCCTTCGTTGGTGCGCTTACCTTCTTCCGTGTGTATTCCGGTACCGTCTCTGCCGGCTCGTATGTCTACAATGCCAACACCGGTAACAAAGAGCGTGTCGGTCGCATCGTGCGACTCCAGGCGGATAAGCGTGAGGAAGTCGAGACCGTCTTCACGGGTGAGATTGCGGCAATGGTAGGTCTTAAGGACACTAAGACGTCGCACACGCTCTGCGACGAAGCGAATCCGATCCTCCTTGAGGAGATTAAGTTCCCTGAGCCAGTGGTTTCTCTTCGCATCGAGCCGAAGACTAAGGCCGACCAGGAAAAGATGGGTATGGCACTTCGTAAGCTTTCGGACGAGGACCCAACCTTCAAGATTTCTTCGGATGAGGAGACCGGCGAGACCATCATGGCAGGTATGGGTGAGCTCCATCTGGAGATCCTCGTGGATCGCATGAAGCGAGAGTTCAACGTGGAAGCGAATGTGGGTAAGCCACAGGTGGCATACCGCGAGACAATTCTTGGCGCCGCCGATGTCGAGAACAAGTACATCAAGCAGACGGGTGGTAAGGGTCAGTACGGCCACGTGAAGATCAAGGTGAAGCACCTCGAGCCGCTTGCAGAAGATGCCAAGATTCCCAAGAACGTTACCCGTGAGGACCACTTTGAGTTCATCAACAACATCAAGGGTGGTGTCATCCCGACGGAATACATCAACCCGATCGAAAAGGGTATTCGCGAAGCTATGGGACGCGGCGTGCTTGCCGGCTACCCAATGGTGGATGTATCGGTCGACCTCTACGATGGTTCTTTCCACGAAGTCGACTCATCTGAAATTGCGTTCAAGATTGCAGCAAGTCAGGCCTTCCAGGAAGCGGCACACAAAGCTAAGCCGGTCATACTCGAACCAATCATGAATGTCGAAGTGGTTATCCCCGAGCAGTTCATGGGTGATATCACAGGCAACCTTTCCGGAAAGCGCGGCGCCATCGAAGGAATGGAAGATCGCGGTATGAACAAGGCGGTGCATGCGAAGGTTCCGCTCTCAGAAATGTTCGGCTACACCACAAGCCTCCGTTCCATGACTGAAGGTCGCGGTTCAATGACCATGGAGTTCGATCACTACGAAGTAGTCCCTCAAAACGTTGCGCAAGACATCATTGCATCGAGGAAATAAAGGATCAGAGCGTGCAGCACGGAACCGCCCACAGGCGGTTTCTTGCGTTTTAGGGAGAGATGCTAAGCTTGAGACATGTCAGAAAACCCTCCCGCTGGACCTGAACGAACTCCCAAGGTGCCAGAGACTCAAGAAGATCATGAGGCCGCAGTAGAAGCCGAGGCACAAGCTGCCGAAGCACATGCACAGACGCCCCCCGCAACCGGAGAGAACGCTCAAGCCATTGAACAGACCAAAGCGAACCTTGCTCGGACTAGTGCTACAGCTCCGGGCAGAATATCGGTAGGTGCACCAATCTCGAGTGGCAACCATGCCTCCGCACATCATGAGGGCGGCCATGGTCATGGAGGAGTGGGAGGATTCTTTGGATTCCTCTGGTTTTGGGGGTGGCACATAGGAGTTAAGACGATTGGGGGCGGTCTTCTTAAGGGGGCGGTTGAATCCATACGAGGAGAAGGAGGCGGCGGCGGCGGTCAAAAAAAGGCTGAGGCACACGGTGGGCATGGCGGTGGGCATCACTAGGAAAGACCCCAACCCATTGACTTTTTCAATAATTCTATTACTCTAATGTTCAGTTAGTCGGCGCCTCTGGCGTCTTTTCATCAACCAGTACGGACAGCGAAAGGGAAAGCATGTCCAAGATTCCGGATGCCAGCAGCTACACCAAGCCGAAGTCCGAATTCGGCGTCGGCTACCTGATCTCGCGCTTCAAGCAGCCCGTCTACGACGAAGCCACGCTGTGGCAGATGCTCGAGGCCGGCCGGCTCTTTGAGAAAGAGCACGCCTTCGTCGTCATCATGGTCCGCGTCGGCAACGGCTGGACCTTCAGCGAGCCCGAGCCGCTCGACCGCGCCTACCAGGTCCTCTACGACCTGGGCGACCGCGCCACGATGGGCATGATCCGCCACTTCGTCGCCACCAGCGGCCTGGTCTTCCCGAACGCCGAGCTGACCGCGCTCTTCGGGCCGCGGCAACTCCAGTGGTCAGCCGAGCCCAAGCCATGCGTCGATCCGCTGCCGGTCGTCGACCCGGTCACCATCGAGGCGGAACTGGTGGCGGCCCTGCGCAATGAGGAGCCGCCGCTCGCCGAAACGATGTTCGAGCCAGGTCACGCGCCTCGCAAGCAGAACCCGTGCGGCAAGAAGGCCCGCAAGGCCGCCGCCCGCGGGGAGGAGAAGCCCAAAAGTGGCTTCCGCGGCAAGACGCCGGCCTTCGCCGCCGGGTAAGTCACCCTGTCCTACGTGCTTTGCACCAGCCTCGCCGGTAGAACGGCGAGGCTGACCTTTTATTTCCTTGACGCTTCATAACGTGCCGTGTACCTTTACACCTAACGCGAGTACGGCGCTCTTTTCGATGTTATCCGACCACAGGGGAGGAGGACGGCTGAAAGGCGCTGCGCGGGGGAATCGCCGGAGCGCCTTGGTCGCCTGCCTTCAACCGCAGGCAGGCGGGACGGCAGCTTACTTAGCTACCAGTAATTTACGAACCTATGGCAGATGCATTCGATCGCAGCAAGCCGCACATGAACGTAGGTACTATCGGTCACGTCGACCATGGTAAGACCACGCTCACGGCTTCCATTCTGAATGTTCTCAACCTCAACTCTGGCGCTGGCTACAAGGCTCGCGCAGAGAAGGTCGAAAACATCGACAACGCGCCCGAGGAGAAGGCGCGCGGTATTACCATCGCGCTTCACCACTCGGAATATGAGACGCCGAACCGCCACTACGCGCACATCGACGCTCCGGGCCACGCAGACTACATCAAGAACATGATCACGGGTGCCGCCCAGATGGACGGCGCAGTTCTCGTGGTCGCCGCAACTGACGGCGCAATGCCGCAGACCCGCGAGCACATTCTTCTTGCAAAGCAGGTGGGTGTGCCGAAGCTCATTGTCTTCCTCAACAAGGTAGACATGGTGGATGACAAGGACATGGTAGACCTCGTTGAAGAGGAAATTCGTGACCTTCTCACCAAGCAGGGCTTTGATAAGGACACTCCCGTCATCAAGGGCTCCGGTCTTAAGGCGCTTGAGGCGACCAGCGCTGAAGACGAGTGGGCGCTCAAGGTTAAGGAGCTCGTGGACACCATGGACTCCTACTTCCCGGACCCAGTCCGTGAGACCGACAAGCCGTTCCTCATGGCAATCGAGGACATCTTCTCGATTGAAGGTCGTGGCACCGTCGTTACGGGCCGCATCGACCGCGGCATTGTGAAGGTTGGTGAGGAAGTCGAAATCGTTGGTCTTAAGCCGACGGCCAAGACGACCGTCACTGGCATCGAAATGTTCAACAAGCAGCTTCAGGAAGGTCAGGCTGGCGACAACGCTGGTATCCTCCTGCGCGGCACGAAGAAGGAGGATGTGCATCGTGGTCAGGTGCTCGCAAAGAGCGGCACCGTTACCCCGCACACCGACTTTGAGGCAGAGGTGTACATCCTTTCTAAGGATGAGGGTGGCCGTCACACGCCGTTCTTCACTGGCTACAAGCCGCAGTTCTACGTTCGCACGACCGATGTCACCGGCGAGGTTACCCTTCCGGAAGGCAAGGAAATGGTCATGCCGGGCGATACCGTTACCTTCAAGGTCAAGCTCACTGCGCCGATCGCGCTTGAGGACAACACCCGCTTCGCTATTCGCGAAGGTGGTAAGACCGTCGGTGCCGGCGTCGTGACGAAGATCACCGCGTAATAGCGAACGACCAGTACTCGTATGGCCGCTACCGCAAAGAAGAGCTCGAAGAAGGCAGCTGGCGCGGATGCCGCGACAGAGCCAAAGCTCCGCATCCGCGTGCGTGCCTACGAGCACAAGATCCTCGACCTCTCGGTCAAGCAGATCATGGATACGGCGAACCGCTTCGACGCGAAAATCGTTGGTCCTGTTCCGCTTCCTACCGAGATCAAGCGATGGACTGTGAACCGCTCGACCTTCGTTCATAAGGACGCACGCGAGCAGTTCGAGATGCGCATCCACAAGCGCCTCATCGATATCCTCTCACCGAATCCGAAAGTGATTGAGGCTCTCACGAACCTCAATCTTCCGTCCGGTGTGACGATTGATGTGAAGATGGTCTAAACGGACCAACTAGCAAAACGCCCCGAGAGATCGGGGCGTTTTGCTATGCTATAGCCAGGAGGTGCCCAATGACAGGCAAATCAAAGGCGACCCGGCAGGGTCAGCTTCGTGACGAATTCCGTGACGAAGCGGTCAAACGCATCAGGGACCAGGTCGGCGACGGGAAGGTGATCTGCGGCCTTTCGGGTGGTGTGGACCCCGCAGTCGCTGCCAGACTGGTTCGCGAAGCCCTCGCCGAATAGATCTTGAACTTCGACGCGAACGTCCCCGGGTAACCGGGGCGTTTTGTTTTTATGTGAAGTCAGGACCGTGGCCGATATGCGTTCTATTGAAATAAGAAGTCCGGGGCAGCAAGCCACCCCGGACCGACGACACTCCGCGCAGGTGCGGAGCGAGATGAGGATCACCTCCTTAGGTTGACTGTTGCGCCGCGGGGTCGCACCCATCCCCTCCTGGGGAAAATATGACGGCGTACCTCATCGTAGGAACTCCTGCGCCACCTCATGCGTGGCATATATACGATAGCACGCAGCTTGAATGAATATGCTTTTCATGCTTAAATCGAAATCGGTGAGGTCTTTTACTCACCTGCCGCATTCGCGGCAATTTTCTTTTCTCATGTGCCAACGGGGGATAGATGTTGCACCTGTTCAAATTCTTGCGGCCCGCAACGCTCGCGGAGCTTGAGTCCGAACTCGAAAAGATCGACAAGCTGCTCGAATCGGAAAAGATGTTTCGGGCGGAAATGAGCTCGCTCCCGCAACTTCGGGCGCAGGAGGTGGTCTACATCGAGGCGAGCCGACAGCACACGGAGCGACTCTACGCAGAGCGACGGTTCGTGGTCGCTCGCATCGAGCGGGCGAAGAGGAAAAGCGAAGAGCGGCCCCTGAAGAAGGCCGCGTAAGGCAGGCGAGTTGGAGCCGGGTGGGGACACCCGGCTCTTTCGTTTCCCTGATTTGCAATTTCTGGCGCGGACGTGTACTGTGCGCCTACACGCTACGTACGAGGTTTCGCTCGGACCAATGGCCGCAGGTTTTCCAAAACCGCGCCATTGAGCGCGGATTCAAATTTTTATGAAATTCATCCTTGCCCGCAAAGGCCGCATGACCCAAGTCTTCGAAGAAGATGGGCGTGTGAATGCTGGAACCATCCTTCTGGTGGGTCCTAACGTCGTTACCCAGGTTAAGACGACGGATGTCGACGGATACACCGCCGTGCAGGTCGGGTACGACACTCAGAAGATCGAGCGTCTGGCCAAGCCCCAGCACGCTAAGGCATTCAAGGTCCTTAAGGAGTTCAAAGTTGAGAACCCTGCTGACTTTACCGTTGGTACTGCCATCGCCGCTGACACCTTCGCACAAGGTGACGTCATCGAAGTCGCCGGAACCAGCAAGGGTCGAGGCTTCGCTGGCGTCGTGAAGCGTCATGGGTTCCATGGCGGGCGCCGCACTCACGGTCAGAAACATTCCGAGCGCGAAGCAGGCTCCATCGGTGGCGGTCCAGGTCGTGCAGGCGGTAAGGTTGCAAAGGGCATTCGCATGGCCGGCCGCATGGGCAGCGATCGTGTCACCGTGAAGAACCTCAAGGTGCTTCGTGTTGATGCCGCAAATAACCAGATCATCGTTTCGGGAGCGGTTCCTGGTGCACCGGGTTCCCTGGTCGAGATAGTCGCCAAATAATTTACGTACGTATGGCAACCGCAGCAACCAAACCAGCAGCAAAGAAGGCACCCGCCAAAAAAGCGGTGAAGAAGACTGAATCCGTCTCTTCAACTGAAGCAACCGTGTTCGATATGAAGGGTGGTACCACGGGTACCGTCTCGCTCCCGGCAGAACTCTTCACCGCTCCCTGGAATGCTGATCTCGTGCACCAGGTCGTTACGGGCATGCAGGCGAATGCACGACCGACCATCGCACACACGAAGTTCCGTGGTGAAGTAGCCGGCGGCGGTAAGAAGCCGTGGAAGCAGAAGGGTACTGGCCGCGCTCGTCACGGTTCGAACCGTTCTCCTATCTGGGTAGGTGGTGGTACCACGCACGGTCCACGCGCTGAGAAAGTCTATGCCGTGAAAATCAACCGCAAAATGCGCGCGGCAGCGCTCGCAAGCGTACTCTCTCGCAAACTCAAGGACGGTGAGATTATCTTTGTCGACTCGTTTTCCTTTACCGCACCCAAGACCAAAGAAGCGATCGGCGCGCTTCACGCAATCGCAAAGGCTGCGGGGCAGGAAATGCTCGCATCCAAGCGTAAGAACGCAGCAGTGATCGCGCTTGCTGCGAAGGACGCCAACACGGAGAAGTCCTTCAGCAACATTGGTAGTCTCATCACGGAGGAAGTGCGCAATCTCAACCCGGTCGATTTGATGAGCAAGAAGTATCTTGTCATCGAGAAGCCGACCGAATCGCTTGCCATCCTTTCGGCACGCTTTGCGAAGCAGGCATAACGAAACGTATATGGCACTCTTTTCTAGCAACAAAAAGAAGACGTCGACTCCGGTCGCAAAGACGCGTAAGAAGCTTCCCGAGGACGGACGTCTTGAAGGTATCCTCGTTGCCCCGTGGCTTTCCGAGAAGGCACTGATCGGTACCGAGCGCGGCGTCTATGTGTTTGAAGTACCGCGCACCGCAACCAAGCAGGAAGTATCCGCAGCCATCCAGGCGATCTACAACGTCACGCCGAAGAAGGTCACTATGGTGAATCTTCCGGCCAAGAAGGTCTCACTCCGCACGCGTCGCGGTACCGGTTCTCGCAGCCGTCGTCATAAAGCATACGTCCACCTCAAAGCGGGCGAGAGCATTCAGTTCGCGTAATCCGTAGCCTATGAAATCCTACAAGCCCGTCACCAAGAGTCGCCGCCAGATGACCACCGTCACGTACCGTGGCGTACTTTCGGGCGACAAGCCGATGAAGAGTCTGCTCGCAAGCAAGTCCAATCGCGCCGGTCGTAACAATGCAGGCCGCATCACCACACGTCACCAGGGAGGTGGTCACAAGCGTCGTCTTCGCATGGTCGATTTCAAATACGACAAGAAGAATATTCCCGCAAAGGTGGAGACCATTGAGTACGATCCCTACCGCACTGGTTTCATTGCACGTGTCGTTTTTGCCGACGGCGAGCGTCGCTATGTGCTTGCTCCAAAGGAAATGAAAGTCGGCGACTCGTTCCAGGTCTCGGAGACTGCGCCCGTGAAGGTGGGTAACCGCCTCCCGCTTGCGAAGATCCCGTCGGGTACCTTCATCTACAACATTGAGATCCAGCCTGGTGCAGGAGCACGTCTTGCACGCTCTGCAGGTAACTACGCTGAAGTTGTTGCGCATGACGCTGGCTACGCGCAGGTGAAAATGCCATCGACCGAAGTACGTAAGATTAGCGAACAAGCATGGGCATCCATCGGTTCCGTTTCAAACGAAGAGCAGCGTCTTCAGAACTACGGCAAGGCCGGAAAGAGTCGTTGGAAGGGTATTCGTCCTACGGTACGCGGTACTGCTATGAACCCCGTTGATCACCCGCATGGTGGCGGTGAAGGTCGTCAGGGTCGAGGACTCCGACGTGCAAAGAGCATGTGGGGCAAACCTACCGGTAAGGGTCAGAAGACCAGGACGCCGAAGAAGTATTCCAACAAGTTCATCGTTTCTCGTCGAAAGGTTGGTAAGCGCTCCTAACATCAAGAACTCCCGCGAAAGCGGGAGTTCTTGATTTACATATGAGTTCGAATTTCTTTTACCACCGCCTGCAGCTCCTCTTGGGGTGAGATGGGGCGCTCCTCGATAGGGACAGGACGATATATGAACTCTCGCGGTTCGTATTGGTACACCCCTGCGTCACCTTCTGTTCGCGGGAGCATATGGATATGGAAATGAGGAACCGATTGGCCTCCAATCTTTTCTTCATTCCAAGCGTAGTTAAAGCCGTCAGCTTTGCCTGCATTCTTGAATGCCTGGTGCAGTTTCATACGGAGTTCCTCAATCGCATCCTTTTCTGCCACGGTGAGCTCTTCGAAATATTGTGCGTGACGCTTGGGAGCAATGAGTACGTGCCACGCCACGATGGGTGCGTTCGTAGGAAATGCTCGAGCAAGCTCATTTTCTACGATGAGTCGATCAGCAAGAGCACGTGAATCACAGAAGGCGCAATCGTTCATGCTACTTGTACGCAGGGCTCACTGACGAGAGTTGGGAGAGCGGTATCGATACCGAAAGCACTCCTGCCGCATAGGGTGCGACCTGGTATGGAGGGAAGATGAGTACCAAATTGCGGCCATCCAAGTACCAGTTTTGGAAATTGTCTGCCTCCGGGGCAGTGCCGTCATTCATGGAGTCTGGATCAAGCTCACTCACAGAAACGCCAACCCGGGCGGCAATCATGGTGGGGAGGCGCTTACGCGATTCTGCAGAGAGCACGGAAAGGTAATTGGTGCCGGGAGTGAATATATCGCTTACGGCGAGCAGTTTTCCCGTTGCGGTATTGAAGGTGAAGGTGCGGAAGAATGCGTTCGGGTGCGCACCCAGCGTGTCCTGGTAGATGGTGTAGATGTAGGAGGTGGTTTTTGGACTCGATTTTAGATCGTATGTGATATCGAGTGACATTTTGCGCTGGTCGAGACCCATAATCTGGATATCGTCATGAGAAAGATTGGCGAAATTTCCATCTCGCTTGAATGTGGCGATGGTGTCAAGTTCAAACTGTCGCATGAGTGCAACGGCAGTCCTATCTGCCTCCACCCCCGCAGCTTGTGCAAGTGGAGTTGAAGCGGGGTATACCGCTTTGATTTCGTAGTACGTAGCGTTTTCAGTAATCAATTGGTTTTCGCTACCGGTAGCGACCGGAGTACTCGTCGCGTTTTGAGTCGAGGGAAGTCCTGCTCGCGGCGGGTGAGTGGCCATGTACCAAATAACTCCACCAAGGATGACAATGAGGAGTGCAAGCCCACCGACTATCGCTTCAGTTCGAAGCGTTGCATCGTGTTTGATCTCTTCCTCTAGGGTGTCTGGGGGAGTTTCCATAGATAAAGTATAGCGTGTATACGATGAGGCCCCGCCTAAGTGAGCGGGGCCTCTCGAATCTCGTCGTGCATCAGGTGTAGCGGTTGGCGACATCCTGGCCAGACGGCGGAAAACCGCTGAGGTCCGCCATTCGCAGCTCGGGCGGCACTCCCATCAGGTAGATGCGTCGTCGAGGCGGCCGGAGACCGAGGAATTCCCTCGGGGATGGATGCGCAAGCGCTTCCTGGCGTACGGGTTCAAGATCCGGACGGAAACGGGACATGATGCACCTCATTTGCTTCTCGAACCCTAGCATAGGGCCTAAAGTTTGACACTCACCGCCCATTCATATAGATTTTACCTATCCCGCTTGGCGGGCTTTCCATTGTCTAACCATGTCCCGATCACTTAAGAAAGGACCCTACGTGGACGTCAAACTCCTCAAGAAGGTCCAGGACAAGAAACCAGCTTCTGCTGGGGTTATTAAGACATGGGCCCGCCGCAGCCAGATTGCCCCGGAATTCGTAGGATTTACCTTCGGTGTTCATAACGGTAAGCAGCATGTAGATGTCCTCGTTACCGAGGATATGGTCGGTCACCGCCTGGGCGAATTCTCCCCAACGAAGAAGTTCGTCCGTCACGGCGGAAAGATGCAGAAGGAGCTTGAGCAGAAGCGTAAGGACGCTGAAATTGCCGCTGCAAAGGCTGCAAAGGCTACCCCGGCCAAGAAATAAGGTATGAAGGCCGAACTCAAGTCGTACAATCAGTCCCCGCGCAAAGTGCGCCTTGTTACCGATATGGTAAAGGGTAAGTCTGTTACTGATGCCCTTACGGCACTTTCCTTCCTCCCCAAGCGCGCTTCGCTTCCTATCAAGAAGCTTATTGAGTCGGCAGTAGCCAATGCTAAGGCGGCCGGTGAAGACGCGAAGGCACTTCAGATCAAGGATATCCGGGTGGATTCCGCAGGTATGCTTGTCCGCTTCATGCCGCGTGCTATGGGCCGTGCCGCCCCGATTCGCAAACGCCGCAGCCGTGTGGTCGTTGAACTTGCTGCTAAATAACCTATGACCCACACCGTCCATCCGTACGCCCACCGCCTTGGCATCATCCGCGACTGGAAGAGCCGCTGGTTTGCTGGCGATAAGAAGAGCTACCGCGAGAATCTCGCAGTGGATGCCGCTATCCGTGGCTTCCTCAAGAAGCGCCTACGTGGTATGCACGCAACCGATCCCGAGATTGAGCGCTCACAGAGCGAGATTCGCGTCATCGTACACACAGCACGCCCAGGCCTCGTCATCGGTCGTTCTGGTGAGAATGCCGGCAAACTGCGTCAGGAACTCACGAAGGTCGTAAAGGCAGCGTCTCCAAACAACACACGCGCCGTAAAGCTCGACATTATGGAGATCCGCCAGCCGGAGACTAATGCCGCTGTTGTTGCCTACATGGTGGCCGAGGGTCTTGAAAAGCGCATGCCATTCCGTCGCGTACTCAAGTCAACCGTTGAGAAGGTCATGGCGGTACGTGAGGTAGTCGGCGTACGTATTGTTATCTCGGGTCGTCTTGGTGGTGCTGATATGAGCCGCACTGAGCAGATCAAGCGAGGTCGTATTCCGCTCCAGACTTTCCGTGCCAATATCGACTATGCCATTGAGCGTGCGTACCTTCCGTACGGAGTCATCGGTATCAAGGTATGGATCTATCTTGGTGAGCAGTTCAGCGAGCGCGACATGGCTCCTGCGCAGCCTGCACGTACCCAAAATCGCGCACCGCGCCAATAATTCGTATGTTGTTTCCTAAGAAAGTAAAACACCGCAAGTGGCAGACGGGACGTAAGAGTCCGGAGCGTCTTGCACGTCCCGAGACCCGTGGCATTACGGTTGCGTTCGGTTCGTATGGTCTCAAGGCAACCACTGCCTCGCGCGTGACCAGCAACCAGATTGAAGCAGCTCGAAAGGTGCTCACTCGCGTTACCGGTAAGGGCGGCAAACTTTGGATCCGTATTTTCCCGGATCGTCCGATTACCGCCAAGCCGGCAGAAGTGGGCATGGGTAAGGGTAAGGGTGACCCCAAGCACTTTGTGTTTGAGGTACGTCCTGGTCGCGTACTCTTTGAACTCGATGGGGTGCAGGATGCGATTGCGCGCGATGCGCTTCGCCGTGCTGGCGCCAAGCTCCCACTTAAGACTACGGTCGTCACTCGCTAATTTCGTATGGCTAAGAAACTAAATCTCAAAGAAAAGAGCCCGGCAGATCTCGAAAAGATCCTGAAGGAACAACGTGAGGAGCTTCGTGGGCTTCGTTTTGCGGCTGCAGGTGCACGTCCGAAGGACAGCAACGCGCCGCTGAAGACACGCCGTGAAATCGCGCGCGTGTTGACGGAGCTCCACGGTCGTGAGAAGAAGGCATAACGATATGGACTCTCAAACCCCTATGCCCCAGAAGTTCCAAGGTGTCGTCGTTAAGACGGCGATGAAGGACACGGCCACCGTGGCGGTATCTCGCTACGTGAAGCACCCGAAGTACAAGAAGTACCAGACACGCACGAAGAAGTTCCTCGTGCACGATCCAGGCAATACGGTCGAGGTCGGTCAGAAGGTGACTATCGTCGCAACACGCCCCATTTCCAAACTGAAGCGTTTCAAGATCGCTGCCTAAAATTACTATGGTCCAGCCCCAGACGATCGTCACTGTTGCAGATAATTCCGGCGCCAAGGTCGCTCGTGTCTTCAAGGTGCTCGGAGGCTCCAAGCGCCGCTACGCTGAAATCGGCGACGTCGTCGTTGTCTCGATTCAGACTGCAGAGCCACGCAAGCCAGTGAAGAAGAAGGATATCTACAAGGCAGTCGTCGTGCGTCAGCGCAAACCGTTCCGTCGCGCCTCCGGCATTTACGTACGTTTCGATGATAATGCCGTTGTGCTTATCGAGAAGCAGGGTAAAGAGATGGGTCCGAAGGGAAACCGTGTCTTTGGCCCGGTACCTCGCGATCTGGTCGAGAAGGGTTGGCAGAACATCGCCTCACTGGCACCTGAAGTCGTCTAACATATGAGCAAAGCAACGAGCGGCAAGCAGACCGCAAAATTCAAAGTGAAGAAGGGCGACCACGTGGTCGTGACTTCAGGAAAGGATAAGGGCAAGCAGGGCCCAGTACTTCGCGTGCTTCCTCAGGAAGCCAAGGTGGTCATTGAAGGTATTGCGCTCGTGAAGCGTAGCTCAAAGGGCGCAATTCGTGGTCAGTCCGGCCGCATTGTTGAAAAACCACGTGCCATTCACATTTCAAACGTGATGGTGGTCGATCCTGAACAGAAGAAGGGAACCCGCGTACGCCGCGAAATGCGTGATGGCAAACTCGTACGGGTCGCCGTAAAGAGCTCCGCGAAGCTCTCCTAATATTGATTTATATGATGCTCTCCAAGGAAAAAGTACAGACCAGTTTCGAAGCGCTCTCCGAGCAGTTCGGCTACACCAATCGCCTGCGTGCCCCACGCATCGTGAAGATCGTTGTCTCGTCAGGTGTCGGCTCTGCGAAGGATAAGAACCGCATTCAGGTGGTGGAGGATCGTCTTGCTCGCATTACGGGTCAGAAGGCAGCCCCCCGTGCTGCAAAGCAGTCCATCGCACAGTTCAAGATGCGCCAGGGCGATATTGTTGGATACCAGGTGACACTGCGAGGTGCCCGTATGTATGACTTTATCGATAAGCTCATCCATATCGCACTCCCCCGTACACGCGACTTCCGTGGTCTTCCCGCTACCGCCATTGATGATATGGGTAATCTCACCCTTGGTATCAAGGAACATACGATCTTTCCGGAGGCTGCCGATGAGGATCTTAAGGACGTCTTTGGGCTTGCGATCACTATCGTAACGACTGCAAAGGACAAGAAGGAAGCAGAGGCGTTTTTCCGTCATCTCGGGGTCCCGTTCCGCAAATAAGCAAGGCTTTGACAGCGTAAATTCTTACTGATACATTACTTGCACGCTCTCCGGGAGCTATTTTTCTTATGGCCAAAACCTCACAACTTGCCCGCAACGCCAAAAAGGTGATGCTGTCTGCTAAGTACGCCGCCAAGCGCGCGGCGCTTAAGGCTGCGGGTGATTGGGAAGGCCTCCAGAAGCTCCCCCGTAACTCCTCTCCGGTACGCATCAAGAACCGGTGTGCCGTATCGGGTCGTAGCCGTGGCTACATGCGCGATTTCGGTCTTTCTCGTATCCAGTTCCGTGAACTTGCCCGCGAGGGGAAGATCCCGGGTGTTAAGAAGGCATCATGGTAACGGACCGCGTCGGAGATTTCATCATTCGCCTCAAGAATGCCGGCGCCATCGGTAAGACGGTCATTACCATACCTGCGTCTAAGCATGTCGAAGAGATTGCGCACAAACTTAAGGCACTTGGATTTATTGCTGATGTGCAGAAATCAAAAGAGCCCTATAAGTTCGAAGTAACGCTTGCATACGATGAGCGTGGCCGCCACAAGATTCACGGGGTGAAGCGGGTCAGCAAGCCTGGTCGTCGGTTGTATGCTCCTGCGCATGAAGCACACACCGTGAAGAATGGTGTAGGTTCTCGTCTCCTCTCGACTCCCAAAGGCGTTCTTTCCGATGCTGAGGCACGCAAGCAGCATGTGGGCGGCGAGAATCTCTTCGAGATCTGGTAATTCTGCTATGCCATCCCGTCTTGCTAAGAAACCCATACCAGTACCCGCGAAGGTCGAAGTCACGGCCGGAAACGGTTCGCTTTCCGTGAAGGGCCCCAAGGCGACCCTGTCGCGTTCCGTACACTCTTCTATCGACATCAAGGTAACGCCTGAGGGTGTTGTCATTACCCCAGTCAACAGCTCACGTCTTGCCCATGCGCTCACGGGTACCTTTGCAGCGCACCTAAAGGCCATGATGCAGGGTGTCGAGACGCCGTTTAAGAAAGTGCTCATACTCAACGGTGTCGGCTACAAGGTTGAGCTTCGCGGCACCGATTTGGTGTTCTCGGTCGGCTTCTCTCACCCCGTTTCGCTTGCGGTTCCGCAGGGCATCACGGTGACCGTCGTTAAGAACACTATCACCGTTGAAGGTTCTGATAAGCAGCAGGTCGGACAGTTCGCTGCGGAAGTACGTGCGGTTAAGAAGCCTGAGCCGTACCTTGGTAAGGGCATCAAGTACGAAAACGAAGTAATCCGCCGCAAGCAGGGCAAGAAGGCTGCATAGCATATGGCAACAACTATCCTTTCCAAGAAAGAACAACGTGATCGTAGGCACCGCCGCGTACGCGCGAAGGTGAACGGTACCGCTGCGCGCCCCCGACTCGCGGTCTTTAAGAGTAATCGCTTCATCAGCGCGCAGCTCATCGATGACGAGACCGCTACCACGATTGCATCTGCACACGGACGCACGTTCGGCGGTGCACTCTCTGCCCAGGCCGTTGCGGTTGGAAACGCCATCGCGCTTGCGGGGAAGAGTAAGGGCATCAGCGCGGTAATCTTTGACCGTGGAGGGTACGACTACGGCGGTCAGGTGAAGGTGCTTGCCGACAGTGCACGCGAATCAGGACTGACTTTCTAATACTTATGACCGATACCACTACCACCATCGATACTGACGTCGCGACACCTGAAGCGGTTGTTACGCCGGTTGAAACAGCACCTGCACAAGACGCTCCTCGTGGACGAGGCAGCATTCGTGGCCGCGGACGGGGTGAACGTGGTCCTCGCCGTGATCGCGCACCGCGTGAGCGTAGCGAGTTTGAGCAGGCAACCATCGAAGTACGTCGCGTTGCGCGTGTGATGGCAGGCGGTCGTCGCTTCTCGTTCAGTGTCACGGTTGTCATCGGCGACAAGAAAGGCCGCGTGGGAGTGGGTATTGGTAAGGGAGCCGACACTGCTCTTGCAATCGATAAGGCGGTACGCGACGCCAAGAAGCATCTCATCACCGTGCCGCTCACGAGCGATAACTCAATCCCGCACGATGTATCCGTAAAGTACGTGTCATCTGTTGTCTCCATCATTCCTTCTCCGGGCCGTGGTTTGGTTGCAGGTTCCGCAATGCGTACGGTGCTTGAGTACGCAGGCGTGACCAATGTCATTGCGAAGATTCTCACGCGCACGAAGAATAAACTCACCATTGCGCGCGCGACTGTTCGTGCACTCCGTTCACTCAACACTAAGTAAGCGTATGCAGCTCAACTCTCTTAAAGCAAAAACTCCTCGTATCACGTCAGCTCGCGTTGGTCGTGGCGGTAAGCGTGGCAAGACCAGTGGTCGTGGTACCAAGGGTCAGAATGCACGTGCTGGGCATAGGAAGCGTCCGGAAATGCGTGACCTCATTAAGAAACTCCCGAAACTCCGTGGGCATGGCCAAAACCGCTCCCGTACGGTGCGTATACGTGTCAGCTATGTTCCCGTGAATCTCGCAGCGCTTGAGAGCGCCTTTGCTGCAGGCGATACCGTTACTCCGGCAACGCTCGCAAAGAAGGGTCTCGTCGGCGCGCGCGGTGGCCGTATCCGTGCCGTGAAGATTCTTGGTACCGGAGAGCTCACCAAGGCACTCTCCGTGTCAGACGTGATTGCATCCGCAGCCGCAAAGGCCGCCATCGAGAAGGCAGGTGGCTCACTCATTTCCAATGCTCGCTAACTTTCTTCACAAACTCCGTCTTGCTGTAAGCGACCCCGTACTGCGCAATCGTCTCCTGTTCCTCTTGGGCGCCATCGTTGCATTCCGTGTCCTTGCTGCAATTCCTATCACCGGTATCGACCGGGTACTTCTCGCGCAATTCCTCGAGAACAATCAGTTCTTCGGACTCCTCGCACTTTTCTCGGGTGGTGGTTTCTCGCAGCTCTCACTCGTGATGCTTGGTGTCGGCCCCTATATCACGGCAAGTATTCTTATGCAGCTTGCGACCGTGGTCTTCCCGAAGATCAAGGCTATGTACACCGACGAGGGTGAGGCGGGTCGCACGAAGTTCATCATGTGGAGCCGTCTCCTCACGATCCCCTTTGCACTGTTGCAGGGTATTGCGTTCCTCTCGCTTCTTACGAACCAGGGTGTGCTTCCTCCACTCTCTCCGTTTGAAATGATCAGCAACGTGCTGCTAGTCGCGGCTGGCTCACTCCTTCTCATGTGGATTGGCGAACTCATCACCGAGTTTGGTATTGGTAACGGTGTGTCACTCATCATCTTCGCAGGTATCATTGCCGGGCTCCCTGCAGGTGTCTCTCAGGCGATCTTCACCGCTTCTGCGGCGAACATTCCTGCCTACGCTGGCTTCCTGGCGCTTGGACTCTTTGCGATCTTCTTAGTGGTACTCGTGTCGGAAGCTGAGCGTTCTATTCCCATCGCCTATGCACGTCAGGTGCGGGGAGCAGCGATGCAGGGCGGCGCAGCAACGTATCTTCCGATCCGCCTACTTCAGGCCGGTGTTGTGCCGATCATTTTCGCGCTCTCCCTCCTCTTGCTTCCGCAGATGGTCATCAATGGCCTCGCGCTCCTTGGCATACAGGGAACCGCAGCCGCAAGTGCGTGGTACACCACATTTGCGAATAACCCATGGGCATACGGCGGTGCGTACTTCCTTTTGGTGGTGATGTTTACGTACCTCTACACATCGATCACCTTCGAACCGCACCGGGTCGCAGACAACCTGCAGAAGACGGGGGCGTTCGTTCCGGGCGTACGTCCCGGCATCGAGACCGAGAAGTACATCGGCAACGTGGTGAATCGTGTCACGTTCCCGGGAGCACTCTTCCTTGGCGCCATCGCCGTCGTGCCGTTCATTGTTCAGGGTGTGACCGGCATTTCTGCCATCCTGGTGGGTGGTACCGCACTGTTGATCGCAGTCACCGTGCTTCTCGACCTCATCCGTAAGATTGATGCGCAGATCTCTCTGCGTGAGTATTAATTTTCACAGCACACGCAACGTGCCCTGTGCTAGAGTAGCTTCGTAAAACAATTTCGAAATGGACCATACTACCCCGACAACCGTTTTCTTTATCGGTAAGCCTGGCTGCGGCAAAGGTACGCAGGCGAAACTTCTTGGCGACAAGACTGGCTGGCCGGTGCTCGCTTCTGGCGATCAATTCCGCGCGATTGCGAAGGAAGATACTCCCGCAGGCCGCAAGACCTGTGAGGAAATGGAAAAGGGACTTCTCTCGCCGCATTGGTTTGCGATGTACATTTACCTGCGCAGTCTCTTTTCAGTCGACGCAGATCAAAGCGTCATCTTCGACGGATTCAATCGTAAGGAGGCGGAAGCCCAGCTCATCATCGATTCGCTCGCCTGGCTCGGGCGGCCCTTCAAGGTGATTGAGATAGCGGTTTCGGATGAGGAGGTGCATAAGCGACTCGATGGTCGCCGGATGCATTCCGGACGCGCAGACGACCACTACATTGAAACGCGTCTCCAGGAGTACCACACCTATACCACCAAGGCACTTGAGCTCTTCAGCTCCATGGGTGCACTCATCCATATCAATGGTGAACAAACACCCGAAGGAGTAGCTGCAGAAATCAATGCAGCTCTCGGTCTTGCATGATCGCACGAACCGCCGAGCAGGTGGCAGGACTCACCGAGGCAGGAAAGCGGCTCGGGGAAATTCTTGAGACGGTTTCACAACTGGTCGCGCCTGGTGTCTCGACCGAACGACTCGAACAGGAAGCGCTCCGGCTCATCACCGATGGAGGTGATGTGCCCGCGTTTCTTGACTACACCCCAGAGGGAGCATCTCGTCCGTACCCGGCATCGCTCTGTGTCTCCGTTAATGATGAGGTGGTGCACGGTATTCCGAACGAAGCACCGCGCACGCTCAAGGAAGGCGATATTGTTGCGCTCGATCTCGGGCTCATACACGAGGGCTACGTCGTCGATTCGGCGCTCACTGTGTCGGTAGGGAAGACCGACCGGGAGTCGTATGCGCTTATGGATGCGACTAAGCAATCGCTTGAGGCAGCTATTGCTGCAGCTCGTGCTGGTAATCGAGTCGGTGACATCTCGCATGCGACCGAGGCGGCATTTACCGGGACTGGTTTTTCGGTTGTGCGGGCACTCGGGGGACACGGGGTGGGCGGTGCGGTTCACGAGGAGCCGTTCATTTCAAACGCTGGTCATCCGGGCACCGGTCCTGAACTTGTTTCCGGCATGGTGCTTGCGCTTGAGCCAATTGCGAACGCCGGAAAGGCCTCGGTGATACTCGGGAGCGACGGCTATACGTATCGCACCAAGGACGGCTCTCGTTCGGCGCATTTTGAACACACCATTCTCGTTACCGATGACGCGCCCATCGTGCTGACGCGCCGGCCATCCGAGAAGTAGCGTCGAGAGCCGTTTTTGGTATACTCCTCCTATATCAGGCGCCCCAGGCGATTTTTTATTATCGAAGCATGGTAAATCCCAAGGAAGAGAAGACATACGTAATGGTCAAGCCAGACGGGGTCAAAAAGGGCCTCATTGGCGAGATCATCAAGCGGTTCGAGCAGCGTGATCTCAAGATCGTGGCGCTCGAGATGTTCCAGCCGACCAAAGAGCAGATCGACAGCCACTACCCGAAGAGTCCGGAGTGGGTCACGCGTCTGGGCACCAAGACCCTCGCTACGTATGAGAAGTACGGGTATAACCCCATGGAGGATTTCGGTACTACCGATCCTGAGAAGATCGGTCCGGAAGTGCGTAAGTGGGTCATCGACTATATGACCTCGGCTCCTCTCGTGCGCATGGTGGTGCAGGGAACTCATGCGGTAGATATGGTGCGCAAGATTTGCGGACCGACCATGCCGTACCAGGCTGATATGGGGACCATTCGTGGCGACTTCTCTAACGACTCGCCTGCGGTCGCTAACGCCGAGAAGCGCGCCGTTGCCAACATCATCCATGCATCAGAGACGCCAGAAGAAGCGGCACATGAGATCGAATACTGGTTCGGAAAGTCTCCGATCCATGACTATAAGCGTCACGGAGAGTAAGTAAGAAAGCCGCCTTCGGGCGGCTTTCTTCATGCGGGATTTTGTGAGGGCGGTATACTGTTGGTAGGCCATCTCCATACACGCAACTTGCTCATTTTTCGGGAGTCCTATATCCACGTGGCACTTGAGGAGTATTTTCATATTCCGACAGACACGATGCGGACACCCACGTGGCACTAGAAAGTTGCCACACGGAGATGGCCACGAAAGCACCCGGCTCTGCCGGGTGCTTTCGTGCTAAAGTTTCAACATTCGCATGCTAAAACTTACGTTTGTCGGAGGAGCTGGCAAAGTCACTGGCTCCAATTTCTTAGTAGAAGGGGATAGAGGTCGAATCCTCATCGATTGCGGCCTTGAGCAGGGACGAGATGCCGATCTCGTGGAAATGTATGCTCCGTTTCCGTACGATGTTCCGTCGCTCGATGCCCTCGTCATCACGCATGCACACTTGGATCATATTGGTCGGGCACCTAAGCTCATGCGCGAGGGGTTCAAGGGGAGGGTGTATACAACTCCCCCTACCAAAGACCTCATGGAAGTCATGCTCTACGACAGCGTGGGCATTATTGCCCAGGAGGCAGGAACGCACGGTATGCGTCCGCTGTATGACGAGGACGATATCAAAGCGTTCATGAGCCGCGTTGAGCCGCTTCCGTATCACAAAGAACAGGAAGCTGCTCCAGGACTTTCAATTATGCTTCGTGATACTGGCCACATACTTGGATCGGCGAGTGTACGGATACGGAATACACAAAGCGGTGCGTCAGTTGCTATCACGGGAGACATAGGAAACCCCTCTCCCTATCTCCCGAGTTGGGAGCCTGTTACCGATGCTGACGTGATTGTGATGGAAAGTGTGTATGGCGACCGCGTTCATCCGAATTTAGAGCAACGAGTTCCAGAACTCCGGGATGCGCTAAAGCGTGCCATTGCTCGTGGTGGAGCCATGCTGATGCCCGCATTTTCACTCGAACGTACGCAGATAATGCTCTACGAAATTAGTAATTTGATGGGTGCCGGAGACATACCTAAGATCCCAGTATTTCTGGATTCACCGCTTGCAATTGCTGCGACCCGTGTGTACGAGAAGTGGGGTGATGAGTATTTTAATGAGGCAGCGAAAAAGGAACTTCTCCACGAGAAGAGCATCTTCCGATTTCCATTCCTTGAAATGACGGAGTCGCGGGATGATTCGATGACCATTGAGTCGAAGCCTGATCCTAAGCTCATTATCGCGGGTGCCGGCATGAGTCATGGCGGTCGTATCGGGAAGTGGGAAGAGCGGTATCTTGGAGATCCCAACACCACACTCTTCATCGTCGGATATCAGGCACCGGGCACGCCTGGCCGCCTGCTTGCGGAAAGAGCACCGAGCATTCGGCTTAATGGCCGGGAACTACGTGTTCGTGCCAAAGTTGAGCAGCTTTCCGCCTGGTCAGCGCATGCCGATCGAGATGAGTTATTGCGATTTGCGCAGAGTTGTCTTCCGCACGCTAAGACAATCTTTACGGCCCTCGGTGAACCAGAAAGTCAACGATTCCTCGCACAGCGCATACATGATTTCCTTGGCGGGAAGGCCCTGGTTGCTTCTGCTGGTCAAAGTTGGGAGATCACTACGTCGGGGGCGCGAAAGATATAAGAAAGAACCCCGCATCTGCGGGGTTCTTTCTTAGGCACCTACCTTCTTCGCAACTCGCGTGAAGACTTCAGGATGGGAGCTCGCAAGCTCGGAGAGGACCTTACGGTCGAGTACGATTTCTTCCTTCTTAAGTCCTGCGATGAACGTGCTGTATGACTTATATCCATTCTCGCGGATAGCAGCATTCAGGCGCACGATCCAGAGAGAGCGATAGTCGTTCTTCTTGTCCTTGCGATGGGCAAAGGCGTTCTTTCCCGCGTGAACGAGGGATTCCTTTGCGAGACGCTCCTTCGTGCCACGGCCATGACGATACCCCTTGGCGCGCTTCAATACGTTGCGACGGCGCTTGGCGCTGATAACTCCTCCTTTAACTCGTGCCATACGTGATTACTTAAACCTGCTAGTACCAAAATTAGACGCCCGAAAGGAACGTACGACGCTGCCGGGTGGTCATGGGCATCTGCTGGGCGCGCTTCTTCTCACCCTTGGTGCGACCTCGCTCCTTGGCGTTGAAATGATCCTGACCGGGCTTGCGTACGACAAGCTTGCCCTTACGGGTGACGCGGATCCTCTTGCTGAATGACTTATTAGTTTTCATCTTGTTTCGTTGATGCTTTTTGGGTGCCCGCCTTCGGGTCTCGCTCGAGGATGCCAGCGAATCCCTTGGGGGATTTCGCGATGGGCTCCGCGATGCGGTACGCGTAGGGGATGAGCAAGATGAACTTTTCGAGGCGGGTCTTGAGGAAGGCTTCGTCCATTCCCTTGTACCGTCCCTTGAGGAAGAGCTCGAAGCGTACCCGGTGACCCTCATCGAGCCATTCGGCAGCCTTCTTGGCCTTCAAACGCATGTCGTTCTCCCCCGTACCCACCTTTATCTGGACTTCCTTGGTCTCAGAGACCTTGGCTTTGGCCCGGGCGGCACTTTCTTTCTTCTTCTGCTCGTATTGGAATTTACCATAATCCATCACTTTCGCAACGGGCGGGACGGCATTCGGTGAGATCTCAATAAGGTCCAATCCAGCCTCCTGGGCGGCCTTTAGGGCGTCCGCAATAGGTAAAACGCCCAGGTTCTCTCCCTGTGCGCCGATGACGCGTAGTTCACGCGCCGTAATCTCACGATTGATGCGGGTACGTTCGATACTCAAGGCTTCTCGTGCATGAAATATAGCACAAATACTGGCGTATTACTAGCGTGGGGCGGTCGACGTGGCCCCGGGGAGTCTTTGACTGAACTCGACGAGGAGGAGGGTCAAACTCTGGAGCGCCTCAGCACAGCGTCCCTGACTCGCTGGATCCGTCGCCTGGCAGTCGGCACGAATAGTGTCCCGTGCGATGGTGAGGTTTTGGCTGGTTGCAGCCTTCAGGTCTGCGATAGTGGTGCGGTCGTTCAGGATGATGACCACGGCAATGGCCAGCAACACCGCCAGTACCGCCGCAATCGCGCGAGTGACTACTAGTTGGCGTTCCATAGGGCCGGTACTATACCGGCGTATACGTGAAGAAACTCTTAATCCTTTTATCATTTTCACTGCCGTACGATTCCAAACGTGTCCTTTACTCACTAACGTCACCTCGCTATGGCAACCATCGTGAACAATCCGGGCGGTGGAAACGATTCCGGCAGCGCGGCAGGTTGGCTCGTGGCACTCGTGGTGCTCATTCTTGTCGTACTTGCGGCAATATTCCTGCTTCCGCGTCTTGCCACCCCGACTCCAGCTCCTACTCAAGGGACTGAGGATACCGTTGTGGTCCCTCCGGCAACCACCAACACCTATAACACCACCATCAACGTAGCCACCGGCACCGGAACGACGACACCGTAGATTTAGAATCCGAGATCCTCTTCGACAAGAAGGACCTGCACCGTGCGTCCGAGTGCGGGGTTTTCCTGGTGCAGGATGAGGGTTTTTGCATGTAAGGTGCCGAATCCATACACCTGCTTCATACGTTCGTCCTCAAGCGGTACGACATGGGTATCAATGCGATCGAACGCAGACGCGATATCAGGAACAATTTTCTTGGTGGAAACCACGAGGATAACGTTGGGAGAGGTGTAGGCGAGGTGGGGCAGCTGGCTGCCAGTATTGGATGCGATTACGAGTTCACCGTTCTCGGTCACCGCATGCACACTCCCGACATAGAAGTCCGAGACTACAGAGTACTTTCGGAGCTCTTCTTGTTTTACTGGGTCAGTTTCCGTGAGGATGGTCTCGTGGAGGTTCTTCCATCCGTGTCCGCCTGACTTGAGGTACTCGATGTAGCCGATTTGTTGCAGCGTCATCGAAGCGCCGTTCATAACAGATGCGCCTGCTGGAATGAGTTCTTGTATGCGCGTGAGCGCCTGTGCACCGGTAGCTATCGACTCTGCTTTGAAGTGGCGACCCTCAAGCGCTGAGAGGGTTTTGGTAAGGGATTCGGAAGTTGCAAGTGTCGCGTGGTTCATGCCATGTGTACTTTACTTAGTAAAGTAAGTGTAGGGCATCTGCTTTACAATGTAAAGTACCTGAAACATACGAAATATCGTAAGATAGGGGTATGAAGGGAAGTAGCAAGAACGATCCGGCATGCGACGCAGTCGAAAAGGCGGCTCGTCTGCTTTCGGATACGTGGACCATGCTGATTATGCATATGTTGCAGAGCGGGCCTCAGCGTTTCTGTGAACTCGAGCGTGCATTAACGGGAATTTCGACCCGTACGCTCACAAACAAGCTCCGGAAGCTTGAAGAGGACAAAATGGTGCGAAAGAACAAGGAGGGTGCATACCAGACGACAGAAAAGGGAAGAGGGCTGCGTGCGGTTGAGAGTGCGATGCGCCGCTACGGTGAGAAGTATCTCTAGGTATGGAATCCTCGGCATTCCCGGCTTCCTTCTATCGGGTCACCATCAAGGGCATGTATGTTCGTGATGGGAAAGTGCTGCTCGTACGGGCGGCAGACACGTGTAGTGGTGAGTGGCAACTTCCGGGTGGCGGACTCGATTTCGGAGAAGACGTACGAACCGGCTTTGAGCGCGAGGTTGCGGAGGAAATGGGTCTCAGGGTGTCTAAAATGTCTACGAGTCCAATGTACGTGTGGTCACATAGATACGACAACAAGCGAGGACTTGATTGGTACTACGCATTCGTTGTCGCCTATCGTGTCGAATTCAGCGATTTACATTTCACTCCGTCGCGCGAATGCGAAGAGATCGGCTTCTTTTCCAAGGATGAAATGCGCAGTCTCAAGTTTGAAGGTCAACTGAAAGAGTTCCCGGACATCTTTAATCCGGAAGACTTCACTGGCGATTTCTAGTATGCAGAAACGTTTCAAAATTGTGGTGTACGTTCCAGAAACATATGGCGATGTGCTTCGCGAAGCAATGGCACATGCAGGAGCTGGGGCTATCGGTAATTACACCCACTGTACGTTCAGCGTGAAGGGAATAGGACGTTTCAAACCAGGAGTGGGCACCCACCCGACGATCGGCGAAGTAGGTAAAATCGAAGCGGTCGAGGAAGAACGTATCGAGACCGTATGCACGGACGATACTCTCGATGCGGTGCTTGAAGCTATCCGAAAGGTACATCCATACGAAGAACCTGCAACGGATGTGTATCTACTGGAAACTATCCCTTAGTCGTATATCGCGTGATCACCGATTGCCATGAGAATTAATGCACTTAGGTGCTAAGGTAAGTGGCGTGGAGTTCACTGGCTCAAAAGTGGCGCTTTTCAATGATGGAAAGCTTGTCGTTTTTCTCCGAGATGACAACCCGGGCATTACGAATCCGGGTAAGTGGGATTTTTTTGGTGGCGGTCGTGAAGGGAGCGAGTCACCGACTGAATGTGCGATACGGGAGATCGAGGAAGAAACGGGGATTCGCATTTCATCGGATCGATTAACTGGAGAACGAATGTACCCGTCTCTCCATGATCCCGATCTTGCTGCATACTTTTATGTCGCCACGGTGACCAGCGAAGAAGTTGCTTGTCTCAAGCTGACTGAAGGACAACGTTGGGAATTGATGGACGTGGAAGATTTTCTTACCCGTGAAGATGCAGTGGAGGGAATGAAGACCCGGTTGCGAGACTATCTCGAATTGTCTTCATGATGAACCGAATCCATCTTGAGCAGCTCTGTAAAGAGTTTCGACTCGGCGAGAATCCAAGAGCAGAAGAACTGCAAGAAGGAACACTCAACAGGAACTATCTGCTTACGACAGATACCGGTAGATATTTCGTTAAGTCAGTTCGCGAGAGACGAAAAGCCGATGTTCCGTATATCGCTGCAGTCGAGATGTTCATGCATGAAAAAGGAATACCAGCAGTGTGCATGCTACGGAACGAATCGGGAAAACCATCGGTTGAATACGACGATCAGGTCTACACACTGTATCCTTTTATAGAAAGCGTTCGCACGCATACATACGATCTTCTTGATTTCAGACGGATGGGAAAATTACTGGGCGAGATTCATCGAGCGGGCAGCACGGACATACCCGCGGCACTTCGTGAAAGATTTTTTACCCCGAAATC
Source organism: uncultured Candidatus Saccharibacteria bacterium (assembly GCA_964446735.1). Taxonomy (GTDB): domain Bacteria; phylum Patescibacteriota; class Minisyncoccia; order Phycocordibacterales; family Phycocordibacteraceae; genus C7867-001. Next base: position 361,794 of record CAYUQB010000001.1, on the reverse strand, counting down.
GGATGAAGATATTCGGGCTCGGTTGGAAGCATATCGAGCACGTGTCGAACATTCATCGAGCGAGGTAGATCGACTCTTTCGTGACTACATTGATTTGAAACTTACTGCGATGAACGCTGTCGGTGAGCAACACGCACTTCCCATGGATACGCTTACGCATGGTGACTATCACGCTCGCAATTTGCTCATAGATGCAGACCGTACCATTATCGGCGTGTGCGATTGGGAACAATCGGCAATGAACGCAGGGGCATACGAGCTCGCTCGTTCCCTTTTCTACATCTGCTTCACGGGCGAACGTGAAGACGAGCCGCATCGGTACGAACTGGAATCAGCGGTAAAATCAGCCCACTCATTTATTGATGGATATCGCTCTGTGTATCCTATTGCAAACGAAGAGCTTGATGCGGGCATTGGTTTACGTCTCCGTAAACTTATTTTCAGCGCATGGATCGAAGAGCAGCACTACGATCGAGGAGATAATCGCTCAAATAAGTTCATTAGGCATGAGATGCGACTTATACAGGACTTTTCTGACATAGAGAAACGTATCCAATTACACGATTAGAAATACAGACACCGCCCTTAGGGCGGTGTCTGTATTCATGTGGAGGTGGGGGGAATTGGACCCCCGTCCGTATCTCTCTTTGAGGACGACTCTACGACGCATAGCTAGCATTGAAGCTTCAGCAGGGACATAAGAACGCTAGCGAAAACGTTCCTGCCTAATCCTAGGTTTAAATCGGACGTTTAGGAAAACGTCGATCGATCTCGTAGGAGATTCCGCCCGATCCAACCGCTACGAGAACCGGGATGGATGGACGTCGCTCCCGCGAAAGCGCGAAGCTTTTACGCGAAAGCGAACGCGAGGTCTGCCTGATAAGGAGACTTCACGCTTGCAAGAGTGTTCTTGGCAAGTTTGGGTGTTTGCGAGATTTAGGTGGTCAACAAACTTCCACCGCGTCGCACGTCTCTCAAAGAACAAGACCGTCAAAGCCGGTCACCCCCGATTCTGGAACGATGTATATATCACTCCGGAGTCGCGAGTCGCCCGCTATCGATTTTTCAGCGCCCGCTCCGCTTCCCGCATAGCATCCTGACGTTTGAGATCCTCTCGTCTGTCTTCTTTGCCTTTGCCTTTCACAATTGCGAGCCGCAGCTTCACATAGCGCCCAGCATTATACACTTCAAGAGGCACTACTGTCAAGCCTTTCTTCGATTCAGCGTCTGCTAGTTCTGCTATCTCTTTCTTCGTGAGCAGCAAACGACGGGCGTGTTCCGGGTCATAGCCTTTCGGCATGTTTGCGACCTGATACGGAGGGATAGTAGCACCCACCAGATATGCTTCGCCGCCGCGCACGACGACACGGGCGCCTTCAAGGCTCCCAAGTTTCTCGCGCAGCGCCTTCACCTCGGTGCCCGAAAGCTCAAGTCCAGCCGAATACGTCTCTATGACTGAGAAGCGTAGGCGTGCCTTTTTGTTCTCTACTAACGTCGCTGACATATAGGGAAGGGTAGCAACTTTTATACGAAAATGCTCGCTCGTTTAGGCATTCATCATGTTTTGTTGTATAGTCTCTCCACTCAAACATCGACTCGCCTATGGCTACGCCTACCAACAAAAAACCGGTAAAGCCGGGACAGAAAAAGCAGCCCAAGAAGGGTCCAGGCATGCTCACGCCAGGGGGTCCGGGATTCGTCGGCAATCTTCTTTCCACTGTCCTCATCCTCTTGCTCCTGGTTTCTGTCTACACCTTCATTAGTTCAAGTAATGAAGCAAAGAAGCAGATCCCGCTTTCGCAAGTCGCACAGGACGTAAAGAGCGGTGCCATTACAGAAATCAAGATCAACGGGAATGATCTTGCGCTCACGTATACCGACGGCACTAAGAAGACATCGACCAAGGAGCCAGGCACCGGACTTTCCGAAACACTCGCTACCTTTGGCGTTGAAGCAGAGCAGCTTTCTCGAATCGCAATCGCGATTGAGGGTGAGACCGGATTCAAGTTCTGGTTCCTCACGCTCGCTCCCATCATTCTGCCCATCATTTTCCTCGCAGTGCTGTTCTGGTTCCTCACACGGCAGGTACGGGGTGCCGGCATGCAGGCGTTCACCTTCGGCCAATCAAAGGCTCGCATGATCGATCCAGCTGACACTAATCAGCGGGTGACATTTGCAGACGTTGCGGGGGCTAAAGAAGCAAAGGAAGAACTCCTTGAGATCGTGGACTTCCTCAAGAACCCCAAGAAGTTTCTCGACATCGGCGCTCGTATTCCGAAGGGCATTCTGCTCATGGGGGCGCCAGGAACCGGAAAGACGCTCCTTGCTCGTGCGGTCGCTGGGGAAGCGGGGGTACCCTTCTTCTCTATCAGCGGCTCCGAGTTCGTTGAAATGTTTGTCGGCGTAGGAGCTTCGCGAGTGCGCGATCTCTTCCAGATGGCCAAGCGTACTGCTCCTTCTATTATCTTCGTCGACGAAATCGACGCTGTTGGACGCGTGCGCGGGACCGGGGTAGGAGGTGGAAATGATGAGCGCGAACAGACGCTAAACCAGATTCTCGTCGAGATGGATGGCTTCGATCCGACCGAGAAGGTCATCGTCATGGCGGCAACAAATCGTCCTGATGTGCTCGATCCGGCACTTCTTCGTCCCGGTCGCTTTGACCGTCGCGTCACCATAGATCTCCCTGATCGTAAGGATCGTCTCGAGATCTTGAATGTCCACGCACGAAAAAAGCCCCTGGGTCCTGATGTGAATCTTGAAGTGATCGCAGAACGGACTCCCGGCTTCTCTGGAGCTGAACTCTATTCACTTATGAACGAAGGTGCCATTCTTGCTGCACGCGAGAGTCGTAAGGAGATCACGCAGTACGACCTCATCCGTTCTATCGAAAAAGTCTTGCTCGGCCCTGAACGAAAGAGCCATCTCTTTTCGAAGAAGGAGAAGGAACTTACCGCATATCACGAAGGTGGTCATGCGCTGGTCTCTTCGGTGCTTCCGGATGCCGATCCTGTGCATAAGATTTCAATCATTAGTCGCGGACGTGCAGGAGGCTATACCCTTAAGCTTCCGTTTGAAGACCGTAAGTTGCAGTCAAAGAAGTCGTTCCTTGATGACATTGCCGCAACACTCGGTGGCTACGTTGCCGAAGAGATGATTTATGGCGACATCACGACGGGTCCCTCCAACGACCTCGCGGTCATTACTGCACTTGCTCGCGATATGGTTGCGCGCTACGGCATGTCCGACAGTATCGGTCCGGTTGCCTTCGCTGCCGACCGCGGATATGGCGAAACTCATTACTCTCCTGACATCGCCGCTAAGATCGACGCAGAAGTGACTCGCATCATCGAAGAAGCGAAGGTAAAGGCACGTAAAGTGCTTGAAGATCATCGCGAAGCACTGGACGCCATTGCGCACACATTGGTTGAAGTAGAGACGCTCGAACGAGAGGATTTTGAAAAGCTCCTTATCGCCAATGGCATTACCCCAAAGAAGAAGGAAGAAGAGGGACACGATATCGTGAACGAAATTGTGGGGGACATCGTGCTTTCAGAGCCCCAATAAGGCTTCCATATACGGCTTCTACAAGCTGTGCTAGCCTTAAGGCTTAGTACACCGACACATTCGGAATCGCTCTTTGATACGAAGAGCGACCCCTCAATTCCAGGGAGAGACACTGATGCAGGCTCACGCACTCGCGCAGGATTCCTCGCACGAACTCCTCGCGCTCCGGCTGAAGCTCGGCGGGCAACAGATCACGAAACGGATCTTCGTGTCCACCGGCAACGACCTCAACAAGCGTCGGACGCTGCCGACCATCGCACGACTCGCCGACTACAACGTCGAGATTTATGCGACACCAGGCACGAGCAGGTTCCTCACCGAACACGGCGTCCACAACTATGAAGTCGGCAAGATCAGCGAAGGTACAGACGCGACCGCAGCGACGCTGCTTGCGCGGATGCACTTCGATCTGGTCATCAACATCCTGACCGGCGACGGCGACTATGATGAGAAGTCTGACGCCCGAGTGATCCGTTCACTCGCCATTGAGAAGGGTGTCTACCTCATCACCGACGCCGACATCGCGGTGGCGACCATCAACAAGCTCATCGCCGACATCGAGCGCGACCGCGACCAGGCTGACGCGGGCGACATGCGTAGCTACTTCGCCGGTCTCGTCCATGCTCGCGGCGGCTACGCCAACTATCACGGACACTTCGACAAGGCGTACCTCATGCGACCCCAGTTCCTCGAACTCGGGGAAATCGACATGCAGGCCAAGTGGGAACTATACGCCCGTCTGAAGCAGGGCGATGAGTATGCGTTCGACGGTCTCTGCCGCCGGACCGAACGGGCGCTCCGCGGCCAGATCGAGCAGGGCGTCACCCACTGCCGCTCGTTATTCGACGCCGACAGCAGCGTCGGACTGAAGTGCATCGAAGCGGCGATCGCGGTACGGGAGAAGTATCGTGATCAGATCGTATTTGAAATCGGTACGCAGCCGCTCAAAGGGGTCCTCGACCCTGATGAGCGGAAGTGGTTCGAGGCAGCCTGTGAACGAGCAGATCTGGTCGGGGGACTCCCGTCCAGAGACCGACCTCGTCCGGAAGGCCATCTCGACGTGATCATGAAGATCGCGAAGAACAACGGCCAGCGGCTCGACGTGCATGTTGATCAGGAAAACAATCCTGACGAGGACGAGACCAAGTTGCTCGCGCTCAAGACGATGGAGCACGGAATGGAAGGTCGTGTTTCGGCCGTCCACTCCATTTCACTTGCCGCTAAGCCCGTCCATGAGCAAGTCGAGATCATCAAAATGCTCAAGGACGCGGGCATCAGCGTTATAGTCTGTCCACTGGCTGCACTGTCGATGCGTCCGCTCGATCGTGTGGCACCGCTACATAACTCGATCGCGCCGGTGTTCCGGCTCATCGAGGAGGGTGTCCAGGTCGTGCTCGGCGTCGACAACATCTCGGACTTCTTCATGCCGTTTGCTGATGGCGACATGTGGACAGAAGTTCGGGCTCTACTGGATGCGTGTCGGTGGTACAATGCGCCGACCATCGCTGACATCGCGTGCGACAAGTCGCTCTTCGGTCGTCCAGTGTAACGGACGGACTGCTCCTTTAGGGGGCGCAGGAACATGAGAATGTTTCTGCGCCCCCTACGTTTTTAGTCCACCCTCTTGGACTCGAACCAAGAACCGCCGAGGTATAAGCTCGGTGCTCTAACCAATTGAGCTAAGGGTGGTCAACCGATACTCTAACGCACCACTATTCCGGATGCACGTTATCAGCAGCCCTATCCGCAAGCGATTTGAGGAGAGGGAACTTCTTGAGCTCAGGATCTTTTTTAATCATTGCTGCTGCTTCGGTACGCGCCGCTTCAACCAGGCGGATATTTTTTAACGCCTCCATAGCGAGATCCGACACTCCCCATTGGCGAGATCCGGTTAGTTCTCCGGAACCTCGAAGTGCAAGATCGTACTCTGCCAGTTCAAATCCATTCTTTGCCGTCGTCAGTGCTTTTAGTCGTTCCTTAGTATTTGTTCCTAATGATTCTGGAAGTGCAAAACAATATGCCTGATGTGTAGAACGAATAACGCGACCACGCAGCTGATGAAGCTGAGCCAGTCCGAACCGTTCTGCTCCTTCAATGAGAATGACGGTTGCATTCGGTACGTTCACGCCGACTTCCACAACCGAGGTGGCGACCAGGATCTGTGTTTCGTTATTCTCAAATCGCTGCATCGCGTCCTCTTTCTGCTGCGGCGTCATCTTGCTGTGCAACATATCAATGCTGACGTTCGGGAATATCTCACGACGTAGGCGCTCTGCCTCTGCCTTGACTGACTTCGCCTGAACCGCGAGTTCTTTCGCGGGATCCGGCTCATCGATACGAGGTCAGATAACATATGCTTGCCTGCCATTGGTGAGCTCGGTGCGCACGCGTTCATACGCTTCCTCACGCTTTTCGGGTCCGAGCACTTCGGTGATCACCGGCTTACGACCAATGGGCATCTCATCAAGAAGTGAGATGTCGAGATCCCCATATATGGTGAGCGCAAGGGTACGGGGGATAGGAGTTGCGGTCATGGAGAGGAGATGCGGGGAGACTCCTCCTTTCTTCGCGAGCTTTTGGCGGTGGGCTTTTCCAAATCGATGCTGTTCGTCGATGATGACGTATGCGAGATTCTGAAATTCAAGTGATTTGTACACCAGCGCATGCGTACCGATTACGATTGGTATCTCACCGTTTGCCACCCACTTGGCGAACTGCGCTCGCGAGACTTTTGCTGACTCTTCTCCTCGGACCTTTGAAGGGAATTTTCGGCACTCGCTACCGGTAATGAGACCGATAGGAATCGGGTGATCCTTAAAGTACGAAACAAAGGTGGAGAAGTGCTGCTTTGCAAGTATTTCGGTAGGACACATGTAGGCAACTTGGAGGAAACCTGCATCCCGACGCTTCACAACCGCTTGTGCACCCACCGCACCGTGTACTGGTGGCCGAGAAGTGGCGACCATATAGGCAGTCGCTGCCGCAACCGCGGTCTTTCCGCTTCCCACGTCCCCTTCAAGAAGCCGGCGCATAGGATGCGACGCTTCAAAGTCAGTGATGACACGCTCCATAGCACGCGACTGCGCGTTGGTGGGGGGAAACGGGAATGAATTTACAAAGGATTGGAGGGCAGTCCGGTCTACCTCAACGGGAAGTGCGATCTCTTCACGACTTTGTGCGCGCTCGCGCTGCATCGCAAGTTGTATGGAAAAGACTTCCTCAAACGCAAAGCGTTTACGGGCACCTTCTGCGTCAGAATACTTCTTTGGTGCGTGTACATACACCAGCGCAGTCGCAAGCGTCGGGAGGTTATACCGAGCAAGCACTTCCGGCGGAAACGGATCAGCAATTCGTTCGTGCGCTTTCTCGGCAATGATCTTACGAACTGCATGGGTGAACCAGAGCGAGGAGATTCCTTTTGATTCTGGATATATAGGATAGAGCTGGTCAGCTTCGGGAAGCGCACCTGCGACGAAAAGACTTTCATGCACCGCATCAGGTTCCACCACCGACTTATCAATCTCGGGGTTTGCGAGGTATCGAGACGACGACGTTCCCGTTACTTTTCCGGTCGCCTTCACGACCATGCCCTCGTGAAGCATCTTGGCCATGTAGGGTTGCGAGAACCAACGTAGCTTAATGCGGCCAGATGCGTCTTCGAGCCATGCTTCGGCCATCGGTCGTTTCGATTTCCAGGCCTTCTTGGCTTCCGGTTTTCGAATGGTGCCGTAGAGCGTTACGTCGGTGCCGATTTGTGCGCCGGCAATAGTGCCGGTAGGGCCTCCTGCCTCATACCGAGCAGGAAAGTGGTAGAGAAGATCGCGTATCGTGCGAACACCGAGTTTCTCGAGCGCCTTCTTCTGATCTGGCTTGAGACGGGTGAAGTGCTGGGTCAGGAGATCGGAGGCCTGCATGCGGCCAGTATACGCTTGTGCCCATGCGGATGTTTACATCGTTCAATTGCATTGTACGGTTACGGTATATCAGTCCTACCATCGCCATGACGAAGTTTGTTCCTGCCCTATGTATCGTGCTGATCTTCTTGGGTACTGCTCCGCTCGAAACTCACGCGCAATCTCGCGCCTGCCTCGCACTTTCTCGAAATCTTGATCTCGGGAGTACTGACGCCTTTACGAGCGGCGAGGTGACGCGTTTGCAGCAGTACCTTGTGGCTCGTAGCTATCTCTCAACGACGCCGACTGGATATTACGGACCGTTGACCCGCAGGGCAGTTGAACGATGGCAGTCAGAAAACGGAGTCGTATCTTCGGGCGATCCCTATACCACCGGGTATGGGCGAGTTGGCCCTTCTACCCGCTCCATGCTCGCTCGTTGCGCTGAGGCAAGCAGTACGACAAACACCCCAAGCACGGATACGTACGCCACTCGGACCAGCGATCGGACACCCGTACGGATAACTTCATTTACGAGTTCATCGTCGCGCATTAGCGCGGGAGGGAAGGCCGTGCTGTCGTGGGATACGAAAGATGCAGACGGATGTCAGCTCCGGCTGGAATATTCTGGTCGTGGGACCACGGGAAGTTCCTATCTCGCCACGCTTTCTACGTCAGGAACATACACCGTGTCGCCCACCACGAGCACCACGTATGAACTCTACTGCTCTCGCAACCTAGCGGGTGGCGGATGGACGTTCGATTCGAAGAAAATCACTGTTTCCGTCGGCGACACTTCTTCGGGCTCCTCAACGAAGGCACCGTCGTGTGAACTTTCGGTGACGACGCCACATGGAACGCGTCATGGACTTACCGGTACTGGCTACTACGATGGGAGTGGAAGTGGCTATGTCGAAGTGTATTCTGGCGATCCGGTAACCATTAAATTCTCGAGCACTAACGCAACCTATTCGGCAGCTCCGTACGGAGACAAAGATGTCACGAGTGGTTCAGCAACGTATCGGCCGACTACCGACACTGCCTATGTCTGGACCTTTTATGGACCTGGCGGAAGTACTAAGTGTGGTGTGAAGGTAGAGATACGGCCACCGAAATCATCATCAACAACCGGCAGCTATCGTGGCTACCTCAATGGTTCGCAGTTCATCGCAACTAATGACATCACGCGGGATGCGGCGCTTTCAAACTGCAAGCTCAATGCAGCGAACAATCCCTCGTCGAGTATTCGATGTACCTGGAATGGTGAGGAGATCTACTCACGTGCTGCGGCGTATGTACAGACCCGAGGTGCAGTTGTGGTGGGTGTATACGAGGGATCCTACCCAGTTGGTCGCGAAGGGAAAGTGTACGTCACCGTAAGTGGAGACACAGGTGAAAGTCGCGACCTCATTCTCACCGCCTATGAGCCCGTTAACTGGATCGTCAGCGTACCGAGTCATGTCACTCTTTCGAAAGTCATACTTCTCGGGTACCACGAGCAGCGCATAACTGGGCTCCCATCAGGAGTCTCGGTTGAACGGCACTCATACAATACCGATGGTATCTATCGCTACGGGTACCAGGTGAATACCGATGCGTATCGCGATCTAGCGAAATGGGTTGAAGCTCGTTATCCAAATAACTGGACGTTCCAGTCTGGGGGCTATACCGGATACTCGGTGAACGTGTACGTCGGGTACAAGGGCTAGGAATACGAAAGGGCCCCGCGTTTCCACGAGACCCTTGCGCACGAAGAACAGGTTTCAGCTCTAGCCCTTGAGGTCGTCCCAGAAGGCGGAACCCACCCCAAGGACGGCCACGGCGTTGCCGCTGTCGACCCCGTAGACCATTTCCACGTTCGGCAGGCTGTAGAAGCTGTCGCCGTACGAGGGGTTTTCGAAGTAGAAGCTGTCGCCTTCCCAGGGATTGAAGTCGAGCACTCGAGCGCGTCCGTGTTCGCCGTCTCCGAGATTGTCGAAGCGGAACACGAACTCGTCTGCGCCCGGGCCGCCGCGAACGGTGTCGTCGACGCCGAAGACGATTTTGTCGTTGCCGGACCCGCCCGAGAGCGAGTCGGCGCCACGGCCGCCGATGACCAGGTCATCGCCCGAACCGCCCAGCACCAGGTCGTGACCCGGGCCGCCGATCAGGATGTCGTGGTCGGGTCCGCCGTCGATGGTGTCGTTGCCGGAGCTGCCGATCACCATGTCGTCGCCCTCGCCAGTCCAGACCCCGAAGCTCCACCCGCTCGGCGCCTCCGAAAAGTCGAAGAAGTCGTCCCGAATGCTCGGACCGACCATTGGGGGCGGGGGAGGGGGAGGTGGCATGGGCGGAAGCGGCGGAACCGGAGGCGGTTCGTGCGTCGCGTAAGGCATGGTCTGAGGTCCCTCTAGTTGCAAGCTGCGAATTGAGCCGATTCATATCATAACATGTATATACAATATAGTCAATATATCCCTGTCTTCTCCCCCTAGGAGCGCAGAATTAGAGTACGTATACTAGACCTATACATGAAGCGCACACCAAAACAGATTCTTGCAGCCTTTAAGAAAACGGGTGCACGTATAGAAACCAAAGCACGGGTCAAGGTAAAGAAAAAAGAAGATCTCTCACTCTTCTACACACCGGGAGTCGGGGTTGCGAGCAAGCACCTTGCCGCGAACCCAAACGATACTCGAATGCTCTCTGTGAAGAAGAATTCGGTTGCGGTCATTTCCGACGGCTCGGCAGTACTTGGACTCGGTAACATTGGACCGTACGGCGCGCTTCCTGTTATGGAAGGCAAAGCACTCATCTTCAAAGAGTTTGCTGATATTGATGCTTGGCCAATCGTGCTTTCAACGCAGGATCCTGATGAGATTGTTCGTACGGTCATTGCGATTGCTCCTGGATGGGGCGGAATCAACCTCGAAGATATCACCGCACCTCAGTGTTTTGAGATTGAACGACGCATCAACGAAGCACTCGATATTCCCGTCATGCATGACGACCAGCATGGCACTGCCATTGTGGTGCTTGCCGGGCTTATGAATGCCGCGAAAGTAGTACAGAAAGATCTAAAGAAACTACGAGTGGTGATCTCTGGAGCCGGAGCGGCAGGTGCTGCCACCGCGAAGCTTCTCCTTGCTGCTGGTGTGGTCGATATTGTCATGCTCGACCGACGCGGTGCACTATTCCGTGGTCGCGGCGATCTGAATCCTTCAAAGCAAGAACTGGCGCGCATTACGAATCCACGTAAAGCGAAGGGAATGCTTCCCGATGTCATTACCGAAGCAGACGTACTCATTGGCCTTTCTGGTCCTGGATTACTCACCGAATCGGAAGTTGCACTCATGGCATCGCGTCCGATTATTTTTGCACTCTCAAATCCCACTCCTGAGATCATGCCGGATGAGGCACGGAGAGGGGGTGCGGCAGTCATTGCAACGGGTAGATCTGATTTCCCGAATCAGATCAATAATGCGCTCGTATTCCCGGGGGTATTTCGCGGAGCGCTCGATAACCGGGTGCAAAACATTACCCAAACAATGAAATTAAAGGCAGCCAAAGCACTTGCAGAGCTGGTCGCCCGACCTACGGCAGGGAAGATCGTTCCGGATATATTTGATGCACGAGTCGTGCCGACGATTGCGAGAGTGATTCGTTAGTCACGTTGCACAGCCTGACGCACACGCTCAAACACACTCGCAAACCATGCGCGATCGGCAGCAAACCACTCCTCGTGCTCGCCTCGCCCTAATTCCTTTGCAACGTGTGCTAGTGGCATCCAGGTAGTTTGAAGAATCTCTTCTCCGTCACCCTCGGCAAGTGTTGCTGCTGAGGGTGCTGCGAACAGATACATATGTATCGACTTACTCGCAACCCCATCTCCTGGACGTAGGAATGTGCCCAGATCGTCCAGGTACTCAAGGTCGGTAAGGCCAGCTTCTTCAGCAATTTCTCTTCGTGCTGCGTCCTCGTCATCTTCCCCGAGTTCCTTTCTTCCTTTCGGAAAAAGCCATGCCTGGCTTCGTTTGCTCATCACCAGTGCAATTGTTCCACTGTCTCCAAGCACAATACCGCCGGCACAGTGCTCGGTCATACGGCGGTCGGTCGTGACCGTCGTAGGCCAAGTACTAATGCACACACCGCAAGCGACAGGTCACGGAAGAGCACGTCGAACTGCGCCGGATTTGTGAGCACGATGACCAACAGGGTCAGCGCCATAAGGAGTGCGGGGATACGAATGCGCTCCCCAACCAGAAGCCAGACGGCAAGCACGATCTCGACGACCCCAAATGCATGAAGCAGTATTACCTGATGCGGTGCGACGAGGTCGGAGAGAAACGTGGGGAAGTAACCAACCCACGAATAGGGGTCGGCAAGTGCCGCAAGCGGGGGATAGAGGAACGCGAACGCAAGAGCAACCCGGAGCAGTTGCTCTGTTGGAGCAAGCGAGAAGAATCGCATAAGTTATTGCACGATGACCGTACCGCGGTCATTCGCTCGGGTATGGTTGTGGTAGCCGAACGTGCCGGCCTTTGTGAAGGTGAAGGAATACGATGTGCCTGCGTCCTCCGCTTTGCACTGATCGAAAGAGGTGCCGGAACCGCAGTGCTGTGCAAGTGTGGTGCCGTCATATTCTGCATGTACCGGGTGTACATCAGATCCTACCCACATACGCTGGGAGGAATTGTTCACAAAGGTGACTTTCGTCCCAGCCGGCACAGTGATGCTTTGTGGCGAGAATCCAGTGTCGGTGTACCTGACGGTGACGGTCTGCGGTTGGTTCGGTGCATTCGGTGTTGCGGTGTCGGTGGTAGTTGGTTGCGTAGTTCCCATGGTATCAACGGGTGCCTGGGTCTTCTTAGCAAGAAGGAAATACCCACCTGCAATGACGATGAGAGCGACGATTATGGCGAGAGCGGTTTTCATAGACGATGAATAGCCTTACTAGTGCATAAAGTATGATCTCTCGGTGCCGAAATGGTCAAGAAAACCTACGGCTCCACACATACTCTGCGATATGTTAGGTTATGCCTACGTGAATACGAGGAGACGTGGCTGAGTGGTCGAAAGCGCCTCACTGCTAACGAGGTAGGGGTTAATAGCCTCTCTAGGGTTCGAATCCCTACGTCTCCGCCTGCTGATTACACAATGCAAAACGCAGCTGTCACGGCTGCGCTTTGTGCATGAGACACATCACATTTAATGCCAAAGACATATACTAAGAGCGATGCTCAGGTCGCTCGTCTATATTAGTAGCGTTGTTTTGGTGGCGCTGGCGTTGGGTTGGTGGTTTTCATCAGTCGATGAATCTTGGGTGGCTACCTTTGCATTATGTACGGTCATCCTAACTCTTTGGGACCTGATAGCCCCAAACGCACCAAGAGTGCTTGTTTTTAAATCACTTCTTGTGGCAATTCTTGCCATAACGTCTTGGTATTTGGTTGAACCGCTCCCACGGACGTCACTACCATTACTGATAGGTTCCAATATCCAAGCCTGGAAACCGGATGAGGCGACACCTTCGGGTTGGCGGTTCCCCATAGGAAAAGTTGTGGGAGCCGCACTTAATATGGATTGGTATGATCTTTGTCTGGAGAATCATTCCCACATTGCGACGGGAAGAGTCGAAGAAGTTGACTCGAAGAATAAGAATCGAGTTGAGATGTCAATGACAGACTTCAAGATTTCGCACTCGATATTTATTGTGATTTTTCCGACTCTGGAAAATATTGAACGAGCAGCAATAAGTAAGTTTGATGCCAATCTCGATTTGCTACCTCCCGCGCCGAGAACGCCATCTTCATCGTTAAAGGGAGTCGTGCTCGAGGCACTACCAGGGGGCGTTCCTAAGTGTCGAGCGGTGCTAACTACGGAAGGAGGCTTTTTGTATAAGGGATTATTTGTTGTCAGGGATGAAAACCGTCTCACGTGGGTCGCCGCTATATCATCGTCAACAGTTCTGAAATTGAGCGAAACTGAACCGGATGAAATTTTTGAACTGAATCAAACTGAATTTTTCGTCAAGCCTAACCCAATAGCACGCGCTGTGAAATTCCTGACCATATTCTTGTTATTGATAGGCTCGTTGCTCTTAATCGTTGGTGCGTACAATTTCGTCAGAAAATAAGGACAAAATCACGACAACCCCACCACCCACTCCTCCTCGTCGCTGGACATTGGGGACTTCGGGGACATTGGAGCGTCCTCCACGATCTCTTCTTCCGGAGCTGCCATCATCTTTTCAAACTGCTCCGCAAGCGTCGTAATATCACGACCGAGTCGCTCTCCTCGCTCATCAAGTACGAAGCATGATGCGAACTCTATGAGGAGTCGTTCGAACTCTTCTTCCGGAGTTTCTTCCTTACTCATGAGCTAAGGGTGTCAAAATTGTCCCTGCGTGTCCGCTGAGAAAAGTTCGAATATAAGAGATAGAAAGTACTAGAGGGGAGTGGACGATCGAACCCTCTCCATTGCGATGCGGATTAGGCCCGTAAGTCCTAGAAGTATGGAAAGCAAAACGGGCACCCCTTCGCAGAGGTGCCCATCGTTGTGCTTAGTTGAAGCGTAGTTGTCGTCTACTCCTCCGGCGGGAGCCGGCGAGCGGCGGTCATCGCCTCGCGGAGCAGTTTCTCGACCCGCTCGGGCGCGACGAGCTCCTGGAGTCCGTGCTCCTCGATGTAGGCGTCGACCTCCGCGTCGGACATCGCGATGACCTCGTCGGCGATCTTGTCAGCGTAGCGCCGGAAGTCCTCGAGGGCTTCCTCCAGCGCGCGTTCCTCGATCATCACCTTCAGGGCGTGCAGCCGCGCGATCCTCTCGGCGAACGTGTCGGCGAACTCGAGGATCGCGTTGTACTTGTCGGCGAGAGCCCGCACGGCTTTGCCCATCGTCTCGAAGACGGAGTCGTTGGGGTCGTTCTGGAGCAGGCGGCTCCAGACCTGGTCGTAGCTGGGGAAGATCTCTTCGAACTGGTTGGCGAACAAGCGGTCGTTGGCGAGCTGGGCGATCGTCTCGGGCGTGAAGAACTCGAGGAGCTCCACCAGTTGCTCGAGGCTGGAAGGACCTTCGTCTTCCGGAGCGGCTTCAGGGGCCGGGGCATCCGTCATGGCTTTTCTCCAAATACCTGGCCGCTCACAGCGAGTAGACAGGTGAATGGAGAAAAACCGTCTGCGTGGATACTGACATGAATCTCAATTTTTTCAACTAATTACGTCTTACCGCTCGGCGAACTTCTTCAGCTGGCGCGGCTCAGGAAGTCCGCCGCGCCAAAGTACGCCGGCGGTAGACGTGAGGGATGTTGGGGACGTTGAAGGGGTATTTCGCGCTCTATACTGATGCGAACGTCCAATACGAGTCTCCGCATTTAATGCGCAAGTGCAAGAAGTTCAATCTGAATCGCACCGGATTCAGAAAGGCTCGCGTGAGCTGTTGTTAGCGTCGTTCCGGTGGTAGTTACGTCATCTACAACGATGTACGTCGTACCTGGATCCACCGGACGAACAATCGTAAATGCTTTGTCCATATTCTGGGGGCGCTCCTTTCGAGCAAGACTGGTTTGCGGCTTGGTATGTCGCACACGTTTCAACATCGGGTCTGT
>CAYUQB010000001.1:13288-346739 GCA_964446735.1 uncultured Candidatus Saccharibacteria bacterium | reverse complement strand
GGCAGCATTCCACTCGCTCTGATGACTTCCTCAACCTGGTTGTACCCGCGCTCGCAGAGGCGTTCTCGGGAGAGCGGAATAGGGACCAGTACGTATGAGTCGTTACGGGTGGCCAGGTGTGTGGCAAGCACCGTACCAAGAAGATGAAATGCCCGCTGATTTTTCCGAAACTTTGCTTCGATAATGACGGCTCGTACGACCGGATGTCTATAGGGAAGGAGCGATGTAATGCCAGAGGGAAGTGCACGGGGAGCGGCAAGTGAAAGAAAAGTCTCCTTTGAGGTTTCTGCAACACTGCGCGCAGTGTCGGGTGGAGGAAAGACCGCATCAAGGATGCGGACCAAGAGCCGTGCGAGCTGCATGCTAGAATTCTCGCATGAGTTTCATCGCTAAACTCTTCGGTCCGAAGAAGAGCAAGAGCGTCGTTGGCGTCGATATCGGTTCCTCGTCGCTCAAAGTTGTACAGCTGCGTCGCCAAAGTGGTACCGCTGTGCTCGAAACATACGGTGAACTGGCATTGGGCCCCTATGCCGGTGTTGAAGTAGGGCAGGCGACCAACCTTCCGGCTGCAAAGATTGCAGAAACCCTCTCTGACCTTATGCGGGAGGCAAAAGTAACAACTACCGACGCGGGAGTTTCCATTCCGTTCTCTCGTTCACTCCTTACGCTCGTTGAGTTACCCCGTCGGGAGAATCCCGAAGAACAAAAAACGGTGATTGAGCTTGAGGCTCGCAAGTACATTCCGGTACCGGTCTCTGAAGTGCAGCTTGATTGGTTCATCATCCCCGAACCGCTTCCTGAAGGCGCGGAAATCCCGCAAAAAGTGAAAGTACTTCTGGTCGCAGTACATAACGACGAACTCGCGCTTCTTGAGAACGTCGTTAAGGGTGCCAAACTCGACACCTCGTTCTATGAGATTGAAATATTTAGCACGATACGCGCCGTCGTTGATGAGCCAGTGAAGCCAGTTCTCGTGCTTGATATCGGCGCGTCAGCAACGAAGGTATATGTGGTTGAACGAGGGGTTGTGGCGCTCTCTCACAACATCCCAGAAGGAGGCCAGGATGTTACTCGTACCATCTCAAGTGCTCACGGACTTCCTATCGATAAGGCAGAAAGCCTCAAGAAGGAACATGGATTCTCCATTCCCCAGCAAAATGGCTATACGCGGGAGACCATTGAGCTCGTCTTCTCGCGCATCTTCCAAGAAGCTAAGCGTGCACTCACCCAGTACGAGACTGCTCATGAACGTAGCGTTTCCTCAATTGTTCTTACGGGTGGCGGCGGCGTGACAAAGGAGCTCGCACGCTACGCGCAGTCGTTTTTCTCTATAGACGTAAAGATTGCTGATCCGTTTGGTAAAACCCAGGCTCCTGCATTCATGCGGCCAGTACTTCAAGAGATCGGCCCCGAGTTTGCGGTTGCGGTAGGGCTCGCACTTCGCAAACTTGAAGAACTCACTTAATGCGCTCGTGTGCATAACAGCAAAATCAAGCTTATACGTATAGGTATACTGATACCGTGGCGCTCCCTCCAACCATTCCTACCTCATTCGTGCCGAGACAGACGGTCCCTTCGGCGCCGAAGAAGCGAACGAGCGGAGTAAATCCGTTCCTCATGCTCTCGTTCGGCATTCTTTTCGTCACTGCCGCCGCAGCGGGAGGCGTGCTGGCGTATAAGTTGTATTTGGAAGGCATTGCGAAACAGAAGGCAAATCAAATCGCGATTGCAGAGCAACGGGTTGATCAGGCAACGGTCGCTGAATTCATACGACTGCGTGACCGATTCTCTTCCGCTAAAACAATCATCAATCAGCATGTCGGACTGTCTCAGTTTTTTGATACCCTCGAAACGCTCACGCTCCAAGGGGTGAAGTACAGCCGTCTTCAGATCTACGTAAAGGATGATCGACGGGCAGATGTTGTCCTTACGGGAACCGCACGCACCTTCAACACGCTTGCAGCGCAGTCAGCTTCGTTTGCCACAGACAAACGGATCAAGCGTGCGATCTTCTCGGGAATTGGGAATGACGAGACTGCAAACAACATCCGTTTCGAGATGCGTGCAGAGTTGGATCCGGCTCTCGTTATCGTGAATACTCCAAGCCAAACCGCGACGACTGATACCGTGCCGACCACTTCTGCTCCGGTACCGCAGGCGACCACCACCACACCATGATTAATCGCATTCTTCCCATCCTCATCATTGTGATCGCGATAGGTGCCTTTGTTGGCTACATCCAGCCTACCTACTCCAAAGGAGTGGTGCCGCTTCAGGCCCAGATTACGCAGTACGACAACACACTCACGGCAGCAGAGGACTTCAACCGGCGCGAGGCGGAACTTGCTACCCAGCGTAACGCCATCCCGCAAGATGCCGTTGCCCGCCTCGTTGCGTTCCTCCCGGATGGCGTTGATAACATTCAGCTCATTCTTGATCTCAATGCACTTGCTGGTCGTTCAGGTCTCCGTCTCTCTAACTTCGATATTAAGGGCGGAGACACCGGCACCGAAAGCACGCCGGTGAGTGGTACAAGCCCACTCGAGTCGGCGTCGTCCTTGGTAGAGCACATTGATATTTCATTTGTCGCCAGCGGAACCTATTCGCAGTTCCGCACGTTCCTCGATGGCATCGAACGGAGTCTGCGGCCGCTCGATGTCGTGCAATTGACCATTACGGATGCGCCGAGCGGCATCTATACCTACAACCTGACGCTCCGTATCTACTGGCTCCACTAATCTATGCCTCTCAACAAAAACGTCATCATCGCTTCTGCAGTCGCTACCGTCCTGGTAGTTGCTGCCGGATACCTCCTCTTCTTGAAGCCTTCCGATCCTGCGGTGTCCGAAACGGAACCAACGTCTCCTGAGGAGATCGCGTTTGTGAATCTTGCCTCGCAGCTTGAGCCGCTTTCGTTTGATACGAGTATTTTCTCCGACCCCCGCTTCACTTCGCTCATCGATATTCACACCGTAATTCTTCCTGAAACATCTGGTCGTAGGGACCCGTTCGCTCCACTCGGGAAGTAGTATCCCGAATTTATTCGACACTCCCTCACACGCACCTGCGATGAGGGAGTATCATAACGAGTATGAATCTGCTCTCTATACTTTCCGACAAGGGAGTGGTGAAGGCCGGTGATATTTCAACCATCACTGAAGAGGCGCGTGCAGGCGCACTCTCCCTTGAGGACACGCTTGAGAAGCGAGGCATTACGCGGGAGATGGTGCTCAAGGCGCTGTCGGAACATTTTGCTATTCCGATGCGCATCCTTCCTCAAGGTCGCGAAATAGAACAGGCAGCACTTGAGTTCATTCCTCAAGAATCTGCCGAGCACTACAAATTCGTGCCGCTCGGCATTGTGGACGGGGCACTGGAAGTGGGTATCACGGATCCCGACAATATCGAAGCACGCGATGCCCTCCAATTTATTTCCAGCCGTGTGGGGATGCCGTATAAGTTGTTTTTGATAAGCGAGAGTGATTTCAAACGGGTTATCGAGGAGTATCAAAACCTTACAGGGGTAGTAGGTGAAGCACTTACCGAATTTGAAGGCGCGAACGTCATTTCGGAAGAGGAGAAGAAACTTGAACAGGACGAGACCGCTGGTCTTGAGGAAGAAACGGGAGAAAACATCAAAGCAGGGTCACCGGTCACTAAAATTGTGCAAACTGCACTTCGCTATGCAGTTGAGGGCGGGGCATCGGATATTCACATTGAACCAACACCAGACAAGACCCGGGTCCGGTTTCGTATGGATGGGGAACTGCATACCTCCCTTGAGTTGCCGCGTAAGGTACATGCGGCAGTCGTTGCGCGCATCAAGATCATGGCGCAGCTGCGACTCGACGAGAAGCGAAAGCCACAGGACGGTCGCTTCTCGACGGAAATAGATCGACGCCGCATCGATTTCCGCGTCTCAACGTTTCCCACACAGTACGGTGAAAAGGTCGTGATGCGTATCCTTGATCGCAGCAAGACCGTGGCGAATTTGGATGCGATTGGACTTTCGCCGGAGTATCTCGGGGTGGTACGCGATATTCTTCGGGCTCCATACGGCATTGTACTGATCTGCGGTCCGACAGGATCCGGAAAATCGACCACACTCTTCTCTATGCTCTCGGAGCTCGATCGAGAGACACAAAACGTCGTTTCCATTGAAGATCCAGTCGAATATGAGATTTCGGGTGTAGCACAGTCTCAGGTGAAACCTGATATCGGCTATGACTTTGCGAACGGACTGCGCAGTATCTTGCGCCAGGACCCGGACATCATCATGGTGGGTGAGATCCGTGATAAGGAAACCGCGCAGCTTGCTATTCAGGCTGCACTTACCGGTCACCTCGTCTTCTCGACCATCCACACCAACACTACTGGGGGTGTCATCCCGCGTCTCATCGATATGGGTGTGGATCCCTACCTCATTGCGCCAACACTGGTCGCTGCTATCGGACAGCGTCTCGTTCGTAAGCTGTGTCCGGGAGCCGGTGTCGAAATGAACATTAGCGACAGTATCCGCGGCCTTATCGATGAGCAGTTTGCTGATCTACCCCCGGAAGCACGCAAGAAGATTCCCAAGATCGAGCACTTCTATCGTGCTCAGGCGACGCCTGATTGCCCCAATGGAACCCGCGGACGCACCGGTGTATTCGAGATTCTCCGTATGGATAAAGACCTGGAGCACGTAGTCCTTACTAATCCGGTGGAGGAAGAGGTCTACAAGGTTGCTCGCGCAAAGGGCATGTTTACCATGCGCGAGGATGCTATCATGAAAGCGCTTGCGGGCGAGATTCCGTTTGAGGAAGTGAATACGCTTGGCGGCAAGTTGTTCCCGGATGACGAAGAAGAATCACTTACCTAATATATGGCAGCACCCTACCGCATCTATCTCATAGACGACGACCGTTTCCTCCTGGACATGTACGCCGTTAAATTCAAGGCAGGCGGCCATGAAGTCACTGCATTCCAAAGCGGAGAAGAAGCACTTACCGCACTGCGCGAGCAGCCCGCTCCAAATGCCATACTGCTCGATATTGTCATGCCCAACATTGATGGCTTTCAGGTGCTTGAGACCATCAAGAAAGAAGGTCTTGCTAAAGAAAGCAAGATTATCGTGCTCTCGAATCAAGGACAGGAATCTGATATTGAGCGCGCCAAAACACTCGGAGCTGCCGGCTACATAGTTAAAGCGTCGGCAATACCGTCTGAAGTGTACGCAGAAAGCGTTAAGATCATCGAATCAAATCCATGAATATTGCGCCGCTTCTCGATACCGTCATCAAAGAAGGCGGCTCTGACCTCCACCTTTCGGTAGGGAGTCACCCAGTGATTCGCGTATCGGGATCATTGGTGCCCTTGGTGCAGCAAAGTATCCTAAAAAAAGAGGACACTGAGGGAATGCTCAAGGAGATTCTTCCCCAGGCCCGGTGGGACGTCTTCGAAAAGAATCAGGCGGTCGACTTCTCCTATTCCCACGACGACCAGAATCGTTTTCGCGTCAACGGATACGTCGTGCAAAGCAATGTCACGATCGCACTACGTCTCATTCCACGTGAGGTCCGTACTTTCAATACACTCAACCTCCCGCCCGTACTTGAGACGTTCACCCAGCGCACTCAAGGCTTCTTCCTCGTCGTGGGGCCAGTAGGGCAGGGTAAATCCACGACACTCGCCGCGATCATCGATCGCATCAATGAGACGCGCGCAGAGCATATTGTCACGATCGAGGATCCAGTCGAGTACCTGTTTGATGACAAGAAGTCACTGATCCATCAGCGTGAAATACATGTCGATGCACCAAGTTTTGGATCTGCGCTCCAGGCAGCGTTTCGTGAAGATGTGAACGTCATTATGGTTGGTGAAATGCGCGATCAAGAGACGATTTCAAGTGCAGTGACCGCGGCCGAGACCGGTCACCTCGTGCTCTCGACCCTCCACACTAATAACGCGGCACAGACCATCGACCGTATCATCGATATGTTTCCGCCCAACCAGCAGGACCAGGTTCGAGTACAGCTCGCAGGATCGCTTGCCGGTATTTTCTCGCAGCGTCTTGTCCCGCGTATCGCCGGCGGACTTATTCCCGCGTATGAGCTCCTCATTAATAACAGCGCAGTCGCGAACCTAATTCGCGAAGGTCGTACGCACGAGGTCTCAACCGTTATCCAGACGAGCTCACAGGACGGCATGATCGATATGGATCGCTCGCTTGCCGAACTGGTGCGTCGAGGTGAGGTCACTATCGAACACGCATACGAACGAGCGATGGACCCCAAGACCTTCGAGCGCTATCTCTAACCTATGCTTTTCACGTATAAGGCACTCGACACCGACGGACACGAGAAGGAGGGTACGGTGGAAGCCCTGTCGATGGATGTGGCCATTTCTACACTCCAGCGGAGAAATCTCATCGTCTCCTCAATAGCGCCTTCGACGGCAAATTCATTCCTCTCATTCGAGATCGGTTTCTTTAAGCACGTCTCGAATAAGGAAGTCGTTATCCTTTCTCGTCAGATATCGACTCTCTTCGAGGCACAAGTATCGGCACTGCGCGTCTTCCGCCTCCTCGCTTCCGAGGTCGATAACAAAACACTTTCTGACGTGCTGACCCAAATTGCAGACGACCTACAGGGTGGCGCGCCGATTTCCAAAGCACTCTCGCGTCATCCGAAAGTGTTCTCGTCGTTCTACGTGAACATGGTGAAGTCGGGCGAGGAATCAGGAAAACTTTCAGAGACGTTCATTTATCTTGCTGACTATCTCGACCGCACATACGAAGTTCAGAGTAAAGCGCAGAATGCGCTCATCTATCCTGCCTTCGTGATCGGTATTTTCGTGATTGTCATGGGGCTCATGCTAACGCTCGTCATCCCAAAGATTAGCGCCATTCTGGTTGAATCAGGCCAGGAGATACCGTTCTACACACAGATTGTAATCAGTATGTCGAACTTCATCGTTCACTACGGGTTCTTCATATTGATTGCACTTCTGGTTGGCGGATTCTTCTCCTATCGGTATTCACAAACACCCAATGGACGCCTCATGTTCGACAGTATCCAGCTCGATATTCCGTATCTAGGGAACCTGTATCAGAAACTCTATCTTTCGCGTATTTCAGATAACTTCGCGACCATGCTCGTTTCTGGTGTTCCGGTCGTGGAGGCGGTTGAGATCACGGCATCGGTCGTTGATAGCGCTATTTATGAACGGGTACTGAAGCAAGTCGGGGAAGACGTGAAGGGTGGCGCCAGTATTTCAGAAGCGTTGGGACGACATGATGAGATTCCAGGCATCATGAGCGCCATGGTGCGTGTGGGTGAGGAGACGGGAGAGCTCGGTAAGATTCTGGGCACCTTGGCGAAATTCTATCAGCGCGAAGTTACCAGTGCGGTGGATACACTCGTTGATCTTATCGAACCGTTTATGATCGTGGTGCTTGGTCTTGGTGTTGGTACCTTGCTCGCGGCAGTGCTCATTCCGATTTACAACATGGCTGGTTCGATCGGGTAATGTGGTGCTTATCCACACACGTGTACTCTTTCACGTATCGTTCACGTACAATCTAAGTAAGCGGAATTATTAATCACCCCGCGTCATATAAATCGATTTATTATGATTCTTTCATCATCCGATGCACGCATGGGACACCTCAAGGGTTTCACCCTTATCGAGCTCCTCGTCGTCATCGCAATCATCGGCATTCTCTCGTCCGTCGTGCTTGCATCACTCAACACGGCGCGCAACAAGGGTGCTGATGCGGCTACTAAGTCCAGTCTTAACAGCATGCGCGCACAGTCTGAGATCTTCTACGACAATCAGACCCCTAATACCTACGATGGTTTCTGCACGCACGCCAGCACCACGCCGATGCTTACGTCTGCACGTAACTCTGCAGGTGTTGCCACTATTAACACCACTGATGCTACGGCACAGGCAGCAACGAACGTCACCTGTCATGACGATGCCACTGGCTGGGCAGCCTCCGCACCGCTTAAGTCAGGCA
Organism: uncultured Candidatus Saccharibacteria bacterium; assembly: GCA_964446735.1. Classification (GTDB taxonomy): domain Bacteria; phylum Patescibacteriota; class Minisyncoccia; order Phycocordibacterales; family Phycocordibacteraceae; genus C7867-001. The sequence continues at coordinate 338,737 of CAYUQB010000001.1, read as the reverse complement.
GCTACTGGTGCACTGACAGCACTGGCACTTCATCTGTGAAGGCAGTTGGTGTTGCGGCAAGCGCCACGGTCTGTTCCTAGTCAATCTTCTCTGTGCGTAAAGAAACCACCCGCTCTAGAGCGGGTGGTTTCTTTTATGGGACTTATCCACTTCGTGCTCCCGGCGCTTGCGTGAAGGCGCTATAGTTAGGATATAGCTATTTAACACTGCACCACCCTATGCATTCTGCTGGATCTTCCACACCTGTTCGAGGTTTCACCCTTATCGAGCTCCTCGTCGTCATCGCAATCATCGGCATTCTCTCGTCCGTCGTGCTTGCATCACTCAACACGGCGCGCAACAAGGGTGCTGATGCGGCTACTAAGTCCAGTCTTAACAGCATGCGCGCACAGTCTGAGATCTTCTACGACAATCAGACCCCTAATACCTACGATGGTTTCTGCACGCACGCCAGCACCACGCCGATGCTTACGTCTGCACGTAACTCTGCAGGTGTTGCCACTATTAACACCACTGATGCTACGGCACAGGCAGCAACGAACGTCACCTGTCATGACGATGCCACTGGCTGGGCAGCCTCCGCACCGCTTAAGTCAGGCAGCTACTGGTGCACTGACAGCACTGGCACTTCATCTGTGAAGGCAGTTGGTGTTGCGGCAAGTCAGTACCGCTGCTCGTAATCGAACAGTATCCCCTGGTTGTGTTCTGAAACGGATGCCGCGGCATCTATAATGGGAGCATTACTATGCGCCTACGCGGCTTCACTCTTATTGAGCTTCTGGTTGTCATCGCGATCGTCGGCATTCTTTCGTCGGTCGTGCTTGGCTCGCTTGCGCTTGGACGCGTAAAAGCTGCGGACGCTACTATCAAGTCCAATCTGCGTAATATTCGGGCGCAGATGGAAATCGTGTACGACGACAATAACGGTTCATATGGACCGGCAGCGAGTACGCAACTCTCGGATCAGACCAGTGTGACCGGGGGCACGGTCTTCGCAACAGATTCTAATGTGCGGCAGCAACTTACAGGTGCCATTCAGCAGGGAGGGGGAGCACGATGGGCGGTCGGCATCAATGGACAATCGTATGCAGTTGAGGTTGCTCTTCGCTCTCAGAGCGGATACTGGTGCGTTGATAGTTCGGGAGTTTCGAAAGTTGAAGCTACCGCCGGGAGTCTGGGGTTATCGACCACCGGCGCCTCTTGTCCGTAATATACTTACTGTATGAAATATCGCGGCTTCACCCTGATCGAGCTCCTGGTCGTCATTGCTATTATTGGTATTCTCTCGTCCGTTGTGCTCGCATCGCTTAACACTGCACGTACTAAGAGCAAGGACGCCACCATCCTTGCAGATATGGATAGTCTCACCGCACAGGCAGTGATATATCACGATACCAACGGCACATTCGGCGACACTGCTGGCGCGAATGACTGCACCATTGGCGTATTCAGCGATCCGAGCATTCAGAGCGTGTTCTCTGCTATTGATAATCTCAACGGTGCCGGGACTAGAGCATGCTACGCAACAGGAGATCAGTACGCGGTTGCGGTTGCCCGTGCCTCAAGCACCGACTACACTCCTCCGACTCCGTACTGGTGCGTAGACAACAACGGTCGCAAGTGTGGAATTGCTGATCCGGCGGTCACCTCCGGGTTGTCCTGCGGCTGCTAGCAATGACGATTGCGTTCGTACTCTTCTGCGGAGCACTGGGCGCGGTGCTTGCAAGCTTTGCGGGAGTAGTCAGCGAACGCTTGAATACCGGGGAGTCTTGGTTCTCGGGTAGATCTCGTTGCAATGCGTGTGCACGACCACTGAACGGATTCGATCTCATCCCTGTGTTTTCGTGGCTCGCTAGCGGTGGGTCGTGCCGGACCTGTGGTACAGCCGTACCGTATCGCTATCCGGTAGCAGAAGCGGTACTGGGCATCGTGTTCGCTGCCGCCGCATTTACGCTCGGACCTGGGGTCATGCTCATCGCGCTTCTCCTCACGCTCTTTGTGCTTGCGGTCATCGTGCTCTATGACCTTCGACATACGATCGTGCCGCTCTCACTTTCGCTCGTGCTGATTGTGCTTTCGATATGGTATGCGTATCTTGCGATCCCAAACCTCTCTGCGTTCTCACACGCCCTCATCACGGCAGGTGCTATTGGACTTGGGTTCTTTCTCATGCACGTCCTATCGAAGGGAAGGTGGATGGGGCTCGGGGATGCCCCGGTTGCACTCGCGCTCTCCCTACTTGCTGCTCCGTACGCGCTTGCCGGCCTTTTGTTCTCATTTTGGATCGGTGCTGCTGTCGGCATTCTTCTGTTGGTCAGTCAGCGACGAGGGCATAGAATGAATAGTGAGATACCGTTCGTGCCGTTTCTTGCCGCCGGGTATCTTCTCGCCTTCTTTACGCAATGGAACCCGCTCCCGTTCTAACCCCTCCAATTCGCGGCTTTACGCTTGCCGAAATGGTGATTGGTATCGCGATCATCGGATTCATCAGCACCATCGTGCTTACGGGACAAAATGATTTCAATCGCACCTTGGTAGTGACCGATACGGCATACACCGTGGCGCTTTCTATACGACAGGCACAAACCTTCGGTCTTTCGAGTCGTACCTATAGTGCATCAGCAAATGCAGGATACGGAGTACATTTCGAAGAAGCAGCACCACAAAATTACATTCTTTTTTCTGATGTCTATCGTCCAGCTGCTCCAGAGGCGTATTGCCCCGTTGGTACGACAGGAAATCCAGACGCAAAACCAGGGAACTGCAAATATGAGAGTAGTGGTGGGGAATTAGTTCAAACCTATACATTTAACCGGGGATTCCGAGTAACACAATTCTGTGGTCATGCGGTTACTGGTGGTGCGCTCATGTGCTCTACCGACGGAGTCGGACCCCTCGTCACTCTCGATATTGTGTTTGCACGTCCAAGTACCAACTCCATAATTACCGGCTCTACGGCGGGAGCTGATTTCCAGATGAAGGACGCCATGATCAAAATATCGGCTCCGACCGGAGGTGAACGGTATGTGTGTGTGACGAAAGTCGGCCAGATATCAGTGTCGGCAACTACCTGTCCATGACGAACCCTACTCGCACACGCGGATTCTCGTTGGTAGAAATGATCGTCTCGGTTGGGATCTTTTCTGTGGTGATGCTGATCGCAACGAGCGCCTATTTCTCGCTCATTAGCCTTGACCGTCGTGCTCGCGCGACGAACCAAGTCGTGAACAACCTTTCGTTCTCGGTCGATGCCATGATGCGCGGCATTCGTACCGGGACCGAGTTTCGGTGTCTCAACGGTGGTCCGGATGCTGATGGTAATTCCGTGAGTGGGTCGTGTACGCAATATACCTATACCGACTCGGTACTTCCTGCGGGTAACAATGTGGTTACGTATTTCTTGTCCGGAGGTGGTATATATCGCAACGAAGGAAGTTTGAGCTCGACGCTCTTGAGTACCGCTTCCCGCCTCACTGACCCCAGTATCACGGTGACTTCGCTGATATTCTACGTGCGTGGCGCAGGCACGAGTGACGATGCGCAACCCCAGACGCTCATTACTATAAAGGGGACCATGCCGGCCGATTCGAGTGGAAATCTCACTTCCTTTGCCATTGAAGAGACGGTGACGCAACGTCTGATTGATCTATGATGCAGGTACCCATGAACATGCGAGGTTTCACTCTTGTGGAGACGCTTGTCGCGATCACGGTGATGACGCTCATCATTGTGGGCCCCTACACCCTCGTACAACGGGTGCTTCAAGACTCCTATCTCTCGCGTGACCAGCTTACCGCCTCGGCACTGGCCCAAGAGGGCATGGAGCATGTCCGTCTTGTTCGTGATAGTAACTACATCTACACAATCCACGCAGCAACTGAGCGTGAGTGGCTCTATGGACTGGATGGGACCGGTGGTCCCGATTGCATCACCAACACTTGTGCGGTCGATGCACCGGCAAGTACGGCGGTAACGTGCAGTGATACAACGTGCAGCACTCGGCCGCTCTATGTAACGTCGACCGGACTCTACACCCTTACCTCAGCAGGCAATACGCTTACGAAATTCACGCGCACGGTTCGCATTACCAACATCAGTGCAACGGAAGCAAAAGTAGAAGTGACGGTTCTTTGGAATAATCATGGTCCCCGAACCTATACGCTTACTGAATATATCCGCGATTGGCTATGATGCACACTCGAACCCATCACCCGAGAGGTATCACGCTTCTCATTTCGGTCATCCTCACCGCCGTGGTGCTTTCCGTTGCACTCGCGCTTCTTGAAGTCTCCTACAAACAGGTACTGCTCACGGCAACAGCCAAACAATCTCAGACTGCAATCTACAATGCCGATTCAGTACTCGAGTGTGCTCTCTATTGGGATCAGAAACAGGACGCCTTTAACTACACTGCCTCTCCTTTACTCACCAGCGGTTTTACCTGCAATGACGGTAGGCTGGTAGAGCCACTCGTTGCGCCCAACTCCAGTACTCAGAATGGTGTTACCGGGATCCGAACCACGGTGTTCAAAGTGCCATGTCCTTCTCCTCTTACCGGCGTACAGGGTGCGGTGACAATATTCAAGAAAAACACCGGTGCGACCACGATCTTTGCAACGGGGTACAGCACCTGTACTGAGACCGATCCGCGTCGTATTGAGCGTGGTCTTACCGTCACCTACGGCAGCTCCTAATGTTTGGTAGTGCTTCGTCCGAAGCATAGAATGGGGGTATGGCGATACCAGCGAAGGTCCGAAAACGAGCGGAGCAGCTTCGTGCTGCAATCACCACCTACCGCTCGCTGTATCACGAGCGGGATGAGTCGCCTATTTCACCGGAGGCGCTTGATTCCCTTAAGCATGAGCTTGCCGAACTTGAGCGCACCTATCCGGAGCTGGTAACACCGGATTCGCCGACCCAAAAGGTGGCTGGAGGCACTCTGCCGGGACTCAAGAAGATACGGCATGCCGTACCTCAGTGGTCGCTTGATGATGCATTTTCTGAAGCTGAGCTGTACGCATTTGATGAACGAGCACGGCGCACTCTCGCGAAAAAGGGCATCACGGATGCTCGTCCTACGTACGACGTTGAGCTAAAAATCGATGGACTCCATATCGTGCTTACGTACGCCGCCGGGCGCCTCGTGAGTGCCGCTACTCGTGGTGATGGGGTTGTTGGTGAAGATGTGACGCATAACGTACGGACTATCAAATCGATACCTGAAACGCTCACGCGTCCTATAGATCTGGTCGTGGAGGGAGAAGTCTACATGACTCGGTCTGGCCTTGAAAAACTGAATCACGAACGGAAGAGGCAGAACCAACCGCTCTTTGCGAATCCTCGCAATGCGGCGGCCGGAAGCTTGCGTCAACTTGACCCTGCCATTGCAGCAGCTCGACCACTCTCGGTGTACCTGTATGACGTCGATGTATCGAGCGAGCCACTGCCCGATACGCAGACCAAAGAACTGGAATATCTAAAGGAACTCGGTCTTCCGGTGAATCCGCATCATATCCATGCCGATTCGCTTACGCAGGTGCTTGCGTACTGGAAGAGCTGGCAAGGAAAAAAGCGTGATCGCGAGGATTACCAACTTGATGGCGTGGTGCTCAAGGTGGATGAGCGGGAGTATCAAGAGGCGCTCGGGTATACGGGTAAAGGACCTCGTTTTTCCGTAGCGTTTAAGTTTCCGGCCGAACAAGTAACGACCGTAGTTGAAGATATTGTGCTGCAGATAGGGCGCACAGGTGTTCTTACGCCAGTCGCGCATCTTGCTCCAGTTTCTGTTGCAGGAACGACGGTGGCACGTGCCACTCTCCACAACGAGGATTTTATCCGCGAAAAAGATATTCGGATTGGCGATACGGTCATTTTGCAGAAGGCGGGAGACATCATCCCCGAAGTCGTTCAAGTACTCCCCGAATTCCGGACCGGAAAAGAAAAGGCATGGAAGTTTCCGGCACATACCCATCTGTGTGGGGGGGACGGTACGGTTGAGCGTGTGCCAGGACAAGCAGCCTATCGATGTAAAGTACGCGGCTCATGGCAGGAACAGCTGCGCATGCTGGCACACTTCACCGGGAAGTCGGCACTCGATATTGAAGGATTAGGGCCCAAGACCGTTACGCTACTCATGGAGCACGAACTCGTTTCCACATTCGATGAGTTCTTCGAGCTCACGTACGACGAGCTTCTCGCGCTACCAGGTTTTCAGGAAACGTCTGCGCGTAATCTGATCGATGCGATCGAGAAGGGAAGGCGCGTACCATTGGATCGACTTTTGGTCGGGCTGTCTATCTTGCACGTAGGTACTGAGACCGCAACACTGCTTGCCCAAGAGTTTGGAACTTTGAAGGAGATCCGTACTGCACAGAAAGAGGACATTGCGAAAGTAAAAGGCATTGGAGAGGTGGTTGCAGATTCAGTGTATGAATGGTTCCAGGACCAGGAGCATAGCGAGCTCGTTGACCGGCTCAGCTCGCACCTAACTATAGGACGAGTCGAGAAGACCGAGGGTGGAGCACTCGCGGGTCAGACCGTGGTTGTTACTGGAACCTTACCTACACTGTCCCGCGAGGAAGCTGAAACATTGGTGCGACGAGCAGGAGGATCTGTTTCAAGTTCCGTGTCGCGGAAAACCTCGTTTGTTGTTGCGGGCGAAAATCCAGGGAGCAAACTCACTAAGGCACAGGAATTGAATGTTTCGATCATTGATGAGGCTGCATTCCTGAAGCGCATCGGGTCGTGATACAGTCCTCCTATGGCAACCCCAGAAGATGTACAAAAGCTCGCCAAGTTGGCGCGTATTTCCATACCTGAAGCAGAGCTTTCTACCTTCGCCGCTGAATTCGACGGCATCCTTGCCTATGTCGGACGTCTGGAAGAACTCTCGCTCCCATCACATGCGGAGCGTTCCGTACCAGTGGTACGCAACGTCATGCGCGACGATGGCCACCCCCACGAAACCGGAGCATTTACTGAAGCGCTTACCGCGCAGTTTCCCCGTCGAGACGGTGATGCACTTTCGGTGAAGCAAATTATTTCGTATGACTAAACCGCTCAATGAACTTGCCATAACGGAAGCAGCGCGCGGGTTGCGTGCGAAGGAATATTCCGTGCGCGACCTCTGGGATGCATGTGCTGCCGAAGCTGCACGCAGAAATACCGAACTCAATGCGTATCTCGAGCTCTTTCCTGTAGATGAAGCGAGGATTGAAGCTGCACAGGCACGTATTGACCAGGAAGGAGATGCGGCACCCCTCGTATGCGGCATCCCGCTTGCCATCAAGGACAACATTCTCATCGAGGGGCAGATCGCAAGCGCCGCGTCCCAGATTCTCTCGACACATCGGGCCACCTATGACGCGACTGTGATTCGAAAACTCAAAGAGGCGAATGCACTCTTCCTCGGACGCACGAATATGGATGAGTTTGCGATGGGTTCATCAACCGAACATTCAGCGTTTGGGGTGTCGCGTAACCCGCACGACCCCTCACGTGTTCCTGGTGGATCTTCAGGTGGCTCGGCGTCCGCAGTTGCAGGGCATCTGGCCCTCGGCGCACTTGGTACCGATACCGGCGGCTCTATACGTCAGCCAGCAGCCCACTGTGGTCTGGTGGGACTGAAGCCAACCTACGGTCGTGTATCGCGTAACGGTGCAATTGCCCTTGGTTCTTCGCTCGATCAAATCGGACCACTTGCGCATTCTGTCGCTGATGCCAAGGCGATCTATGACGTCATTGCTGGACCTGATCCAAAAGATGCGACGAGTATTTCGGACGAAACGTATCCGGTGAAGGAGCCCAAAGAGCACCTCACCATTGGCGTTCCGCGGCATCTCCTTGCAGATGGTATTGATGAGGATTTACTTGCTCAGTTCGATGCGACACTTGCTCGCCTAGAGGAGTCAGGACATCGCATCGTCGACGTGTCGCTCCCCACCAGTGGACACGCGCTTGCTGCGTACTACGTGATTATGCCTGCCGAGGCATCAACCAACCTGGCACGCTACGATGGCATGCGCTATGGACGAGCAAGTTCCGGCGACACGCTTCTTGAGGACTATGTGCAAACGCGCACGGAAGGCTTTGGACCGGAGACCAAACGACGCATTCTTCTCGGCACGTTCGTGCTCTCGTCTGGGTATATCGATGCGTACTACCGCAAAGCGGATGCCGCACGCGAGGTGCTTACGAAGGAATATGATGCTGCGTTTACCACCTGCGATGTGATCGCATTCCCGACAACTCCATCGCCTGCGTTCAAGTTCGGGCAGAAAAGCGATCCTGTCTCGATGTATCTCGAAGACGTATTCACGGTAACTGCAAATCTTACCGGTATGCCCGCTATCTCGGTGCCGATGGGCGTGGTGTCTCGCGACACCGTCTCACTTCCAACAGGTATCCATTTCACTGCTCCTAAAGGTGATGAGGCTGCCTTGTTCAAAATCGGTGCGGCGGTCACGGGAGAAACGCTATAATCAGAGGAATGGATCCCACGATTGCTACTGGTTCGCCTGCAACCACAGGACCAGTGCACTTTTTGAATATCGAGTATCTCTTCTACGTCCTGTACAACCTTATTGCAGGAGGGCAGGGTGGTAGTGGGGGTATCGATATATCAGGGATCATCTCCATCCTCACGGTGCTATGGGTAGTCATCACGATTGTGGCCTACATTATTTCGCTCGCGTTTCTTGCGCTCTTCATTCACTCCACACTCCGTATGTATCAGACCGTTGATGCTGATGCTCCTCGGTTTGCCACCATTACGAACCACGAACGTGCTGAAGAGGTGCGAGACCACAGCCGATGGAATCATATTCGCGAGCTCATTGAGAGCGCGCAGGAAAGCGACTGGCGCCAAGCGATCATCGAAGCGGACATTATGCTCGATGACCTACTTACGCAGCTCAGATATGAGGGAGACACTGTGGGGGAGAAACTACGCGCGGTCGACCCTGCAAAATTCCGAACCCTCGACGAAGCATGGGAAGCACACAAAGTTCGTAACAATATCGCGCATCAAGGGTCTGCCTACCCGCTCACTGACCATTTGGCATACCGCACCATTCTCCACTACGAGAATGTATTCAAAGAACATGGTGAGATTTAACTTGCTTTTTAGGTCAATGAGCGTAGTATTTCGCTATTAAGGCTCACGTGAGCCTCATTTGATAGCGGGGTGGAGGAGAGGTACCTCGGGAGGCTCATAACCTCCAGGCACGGGTTCGATTCCCGTCCCCGCAACCAGCTTGTGAAAGCCGCCGAGAGGCGGCTTTCACGGTACTCATGCTTTAATCATGGTATGACCACTGCTCCAGGATCAGTCATTATTGTCATCGCACTGCTCGCGCTCTTTCTAATCAGTATTACGGTATTCAAATACGCAATTAAAAACGCGTTCATGCGTACACGCCTCATCATGAGCGCACTCTTCGCGTTCATTGTACTCACCCTCACTATTTCTTTTTGGGATGATGCAGATATTACGCTTCCGTTTACTATCCCAGCACTTGCGATCGGTATGCTGCTTGGCTACCTGATCGGCGTGCGTACTGAACGCCAGAAGATTGTCACCCACGGTATCGAACACTACATGGAGCACTTCGCACACATTGAACCGGAAGATGTGCAGCGCCTTACCTGGTGGAGCGTGGTGAACTACTACTCCATCATGGCTTCGTTGGTTCTTATTAACCTCGTTGGATTTACGAATGTAATCCTAAGCGGTTCCCCAGCATTTATCGTCGTTACGAGTACCGTCGGTGCTCTGCTCATCGGTTCCATCCTCCCGTACCTCGCACACCTTTGGACAGTCCGGCTCACGCAACCGCAATCACAATAGAAAAGATAAGGAGAATAACGATGGAGTAGAGGAACATACGTTTTGCCCAATGCGTATCATCAGGGGTCCACAAGCCGATAGTAGCGAGCGTGAGCCACCCCAGCGAAAGAATACCCATGATGAGGGCGTAGAAAAGTCCTAGTCCCGCAATGATGTACAGTGCATACAACCCACCCATAAAAAGAAGGGTGTAAATGATCATAAGTATCTTTGTGGCCTGAATGCCGCGGGAGACTGCCATAACCGGTACGCCGGCTGCACGGTATTCATCGACGCGGAAGATGGCGATAGCAAAAAAATGAACCATCTGCCAAGCAACCAATATAAGAAAGAGAAGCAGTGCAACAGCATCTAAGACACCACTTGCCGCAGTGTATCCAACGACCGGTGGAACTGCGCCAGCCACTGCACCAATGAGCGTACTGTGCACGGTGCGACTTTTGGCGGGTGTATAGAGACCTACATACACAATGACTCCGGCAAAAGTGATAGCGAATGCCAGGAAGTTAGTGAGAAAGAGCAGTGTTGAAAGACCAGTGAGCAGTAGCGTGCCGGCGAAGACGAGGGCATGCGATATTGGAATACGACCAGTCGGAATGGCACGTTCTTTTGTACGTTCCATGTGCGCATCAATCTCACGATCCATTACATTGTTGACGACGCACGAGCCAGCAATCGTAAGTGAGAGACCAACTAGCATTGCAAGTAGCATGCCAACATCTACCGATGTGCCTGATGCAAACAGGAATCCAGCTACTGCCGTTATCGCGTTCCCGTATACAATGCCTGGCTTCGTGAGTCGGTAGTAGAGGTGCATTAGTGAAGTTCGTTCTCCGGCGAGACGATTCCGTCCTCATAGAATTCGGCAGGAGTGCGTGGGTGCAGGGTAGAGAGGTCTCGCATGATCCAGAGTGTGCCACCAATAAGAATGCCGGTAATGAGAAGGGTGAAGCTAAAGAGCTTCAGGTTCCAGTGTGGCTTGGGTTCACGTCCGAGGTGGAGGAAGAAGATAAGCTGGACCATGAGCTGCATAAGCGCTGCAGCAACGACTGCGAGTGTCGCAAACTTCCCGAGTCCCGGGGCAATCCAGAATGCGCCAAGCGTGAGGAGTATCGACAGCCCGAATCCTATAACGTAGGAGCTAAGCGAAATGGTGAGGTTCGGGTCGTGCTTCATGGAAGTGTGCCAAGGAGATAGACGAGCGAGAACACGCAGATCCACACAATATCGAGGAAATGCCAGAACAAGGAGAACTGAAAGAGTCGTGCTGAGAGAACGGTATCCAGCCCACGAATAGCGAGATACATGAGTAGTGCCCCGAGCCACAGTACACCTGCAAGTACGTGGAGTCCGTGCGTACCCACGAGGGTGAAGAACGCGGAGAGAAACGCGCTCGTCTGCCAGCCGTGTCCAGCGGCAACGAGTTCGGAGAATTCGCTCACTTCCATGCCGAGGAACACCAACCCAAGAAGGAGTGTTGCGATAAGTGCTGTCCATACACCGATTCGATTTCCGTAGCGTGCCGCGATGAGTGCAAGACCACACGCAAAGCTGCTGCTAAGAAGAACTAGGGTTTCTATAAGCACAAACGACCGATCAAACAGCTCGATTGCAGATGGGCCACCCGCAGTCTCTCCATGGAGTACCGCGTAGCTCGCGAAGAGTGACGCGAAAAGTATGCAATCGCTCATGATATATACCCAGAGCCCAAGAGCGGTGCGGTCGTGTGTGGCGTGTGTCGTCATACGGTTTGGGTACGTCGGGCTTCGGTTTCAGCAACGACCGATGCAGGTAGAAGATATTCAGTCTCGGTAACGAATGATCGCATAATGAGCGTTACCAAGATGCCGACCAGTGCGACCGGGAGTAGCCACCATATGTGCCAAATGGTCCCGAACCCGAACAGAAACGCGCAACCGGCAATGATGAGCCCCACCGAGCTATTCTTCGGCAACAAGATTTCCTCGTATGGTCCGGATGTACGTGCATTCCCAGTCTGCTTCATGTGCCAGAACGCATCGCGGCCTTCTACCTCGGGGATATGAGCGAAGTTATAGAGAGGTGCGGGCGATGCGGTGGACCATTCGAGGGTACGTCCATTCCAGTAGTCGCCGGTAGTGTCGAGCCTCCGTTTCCGTTCGAAGAAACTCACGGCAAGGTGCAGTACCTGAACGGCGACCGCAACTGCGATAGTGCCGGCGCCGATTGCAGCAATAATGAGGAGCGGATGGTAGCCACTTGCTGCATCCACGAATTCAAGGCGACGGGTCATACCCATGAGGCCAAGGGCATAGATAGGAATGAACGCGACTGCAAAGCCAATGATCCACAGCCAGAAAGAGAGCTTTCCGAGTGCTTCCTGTAGCCCAAACCCGGCAATCTTAGGGAACCAGTACGCAAAGCCGGCGAAGTATCCGAATAGCACACCGCCAATGACCATGTTATGAAAGTGGGCCACCAGAAAGAGACTGTTATGCAACTGGAAGTCCACCGGTGGTACCGACATAAGTACTCCAGTCATGCCGCCGAGGATGAAGCTGAACAGGAACCCCATGAACCAGAGCATGGGAGCGGGGTACTTAATACGTCCTTGAAACATCGTAAAGAGCCAGTTGAATACTTTTACTCCAGTCGGGATGGCGATGGCCATCGTTGCGATACCGAAGAATGCATTCACATTTGCCCCGGCACCCATGGTAAAGAAGTGGTGTACCCAGACTCCGAAAGAAAGAATGACGATGACCATCGTCGCGACCACCATCGAGACATAGCCGAAGAGTCGCTTCTGCGCGAAAACCGGGACCAGTTCCGAAAAGATTCCGAAGGCAGGGAGGATAAGGATATATACCTCTGGGTGACCCCACGCCCATATGAGGTTTACGTACATCATCACGTTTCCCCCCAGTTCCGTCGTAAAGAAGTGCATACCCAGCACACGATCGAGAGAAAGCATACCCAGCGTTGCCGTCAGTATTGGGAAGGCAACAAGGACGAGCAGCATAGAGCCCAGTACCGTCCACACGAAGATGGGCATGCGCATGAGGGTCATGCCAGGAGCTCGCTCCTTGAAAATAGTCACAATGAAATTCACGGCGCCTAACAGTGTGCCGACACCTGCGATCTGCAGTGCCCAGATGTAGTAGTCGACTCCGACGCCGGGACTGTAGTCGATCCCCGAGAGGGGCGGGTAGGCGAGCCAGCCAGTTGCGGCGAACTCGCCGACAACCAAGGAGAGATTAACTAATACGGCACCAGTTGCGGTGAGCCAGAAGCTAATGGAGTTGAGGAGCGGGAACGAGACATCACGTGCACCGATCTGCAGTGGCATGATGCAGTTGATGAGCCCGAACATGAACGTCATAGCGACGAAGAAAATCATGATGGTTCCATGCGCGGTAAATATCTGCGCAAAGTGATCCGGGGAGAGATATCCGGCTCCGGCGGTCGTCGCAACCGCTTGTTGTCCGCGCATCAGGAGTGCATCAATGCCACCGCGGAGCAGCATGAGCAAGGCCAGTATCAAATACATAATGCCGATGCGTTTCGCATCGAGTGATGTCAGCCATTCACTCCAGAGCCATTTCCATCGACGGGTGACGGTAAGCAGGATACCTACCGATAACCCACCCAGCACAACCACCAGCTGCGCGAACGTCTCAATAGGGCCGTGTATGAATGCGTCAGGAGTAAGAATGCCGAACATAGGCTAGTGTCCGTGGCTCGGCATGAGACGTGCAGGTGAACGATCTGACATGGAGGCGTGCATGATATCGGTATACGTTATCCCAATTGCTCCATAGTAGCGTACGGGTCCTGGGTCTCCTGGTGTAGCAAGCATTTGGTACGAGGGTTGCGTGAGTACATCCGGCGAATTGCGTACCGTCGCTACCCATGTTTCAAAATCAGCAGGCTCGACCGCACGTGCAGCAAAGCGCATCTGCGCGAATCCTTCACCGCTATAGTTGGCAGACATGCCGTCATACGTACCGCTCTGTGATGCAATCAAGTGAAGTACGGTACTCATACCGGTCATTGCATATATTTGTCCGCCAAGCGCCGGAATCCAGAATGAATTCATAGGGGCATCAGCCGTGATCTGAAACTTGACCGGCCGATGGATCGGGAACGTCACCTCGTTCACACTTGCGATACCTTCCTCTGGATATATAAAGAGCCACTTCCAAGGAAGCGCTACCACCTGTATGACCAACGGTGGTTCGGATGAACTGATCGCGCGCGCCGGATCGAGTTCGTGCGTCGCCGTCCATGTCAGCGCTCCAAGTACCAGTACGATTTCAAGAGGAATAGACCACCAGATCAGCTCCTCCATGCGAGAGTGCTCCCAGTCCGGACGATAGGTCGCGGTTCGATTTCCTTCGCGGTAGTGCCACGCAATGAAAATTGCTAGCAAGACGACTGGAATAACGACGATAAGCATCAAGAATACGGTACGTAACATCAAGTCACGCTCGGCGATGCCGATGAATCCGGAAGGGAAGAGGAGAGGAATCCCTCCTTTATAGGCAAGGATGCCAATGAGAAGGAGGAACAGTCCTGCGCTAAGACTGCCGAGTACAACGAGGGAAGGACGTTTCATTGGCATTCAGAGAGCTCAATGCAGCAAGTATAGCAAGGCAACCTGTGCCTCCGGTGCATCTCTAGACATCCGGGCGCATATATTTGCTTATACACAGTAAGTGCCCCGGTGCCGCCAATGCCTCATATACTTAAGGCATATCGCCTAACCCGCTGACCCTATGAACTCCCTGCACACGAGGCTCGCTAAGAAATACCCTTGGTATGCCGATTGGCATACGATCGGGAAAATATCCCTTCTTCACTTCGTCGTTCTCACGGGATTCGTGAGTGCGACGGTGCTGCTGCTTCAGGCGCCACTTAAGGAATATGCTGACCTTGAACTTGCAGCAGCGGGTGCTGCACGAATGAGTGATGCCCGCGCGCCAGGACAACTCTTGGTGCAATTCAAGGCGGGGGTGAAGGACGATGAGGGAGATGCGTTACTTAAAATGCATGGCGGTCAGAAACTTAAGACATTGCCGCAGATCAGAACCCATGTGATATCGGTTCCCATAGGTGCAGAAGAAAAGGTACGCGCGGCGCTTGCGCGCAATCCAAAAGTGGAAGTAGCAGAACCTAATTTCATTGCATTATCGACGCTCGTCCCAAACGACACGTACTATCCGAATCAGTGGCACTCACCGAAGATCGGGGCACCCACTGGATGGGATGCTACCGTCGGCGTGCCTTCAGTAATCGTTGCCGTCGCTGACAGTGGATTTCTACCGATTGGCGACTTAGCCACAAGTCTCGTGCCGGGATACGACGTGGTCACCAATACGGCAACAGTTACGACCAACTCATGTGCCCATGGTGCCAAGGTGGCAGGGGTGATCGGGAGCGCGGGTAATAACGCAGCCGGGGTCGCAGGCCTTGCATGGGGCTCCAAGATTATGCCGATCGCCATGGCAGACGGAGGGTGCTATGCGCTCTATAGCAACATGGCAGAAGCCGTTATCTATGCCGTTGATCACGGAGCTCGGGTTATTAACATAAGCTACGGTGGCACCGGGTATAGCTCAACCCTCGAAAGCGCCATCAACTATGCCGTCAGTAAGGGAGCTGTCTTCTTTGCATCTGCGGGTAACGACAGTGCTTCCGCTGTGCTCTATCCGGCAGCCTACGCGAATGCTATTGGTGTGGGGGCGACCGGAAGTAGCGATGTGCGAGCAAGCTGGTCTAACTACGGGACCGCTTTGGATATCGTTGCGCCAGGTGTCGGCATTTGGAGCGGTAACAATTCGGGTACGTATGGTGCGGTGAGCGGTACTTCGTTCGCTTCACCGCTTGCGGCTGGACTGGCTGCGCTCGTTCTCTCAGTAAATCCAAACCTCACGTCCACACAGGTGCGGAGTCTCATTGAAAAGAACGTAGACGACCTCGGCACTGTCGGATGGGATCAGTACTACGGGTGGGGTCGTATCAATGTTGCGAAGACGCTTGAGGCGGCGAAGCTGGTCCCTGCTGATCAGGATACGACTGCGCCGAAAACCTCCATCCTGGCCCCGAGCAGCGGATCAATAGTTTCCGGTGGCGTGAGTATCCAAGCGAGTGCATCCGACAATCTTGCGGTAGCGAAGGTCGAACTCTACAAGGACGGCACATTATTTACGACGAGTAGCGCAGGACCGTTCACGTTCTATTGGGACACCACCGCTGACACGAATGCAAAACATACGCTCCAGACCAAGGCGTATGACGCCGCAGGGAACGTAGGTACTTCGGTAGCGATTTCCGTTACGGTTGCCAATGTTGATTCGAGTGATGCAATCGCACCCAAGGTTACGATCACTTCTCCCACAAACGGTGCGAAGCTCAAGGGTAATGGTTCCGTGAATATTTCGGTGAGCGCAAGTGACGCCAGCGGTATTTCCTCGATTGTCATCTCCGCTGATGGGAAACAGTTGGGTTCATGTACTGTCTCGACAACTTGTAGCGCAACCTGGGGCGGCAAGTCGATATCGGCAGGCACGCATACCATCACTGCGGTCGCGACTGACATGTCACCAAACAAGAACGCGGCGACTGCCACCGCAACCGTAACGAAGTAGCTGCTACACAGCGTTTGCCGCGCGGTGACGCAGTACAATGCGCCATTCGCGCCAGATAAAGTACATCACCACGATATCAAAGAGCGTGATGCCAATGATGAGGAGCGAGCGATCAGTAATGATCTGATACGTCTGATAGAGCAGGAATACTCCAAGAATCACGAGCGACCACGGATACGCCCATACTTTATTCTTGAGCAATCCCCAAATGAGACCTGCTTTGATGAGTCCGCGCGAGAGGAGATAGAGTGCAACGAAGGTTACGGCACCAGTGGTGTACTGTGCGATCTCCTCTATGAGCGCGTGCTGTAGCGCGGGAATCGGAACATAGTTAAGGACAAACATGCCAAGCGAGACGATGAATGCTGGCGGTACAAAGAACACGGCAATGCCGACCACTATCTCTGCGAGAGAAATAGCGCCTTTGAGAAGTACACTCCAAAGGAAGAACTCATAGACGACGTGTTCTTCTTGCGGGGTCTCGATATGTTCGTGCATGATCGCTAGCGTAGCATGCTACTACAGCGACGTTTAACTTCCGGTTCACCGCTGCCTTCGTATAGTGCACAGGCTCGGTTAGTTATGAGTAACCTGTCATGTACGTATGGCTACTGAGAATAAAAGGAGCAAACGTGGTTTCGCGAGCATGGACGAGGATAAGCAGCGCGAAATAGCGGCCAAGGGTGGTCGCAGCCAGGGTAAGGAAAATAATCCCGGTAACTTTGCAAACGATCCCCAGCGTGCCAGCGAAGCAGGCCGCAAAGGTGGCAGCTCGTAGAGCCTAATCTACGGTGGAGAAAAGGTGGGTCGACGGACCCGCCTTTTCTCTTTATAGTGTGCCGATGCAAGTCGTTATACTCGCTGCCGGACGTGGGACGCGTATGAATTCGCTCACTGAGAATGTACCCAAGCCCATGCTTATGGTGGCAGGGAAGACGCTCTTAGAGCATAAGTTCGATATCCTTCCAGCGGACACAACGGAAATCATTCTCATCATTGGCTATCAGGGTGAAATCATTCGTGCTGCCTATGGCGCTGAATACCATGGCATACCGATTCGGTACGTGGAGCAGCAGGAACTTAATGGAACTATGGGGGCACTCACACTCGCTCAACCCCACCTTACGGACCGGTTTTTTGTGATGATGGGAGACGATATATATAGCCGGAGGGATGTGGACGAGATGCTACAGGTACCCGGCTGGGCCATGCTGGTGGAGAAAACGGAGTCCATGGCTGCTGGAGGACGCATTGTCACTGATGAGACTGGAGAAGTAACCGCGATTGAAGAGGGAGATCACACAGGAAAACCTGGTCTCATGAATACGAATATGTTTGTACTTGATGCACGGGTATTCGAGTATCCCATGGTCCCCAAAGCGGTGGGGAGTTCGGAGTATGGTCTGCCGCAAACCGTGCTGGCCGCATCGAAAGCCTCAGGAATTCCTCTACAAGCTATATACGCAACACAGTGGATACAGATCACTGCTCCTGAGGATCTCCGTCGGGCGGATGGCCTCGTTGAAGAGAATGCCATTGCGTAGTAAGGTGCTGCATATTGCTGGCGTAGCTCAGGTAGTTAGAGCATAGGACTCATAAACCTAAGGTCGGAGGTGCAAGTCCTCCCGCCAGCACAAAGTTGAATCTCCTCCGGAAAGATTGTATATTCCGATGACGACCTTTATCGTGAGGTCGAGCAAACTAGAGTTTGCGGTCGTAGCTCAACTGGTTAGAGCACCCGCCTGTCACGCGGGAGGTTGCGAGTTCAAGTCTCGTCGACCGCGCAGAAGCACAAACCGCCCACATGGGCGGTTTGTGCTTTATCCCCCGATATACTACGGCTATGGAAACTCAGGAGATGCAGGATGCGGTCATGCGTGAGTACGATGCTTCGCTCGTTATTCCAACCCAGCCTCACAGAAAGCAATTCGTACTCTGTCCGGTTGGGTTAGTCGGAGCAGGCAAGACGACGGTCGTACGTCCTTTGGCAGAACGGTTATCACTCGTTCGTATTTCAGGAGACGAGCTTCGAAAGGTATTCAAAGAACACGGATTAACGTACGAAGGATTGGTGCGGGTCGGGAGGGAACTCTCGGAGAAACATCTTGCTCAGGGATATAGCATTGCACTAGATAGTGATGCGATGAGTCCTCGGAGCAGAACAATCATAGAGATGGCACAAAATACATATGGTGCCGTTCCTATTTGGATACATATCAATCCACCCGAGGAATTTATTTTGAATAAACTTCGTAGCTATAAGCATACCTGGCTATTCAAAGACGCGGATGATGCAATCGCTAACTATATGAGACGGAAGCCGCTCCACGAGCACCTAGAAGGGATTCCATTTCTCTACACATTCGATACCTCGCGCAGCGATCTTCCAGCCCAGATCGATGAGGCTGTAGCGTTGATAGAGGACGGCGTGCGTCTCGACTAGGAACCCATATTATTCAGCTGGTATACTGGCCTCATGAACAAGAAAGCCATCATCGGCCTCGTTGCCGCTATCGTTATCCTCGGAGGTGCATTCCTCTTTACCCAAAAGGCAGCAGCGCCGGTGCCTGAAGCACTTGCACCTGCAGCTACCTCAACAACCCCGACTAGTACTCCAACGGTTACACCGGTGCAGCCGACGGCTGGGGAAGTGTCTGCGCCAGCTGCTGTCCCGCACACGGCCGCTCTTGATACTCCTGCCATGGTCACTTCCTCGCGAAACCCGAAGATCACGGGTACAGCCAAGAACGTGAGCAGCGTACAAGTAATTATCGTCAATAGTGCTGGAGTCGGTATCGTGGGTGGTATGGCAGTCCCGGTGGTTAATGGGAAGTGGTCGTTCACTACCTCAAAAGCGCTCGTGCCTGGTTCCTACACGGTTCAGGTTGGGGGTGTCGATGAAATCATTACCGGCACACTCACTGTCCAGGCCTCCTAACGCCTAATGATGCTGCGCGATACGGCGTACCGCCTTCTTCTCGCTAATCGCCGGCAGACCGGAACGGGTCATACCTACACCGTTCCATCGCCAGAAACATACCCGTATCAATGGCTGTGGGATTCATGTTTCCATGCCATTGTGCTTGCGCGGTTCGATCCCGATGCAGCGATATCTGAGCTGCGTGCCCTCCTTTCTCGCCAGCTTCCTGACGGCATGGTGCCTCACATCATTTTCTGGAACGCGAAACTCACGCGTCCGTACAACTGGGGGTGGGGAAAGAGCGGGGTGACCAGTATCACTCAGCCGCCTATGCTCGCGTATGCGGCTCGTGCGATCTATCAGCACACCCGAGACACCGCGTTTCTTCGGGAGATCTTTCCACCGATCTATGCCTTCTACCGCTACCTCATTGAACGACGCGATCCGAATGATCACCATCTCATAAGCATCATTAATCCAGACGAGTCGGGGGAGGATAACTCACCGCGTTTTGATGGGCCGATGCATGTTGGGACCGACATTTCATTTTTCGGCCATATGTACGAGCGGCATAAGCTGGTACGAGCGAACGCAGTCTGCAACTTTGACGAGGAGGAATGCATGCGTAAGAACTTCTGGGTGAAGGACGTACCATTCAACACGGTCATGGTTAAGAATCTCGAAATTCTCTCCGAACTGGCCACACATATCGGTGACACGAAGGCAGCAACGTACGCGACCTGGCATGCCCGACTTATCCGAGAAGCGATGCGTGAGTACATGTTTGAGGATGGCGTGTTCTGGTCGGTTGAAGGCCAGAGTCAGCAACGGCTCAAGGTCGCTACGTGGGCTCACTTCATTCCGCTCTTTGCCGGGCTCTATACCAAAGAAGAGGCGAAGCATCTCATTGAAACTCATTTTCACGATCACAATTCATTCCGATCCTCACACGGTATTCGGACGGTGTCGCAGCAAGAGCCTTCCTATCGAGCGGCGGGATTCTGGCGCGGCCCCATTTGGTTTGCACCGCATTGGTTCATCTATCACGGCCTCCGCCAGTATGGGTTCGATGACGAAGCAATATGGCTGCGAACCGCGACCGAGCGACTCGTGGAGCGCAATGGGTTTAGAGAATATTTCAATCCTGAAACAGGTAAGGCATACGGTGCGCACAACTTCACCTGGGGCACCCTACTCGTTGATATGATCGAGACATGATGCAGGACTTTCTTTCTCAGCTCTCGTTTGAGCCAGACATACGCCGTCCACGAAATGAGGCGCCAGCTATCATTGTCACAGGTGGTATGGGCGGGTCCGCTCTTGCTGGAGAGGCATTGCGGTTCCTCAATCCAGAACGGAAGTTCCTCGTCCATCATGACTACGATCTTCCCTGGGAGGCTCCGCCAGAAGCACTGCATCTAGCAATTTCGTATTCCGGAAATACTGAAGAAACGCTCTCATTTGCTGCCGCTGCCAAGCGGGAGGGAAGGAAGCTTGCAATCGTTACGTCGGGCGGAAAACTTGCGGAGTTTGCGGAGCGCGAACAGTTGCCGCTTGCACTCGTCCCTGCAGGTCTCGTGCCGCGTAATGCGTTTATGTATTTGGTGCGTGCAGCGCTTGCCGTGTGCGGAAATGAGGAAGGACTCACCGCGCTCGCCAACGTCTCCATTACCGAAGAAGTGCTTCGAGAAGACGCGGACGAAGACGCTCATTTCCTCCTCCAAAGCGTGCCGCTTTTCTATACTTCTGATCGCAATAGGTTAGTAGGGCACCTGGCCAAACTCGTTGTAAATGAATCGTCGCGAACACCCGCGTTCACAAACGTATTCCCGGAATTGAACCATAATGAAATGCAGTCCTTTGATACTGATATGCCCGAAGGCCTTGCGCACCTCTTTCGATTCGTACTGGTACGTGATACGAGCGATCACGACCGCGTCCTACGTCGGATGGATGCATTTCAGGGGCTCATGGAGGAGCGAGGACGTTTGGTGCGGGTTCTGGATATATCCGATCTATCCCGTGCGGACGCTCTTGCAACACTCTGGCTTCGGTTCATTCTCGTCGGTCGGCACCTCGCCGCGACGCGAGGTATTGATCCGGACACACAACCACTAGTCGATGCCTTCAAGAAACAGCTATGAACACCATTGTATTTGATATCGGGGGTACCCACATGCGCATGGCATTGGTTGAGGGCAGTAGTATCGGACGTGCGGTTGATATGCCAACACCTACAGATCCGCTGCAGGCTATCGAGCTTCTGACTGAAACCGCTCGTACGCTCACTCCTCATATAGGTACTCTTGTTGGGGGCGTGCCGAGTATCGTCGAGGATGGAGTTATGCTCTCGGCGACGAACCTTCCTCGCTGGGAAGGATATGCATTTGCGCGCGAATTGGGAGAACGACTTGGGGCAACAGTACATCTACGAAACGATGCAGAATTAGCAGCACTCGGTGAAGCAACATACGGAGTAGGGCAAGGTATGCGCACGGTCGGATACCTGGGGCTGGGAACCGGTATTGGTACTGCATGCGTTATTGAAAGAAAGATCGTTCCGCACACCAGCAATGGATCAGGGCGTAGTGCCGTACTGACTTTGAAAAACGGAGCATGGCTTGAAGACTTGATTGGTGGTCGCGCTCTTTCCGAACGTCACGGAGTTCCACCGGAAGCACTTCCTGCGGTCGTATGGCGTGAGCTCACTCCTCACTTAGCCGAGGGAATTGCAAACGCACTTTTTGTATGGTCGCCGGATATGCTCGTGCTCGGTGGGTCGCTCATGAACGAGGAGAATGGCTTCAAGCTTTCTGAAGTGCAGGAAACGCTCTCAGCTATGGGAGCTACCGAAGAAAGACGGATACATAAAGCAGCACTGGGGAGTGCGTCCGGCCTCTATGGAGCGATGGCGCTAGCGAACTAGGACCTGGTGTAGCACTTACAGCTCCCGCTGAGCAAACGGGTAATCCCGAAGACGATCACGACGATGGGCCACGCGTAGGCGACGGTCATAACCGAAAGTACACCCATGGCACCCAGAAGAAATACAACGCCGAGCACTATGATGAGAAGTGCTCCGACTTTGTGATGGGAACACGTGCAGTGTTCCGTATTGTTCATGTGGTTCATATCGAGCGAGATATTGGTACCTCCTAAGGATAGCAGCGAGGATGCGGTGGAATATTGGTTGAGTGGATAGTTTGAAAAGCCTACCGGAATACCGTACTATCGGCATACGGTCCCTTTCGGGGCCGTATGCCGATGTAGCTCAGTTGGTAGAGCGCATCCATGGTAAGGATGAGGTCTCCGGTTCAATCCCGGACATCGGCTCAAAAACAAACCCGTAAAGGACTAAAAGAAGCAGGCATTGTAGGTGGTACGTATGTTCGCCTGAAACGTCCGGCATGATATAGTCTTTCGACTTTGCCGCCGTAGCTCAGTTGGTAGAGCGAAGGTATCGTAAACCTTAGGTCCCCGGTTCAAGCCCGGGCGGCGGCTCCAGAAAATCTCGGTGGTATACACCCCTCTGCTATACTCGCCGCATGAATCCAGAAGAACGACTCAAAGAAATCGAAGCGCTCATGACGTCACCTGATTTCTGGGTGGACAAGGATGAAGCCCAGCGAGTCGTGCGTGAATACCAGTCACTCAAAGAAGGTGGTAGTGGCGACGGTCATGATGCCGGAAGCGCTACGCTTGCCATTCTTGCTGGTGCAGGCGGAGATGACGCAGAAGATTTCGCTGCCATGCTGCGTCGCATGTACGAAGGATATGCAGAGAGTAGAGGATGGAGTGTACGAGAACTTCACGAGAACGAGAATGATCATGGGGGATACCGGAATGTGCTACTTGAAATAACCGGGAAGGGAGCCTATGGACGCCTGAAACACGAGAATGGCGTGCATCGTCTCGTTCGCATTTCACCTTTTAACGCGAACGCGAAGCGTCAGACGTCCTTTGCACTCGTGGAAGTGCTTCCCGTACTTGCTGCCAGTGACGACATTACCCTCAAGGAGGATGAACTTGATCTGCAGTTTGCGCGTTCAGGCGGTGCAGGAGGACAAAACGTGAATAAACGAGAGACGGCGGTGCGCATTGTGCATATTCCAACGGGTATTTCTGTGCATGTTTCTTCCGAACGGAGTCAACAGGCCAACCGTGAGAAAGCACTCGCGCTTTTGAAAGCAAAACTGTACGCCAAACAGAAGGAACGGGAGGAGGCGGAAGCCAAAGGACGCAGTATTGCTGCAACTACAGCCAACGAGTGGGGTAGTCAGATGCGTTCCTACGTCCTCCACCCTTACAAAATGGTGAAAGACCACGAAACTGGGCATGAATCGCATGATCCGGAGGCGGTACTGTCCGGTGCACTTGATGGGTTTATCGATGCGGCGATAGCAGATTCTGCTCAGTCCTAAGCTTATCCACACCACTCACCGTATAAGTGAGTAAATGAGGAGCTCATATTCTTTGCCGTCCCTCCTGAGTGAGGTACAATACCCCTCGTACATGATCTATTTCGACAAGGTCACGAAGATGTACCGAGACGGTACGCCAGCACTGGAGGACGTCACCATCAACATCGCCCCCAAGGAATTCGTCTCCATCGTCGGCCACTCGGGTGCCGGAAAGACCACTCTCCTCAAAATGCTTCTGGCAGAGGAACGACCCACCACTGGGTCGGTCTTCTTTGAGTCGGTCGATGTGCATGCACTCCCGACTTCTTCGCTCCACCACTATCGCCGCAAGATCGGTATGGTGTTTCAGGACTTCCGCCTTATTCCGAATAAGACCGCATACGAGAATATTGCATTCGCAATGGAGGCAGCGGGCCGCCCAGACGATGAGATTGCTACCGACGTACCGCACATTCTCGATCTCGTTGACCTCAGCAGTAAGGCACACCATTTCCCAAGTCAGCTTTCGGGCGGCGAACAGCAACGCGTTGCTATTGGACGCGCCATCATCAATCAACCGGATGTCATCGTTGCTGATGAACCCACCGGCAATCTCGATCCAATTAATACGTATGAGATTATTGAAATCTTGAAGAAGATTAATGAGCTTGGCACCACCGTGCTTATCACGACGCACAACAAGGGAGTGGTTGACGCACTCGGTAAACGCGTCGTCACGATGGATCGCGGTCGTGTCGTCCGTGATGATGTCCGTGGCCAATACGTCCTATAGCTATGTGGATCTTTCTTAAACGAGTCGTCGGTGCAGGAGCAACAAGCTTTGCGAGAAGCGGTTCGGTCTCATTTGCCACCGTACTTATCATGACGGTAACACTCGCCATCATCGGCTCCTTGATATTCCTTTCGGCCATCCTCACCAATACGCTGACCGCGATCGAGGACAAAGTGGATGTCAATGTGTATTTCGCCACTACTGCAACCGAGACGGAAGTACTCGGAGTGAAAGCACGACTTGAAGAGCTTCCGCAGGTGGCGACGGTCACCTACACCTCGCGTGAGGAGGCGCTCACCGAGTTCCGCGAACGCCATGCAAATGACCCGCTCACACTCCAGGCACTTGCCGAACTTGGTGAGAATCCACTTGAGGCCTCGCTTGCCATTAAGGCCACCAATCCCGCCCTCTACGCCACTATCGTGGAGTGGCTTTCGGATCAGGATCTTGGCCCCGGAAGTACACTCGTTGATCGGGTGAACTATTTCCAGAATAAGAATGTTATTGATCGCCTCACTGCTGCCATTCGGACCACGCAACAGGTTGGACTTGCCATCATCATTCTCTTCTCGCTCGCCTCTACGGTTATCGCACTTGCGACCATACGCCTTGCGGTCTACACCGCTCGTGATGAAATTGCCGTCATGCGGCTGGTGGGCGCATCCAATATGTATATTCGGGGGCCGTTCATAGTGGCAGGCATCATCTCGGGTGTACTGGCAGCCCTTATCGCACTTGTCCTCTTCTACCCAGCGACTTGGTATGCAGGGAATGCTCTTGCGTCGTGGCTAGGCGGATTCAACCTGTTCCAGTACTACATGAGCAACTTCGCACTCGTGTTCTTCACGCTCGTAGGTTCGGGTGTCTTCCTTGGGGCGCTTGCCTCGTGGATTGGCGTTCGTCGCTACTTGAAGATCTAGTATGGCTACCGAAGGACACAAATACATTTTCGTCTTGGGCGGTGTGATGAGCGGCGTCGGAAAGGGTGTGGTTACCTCATCCTTGGGACTCATTCTCAATCAGCGTGGCTACAAAGCGAATCTCGTGAAGATTGATCCGTACCTGAATGTCGATGCGGGAACGATGAATCCGACGGAGCATGGTGAAGTCTTCGTCCTTCGCTCAGGACTCGAAACGGATCAGGACATGGGTAACTATGAACGATTCCTCGGACGGGATTTAGGTCCCGAGGACTACATGACCAGCGGCATGGTGTATCAGACGGTCATTGAGCGCGAGCGCGCACTTGAATACGGGGGTAAGTGTGTCGAAGCAGTGCCTCATGTACGCGATGAGATCTTGCGACGCATCGAAAAGGCGGCATCCAATAATGGAAGTCGCGTATCGGTTATTGAGATTGGTGGTACGGTTGGAGATTTTCAGAACGCGCTTTTCATTGACGCGGCACGTGTCTTGAAGCTCAAGTATCCAGACGATGTGATTTTCGTCATGGTGTCGTATCTGCCAGTCCCCAACACGCTTGGTGAAATGAAGACGAAACCCACTCAGTCGGCGGTGCGGGAGCTTAACTCCTACGGTGTCCAGCCTGATTTCATTGTTGCGAGAAGCAATGATCCGATGGATGCACGTCGAAAGGAAAAGCTCGCCATTTCCTGCAACGTACGTCCCGAGCACATCATTTCTGCACCAGATGTGAAAAGTATCTATGATGTTCCACTCAATCTTGAACAAGACCATATCGGAGATCTCATGCTTACGGCACTCAGGCTCGAAACCAATGTCGAAGCAGATCTTGATGAGTGGCGTGCGTTTGTCGAGCGAGCTCGGGCAGAGGGTAAGCCCACCGTTTCAATCGGTATCGTCGGTAAGTATTTCGATACTGGAGATTTCGTCCTCTCCGATGCCTATCTTTCAGTGATTGAAGCAATTAAGTTTTCTGCTGCCGCCGTAGGAGTGCGCGCTGTTATTGAATGGGTGAATGCTAAGACCATCGAGAAAGAAGGCACTGATGCGCTTGAAAAGTATGACGGGGTGATTGTGCCAGGTGGGTTTGGTGAGACGGGCATTGAGGGAAAGATTCGCGCTGCCCAGTTCTGTCGTGAGCGCGGAGTGCCGTATTTCGGCCTCTGCTACGGCATGCATATGCTGGTCATCGAATACGCACGCACCATTCTCGGTCTCTCTGGAGCCCATACTGTTGAAATCGATCCTTCTTCACCTCATCCGGTCATCGATGTAATGCCCGATCAAAAGAAGCTCATAGAAGAAGGAAAGTACGGCGGTACGATGCGTCTGGGATCGTACCCCTGCGTGCTCAAAGACGGAACGATTGCCAAAGAGGCATACGGTACGGAGATTGTTGAAGAACGCCACCGTCACCGCTATGAGGTGAATCCTGAATACATTGACCGACTCACGGACGAAGGTCTGATTTTCTCCGGCACAAGTCCTGACGGAGTGCTTATGGAAATAGCGGAACTTCCCCAGAAGGCCCATCCGTTTTATCTAGGTTGCCAATTCCATCCCGAACTACAGGCACGTCCCCTCACTCCTCATCCGCTGTTTACGCGTTTTCTCCAAGCGGTGCAGGACCGGTCGCTACAGAAGGAAGGATAAAGAAAAAGACCTGGCTTCTGCCAGGTCTTTTTCTTCAGCTCCCTGTTTAGGAGAGCGTAACGATCTCTTCCCACGGACGTCCGGCAACACCAAAGTGTCCATATGCCGCCGTATCGCGGAATATAGGACGGGTGAGGCCCAAGCGTTCGATGATGGCACGTGGACGGAAATCGAAGTTCCGGTTCACGATATCAGTCAGATTCTTTCCGGTATCGTCATATGCTTCCACCATGACCGGATCGACGCGACCAATCGCGTATGCGACTGAGACCAGTACCTTCTTACCGTACCCGCCAGCCACCAGATTCTTTGCGACAAAGCGGCACATGTATGCGGCAGAGCGGTCTACTTTGGTCGAGTCTTTTCCACTGAAGGCGCCTCCACCATGAGGCATGAGACCACCGTAGGTATCGACCATGAGCTTGCGGCCCGTAAGGCCTGCATCAGCGGCAAATCCGCCCTGGACGAAGCGTCCGGTTGGGTTCACGAGAAGCTCGATACCCGACAGGTCGCCAAGAACTGAACCGAAGAGTTCCTTGGTAAGATCTGCTCGAATTTGTTCGAGCTCGGCCTCTTCCGCATGCTGTGTAGAGGTGAGCGCGGTGATGACTTTTCCGTCCCTAATGGTCACCTGCGTTTTTCCGTCTGGACGCAGATAGGGAAGGGTACCGGACGTACGCAGGTCCTCGAGCTTGCGTGCAAGTGCGTGCGAGAGCACAACACCAAGCGGAAGGAATTCCGGCGTCTCGTCGGTTGCGTAGCCGTACATGATGCCTTGGTCACCTGCACCACCAGTATCAACTCCCATAGCGATATCGGGTGACTGGGTGACAACGCGCGCAAGGACATCAAGCGGTTCTTCGTAGCCAATGTCGCGGTACACTTGCTCGGCAATGGCAGCATAGTCGGGCGCAGCGGTTGTGGTTACCTCGCCGCCGATCATGAGCGTACCGTGGCTGCCAAAGGTTTCGACCGCAACGCGCGACGTGGGATCCTGCGTAAGGCAGGCATCAAGTATCGCGTCAGACATCTGGTCGCACACCTTATCAGGATGGCCTCGGGTCACGCTTTCGGTTGTATAAGTGGAAAGTAAGTGCAGCATGCTGGTTTGATTGGTTAGACCAAACGAAAGGCCTCCCTTCGAGAAGGAGGCCTTTCGCAAAAGCATCGTTCCCCGACGGGGTTGGAAGCACCGTTTTCCTAAGAAATGGTTGCTGACGGGTCACAGGGCCAATTCCCTCGCCGCACTCTTGATACGGTATTCGTTTGTACATGCAGCATAGCATGACTTGGCTATACACAAGCCCCATTTCTAGGGCTGAAAGAACGTTATACTTACAACGTCATTAGTAAGCAGTAGGTCTTTCTTACCTAGCACCACCTTATGTCACAGACATCGAAAATTGTGCTTGCGATAGCGGTTGTGGCAGTTGTCCTCTTGGGAGGCTTCTACTACTGGAACGTTATGCGTTCCAGTGCCCCCGCTCCCGAAAATCCGGAAGTAACCACACTTCCGACCGGTTCTGATTCTTCCGATACTGCCATCGATGAGGATCTTGCCTCCATTGATGCGCAGCTTGACGCAGTCAGTGATGACAACGCAAGTGCAAATGACAGTGTGAACGCGGCAGTCTCACAATAATCTTATAATCTATGAATAAAGCACTGATCACCACGTCAGCACTCGCGCTCGTGTTCATGCTCGCATCAGCCAATCCGGCTCTTGCAGAGGATGGACAGGTTCAGGTTGAGGCTTCGGCCGAAACGGAAGTACGGACTGAACCCGTAAAGCGTCCCGCATTCTTGAATTTCCCATTCAAATTGGGTTCTACCACCTCTCGCGTTGATAAAGACCGCCGTGAGGCCTGGAAAGCATCGATGACCGAGGACCGAGAGGACAAGGTACCTATGCAGCGTGCTTCCACCACCGAAAAGCGTATTGAAAAAGGTATCGAGAAGGCTGGTGATGCAATCGACCGTCGCATTAAGAGTCTCCAGGAATTGATCGCACGTCTTGGAAAGATCAAGCTTCTTACCCCAGATCAGCTCGCATCGCTCACCGCGACCCTGAATGCCGAGATTCAGTCGCTCACTGAGCTTAAAGCGAAGGTTGCAACAGATACTGCAACCACTACCTTGAAGGCAGACATCAAGTCCATCACCCAGGATCATCGTGTCTTTGGGCTGATTGAGCCGCAGGCGCGTATTGCAGCTGCAGCATCCCGCATCAATGCAGTGGTTACCCAGCTCACCCAGCTGGCCGATAAACTTCAGGAACGTATTACTGCTGCCCAGTCAGCAGGGGTGAATGTATCGGTTGCAGTAAGCGCTATGACCGATCTAAAGACGAAGCTTGCGAGTGCCAAGACTAACGCAGATGCAGCAGTCTCACTCACGGCAAACCTGAAGCCCGATGGGGGTGACAAGACCGTTATGGAGGCAAACAAGGCTGCCCTTACGGAAGCTCGTAAGAAGCTCGCTGCCGCCCACCAGGATCTCGCTGCCGCACGTCACAGTGTTGCCCGAATCTACTCAGTTGTGAAAGGGAAGGGAGAAGTAAAGGCCTCAACCACTCCTACGACACCGTAAATCATATTCTCCATGTGCACAGACCAGCCGCCCGCACGGGCGGCTGGTCCTATACTAATGAGGTATCAGGTAATCTAATGTTATGGTGCCTATTAATCTTATTGCAGTAGTGGGAGCGGCTGCGGCCGCTATCGTACTGGGGTTCCTCTGGTTCGGTCCTCTGTTCGGCAAGGCATGGATGAAATCGATGAATATCACGCCAGAACAAGCAGAAGCGTGGAAACAGGACCCCAAGATGAAAGGAAAGATGATGAGGAGTTATCTCGTCATGATGGTGACCGCCCTCATCATGTCCTACGTGCTTGCGCATTCTCTACTCTTCGCTAATACGTATCTCGGCACGTCAGGTCCATGGTCAGGCGTTCAGGCAGGGTTCTGGAACTGGCTCGGGTATGTCGTACCGGTCTCTATAGGGGGAGTACTGTGGGAAAACAAGAGTTGGAAGTGGTGGTTCATTACTGCCGGCTATTATTTGGTCTCGCTCATCATAATGGGCAAGATCCTTGCATATTGGCCGTAACTGGTTGAAGAAACCCTGGTTTTCCAGTATCGTGCATCTACCAAGCGGCGTAAGCCGCTTCGGTATTGCGGGATCGTCTAATGGTAGGACGCAACACTCTGGATGTTGTTATCTAGGTTCGAGTCCTAGTCCCGCAGCAATAAACAGAAACACCCCCGACAGAAAGCCGAGGGCGCTTCCGTGCTGGGGGTGCGGACGATTGAGCTTACCGGCGGTTGTCGCGCGGCACGCCCATCATCGTGGACATCAGGTCTTCGACGCGGCCCTCGTAGGCCGGATCGTTCGGCTCGATGACCCGCGTGAGCTGGCTGGCCAGATCGTGAGCCGACATCGGCCTCCCGGTCGGTGAAAAATTGTTGCACATCCAGACACCGGAGTAGTCGACGTGGCTCACGAGAAGTGTACCGTCGGCTCCCCGCGAGCAGATCATGCCCCACGCCGCATCCATGTCGGTCCGACCCTCCTTATCATGGAAGATCAGGATGCTGCGGGTAGGTGCCGTTTCGAGCTTCTGTTTGATCACGGCTTGCTCGGCCGTGAGCGGCTCCGGCTTGCCGCCGCAGGCCGAAAGCATGCATGCAACAAGCGCAAGAGTGACGAAGCGCATTGGTAACCCTTTCAGTTGTGGTTGTGCTTCCGGATAGCCGGCGCTGTGTGCACTTATACTCTATTTATCTCTTTTTGTCAACCGCAGCGGTTCCAACGTCGTACCACACTCCCAGCTCGCGAAATTAAGCCACAGAAGATGAGTTCTGGAAGGATGTGTTTTGTGCACGTGGTGAAAGTTTATACAGATATAATGAATTCATGGACGAAGTCTTCGACGAAGAAAAACTCAAGATTAAATTTGAAGGCCAGACACATCAGGTTGATGTTAATACGCTCACTAGCTCACTCTTGATACTTTCCGAGGCTTTAAAAGAAATTAGCTCCGAATTAAATACAGGTAAGAACGTCGAAATAAAAATCGAAGCCTTAAGCCCCGGTAGTTTTGAAGTTCATGCAATTGTCGCCGCAATCAATAGCAATGACTTGTTAAGTGCAATTGCGACGGCAAGCGGTGTAGCTGGAGGGGGAGTATTAGTAATGGGTACAATTGTTAAAACCTACACTGGGCTAGTGAAGTTGAGAACCTGGTTTAAGGACAAAAATAAAACTGATGTAGAGAGCGTAAGCGATGAGGGTGGAAGTACCACAATAAAGACCTCTACTGGCGATATATACGTCTGTCCGAACGTTGTTTACAACATCTACAACACAAGCCAGCCCATTAATGACATCATCTCCGACCAGTTCAGGGTGCTTGATGAAGACCCTGCAGTCGAAGGTCTGACACTGACCTCGCCTCAAGATTCATTCTCAATAGATAAGGATAATTTCTCTGCACTTGCTCAAAAGGTAGAAGTGAACTCTGAAAACAGGAAGAAGGAAGTTAAAGAGAATCAAATCATAGCTATCGTTAAGCCTGTTCTTGAGAAAAGCACAACTAGACGCTGGGAGTTCATTTGGGGAGGTAATCGAATTAGTGCAAACATCACCGATGTTGGTTTCCTCGAAAAAGTTGAGCAAGGCGAATTCCGGTTTGGTACAGGGGATACCCTCAAGGTTGATTTGTTGATTCATCAGACACTGAATCCCGTTTACAACGCTTGGATGAATGAGAGTTATCAGATAACGCTTATTCACGAGCACATCCCAAGACAAAGGTCGGTAAATCGCAAACTCGAACTATAAAAGACCTCCGAGAAAGGTTCCAATAACGTCCCAGACGGCCAGCCAAAAGGTATACTTAAAATATGAAAGGATTTGTCACAAACATAGAACAACAAACGCTTGAGAATGAAGATTTCCGTCGCGTTCTATATACCGCTAAGAACTGCCAGCTTGTCTTGATGTCGCTACCTGCAGGGACGGATATTGGTGAGGAGGTTCATGATGTCGACCAGTTCATACGTGTCGAGGAAGGGGAGGGACAGAGCATCTTGGACGGCGTCGAGCGCGACTTGACCGACGGCTCAGTTATTGTGATTCCTGCAGGTGTTCGCCATAACATCAAGAACACTTCAGGAAGCGATGCCTTGAAGCTCTATACACTTTACGCGCCGCCTCACCACAAGGATGCGACAGTGCATGCAACGAAAGATGAGGCCGAGAAAGATACCGAGCATTTTGATGGAGTAACGACCGACGACCTAGATAATTAGATATCTGTACGGAGCATAAAGGTTCAGCGTCGCGCCAGACTCCCAGTATTGAAATAAGCTCTTAGGTACGAGATTCTATTGGTGAGGGTATTGAATGTTAGAACTTTGGTACACTTCTCTCAATGATTGAGGACATTTACCCAGACGGCTGGCAGGAGACACGTGGTGTCTACACACCAGCAAAAAAGATCGATCTAGGAACCTCTTATTTGATTTACGTATCAGGTCAACAGGCTGATAAGGATGAAAACAACGAGGCGATAACAGATGACATTGAGCAGCAGACTGAACTTGTCTTTCAGGCCATTGAAAGAAGCTTAAAGGCGTCTGGTGCCTCTATTGATGATGTAGTAAAAGCGCAGGTATTCTTAACTGACATACAAGACTTTCCCAAGGTCACGGCCATCAGAGATAAATGGTTTCAGAAAAGTAAACCAGTAAGTACGTTGGTTGAGGTAAGTGGGATGACCCGCAAGGGGGCGAAGATAGAAATCGAAGTAACCGCCGTTCTTAAGAAATAGCGCACAAGTAGGTTCAAACCCCGCTCAACGCCCGCAGCTCGTCTTTTCGGTTGCTTCTGATAACCTGTCAGTTATGCCCATCATAAGAATTGATTATGACAACGAGAAGATCGAGGCCAGTGAAGTGGCTCGCTTATCTCAAGCTGTCCGTGACATAGTTTCAGAAGTCACCAATATCGAGGATGTCTTCGTCTACGCGAATAGTTCCGAGATAAAGATTAAAGTCGCTCCGATTGAAATTTTTGTTGAGTTCAGTGCGAGTAAGATCGAGAATCTTGATGCTCTAATGGAAAATGTGAAATCTAGAATCCAGAAATGGAAGACCGAACACGACTTCGATACTCTCATAAATCTTTCCATTATCCCGATGCCTTGGAAGATCGAAATCGGCATTTGAGTATGCTGAAGGCAGCGATCTTTGATCTCAACGGGATCTTTCTTCAAAGTGAAAAGTTGAGTGATCGGTTTGAGCTTGATTTTGGAGTGGCCACTGCAAGCTTTCTGCCCAAGCTCTCGGAGATTATGGATAAGGTGCGACAACCAAACGCAGGGGATGCCTTTAAATACTGGGAACCTGCACTAAAAGAGTGGGGAGTAGAGTTCTCTGAACAAGAATTCTGGAACTATTGGTTTACGGCAGAGAAGGTATCGGAACGAATGGTTGACTTTGCGAGGGAGCTCCGAGAGAAGGACATCAAGGTGTTTATTCTTTCAAATAATTTTAAAGAGCGTGCGGAATATTACGGGCACTATCCGTGGGTTCATGATGCAGTCGATAAAGTGTACTTCTCTTGGCAGACCGGGTATATAAAACCTGACAGCCGGGCGTGGTCTTCAATCCTTAAAGAACATCATCTAGAGGGGAAAGAGTGCATCTATTTTGATGACCAAGTGAAGAACCTGAAAGCCGCAGAGGGTGTTGGAATTCCAGCCCACCTCTTTACTTCCGAAGAGAACCTCGAATCGATTGTCCGATCCCGGTTTGAATAAGGTCCGGATAACCAGCTCGATTTGGTACCATTCTCACTATGAAAGTATCTTCGGGAACCGTACACACCGTGCCGGCAGACCTCAAAAAGGCTCTTGTCGCTTCACCAAAGGCACTCGCCAAGTGGGAAGACATCACCCCACTTGCACGGAACGAATGGATTTGCTGGACTATTTCGGTCAAAACACCAGAGACGCGGAAAGATCATATAAGGAGAGTAGTTTCGGAACTCATCGAGGGAATGCGTCGACCATGTTGCTGGGTGGGCTGTATTCACCGTAAGGATAAGAAAATAAGTAAATCAGTACAGTGGGTGCTCGATAAACGATCCAAATCTAAATAGAAGGTACCAAGGTATAGTTCGAATATGTCGGGAGCATGGATTAACTTCGGAATACTGCTGTTGGTGCAGCTTCTTATATTCATTACACTCGCTTTTTATGAGAAGAAACTGTCACGCGTGTGGCAGGTCCTCGCAAAGGGGATTCTTATAGGCATACCGTTCGGTTTATCGTTCGATCTTATATTAGGAAAGCTCCTTGGACTTACTACGTATGCTCTTGGATTCGATATGCCATTTCTTCTGCTCAACGCTGCTTTGTCATATGGAATTTTTGCGGCGACGATACTACTTCTTCGGAGACAACCGCTATACTTTTGCCTTCTAACTTTGTGTATTACCGCTCTGTACGAATTCGCAAATGTTTTCCTCCATGTGTGGGAATGGCACTTTCCGGTGCCGCCACCTCTACTCCCAGTTCTGATCGGGATAGGTTATCTGATTGGAGCGACTCTCGTGGTTGGGGCAGAGCATCTATTTAGATCAAAAAGGTTCTAACATCGTCCTAGGCCACCGCCTGATTTGAGTGAAGTTTTTTGAGTTTTTCGAGAGGCTATACTAAGAACATGAATATCTTTAAATCCACTACATTCACCTGGTGGCAGATCAGCCTCCTCAAATGGGCCGTCCTCTTTATTGGCATCGCCGTTGGGGCACTATGGCCACAGATTTTTGCTCCGTATGCGTCCATTCTACTTATCACTGGCCTTGCGATAGGTGCATACCTTGGCTTCGTTTGGATACGTGCCAAATAACGGCAGCTCTCTATGACTCGAAAGCCAACGGCCAAACTTGCTCAAGCTGCTGCTGAGCGAAGGAATACCATTCGTAGCTTTAAAGCCAAGGCGAACGATAAACGTTCGCTTTCCGATAAAGTTGCTGATCTTCTCACCGCGTCCTTCGGAACGGTGTTCTTCCTCATACTCAATATGGTTTTCTTTGTAGCGTGGATTACATGGAATACCGGATACATTCCTGGTATGACACCAATCGATCCGTTTCCTTTTGGACTCCTTACGATGGTGGTGTCACTCGAAGCAATCTTCCTTGCAATAGTTGTTCTTATTTCCCAGAACCGTGAAGCACGCATTGCTGAGCTACGTGAAGAGGTTGAACTCTACATAAATACCTATGCCGAAGATGAGATCACAAAGGTCATGTATCTCCTCACCCTTCTTCTGGAGCGAAATGGTATTGATGTGTCCAAAGATGAAGACCTCAAAGACATGCTTACGGATATTGATAGTGAAGTGATAGAGCAGGAATTGGAGAAGCAGTTAGCTAAATTCTAGTAAGGCAGGTAGCACAGAAGAGTTTCAACACAAGTTAGAACGCTGCCTTAGACCAATAAATTAAAGAAAGGCCGACTTTATAAAGTCGGCCTTTCTTTATAAATGCCAGACTATACCCCAGTCTTTACAAATAGTTTCGTGAACCATCCGAGAAGACTGAACTTCTCCTCATGAGATGTGACGAAGCCTTCAAGTGCCACGCGTGTGCCCTGGAGGGTTTCGATCTCGGACTCGAGTTCGGCGCGTACCGAAGGGTCAGTTGCAAGAGCAGCTGCTTTCTCAAGACTCCTTACATCAGCGTTATTCTGTGCAATTGCACTTCGTATGGCGCCCACACTCTTCCAATCGGTGCCGAGAAAGAATGAGACCACCTTGCTGCGATTTTCAATCTTCGTCATCGCATCGGCTGTAGTAGAAGCCGCGTCACTCTGTGACTGTGCGACGGCACGAACTTCCATACCAATGCCTCCATCGCGGTCTGCAGTGGTCCGAAGAGATTGCACGAATGTGGCTACAGCACTTCGGTGAGCCTCAGCTGTCAGGTTACCGGAAACAGTTGCGGTGGTTGAAGCTTTGCCGTTGTTTGATTTAACCGAGCTAGTTGCACGTGCATTATTAGACGAGCTTGCCTGACCGTTTTCGTTCCGGCGTTCATTGGAGACCGTGCTACCGGTACTGGTGGCAGTAACAGTTACTTGTACGTCTGTATTGAGACCCTGTGCATATGCTGCAGGAGCAGAGAACAGAGCAGCGAGCAAGAGAACAAGGAGTGTTTTCTTCATGGTATGTACTATTTATTAAGCTACCTTAGCAGTCTACTACGGTGTCGCGTATAGAAGACGGGAGGGAGTTCAATTCATTACAGATGATGAGTAGGGTTATTTGATGCTCCAGATAACCAATGATCATAAATCCTAGCTTTGTAGCTCAGGGACTAAGACTGTCTGGACCTGATACACTTCTTCATACGCAGCATGGCACATTCACGTCAGAAGAAATGGGCGTATCAAAATACGACCCTTCTCATCCTTAGCATTCTCCTTCTCGTTCTTCTTGCCGATACTCCTGTAGTACATGCGTTCATTAGACACATCGGAACGTATGGCTATCTCGGGTCGTTTCTGACCGGTATTTTCTTCGTTTCAACATTCACTGTCGCTCCCGCGTCACTCGTACTTTTCCACCTTGCTCAAGAATACGATGCAATCTTCATTGCTCTGACCGCGGGTGCAGGTGGCGTGATAGGGGACGTGCTCATCTTCAGATTCTTTAAGGATAAGCTTTTTGAGGAGTTCACCCCGCTCATTAATGAGCTGATGCGACGTCCGGTTTTCGCGCTCTTCAAAAGTCCATACTTTGTATGGCTCACTCCGGTGATCGGTGCGATTATCATCGCCTCTCCGTTCCCTGATGAGGTAGGTATCGGCATGATGGGGTTAAGTAAAATAAAGGAATGGCAGTTTATGCTCCTCACGTTCGCACTTAATAGTTTCGGGATCCTACTCATAATCCTCCTTGCTCAGGCGTAGCGTACATTAACGCTTCATACACGCCCGGTATATGCTAGAGCCATATTGGTAACCACACTCTCGCCATGAACCCAGTCATTCACTTTGAGCTACCCGCCGGAGATCGAATTCGCGCAAAGGAGTTCTACACCAGTGTCTTCGGGTGGGAAGCCAACCAGCTCGGACCGGAAATGAGCGATTACGTGGTCGTTATGACCACCGAGTCGGACGAGAAGGGACCCCTCAAGCCCGGTATTATTAATGGAGGCATCTTTCAGAAAACCCCTCAGATGGGCACTATGCATCCCTCTGTCGTCATCGCGGTGGATGACGTTGCCGAGCATTTGAAGAAGATAGAAGCTGCGGGCGGCAAACCACTCGGAGAAATACTGGAAATAC
Organism: uncultured Candidatus Saccharibacteria bacterium; assembly: GCA_964446735.1. GTDB lineage: Bacteria > Patescibacteriota > Minisyncoccia > Phycocordibacterales > Phycocordibacteraceae > C7867-001. The sequence continues at coordinate 301,210 of CAYUQB010000001.1, read as the reverse complement.
CGGGTGTGGGCACGTATGCCCAGTTTCAGGATCCGGAAGGTAATCAGCTGAGTATCCTGAAACCTAGTATGGATATGTCAGCCTAATACTACTTGCATGCAAAAAATTACCCCCTTTCTTTGGTTCGATACCCAGGCAGAGGAAGCTGCAAACTTCTACACGTCGATGTTTAGAAATTCAACCATTGGCGCTATCGCTCGCTATCCGGAGTCTGCCGAAGGTGTGGCAGGAAGGCCTGCTGGTTCCGTGATGACCGTGGAATTCGAACTAGAAGGTCAAAAGTTTGTTGCGCTTAACGGGGGACCACAGTTTGCCTTCACCGAGGCTATATCATTCGTTATCGATTGTGTGGACCAGACGGAAGTCGATTACTTCTGGGAAAAATTCTCCGATGGCGGGCAACCAGGACCATGCGGATGGATTAAAGATAAGTTTGGGGTTTCCTGGCAAGTAGTGCCACAAGCACTCGGAAAACTTATGTCGGATCCGGACAAGGAGAAGGCGAATCGAGTCATGGCCGCCATGCTTACCATGTCGAAACTCGACGTGGCAGCTCTCGAGGCAGCAGCACACGCATCGTGATCGTCTACGAGTCCGCGCGCTTCAGGATCGTCGCCCCCGAGCGACCGCACATTAGCCGCACTGACGGCGGTCATCTACTTATTGCACCCATCGCTGAGGTGGAGGATAGAACGAAGCTTTCTGCATCAGAGGCGTGTGAACTGATGAAGCTTACGATGGTGACAGGAGAGGCAATGAAACGAGTTCTCGCTGAACGGGGCATAGATATCGGGCGCATCAATTACCAAGATAATGGGAATTGGACGCCCTATCTTCACATTCACCTCTACGGACGTGCTAAAAATGCAGTGGGCCAACCATACGGCACACCGGTGGTATTCCCACGCACCCGTGAGGAATTCGCGATGATGGAGCCGCTCGAACCACTTACCCGTGAGGACGTCGATGCACTTCGTGCTGCAATTGAAGCACTTCTTGAAACCGAAAAGTATCAAGCATTCAATTAGTTAATCACTTACCTTGTAGTTACCCTCATCCCTACGGCCGAGTCTAATGAGAGACGCTTATTGCGAATGTGGCCCTCCCGTCGATATGGACGAACCTCAGCTTCGCGGAGTCTTCTTATGACCCATTAATCTCTAGTTGCACCCCTTATGGGTCGGCATATACTGCCCATATGAAGATATATGTGGCACACGCAAGTAGCTTTGACTTTAAAGCGAAATTGTATGCACCATTGCGTACCTCAACCCTTAGTGGCGAGCACGAAATACTTTTGCCTCAGGAGGGGCCGATAGAGGAAATTACGCGAGAGATGGTCGCATCCGCCGATGTGCTTGTCGCGGAGGTCTCGCACCCATCTCTTGGGGTAGGAATTGAAATTGGATGGGCACATGCCGTGGGTGTTCCGGTCATTGCCATGCATGAGGCGTCAGCATCCGTATCGTTTTCAATCGACAATGCAGTTAACGAACGGTTCGAGTACAGAGATTCCAATGAGATGATTACCAAACTCATGGAAGTGCTCCAACACTACTCTTAGACATGCTTTCTACCGCTCTCGACGCAGCCCAAGCCGCAGGTGCAATCCTCTCGCGTTATTTTGAAACTACCGATTACGAACGAGAGGTAAAGGATGACGCTAGTTTTGTCACCAAGGCAGATAAGGAAGCTGAAGCCGCGGTGGTTTCACTCATTCGTGCTAATCACCCCGAGCACGGCATTCTTGGGGAAGAGGGGGGAAGTGCGAATCCAGATTCTGAGTATCAATGGATCATTGATCCGCTTGATGGAACTTCGAACTTCATTAACGGCATTCCGATTTTTGCCGTGTCGATAGCGCTGGTACATAACCAGGTACCTATCATCGGCGTAGTGTACAACCCCATCACACGGTCCCTTTCAGTGGCAGAGCAAGGAAAGGGAACGACCTATAACGGGAAGCCGGTGTGCGTGTCAGATAAGACGCCTGACGATGGTATGGTCACATTCGGCATGAGCAAAGATGAACGCATCCGGACCAGGAAGCTTTTCGCAAATACTGATCAACACATAAAATCCGCTCGTGTACTAGGGAGTGCTGCGTGCGAACTCTCTTTTGTATCTCGAGGAGGAACCGAAGCATTCGTCTCACTTGGGCTTAAACCCTGGGACTATGCTGCAGGCGCGCTCCTTGTGCTTGAGGCAGGAGGGACTGTCACAACCTACGATGGAAAACCCTGGAATATGTCCGAAACCTATTTCATTGCTTCAAACGGTCCGTGCCACGAGGTAGTACGTGCACTCGTGCAATCAGTCCCTTCGTAATTTCTCGTCATTGCCCCCGCATCGGGGATTTGATAGGGTTCGGGCAGTCCAACAACAACTGTACATTGGAGCCTGCCATCATGACCGTTCACGCACTCACTGCCGTAAGCCCGATCGACGGGCGGTACGCGCAGAAGGTAAAGCCGCTCGTTGCGTGCTTCAGCGAAGATGCGCTGATCCGCCACCGGCTGTACATGATGGTGCGCTACGCGGTCGCCATCATCGAAAAGCTCGACGGGCCGCTTCCGGAGCTCACCCGCACGATCATCCTCGCGATGGCCAACATCGAGTCGAAGGACGTCGTCAAGGTCCACTTGATCGAGACGGTGGGAGTCGGCGAACACAAGAAGACCAACCACGATGTGAAGGCCTGCGAGCTCTATCTTCGCGACCGCTTCGTAGCCTGCGGTCTCGGTCACTATGTCGAGCGCATCCACTTCGGCGCGACGTCGGAAGACGTCAACAACATCGCCTACGCCCTGATGCTCGTGAAGGGCAGCACTGTGCTCCGAAAGGAGCTCATGGATATTCGTTCAACTCTCGACTGGTTCGCTTCCAACTATGCGAACGTGCCCATGTTGGCACGCACGCATGGGCAGGAAGCGACCCCTACAACCCTCGGGAAGGAGTTCGCCGTCTTCGCTCGCCGTCTTTCCAAGGTGATCAACGCTCTTGCGAGGTACAAGATCACCGTGAAGCTCAACAGCGCCTCGGGCAACTACAACGCCCTCGACTTCGCGGAGCCGCACATCGATTGGCTCGAATTCAGTGCCGCGTTCGTCAAGGACCTCAATTCGGGCCAGCGGCGCAACTACTTCGAGCTCAACGAGGTCACGACCCAGAGCGAATCGCATGACACGTATGCCGAGCTCTTCCAGCTCTACATCCGCGCCAACACGATCCTTCTCGATCTCTGTCAGGACCTGTGGCGCTACATCAGCGACCACTGGCTCGGGCAGAAGGCTGTGGAGGGCGAAGCAGGCTCGAGCATCATGCCGCACAAGGTCAATCCCATCGACTTCGAGAATGCGGAAGGGAACCTGGGCCTGGCCAACTGCCTGTTCGAGTTCTTCTCTCGCAAACTCCCGGTGTCGCGCCTCCAACGGGATCTCTCCGACTCGACGGTGGAACGCAACTTCGGCGTCGCGTTCGGTCATTCGCTGATCGCTTACAAAGCCATCAAGCGTGGTCTCGACAAGATCGTCCCAAACGAGCCTAAGATCCGGGAAGCGCTCCGCGCCCATCCCGAAATCCTAGCCGAGGCGTACCAGACCCTCTTGCGGCACATCGGCTACCCCGATCCGTACGGAGCGCTCAAAAGGTTCACGCGTGGCCGCGATGATCTCACGCTCCACGACATGCACACCTTCGTGCAGCTTCTCCCGGACGATCTCGTACCTGCGGAGGTGAAGCAGCGCATGCTGGCCCTCACGCCGGAAACCTATGTGGGGCTCGCGCCGGTTCTTGCTGTGCGCTCCTAGTTCCTGCGTTTCTATGCGACAGCCGCCCCACGTTGGGGCGGCTGCTTGTTTTCGCACCGTTCCGTATTGGTTACGGAAGCGTGATGAAGGAAGTACCCGATGTGGTAGCAGTGTTGCCGGAAGAGTCACTCGACTGCACTACCACGTGATACGTGGTGCTTGCCGAAAGTCCGGTAAGGTTCACGCTGTGATTTGCCACCAGTGCGCCACTTGAGACGAACGAGGCGGACAGAAGGTCAACCGGAGAGCTGGTGCTGTAGTACACCTTACTCGTGGCGGGCTCGTCCGTATGCCACGACACGGTTGCCGTTGTAGAACCGATAGCCGAGAGAAGGAACGCCGAGATAGTCGGTGAACTCGTGTCAGCTACGTTCGTGGTCGTGAACGTCGCATCGGCGGATGTTGCGGTATTACCCGCTGCGTCCGTTGACTTCACTGCGAAGTGATAGGTCGTTGACGCCGTAAGGCCCGTGAGTGTCACAGAATGGAAGAAGACCCGAGCACTTTCAGGTGCCGACTGCGCACCATAGCTCGTTGACGTTCCGTACACTACCTGCGAGGTTGATCGTTCGTTAGTGAACCAGCTGATAGTTGCGGTTGAGTCAGTGACTTTGGTGCGAACAAAGCGGATGGTTGGGGCGGTAGTATCGGTCGGCGTGCTCGTACTGTGTCCCCGATCACCTCGTAGTATCTTGCCGATCCCAAAGGGGAGTACACAGCCTTCAGGAATCAAGGGTGCAACATGGTGCTTCAACCATCCCGGCGCGATGAAGTGGCCAAATGCGCGACACCCGTTCTGGCCCGGATCGGTTGTGCTTGATGTCTGTACCGTTGCTTGTGCATGTGCACGCACTGAAGCGTCACTTTTCGCAAACCCCACCAGAGGCGTTACCATCAGGACGCCGGCGAGCGTGTAGCTTGCTACTTTGGTAAGAATCTGTGTCTTCATACGTAGTCGTTAAATATCAATCGAATGCAGGTATACCCTGCGTGCGAACGTATCTAGGTAGACGATCTATACGAAGAGGTCTTACGCAACCTCGCCTAAATACGGCAGGGAAAACAATTTCTTCATGGTGCGACCGCTAAACCGTTGGGGTGCATGAGCATCTGCGGATGCAGACGTACCGTATTCAAAGTGTTCGTTAGGATCAGTTCGCTGCTCAATCGCTTGCATTGAAGAGGCGAGATATACTGCGTGCTTTCCGTAGCGTTCACGAAGCTCGTCCACCTTCTCAAATATGCGTGCTTTTGCTTCGAGCGCTCCCGTGTCAGAGAACAGATCTGGCTGTCGGTCTGCATGTTCGGTGAGGTCAGAAAGAGTGATACCGGTGGTGCGATACAACTCACCTGGCCGCATGAGACCCGCTATATGCCGCTCGATAACCGGCATGATGTCGGAAGGGATATTGGTGGGACGCAGTAGCGTTGCCTCGCACATTCGATAGCGGAAGGATTCTGATTTAAGAAAGAATGAAATACGACGCGCAGAAAGACTAAACGTTCGTGCCTTAGCGCACGCTCCCTCGAGGTTTTTTGATAGCTGTGCCAAAAGAAACTGTGTCTCGTTTGAAGAGGGACGGAAGGTACGAGTCTTTTGAATCGATTGATATGTTTCTTTCGGTTCGAGAACCAGCTCGTGTACAAATTCACCATTCAGTTCTCGCCACAGATCCCGAATGGGTGCGGTGACCTGTTCTCGCACCCAACTCTCACGGCGTCTCGCAAAATCGAGTGCGGTGCGAATTCCATAGCCGTTTAGATACCGTGCGGTATTAGGTCCGATACCCCAGATCTTGTCGATGCGAGTGTCTGCCAGATACCGCTCTCTATCGGAAAGGGGAATAGCCGTGAAGCCATTAGGCTTACGGTACTTTGACCCCACTTTTGCGAGCACTTTATTGGGTGCGAGTCCTACTCCAAACGTAATATTGAGCTCATGCGTGAGATCTTTCTGAATGGCCTGCGCGAGCTCCTCGTAGCTCATACGGAACGTACGGCGTAGGCCCGTAAGCTCACCGAAACACTCATCGATGCCATATTCCTCCACCAGAGGGGTAAACCGACGCATAATTGCGTACATGCGACGCGAGTAGAGTCCGTACGTCTCGTAATCAGAATCGATAACAATCAGCTCCGGACAGGCACGGCGTGCCTCAGCGAGCGAGACACCACGCACCACTCCCCGAGCTTTTGCTTCATAGGTCGCCGCAGACACGATCCCACGCTCCTTGCCGGTCACCACCGGTTTACCCTTGAGCCACGGATTTTTAGCGACTTCGCAGGCAGCGAAGAATGAATCACCATCGACATGGATGATGGCTCGGGGGTAGTGATAATGACGACCCCATCCCACTTCTGTCGGCATACGTTAGTACTTACGCACGACGCCGGTCACCACCGCTTCTATATTCAATGCCCCCTTGGGGTAGATAGGTTTATAGGCAGCGTTCGCTGGATCAAGATAGTACTGATCACCATTCTTTCGGAGATACTTCATCGTGTACTCACCATCGACCGAGGCAATTACGATCTGTCCTGGCTTGTATGCGGTTCTTCGCTCAACAATAACAAGATCACCAGGATAGATCCCTGCATCGATCATACTTTCACCCTTCACTTTGAGAATGTAGCTACTCTCTTTATTGGGCGTGAGGTACTCATCGAAGTCCATCACATCAAGCAACTCCTCCTCAGCAGGAGAAGGGAATCCCGCCTCTACGAGTCCTAGGAGAGGCACACCTACCAGCGCACGACCAGGAGAGAGTCGTCCTTCCTTATCCTTCTTCAGCACCCCTTCCTCAACCAGTCGGTTGATCAGTTTGTATACCGAGTTCTTCGAGGCGAGTCCGGTCGCCTGCATGATCTCTTTGTACCCGGGCATACGCTTCTTGCGTTGCCAGAACCCGATAACGGCGCGTTTGTAAGTGTCGTGCATATGCTCCAGTGTAGGTGAACTAAGGTTCACCAGTCAAGCATATGCCGTGGACTACGCTTCGGTCATTTTCTCGTAGTGTTCGCGGACTGCTTTTCCAGGCCAACGGTAGTAGAGGATCGGAATAAGCACGAGCGTAAGGAGGAGCGAGAAGGCAAGCCCTGCCATCACCGCAAACGCAAGCGGTGCCCAGAACGCATTTACGAAGATGAGTGGCACCATACCGATCACCGTCACGATAGTCGTAAGAAGAATCGGGCGCAGACGAGTCGATGCAGACTCGACCACTACTGTCTCCAGTGCCCACTCAGGGTGCTCCCTATGAATGCGCGCAATCGAGTCCATGAGAATGATGGCGTGGTTGATGATGACACCGGCAAGTGCAATGACGCCAAGCATAGAGGTGAGCGATAGCGGCTGGCCGACCAGGGTAAGACCAGCGAATACACCCACGAGAGAGAGCGGGATGATAGAGAGCAAGTAGAGCGAATGGCGGAAGGAGTTGAACTCAAGGATAAGGATAGAAAGCATGAGCGCAGCGCCCGCAATAAGGGCAACGAAGAGCTCAATAAATGACTTGCCGACGTCCTCACTTTCGCCGCCCACTTTCATCGTGACGCCCTCTCCGAGCTTGTCGTCACCGAACTGCTTCGTGAAGGCGTTGGTCGCTTCGATTGCGTTTCCTCCGGGTGCCATTTCTGCAGTCACCGTTGTCGTTCGACGTCCCGCTTCGTGCGTGATAGCGGTCTGCGAGGGTTCATAGGTAATCGTTGCGATGGTTGCAAGTGGCACTGGACCGTTTGAGCCAGGGACTGTGAGTTCACGTACCGCATCAATGGTTGCGTGCGTGGTTTCTGATGGATCGCGATAGTTAGGATTGAGGTCAAGCTTGGTGCGCACTTCAATATCATTCTTTCCTTCACGAATGGAAGTGGCCTCGGCACTAAACAGGGCAGTACGGAGGGTGTCTGCAACAGCAAGCGGCGATACCCCAAGCTCAGACGCCTTTGCGCTATCAAGTGCTACCACGAATTCCGCACTCGCATTCTTGGTACTTGCATTGATATTGACGACGCCAGGAATGTCTGCGAGCACTTGCGCAGCTCGTTCTGCCGTTACTGAAAGTTCGCCAAGATCGTCTCCCGAGAAGATAAGGGTGATCGGAGCTGCAGTGGGGGGTCCACCCGCTGGCTCGGCGACCGTGATTTTGGCCGACGTGATATGGGCAAGCTCTTTGCGTAGTACCCCAACAAACTTGGCAGATGGCATGTGGTCCCCCTTATGAAGGTTCACAGTGATGTTGGCGATCTGGCTTCCGCCCGCATGTCCACCACTCATGTCTCCGGAGAACGAACTGCCTGCACCCACTTCAGTCACGAAGGATTCGATTTCCTTATTGGCATAGAGTACCTCCTCAACCTGCCGTACCGTGAGGTCGGTCTCGCGTAGTTCGGTTCCCTGTGCCTTCTCGATCTCAACATATACATAGTCAATATCAGCAGCGGGGAAGAAGATCGACTTGAGTAGTCCCGTCGCGGGGAGTGCAAGTGCGATCACAAAGCCGGCGATCATGGCGACGATAAACCGGGTCTGTTGCTTGCGATCGGCAAGCAAACGATGCAAATAGTTCTTGTACCAAAGCTTGGCTCGTTCGTTGTATCGCTCCTGTCGGCTCTCCATCGTGCCATGCGATGCTTTCACGAAGTAAATGGCAAGGAGCGGCACGAATCCAAGCGCCACGAAAATGCTCGCGATAAGAACGAAGATGAGCGTATAGGGAATAGAGGCAAGGAACTTGCCGACAATACCCGAGAGGAAGAACAGCGGTACAAACACGACAATCGTGGTGAACGTACCGGCGATGAGCGGCCACGCATACTCACGAATAGCTGCGCGAGCAGCTTCATACTTATCTCCAAACTTAAGAAGTCGGGTATGGAATGCTTCTACCACCACGATGCCCGAGTCAACGAGAATACCGATGGCAAGAATGAGTGCGAATAGCGATACGTTATTAAGCGTATTGCCCGTCGCGAGCATAAGGATGAAGGCAATGAGGAACGAGAGTGGAATCGAAGCTGCGGCAACGAGTGCCTCGCGCCATCCAAGCGTAAAGAGGAGAATGATGAGCACGAGCAACACCGTCTCGATGCCCGCGCGCGTAAGCTCAACGAGGCTCTTGTCGACCTCCTCTGCACCATTGAAGGAAATGACCGTTTCGGTTCCTTCCAGCATCCCGCCGTCCTCTAACTCCTTAAGTTTGTGCTCTACTGCCTTTCCGGTTGCGGCGATGTTTCCGCCGCGTGTTTTGAAAATGGTAAGCGTGAGTGATGGTTCGGCAGGAGCCCCATCTACCGACACGCGTGAGTAGGTGCTCGCGTCCTCAAGGCCATCGACGACATCTGCAATATCGCGTACGTAGACTGGCGCACCACCTCGGTTGGCAACGGCGACGCGCGCTACTTGATCAGTGGTAGCGACTGCAGACTCAAAGCGCACCGCATAGCGAATGCCGTCGACCGTAAGGGCACCGGCGGGACTCGCTACCCCAGCGGCTCGAAGTGCGCTCGTGACGTCTGACAAGGAGAGATCAAACTGTCTGAGGCGTTCTTCCTTCACAATGACCTGCACCTGGCGCTCTCGGGTTCCGGAAACCGTCACCTTGGATACACCCGAAACCCGCTTCAGCTCGTCGGCCAAATCTTCACCGAGCTTGGTGAGTTCTGCGGGAGCAAGACTCCCTGAGACGGCGAGGATAAGGACGGGTTGATCCGCAAAGTTCACGTCAGAGACGATGGGATCGTTCGCCTCGTCAGGAAGCTCAGACCGCACTTTGTCTACCGCATCCTTAAGCGACTGTATGGATGAATCAATATCGGCCGAAGCATCAAACTCAACCGAGACGGTCGACACCCCTTCTGTTGAAATGGAGGTGACTTTCGAAACCCGTTCGACACCAAGCACGCCGCTCTCAATCTTGTCCGTAATCAAGCGTTCAACATCCGCCGAGGACGCGCCCGGAAGCACCGTGGTCACAACGCCAAGCGGAATGGAAATATCAGGGGTCGCCTCCTTCGGAATCGTCGTCACGGCATAGAGCCCTCCCGCAACAAGCACGATCATAAGAAACACCGTGAAGTGGTGTTTCCGAATGAAGAAATTCCAGAAGGAAGTCATGCGCCTTAAAGAGACGTACCTTCAGCGAGATTCACTTTCTGACCATCAGAGAGCCCGCGGGCATCAGATACGATACGCATCTCGGCAGGAAGGGAGGTAAGAATCTCAATACGATCTCCTCGTACCTCGCCGATTTCAACGGGGAACGCTTTAAGTCGTCCATCCTCGCCAAGCGTGAACAGCACGCGTGCGGAAGGAGTGAGCTTCAGTGTCGCAAGCGGAAGCAGTACTGGACCAGTAGAGGTCGCTGTCGATGGAGCAGGTGCGCTCGGGAAGGCGATGCGTACGGACTGACCGTTCACGAGATTCGACGTACCTGAGACCGCAACATGTACTTCCACCTGCTTGGTAACCGGATCGAGTGCAGGAGCGATGGACGTGATCACACCCGTGACGTCCTCTTCTAGGGTTACTTTCATTCCCACTGAAAGATGCGAACGAGTTTCTTCTGACACGAAGGCAACAATTTCAAGTGCGCCATTTTGTGCCACGGTTGCGACATGGTTCATTGAAGTCACGTAATCGCCAACGCGAATGGGAAGATAATTGACCTGACCACCGATGGGTGCACGGACGAGTGTTTTCTCGAGATTCGCTTGCGCTGCACGGAGTGAGCCGAGTGCACTTTTGACCGACGCATCTGCACCTGCGGTTGCTGAGGTCCCTTGGCTTTGGTAGGTCTGCTTTGCGCTCGTGATAGTTGCTTGAAGTGAAGCGATACTGGAGCGAGCAGTCGTAAGCGCAGTGAGCTGTGCGCTTGTTGCGTCGCTATTTGTCCTCGTGGCGACGGTCGCGATATCGGTCGCAAGTGCATGTGCCTGCCGTACGATGCCCTCCGCCTCGGCAAGGAGTGCAGCTGAATCCTTGGATGATGCAGAATCAAGACGCGAGCGCCATGCGATCATTGCCTGATTCAGCTGCGCCCGCTTCGTTGAGAAGTGTTCAAATCCAAATGTCCCGGGACTAACGAGGAACTTAGGTCCGAACGCACCTGGATCACCATAGAAGGTGTCGATGTAGGTCTCGAGAATCGAGTCGAGCGACTGGTATGCGGACGTGTAGGTGTTAAGTGCGGAGGTGGAGATATCAACCGGGGACGCACCGGCACGTGCTGCGACTGCAGCATCGTAGGCGCCTTCTGCCTGAAGTACGGCTGCGCGTTGGCTCGCGTTCTCAAGCTCTGCGATCACAAATCCTGCCGGTACGGTGCCACCCAAGCGCGTATGGACTCGACGCACAGTCCCGCTTGATTCAGCAAGGATGGCCGCTTCGGTAACTGAACGCACCGAGCCGATGCCTCCGACCGATGAACTGTTGCCTGAAAGTTCACTTACCGACACCAATGTTACGGTCGAGAGAGAGTCACCCGAATCCTTCGATACGCCGAGGCTGATAAGGAACGAAATGAGTGCGAAGAAGAGGATGATAAGAACGACCGCAATGATCGTCTGGAGCCAGAGCGCAAGTGCGCGGTACACGTTCCATATCTTAACGAAAAAACGGCGCACAGGGGCAAGGCGCCGGACCAGGGGTTCGAGCGGGATTCGTCTCATAGATAGCGGCAGTATAAGATAAAAACGGCCAAATATCCAGGGTTTGTGCCTTCCTACGCTCTTCATGAGATCCGCAGCATACTTTTGACGCCGAAACCTGTATCCGTATAACTGATTATCTATGGAGCCCTTCATCATTCATCGTGTCGCTACGGTCGCCGTACTCCCGCTTGCTGCTGCGGGCGGGTGGGGGTATACGCACCATCCGCCCCAGTACCAACCGCCCGCAGCCTGTATTGTTATCTCTGCGAACCTCTCCTATGGAAGTGAGTCCTCCGACGTTGCACTGCTCCAGCATTTTCTGATGCAAGAAGGGTACTTGCGCGGAAACACTACGGGCTACTTCGGTCGCTCCACGCAGACCGCTCTCACTCGCTTTCAGCGCGATGAAGGTCTGCCGACCACGGGAGTAGTTGACTCGCGTACCCGCGACCGAATCGAAGAACTCTCGTGCGGCTACCGGAATTATCGGGATGAGTACCGCGAAGACTATTCCTCCGACTATTCCTATCGATCGAACGATCCCTATTACCAGCAACGAAGCGGGTGTACCAACTACTACGATCGAAGTTGTTATCAAGATGGCTCATACGTAGGACCATATTGGGGCGGCGGATCAACGTATAACGGTCCGGGAGATACCTGCTATTACCTCAATGGTAGGTGGCAAGGATCCTGTGGAGATCCCTATCGCCGAACCGAGTACGACCGCTACGATAATCGCTATCAGTATCAAGATTCCTACGCGCGTGACTACCGCTGCTACTACGACCGCACCTGTCTTGCACGCATGGACGGCTACTAGTTCTTCACCATCGCTACAGCCACCTACACGCTAGTGTTGGGGATATGGAATATCCTTCCGCAATCAAGCGAAGTACGTGTAGCATGGAGGTATGACGCAGGCCGAAGCACTTGAGATTCTTAAGACCGGCGCGAATGTCTTCCTCACGGGTGAACCGGGAAGCGGTAAGACCCACACGCTACAGAGCTATATCGCCTGGCTGCGGAGCCACGGTATCGAACCTGCCATCACTGCCTCAACCGGCATCGCTGCTACCCACGTGGGAGGGATGACCATCCATGCCTGGAGTGGCATCGGCGTGCTTGAGGAGCTACTCCCCACAGATCTTGATCGGATCGCAAGTAAGGAACATGTCGTACGACGTATCAATAAAACCAAGGTACTCATCATCGATGAGATCTCGATGCTTTCAGGTGCTGCGCTTTCCATGGTGGATGCGGTACTTCGAGAAGTGCGTCGCGATAGCCGTGCCTTCGGTGGGGTGCAAGTCGTGCTCTCAGGAGATTTCTTCCAACTCCCGCCCGTTACGAGAGCGGGTGCGCCGGCAGAGTTCGCTTTTGCATCGCTTGCCTGGCGTGCAGCGACTCCACTCATTTGCTATCTCACCGAACAACATCGTCAGGCGGACGACACCTATCGTGAGCTCCTGCGTGCTATCCGCGACGGAAGCTTTGATCATACGCATGCATCAACAGTTCTTACGCGCGAAGGCGATCCCCTTGAACTTGATACGGACATACCGCGGCTCTACACCCATAACGCGGATGTGGATCGAATCAATGAGGAGCAGCTCGCAACGCTTCCCGGCGCATCACGCACGTATCGCATGAGTGCCACGGGCCCTGAGGTGCTCACAGATTCGCTTCGTCGCGGCTGTCTTTCACCAGAAACGCTCGTTCTTAAGGAGGGAGCCATTGTTATGTGCACGAAGAACAATTCGCCTGCTGGCTATGTAAACGGCACGCTCGGTGTGGTCATTGGCTTTGCCCGTGGCTCTGGAGAACCCATCATTCAAACGCGTGACGATCGCGAACTCACCATCACCTCGGTGGACTGGGCACTTGAGGAACAGGGGAAGGTGCGTGCGAAGGTAACGCAGATACCGCTGCGACTTGCGTGGGCTATCACCGTACACAAAAGTCAGGGAATGAGCATGGATGCGGCTGCGGTAGATCTCTCGCGCACCTTCGAATACGGGCAAGGCTATGTTGCGTTGTCTCGAGTACGTACGCTCTCAGGACTTACGGTGCTGGGCTGGCGAGAGGAAGCAACCTTGGTGCATCCCGAAGTCTCGCGGATGGACGAGCGTTTTCGTGAGGAGTCGATGGCAGCCGCAGAGGCATTCGAAACTCTTCGAGAAGATGGTGATCTTACCGACATGCACCGCAATTTCATACTCGCGTCTGGCGGTACGATGGAACGTTCAAAGACCGGCAAGCCCGCTCGGCGGACCACCTACGATGAGACACACACGCTCATCACCGAAGGAGTACCACTTATTGATATTGCGAAAGCGCGTTCGCTCACCATCGCTACCGTCGCTGATCATGCCGAACGCCTTATCGCCTCGGGAAGGCTTGAACCTGCCGCACTCCTTTCTCTAATACCGGCTCGCTTAGTTGCAGCGCTCCCTGAGATCGAAGAGGCATTCGATGCACTGGGGCAAGAGCGTCTTGCTCCCATCTTTCACCGGCTAAATGGCAAATATACGTACGACGATCTGAAGCTTGCACGCATCCTGTGCGGGAAGCAGGCCAGGGTAAAATAAGAGCAATGACGGGTTCCGCTACACGCACGCCGCGTACCGGCCGCACGCTCATACTTGTACTTGGTGCAGGTGCGCTCCTCCTCGTGCTTTCTGCACTCTTCTACGCACGTGCATTCGGACCGACTGATGCATCTGCTAGCAAAGAACAATTTCTCGTAACACCCGAGGACTCACTCTCGGTGGTGGCACAGAAGCTCACTGACGCTGGGTATGTGCGGTCCCCGTGGATATTCCATCTCGCATATCTGCGTGAGTCGTACGGCAGGTCGATTCGTCCAGGCGGGTACGAGCTTTCACAATCCATGGATGCATGGACGATTGCTGATGCACTCGTTGCACCTCCGTATGTTGCGTGGGTAACGGTGCCAGTGGGGATGCGTAAGGAAGAGCTCGGCGACTTACTGAGTACATCGCTTGGATGGACTGCTGAAGATACTCTCGCGTGGGAAGCGGCAACTGCCTCCACGAGCCCTGCGTACATCGAAGGAGTCTACTTTCCCGATACCTATCTCATTCCCACCGATGAAGCACCTGCCGTAATTGCTCAGCGTATGCGGGATCGGTTTAAAGAAGCATTCGCGCCGTATGCTGATGAAGCGCTTGCCAAAGGAATTCCCTGGACGCGTGTCCTTACCATCGCGTCACTAATTCAGCGAGAGACTGGTACCGCCTCTGACATGCCCATCATCGCGGGAGTCATTGAGAAGCGCATGCAAAAGGGAATGCCGCTCGCACTTGATGCGACGCTCCAATATATAGAAGGTTCTTCTGAAAACGGCTGGTGGCCGCGTCCCAAGGCAGCAGGGACATACCCAGACTCTCCCTTTAATACGTACAAGCGCACCGGACTCCCGCCACACCCGATCGCAAGCCCCGGACTCACTGCGATCAATGCTGCGCTTAATCCCGAAACCACGAACTGCCTCTTTTATTTGCATGATACTCAGGGCAGGATCCACTGCTCGCCAACGTACTCGGGACACCTTGCGAATATAAAGCGGTATTTGCGCTGATTGCTCAGAAGCATTCTATGCAGTATGGTGAGGAGAAGGGCCGCGAGGCCTCTTTTTGTATGGAAATACGCAACATAGCTATCATCGCCCATGTGGACCACGGTAAGACAACCCTTACCGATGCGTTGATGCGCCAAACAGGCGCAGTGGCCGAGGGTGTGTCCATGGATTCCAACACGCTTGAACAGGAGCGTGGGATCACCATCTACTCCAAAAACACGTCCATTGAATATAAGGGGACCAAGATCAACATCGTGGATACCCCAGGACACGCTGATTTCGGCAGCGAAGTGGAACGCGTGCTACGTTCCATCGATTCGGTGCTCCTGGTAGTTGATGCCCAGGAAGGTCCCATGCCTCAGACACGTTTCGTACTTAAGAAATCGCTTGAGCTCGGGCTCAAGCCCATCGTGGTCCTTAATAAGATCGACAAACCAGCAGCAAACCCTGCGCAGGCTGAAGAACAGGTACTTGAGCTTTTCCTTGAACTAGGCGCATCCGATGCCCAGTCTGATTTTAGGACGGTGTATGCCATTGGACGTGAAGGCGTTGCAATGAAGCATCTCGATGATGAGCGCACCGATCTCACCCCACTGCTCGATACCATTCTTGAGCTCGTGCCTCCTGCTTCAGCTGAAGACGCCAAAGGGAAGCCTGCCAAACTCCAGGCATTTAATCTTGCCTATGACAATTTCCTCGGACGGCTCGCCATTTGTCGTGTGTACGAGGGAGTGGTGAAGGCAACCGATGCGGTAACGGTGAAGAAGCCGACCGGAGAAGCACGCACCGGCAAACTTACGAAAGTCTTCACCTTTAAGGGTGTTGAACGTGTCGACGTGCCCTCAGCAGAGGCGGGCGACATTGTCATCGTCGCAGGACTCCCTGACATCTTCATTGGTGAGACCATCACCACTGATGCTGCTGCAGAACCACTTCCTGCTATCGCTATCGATGAACCAACCATCACACTCTCGTTCCTTGTGAACAACTCACCATTTGCTGGGAAGGAAGGGAAGTACGTCACCAGTCGTCAGTTGCGCGAATACCTTGAACGAGAGCTTGAGGTGAACGTGGGACTTAAGGTTGATTTCGTATCGCCGGATAACTTTAAAGTATCGGGGCGAGGCGAGCTCCATATCGCCATTCTCCTTGAGAACATGCGCCGTGCCGGCTATGAAATGCAGGTCTCTCAGCCTCAAGTCATCATTCATGAGAATAATGGCGTTAAGGAAGAACCATTCGAAGAAGTCATCATCGATACGCCTTCGGAATTCCAGGGTGCAATTATCGAGAAGCTTGGGCAGCGCGGATTCGTGCTTCAGAATCTTGTCCAGCACGACACTCAAGTCCGTCTCACTCTCGAAGGACCGACCCGTGGGCTTCTTGGATACCGTAACCAATTTGTCATCGATACGAAGGGCGAAGGTATTCTTTCTTCCCGTGTCATTGGATTTAAATCATTTGCAGGCGATATCAAAAAGCGTCAGGTGGGCTCCATGGTTTCGATGGCAGCTGGAAAAGCTCTTGGGTACGCGCTCTGGGGACTCCAGGAGCGTGGTGTGCTCTATATCGGTCCAGCCGTTGATGTGTATGAGGGTCAAGTGATCGGCAACACCTCAAAGGGTGAGGAGATGATGGTGAACCCCACCAAGGGAAAGAACCTTACGAACGTGCGTTCCTCTGGTAACGACGAAGCGATCAACCTCGTTCCTCCCTATACGCTCACCATTGAGCGTGGCCTTGAAGTTATGGCAGAGGACGAGTATCTCGAAATCACTCCCGCAAGCGTGCGACTGCGAAAACAATTTCTTACTGAAACAGAGCGGGCACGGGCACGTAGGGCATAGATTGACTTTAAGAGTTAGTGTTGTACACTCGTGCTGAGTGGAAAACGGAGGGGCTGATGGCCTATCGGAACAACCTATTGAAGCTCATGGCCCAGTGGGGTATCCCCGCTGATGCCATCGATGATCTGCCGGAAGACCGGTTGCTCATCGAGAAGGTCACCTTCTACAAGGAGGGCCGGAAGCTCTGGGTGCAGAGCGCGATGCCGCAGAACAGAGAACATCGCTTCTTCCTGCAGCACTGCTTCACCTGTATGGGGAAGCATCGCGACCGGAGTCCCGTTCTCGAATCGAGCTTCAGGCGAGCCGCCGAAGAGCACTACGCGGAACGCTGGCAGATCGAAGTAGGCAAGCAGTTCTTCATCGACCTGCTTCGCATCGCCGACAGCGCCGAAATCGAGTATCGGCTCCGGGGAAGCGAATGAAATGGGTCAAGGGCGCGGCAGCAATGCCGCGCCCTGAATCATTGCCTTGCCATGGAAAGCGTGTTTTTATGCGCGCGGGCAACCGCACCGGTTGAACCTGTTCTAGATAGCCCCGAGGAGGGACGCACTCATGACGGTACTGTCGACCAAGACGGAGTTTCAAGCCTTCGTTGAAAAGACCGAGTCAGATCCGGACTACCAACGTCCGCTCGCGTTCGGCATCGGCATCGCCCAGCTCAAGCATGGGCGTTACCTGGACACCTACTACCCGTTCCCGAACTACGAGCAGAACTACGGCACTGCTGCCGTGCTCGCCAGTGTCGTCGGCTACAAGCGTGGGACGAGTTCCTGCCACCTTGACTACGGAGCGTTGCGCACCGCGCTGGAGTACTTCGCGTGGATCGATGAAAACGACAAGACGCACGCCAACGTGGAAGTGCTTCGGCGTTTGCGCGATCTGGTCGTCGCCGATCGTCGCCGGTGTGTGGTCGTCTCGTTCATCGGCGGCGGAGACACTGACGACGGTCCCCAAGGCGTGCCGGACATCTACCTGCGTCTGCACCTGATGAGCCATCGGTTCGTGCTGCCGTGGAGCCTCAAGGTCACCGCAGGCATCATGGCGCTCCTTCCGAACGTGGCGTGGACGTCCGAGGGCGCCATGCTGCCCGAGGAGGTCGCCGAAGCGCAGTTGTCTGCGCGCTTGCGCGCCCAGACGCTTCGCGTCTACGGAGTCGACAAGCTGCCGCACATGCTCGACTATGTCGTGCCTCCCGGTGTCCGCGTCGCCGACACTGCCCGGGTTCGGCTCGGCGCGTATCTGGGCGATGGCACCACCGTCATGCCGTCCGGGTTCGTCAACTTCAACGCGGGCACCCGCGGGAAGGCGATGATCGAGGGACGGGTGAGCCAGGGCGTCATCGTTGGTGACGGATCGGACGTGGGTGGTGCTGGATCTATCCAGGGCACCATGTCCGGCGGCAGCAAGGTGGTCGTCGAGATCGGGGAACGCACCCTGATCGGAGCGCTCGCCGGCACCGGCATCTCGCTTGGTGACGACTGCATCGTCGCCGCGGGCGTCTACGTGATGCCCAAGAGCGACGTGATGCTCGTCGATGCGAAAGGAGTGTTCGTCCGAGTCGCGAAGGGGCACGAGCTTTCCGGGCAGAATGGGCTCCTCTTCGTGCGTGCTCACGACGGCACGCTCGAAGCGCGCGCGAACACCAAGGCGGTCGAGCTCAACCCGATGCTCCACGCCAACTAGTTCCTGTACGAGTTTGTACGAGAGGGCGCCACCGCAAGGTCGGCGCCCTTCATCGTTTCTTCTCTCACCTTTTCGTACAAGTAAGCTCCAAGGCGTTCCAGCGTCTTCGTTATCGGAAGCACTAACATTTCCGTGCCATGCTAATCACTATTGCAGTCATCCTCCTCGTACTTTGGGCACTCGGACTGGTGAGCTCGTACACCATCGGCGGTTTCATCCATCTCCTGCTCGTTGCAGCCATAATCCTGGTTCTCATCCGCCTTATTCAAGGACGTAATCCGGTAGCGTAAAATGAGATGCAGGGAAACACTCCGGATGGTATGCTCGTAATTCCCTAAGAAGCAGGTATGGCTCGCGGGGATAAATCGAAGTACACGGCCAAGCAAAAGCGCAGGGCCGAGCATATCGAGGAAGGGTACAAAGCTCGCGGAGTACCCGAAGACGAGGCCGAACGCCGCGCCTGGGCCACTGAGAACAAGATTTCAGGTGGTGGGAGGCTTGGCGGATCGGGACGACCTGCTTCCAAGGAGAATCGCAGTCCTATGAAAAAAGGTGGGCGCAAGGGTGGTGCGGCTTCTGCCAAGCGCCCCAAAGCAGCCCGAAAAGCGTCAGCCAAAAAGGCAGCCGCGACGCGAAAACGCCGCGGTACCTAGACCGTTCTTCCCAGTGTGCAGCGCATGTCTCAGCGAGCGGGACGTGCGCTGCACACTGCGAAGAGATTGCGATATCGTAGCATGCGTGCTACAGTATGAAGGCAACAGTACTCCACAGGTTAGCTGTCTTGAGGTTCCCATGCGGTAACAACTCGAGACCAGTGGCGACATATCGCGCGCCCTGAAACAATCTCGAGACCGTTGCGCATTATTCTTCCGCATCGAGCGGAACAAGACCAACGACCAGTTATGCAACAATCAAAACCTCGAGGAGGCGCTATGCGCCGCCCTCAACGTGCGGGTAATCGCCCGCGCACCTCAAATGCCTACGAAGCAGGCATGCAGTTCGCTGCATCGCTTCCCGTAGCGCCTTCTCTTACCTACGTGCCTCGGCGCGAGCCTTCGCGTGCCCGTCCGAATCGGGGTGGGGGAAATACTCAAGCTCGCCGTGGCCGCGATGATCGTCGCGGTGCACCCAAGAAACGCGGCAACATCGCTGAGATGGCAGTCGACCTTTCACGGCTCGTGAATAAAGCGGTACCGATGGAAGCTGAGGATGTATATCAGCCGCAGCACGCATTCAATGATTTCGCCATCGATGAGCGCCTGAAGGAGAACATTATCGGGAAGGGTTATATCACCCCGACGCCGATTCAGGATCAATCCATTCCGCACATCCTCAAGGGACACGATATCGTGGGCCTTGCGAATACCGGTACCGGAAAAACGGCATCATTCCTTATTCCTCTTATTGATAAAGTGCTCAAATTCCGTGTCCTTGGAAAGGAGGAGCGGGTGATCATCATGGTTCCTACTCGTGAACTCGCGCTTCAGATCGAAGCAGAGTTCTTCGGATTCGCGAAGGGCCTTGGGCTTTCTTCCGTCACCTGTGTCGGTGGCGCGAATATCGTGCCGCAGATCCGCGTGCTTCGTCGGAACCCGGCATTCGTGATCGGAACCCCTGGACGACTCAAGGACCTTAACGAACGCAGGGAGCTCGACTTCCGCGCATTCTCGACCGTAGTTCTCGACGAGGCCGATCGCATGCTCGATATGGGCTTCATTAACGACATGCGTTTCATTCTTGGATTCATGCCCAAGGAGCGCCATACGCTTTTCTTCTCGGCCACCATGGATCGAGAAATTGAAAAGCTCATCGGTGAGTTTCTCCGGGATCCTGTACGAGTATCGGTGAAGACTCGCGACACCGCATCCACCATCGATCAAGATGTGGTGCACGTGACGCGCGATACCAAATTCGACACACTCGTCGACATTCTTTCCGCACCAGACATGGATAAGGTACTCGTCTTCGGCCGCACCAAGCATGGTGTCGAGCGACTCGCTCGCGACCTCTCACGACGCGGCATCAAGGCAGACTCTATCCACGGTGATAAGACACACGGCAAACGACAGAAGGCACTCGGCCTCTTTAAGCAGGGTCATGTGCAGGTACTCGTCGCTACCGATGTGGCAGCACGCGGTCTTGATATCTCGGGTGTCTCGCATGTCATCAACTACGACCTGCCCGGTAGCTACGAGGACTACACGCACCGCATTGGCCGCACGGGTCGTGCTGGCAAGGCTGGTAAGGCGCTCACGTTCGTCACCGCCTAAGCGAATTCGAC
Source organism: uncultured Candidatus Saccharibacteria bacterium (assembly GCA_964446735.1). Classification (GTDB taxonomy): domain Bacteria; phylum Patescibacteriota; class Minisyncoccia; order Phycocordibacterales; family Phycocordibacteraceae; genus C7867-001. The sequence goes on along the minus strand of CAYUQB010000001.1, from coordinate 280,339 downwards.
CCCAGAGAGCCATACGGTATACTTTCCGTATTGCTTATAAGGGCTTGTAAATCGCTATAGAAATATGGATTCTAAGAACGTGTTTATGGAGAAGTACCTTACACCGGTCGCGGTGCTCGTCGGTGCAATCATCGTCGCCGTTGCGCTCGTGTACGGAGGTGGTGCAGGAAAACCTTCGGGACAGGATGGTCCCCAGGCGGTTAAGGTAAACATCAAGGATGTAAAGACCGAGGGCAGTCCGTTTATCGGAAGTGCAAACGCTCCGGTGACCATCGCCCTCTGGTTCGACTACCAGTGCCCATTCTGCAAGCAGTTTGATCTGGCCGTCGTGTCTCAGCTCAACGATACCTACGTGAAGGAAGGTAAGGTAAAGGTGGTCTTCAAGGACTTCCAATTCCTTGGCCAGGACTCCACGGATGGTGCGCGCTTTGGACGCGCTATGTGGGAGGCATATCCTGATCATTTCTATCAGTGGTACATGGCCATGATGGAAGCACAGGATGACGAAGGCGATGAAGGGTTTGGTGACCTTGAGTCCATCAAGACACTCACGGCAAAGATTCCAGGAGTCGATGTTGCGAAAGTCGCTGCACTCGTCGAGCAGAAGAAGAGCCAGTACGATGCTGCTATCGCTGCCGACCGTGCAGAAGCCCAGAAGCTCGGGCTTAATAGCACGCCGAGCACCATTATCGGCACCTCGCTTCTAACCGGTGCTCGCCCGTACGCAGAAGTCGCTGCTCTCATAGACGCAGAGCTCAAGAAATAGCGTTCTCGTCCTTCCCATGGGAAAGCACAGGCCCCGCACACGCGGGGCCTGTCGCTTGACAGTGCGTGGTATAGTATTCGTATGGATAACGGATATAACTCGTGGAAGGCAGGAGTCGCCTGGAGTCAGGAGATCCCGCATTACTACGGCGACTACGTGCGCTCGCTCTTCATTGCAACCGCCATACTCTCACTGCTTGCGATGCCAATGTGGGGTGATCTCTTACCATTCAGCACTGTGCTGCAGGTAGCGGCTGCGCTCCTCCTCGTGCTTCTAGCGGGCCTTACCAGTGCGCGCAACGTGCATGTGATGATCGCGAATGCCACTATCGCGGCGGTATCGGTGGTACTGCTTGAATACTTTGCGATTGTTGAGCGAGAGATCGCAAGTCCTCAGCTTTTCATTGCACGTGAGGCAGCTGTGCTGCTCATGCTAGCGTCTCTCTACTTCAGCGTGAAAACTGTGCGAGCAATGATGGATGGGAAGCTGGGGCAAGCCGATACTCCTCTGGAATTTGAAGAGATCGCTGAACCAGAGCCAAAACTTTCTCGGCCGGGTGACTTTGACGGGCAATAAGTGCGTTACACTCTACACATGAAGAAAATCTCGTGGGATGAGGTGACCAGCCTTTCGCAAATCGTCGCCGTCGCACTATTCGTGGGAGTGTTTGCGGTCGGGTTTTGGCTCGGGACACGGTACGAGTACCATGCGTTCGTAAATGCCAAGAAGGCCATCGACGCGGAAGAGAATTACGGTACGCTTACCGCTCCCAGCATTCCGCAGCCGCAGTAGTAAGAGTGTCATGCCTCAACCGTCTCTACAGACAATGTTGAGTGATCTACGATATCTCGCTATTCCCATACTCGCGATTGTATTCGCACAGGTCTTTGCGGCTACCGCATTCGCGCGTACCCCGATGGCTTGCACGATGCAGTACGACCCCGTATGCGCTGCCAAGCAGGTGCAGTGCGTTCGCGCTCCTTGTAATCCGGTTTATCAAACGTACGGCAACGCCTGCATGGCATCTGCTGATGAGGCCGTAATCGTGCATACAGGAGAGTGCACCGGAAACGAGGGTGTATCCACAGACCCCAAACCCTATGTACCGCCCACCGGATGCACTGCGTGGTTCGACGGGTGCAATAATTGCAGTATTGGTACCGATGGGTATGCCATGTGCACGCTCCGCGCATGTATGAATGAACCGCAGCCCGGCTATTGCACGTCATACGAAAAACCAAAGCCTTTCCCGGGAGGTGGAGGAACGAATGTCGGGAGCGGAACTGTTTCTCCTGGAACTACCACTCCTCCGGTTGTCGCTACCAGTACTCCTCCCGTTCCCCCGAACGAAAACGGCGTCTTCCATCGTATCTGGAATTGGCTCCGCCATTTGCTACGCTTCTAGCAATGGACCGAGATGCATTTGAATCCCTCGTGGCACGCACGTGGGCGGCAATGCCTGAGCGCTTTAAGACACGGGTCACGAATGTCGCGCTTCTTATCGAAGACGAGCCGAGTGAGGAAGTACGCACGGAAGAAGGACTCGGTCCCGACGACACTCTTCTTGGCCGATATCTTGGTATACCGGCCATAGAACGCGGTGAGACGTACGGATATGGTGGTACGCTTCCGGACACCATTACGCTGTATCGACTTCCACTGCTTGAAGAAGCGCAGGAGCTCCTCCATGCACGACCTGAACTCACCTCATTTGACGACGCGCTCACTCACGCGGTCCGAGAAACTCTCTGGCACGAAGTCGGACATTACTTCGGACTTTCAGAAGGTGAGATAGACGAACGGGAACAGGAAGGATCGAATCAGTTTAGGAACTGAGCTCGAAGAGCACATCTTTGGATTTGAAGCCTCCTTCAAAATCGCCCCAGCGAATCCATTCAGGATCGATACGGAAGAACTTCACATCGCCACGGTCCAAATGAGCAAGGGGAGGGTAGTGACCAGCTTCAACCTGAAGACGATGGAAGAGTGATTCGATGATGGTGTCGTCGGTAGGGGAGTTGGTGATATCTACCACCGTCCCCTCCATCTGGAGGGTTTGAAACGTTGATTCGTCTGAGACGGTGAACGCAGCAAGCGGATACGAGGTCAGGTCCTCCATCTTCCGTGTGGTTGCGAGCGTCATGAAATAAATAGTGAACTCATCATCACTTGCGAAATAGACAAGACGTCCCCGAGGGCGTTGATCCTTAGAAATGGTCGAGAGTACCCCGGTTTTGTGGGAAGCAAGGAAAGCACGTGCTTCAGTTTTTTGTGCGCTGTGCGTCATGGGTTCAGTATACGGTATAGTTTAGGGCAATGGCTCGTCACACTCCTACCCACAAGGAGCTTCATTCGGGATCGTTTGCTGCGAAGCTCAATTGGCTACGTGCCTCAGTTCTAGGTGCAAATGATGGCATCATTTCGATGGCGGCACTGGTCGTCGGTGTTGCCGGTGCCTTTGCGGACGCACATACCATCTTGGTAACGGGAGTCGCAGGATTGCTTGCAGGTGCATTCTCCATGGCAGCGGGAGAGTATGTATCGGTTTCAAGTCAGCGTGATACCGAACGCGCACTCCTCACCAAAGAACGATACGAATTGACCCACTTCAAAGAAAGTGAGTTTGACGAACTTGCATCCATTTACGAACGGAAGGGACTGACTCCCGATACGGCGCGGCAAGTCGCTACGGAACTCACGGCGCATGACGCGTTTGCAGCTCATGCGGAAGCAGAGCTTGGTATCGATCCGAATTACCTCACCAACCCCTGGCATGCGGGGTTCGCGTCAGCAATTTCCTTTACTATCGGGGGCATTATTCCGCTCATCGCTATCATGGTTCCTCCTGCGGAGGTTCGCATCCCGATAGCATTCGCCTCAGTGTTGGTCGCGCTCGTCATCACCGGCATCGTGAGTGCTCGCGTGAGTGGCGCACCGACTACCCGTACGACCCTTCGTATCGTTATCGGAGGCGCTATTGCCATGGCCGTCACGTACGGCATCGGGCACTGGTTCAACGTGTCGGTCTTTTAGCTATCCACACGCTTCGCACGGGCCCGTCCAAATTCAGCTGCCAGAGCTATACTTTACGCACGGTCCTTTCGAGGATCCTAAATAACATTACAGTCCTATGGCTAAAACGCTTGCGATAATCTTCGGTATCGTATTCGTGCTCGTGGGCATCCTCGGATGGGTACCCAACCCGCTCGTGGGTATGGGTGCGTTCTTCGATACCAACCATGTGCACGATGGTGTACACCTGGTATTCGGTCTTGTCTTGCTTGGTGTAGGTCTCTGGGCCTCGAGCGCATCAGCCCTCTGGCTCAAGGTCATCGGCGTCGTGTACCTCCTCGTTGCGGTACTCGGCTTCCTCATGGTTCCTGATGGCGGTGAGCTTTTGGGTCTGGTACAGGTCAACATGGCAGACCATCTGCTCCATGTCGTACTTGGCGTCGTACTCGTCGTGGCAGGATTCGTTGCAAAGGGTGGTTCCTCCACTCCGATGCCAGCAGCTGCCATGCCTCCTTCTGGAGGAACGATGTAAGCATCGTCCGTATGATCGACAAAGGCCCCGACGGGCCTTTGTTCGTATATGCGAAGACCACCCGGCGGAGGCGCGGGTGGTGTTCAAGGAAAATTCAGTACGGACCGACTTGGCGCGCATGAGGAAGGGGAAAGGGAGGGACGGCAGGTTGATTCAAGGTAGCAGCACGTGCAGCATACCCAGAAGCAACTTGAGCAGAAACCTCGACTCCTTCCAAAAGCGTGACAGTCGTCGATACTCCTTGTGAGAGAACGGTAGGGGCGAGTAACTTGAGGACGATGATCAGTACCCCGATACCTATCGCATTCCATACGGACATAGCGAATGGGTGTTATGGGTAAGCCAGGGGTGGTACTGGCGAGACAAAGAATCTGTCTCCGGATCACGTTCTCTGGAAGCCTCTGCGCCCTCTGTTGTCTATAACCGCACAGAGAGGAAAACGTTACTGATGAGAGGCCAAAAGCTCGGCAAATTCCTTCTGCACCTTCTGGAGCTTGGGCGCAATGATGACCTGGCAATAGCCCTGCTGCGAGTTGCGAGCGTAGTAATTCTTGTGATAGTCCTCGGCCGGATAGAAGGTGGTGTCTTCTTCCACAGTCGTCACGATAGGATCGCCCTCGGGTGCTGATTGCTGGAGCTCATTGATAAAGGTGCGAGCTTCTGCTGCTTGTTCGGGAGTGGTGGGGAAGATAGCTGAGCGATACTCCGTACCTATATCGTTCCCTTGTCGGTTCAACTGGGTAGCGTCGTGACTTCCAAAGAAAACAGTCATGAGGTCGCGGTACGAAATCTGTGATGGGTCATACTCGACTCGGATCACTTCGGCATGGCCAGTTGTTCCGGTGGTGACCTGCTCGTATGTAGGATTCGGTAGGTCTCCTCCTGCGTATCCTGGTTCTACCCCAGAAACGCCTCGCAGCATCTTGAACACTGCTTCAGTGCACCAAAAGCATCCTCCACCAAAGATAGCTACCTCTTTCATATCCTCAGTTTATCATCGTACGTCTTCACTCCGGCATCATATGCTAGTACGTATACAAGCATCGTCGTTCGTCTAAGAATAACCACACTCTGTATGGATCCCATTGAACTCATCACGTCAGATCATCGTCGTGTCGAAGCGCTCTTTACCGAGTACGAAGCACTCGATGAGGAGGAGTACGAACGCAAGCAGGAACTTGCAGACTCCATCATGGATGAGCTTGAGGCACATACAGAAATGGAAGAGACCATCGCCTACCCGGTTTTTACAGAGGCGTTGTCAGGTGATGAGAACCTGGTGGAGGAAGCATATGCCGAGCATGGTGTGGCGAAGACGATCATTGATGAGTTGCATGGGCTTGACCCGGAGGATTCGCAGTTTGATGCAAAAATGCTCCTCCTCAAAGAAACGATCGCCCACCATGTCGAGGAGGAAGAACGTGATCTCCTACCGCGTGCAAAGGAGAACGTGGGAGAAGACGAGATGGCCCGAATCGGTGCGGAAATGCAGGCGTTCAAGGATGCACGCGAAGATGCGGCACTTGATAGTCTTCTGGATGAGGATGATGAGATTTAGTTTTCTTCTTTGTCGAACGCCAAGCACACGGAATTAATGCAGTACCGCTTTCCGCCTAATTCTTCCGGGCCGTCATTGAATACATGGCCAAGGTGGCTCCCGCATCGTTTGCAGTACACCTCGGTTCGGTGCATGCCATAGCTATCATCTGGCCGTGTGCCGACATTCTCGGCGACTGCCGGATCGGTAAACGAGGGCCAGCCGCTCCCCGAATCAAACTTCTGCTTTGAGCTGAAAAGCATATTTCCGCAGGCACGGCAGCGATAGGTGCCATCTTCATGGTTATCCACGTACGTTCCACTAAACGGTGCCTCGGTATCCCCCTTTCGAAGGACGTTAAACTCCTCGGGCGAGAGCTCAGCGCGCCACTCGTCCTCTGATTTTTCTACGGGTTCCATGGGAAAACTATATCACCAGCTATCTCTGGCAACAGGCATGGTAGGATGGGCACAATGAAGCGCTCGACGCTTATTTCTTTGCTCATCGCGCTCACGGTTCTCGGCCTGGTCGATGCATGGTATCTGGCAAATACTGCGCTTACCGGCGGAGAACTCGTCTGTGACATAAACGGGCTGAATGATTGCAATGTGGTTGCTCAAAGCCCGTACGCACATTTCTTCGGAATTCCGCTCGGTGTCTATGGTGTTGTTTTCTATGGCCTATTCCTTCTTGTTACGTTCCTGACCCTTATTCGCCCAAGTCGTGGTCTTGATCGCATTATCGCGGCACTTTCGGTTGTCGGCGTCCTCGCGTCCGCATATTTTGTGTACGTTCAGCTCGCGCTTATAGACGCACTGTGTATCTACTGCCTTGCGTCCGCTGCCATCGCGGTGCTCCTTGCGGTGGTTGCGTATGGCCTCATTCGAGGCAATTCACCCCCGCTTCCGCCTACCTCCTAGCGTGCTATCATCGGGCCATGTCCCGGCTCGTCGTCGCTCTCGGCATAGCCCTCCTCCTGGCCCCGTTTGCGGTGTCCGCCTCTACTCTTGAAACGGGCCGCACGCTGGTGCTTTCTGACGTTTCTACCGGCAACGCCTACCTCTCGGGTACGGACATTACTGTCGTCGCTCCGCTTGCGGGAGATCTTCTCGCAGCAGGCGCGACTATTTTTGCAAATGGTCCGATCGCTGGCGACGCCATGCTTGCTGGTGGCACCATTCGTATCGAGAAGCCAGTCGCAGGTGATGTGCGTGCGTTTGGCGGGGAAGTGAGTGTGCTTGCGCCAGTCGCCGGTGATTTGATTCTTGCCGGAGGAACGGTTATTGCCTCCTCGACCGCTACTGATACGCGCATCGCTGGGGGCACCGTTCGTCTTACTGGTTCTGGTGGTCCGGTAGTGATGTACGGTTCCGACATCACGCTTGCGGGTACGTTCAACGGTGATGTGACGGTTGAGGCGTCTGACCACATTACGGTTACAGATGGAACGCAGGTGCGAGGCACGCTCCGCTATAACGCTCCCGAGGAAATCGTCGTTCCCTCGACTGCAACCATTGACGGCGGTGCAACGTATATCGGTTCATCTGCCTTTCTTCCGAGCTCTGAAGAAGCACATACCTTTGCCGTTGCTGGAGCCACTATCCTCTTCATTGTGCATCTGGCAGCAGTACTTGTGCTTGCAGGACTTATGGCCGGGCTCTTTCCCGTATTCACCGAACGAGTGGTGGAACGTACGCTCACCGGCAGATCTGCCGGTAGTTTCGTTCTCCTCGCGCTCCTTGGGTTTGGAATCTTTGTCGCAGCGCCCGTCCTCATCTTCATCCTTCTCCTGTCATTCGTTGGTATCGGAGTGGCACTCATACTCCTTGCCGCCTACGCGCTCTTTCTCATACTCGCGTACGTATACGCAGGCATTCTTGCGGGAGCCGCACTCGGCAGTCGTCTCATGAGGCGTCATGTTGTTACCTGGAAGGAGGCAGTGCTCGGTATGCTGGTGCTTTATCTGATCGGGGTCATTCCCGTTCTCGGACCACTGGTGAAGTTCGTGCTTATGATGGCGGCCGGCGGTGCTATTGCAGCGCTGGGGTACACTGCTGCGTTTCGGCGCGGATCGGACGAACTACCGCTTGAGTAATATGGCGATGCCTCGCTCTGGCGCCCCTGCGCCTGACTTCACGTTGCCGGATCAGGATGGAGTGCAGCACACCTTGTCTGCGTATCGTGGGAAATGGGTGCTTATTTATTTCTACCCCAAGGACGACACACCCGGCTGTACCAAACAGGCCTGTGCCATACGGGATGCGGACCCGGACTTTAAGAAACTCGATGCTGTTGTACTAGGCGTTTCTGCTGACAGCGTGAAGAGTCATATGAAATTTGCGCAGAAGTACGGTCTTGCGTTTCCGCTTCTTGCGGACGAAGACAAGACAATCGTGAACACCTATGGTGTCTGGGGACCAAAGAAGTTCATGGGGCGCGAATATGAGGGCATTAAACGTACCTCGTTCCTCGTTGCTCCTGACGGGAAGATTGCGAAGGTGTACGAGAACGTAAAAGCAGATGCGCATGCAGATGAAGTACTTACCGATTTGCGGACACTCCGGTAGTCATGGCACAGCTCTCCATACTCGATCCTAAGTTCAAAGAACGTGCGGCACGAATGAAGAAAATCGTTGCCTACCTCAAGAAAGAGTACCCGGTCCCGAAGTCAGAACTCACGTATACAACCTCGTTCCAGTTCGTTGCATCCGTTATTCTCTCGGCACAAGCAACGGATAAGGCGGTGAATCGTCTCACCGAGACCCTGTGGAAGAAGTACCGGACAGTGGACGATTTCGCAGACGCAAACCTTGCAACATTCACCCGGGAGATTTCATCGATTACGTTCTATCAGAATAAAGCTAAACACATTATTGCGGCAGCGCAGTATGTGCGGGCTCACTATAACGGGAAGGTACCTAAGACCGAAAGCGAACTCGTGAAGCTCCCGGGAGTCGCGTATAAGACAGCACATGTCGTCCTCGGCGAGCTCCATAACATCTGGGAGGGGATACCCACCGATACGCATGTCCGGCGGTTTGCGATTCGATTTGATCTTACGGACAACACTGACCTCACGAAAATATCAAAGGATCTCGAGGCGTTGGTACCGAAAGCAGACTGGCGCTACGTGAATAACGGACTTGTCCTCTACGGTCGCTACGTCTGCCCCGCACTGCCGCACGACTGCATCAAGCATCCGCTCACGAAACTCTGGCCAGAGGCAGCTACCCGTTGGCCGAAATCGAAATGATCGACTATCAACTCATCGGCATCATTGCAGGTGTGCTCGCGTTTGCGACCGGCATTCCCTATATCTGGAACATCATTGGCGGCATCACCAAGCCAAACGTCGTCACCTATTTCATCTGGACACTCCTACAAACCATCGCGCTCATTGCACAGTTCAAAGCGGGAGCATCGTGGTCGGTATACCTTCTCCTTGGTTCGACCGTTAGTGTCGGTATCATCTTCCTGCTCTCGCTCACCAAGTATGGGTATAAGGAATATACCTGGATCGATTCGGTTGCGCTGGTCTTGGGCGGAATCGCCATCGCCATTCTTATATTCACCGATCATCCTGAACTTGCTATTCTCCTTCCGATTATTGCCGACGGTATTGGAGCCATCCCCACTATTGTAAAGACGAGAAAGTATCCGCACACAGAAGACCAGTTTGCGTGGTTTCTTATGATCATTGCGTCAGCGCTTGGTATCATCGCAACCGAAAAACACGATATTGCGAATCTTGCCTATCCGGTCTTCCTTCTCTTTGAAACTATTGTGATTTTCTCCATTGCTTTCTTTACGAAGAAGACCGTGGTGTGTCGGTGGGGGAGAGGGTGTCGGTAAGGTACCATTACTGGTATGGAACGTGCCCGGCCAGTGGGGGTGTTCGATATCGATGGGACCCTATTCCGTTCGTCGCTACTCATTGAGTTAGTTGAGGAATTGGTGAGGCGTGAGATATTTCCTCCGGCAGCTCGTACTACCTATAAAGATGCTCACGAAGACTGGCTCAATCGCAAAGGGGAGTATGGTCCTTTTATAGAAAAGGTAGTGCATGCGTTTGGTAAGTACGCCAAAGGCATTCCCTATGGCGACGTCGCTGATGTTGCCGGTGAGATCATCGAAGCGAAGCGGGACCGGGTGTACCACTACACACGAGATTTACTCGCTGATCTCAAGAAACAAGGCCATTACCTTCTTGCGATCTCGCACTCACCCAAATTTATTGTCGATGGCTTCGCCTATGAACTGGGGTTTGATAAGTCATACGGTACGTTCTATGACACGGGAGCGAGTAATCGCTTTACGGGCGAGATTGTGGACGAGCACCTGATCATGAATAAGGCGGCAATACTAAAGCGCGCCATGGAGAAACACAGCCTTACCGCTACCGGTGCAGTCGGCGTCGGAGATACCGAGAATGATATTGGGATGCTTGCGTTTGTAGAAACACCCATTGCATTCAATCCCAATCGGTTGCTCTACCGGCACGCCAAGAAGAACGATTGGAAAATAGTGGTGGAAAGGAAAGACGTGATCTACGAGATTTGACTTAAAGAGCTCTTCATGGCATAGTCCCTCTGAACCCTGTTCCTGGAGAAATGCCATGACCACAAGACGCTGATGCTTTCATAAGAAGCATCTCATCGAACGATTCGACTTCGTCGAGGAACATGGGGTGCTACACGCAACCCCATTATCCAAAGACACGAAGGAGAATCACTATGACGACTTTGACGCTCTCCGTTCCTCCTGAAGCGAAGCAGATCTTGAGCGAACTCGCGCAGGCGAGGCTTGCTGGGAACTGCGCTCTCACGAGGTACTACGTGCGTTCGTATCGTCAGACGATTTTGCAAATCCGTGCACGTGAGCAGCACGAGGCGGAAGAGCAAGAACGCCTCGCGCATGAGCGCGCGGCAGCCCTCGGGCGCTGGCGTGCGAAAAACCATGAAGCGCGTACGTGTGTGCTTCGTTGGCATCGTGAAGACTACGAGTCCAGTTTCGACTCTCTCCCGACGGGGAAGGTCCCCGTTTGGTGCGTGATTCGTCCCCACACCTTCGATCCGGACGATTTCATGCGCGATCGGAGTAACGAATACAAGCGCAACTGTGGGCGTAAGCCCCGCAGAAAGCGTTGAACCAAGCGCCCGGCAACCCGCCGGGCGCGATTCATTTTTCATTTGGTATACTCCCTCCATGACCAAACGACTCTATAGAAGCAGGGACCATAAGGTACTCGAAGGTGTGTGCGGCGGCGTCGGCGAATACTTTGATGTCGATCCCGTACTCATTCGCCTCATTTACCTCATGGCAACGGTCTTCACCGGCTTTGTTCCCGGCATCGTAGGCTACATCATCGCCATGTTTGTCGTTCCGGAGGAACCAAAGATAACTCCTTCAAAGCCGGTAGCGGATGACGCCAGCGCAGTTTAGAAGAATCGTCTGGAAGCATTACCGCACCCATGGCCGTCACGATCTTCCGTGGCGGACGACTCGTGACCCGTATCGCATTCTTGTTTCTGAAGTGATGCTTCAGCAGACGCAGGTGGAGCGGGTAAAGCCATACTACAAAATATGGCTGAAGCGCTTCCCGACAGTTAAAAAGTTAGCCGATGCTCCATTAGGTGAGGTACTTAAAGTCTGGCAAGGACTCGGGTATAACCGACGGGCGAAGATGCTGCACGAAGCGGCACGAGCAATTGTACGTACGGGAGTATTTCCGAAAACGGCCACAGATCTTGAACGTCTTCCCGGTATCGGTCCCTATACCGCTCGAGCAATCATGGCGTTCGCGCATAACGCAGACGAAGTCTTTATTGAAACCAATATTCGCAGCGCAGTAATTCACCACTTCTTTCCAAAGAAGCGCGCGGTGCACGATCGCGAAGTACTAGCGATTCTTGAGAACGTACATCCAAAAGGAAAGAGTAGGGAATGGTACGCAGCGCTCATGGACTATGGCGCACATTTAAAACGAAGTGGTGTACGACTCAATGGGAAATCAAAGGGGTATACAAAACAAAAAACATTTTCCGGGTCAGATCGGCAAGCACGTGGCGCAATCCTGCGTGAACTTGCAAAAGGAAACACAACCAAGACTCGACTTACGAGGCTCCTTGGTGACGACCGAACAATACAGCTCACTACGCAACTTCAAAAACTACTCCAAGAAGGAATGATTACGCGCACTGGTACCCGGTACCAGCTCCCGTAGCTACTTAACGTCCTTAATTCTAAGTGCGGCGTTAACGCCCACGACGCCAATCAATGCTCCGGTAACGACAAACAGCGTGCCATATCCTGATACGACGAGGATGATACTTCCGAGCAGAGGTGCAATCAGTGCAGCTATCGGGCGCGTCATGCGGAAGATACCCACCGAGGCGTCATCGTTTTTTGAGACCCGCCGGAAAAAGTGACCCTCTGACATTGCTTCAATGAGAGCGGCTCCGACACGCGTCATGATAAGGATGATGAGGATAACCAGCGTCATCGTGTGCTCATTCACAAACGCGAGTGCTGCAAATGAGACGCCAGTGAGAATAAATCCAATAACCATGATCTCCTGGTCGCCCCACTTACGATCCGCAAGCCACCCAGCCGGGTACTCAAGGAGAACAAACGGTAGAAGCATGATCATGAACATCCAGCCGAGCTGGTCCCACGGAATACCAAGTACCGTGTGGAGATAGAGCGGGAGATAGAGGGGTGCGAGATGGTAGAAGAACTGGAGCGTGAAGTGGGCAATAATCGTTGCTCGGGTGTCTGCGTTACGCATGAGACACTGGAATGCTTCGGCAAAACTCACAATAGTAGTTCCTGTCCCATGGGGAAGCGGGCGGATCGACATAAGCAGCACGAATGGAATGAGTGTGGCTGCCGCCACCGCAAATACCCGCCAGTATGCGTCCGTTGAATCCATGACCAAACCTATCGCAAGGGGAGCCGCAATAAGGGCAAGATTGCCAGCAGTGAGGAAGAGCGTCCTGATTCGCCCGGTCGCCTCTTCCTTAGCGATGGTTGCCTCAAGCAGTAGATCCATCTGATAGCTAATAAGTGGAGAAGTCGCGCAGGCGATAGCGATCAACAGAAGTGCCGGTAGGGGTGCGGGTTCAACCGCAAGCAACCCGAGTACCAAAAGCTGTGCAAGACCGAAGTAAATCGCTAAGTGGCGGGTGCCATACGTACGTACGAGTCGGGGCATCCAGGGAAATACGGCAAGGGTGACGACCGCACCGAGTGAGACAACAAGTCCCGTTGCCGAGTCTGGCATGAACGTCGCCAGGTACGGCGTAATGATGTAGACAATGAGATAGAAATGCGCAGACGCAAAGAAATTGCCGAGCGTGAGAATGGAACGCGGCTTCATTTGAAAATTAGTGTAGCACTCGATCTCGGCGCACATGAATGTAGCGCAACCAATATAGTCGTGCTTAACTTTTGGAAGGAGTAGCTTTGGGAGGTGCCAATGGCCAAACTCAAGCTTGAATGTATCGCGCCCGGAACTAACGGCGGTAGCCTGTACTCCCTGACCTGGGAACAGGCGGGCGGCCCCTTTCCGAGTGACCAAGTAATCCAGCATGTCCACCATGCGCTCTGGCCCCACGGCCAGGGAGTGAAGATCTTGGGGCATGGCGCTGCGGGCATCACCATCGAGGTCCCTGGCATGCTGAACGGGTCGAAAGGAGAGCGTTTTCTGGAAGCGCTCGCCAGACACATCGCCCACTGATTCGGAGGTCGTCCAAACGAAAGCCGCCGCGTGTACCGCGGCGGCCGTTCGTTTCGTTTTCCTTATACCCCAATCAACACCGGTATCACCATCGGCGCCTTGTTGGTGCGCGCGAAGAGATATCCCGCCATGGTGTCAGAGAGGGTATTCTTCACGTAGTCGAGATCAACTGGATTCATACCCTTAGTCGTATCTTCCACGGTCTTCTTGATAAGAAGGCGTGACTGATTCAGGAGGTCCTGACTTTCGCGGAGATAGATAAATCCACGGGAGATGATGTCCGGAGACTTCCGAAGCTTACCGGTCTTTAGATTCACGGTCGCGATGATGACGAACATTCCGTCCTTGGCGAGCATCTGACGGTCGCGTATGACCACCTCCTGCATATCGCCAATCGAGAAGCCGTCAACGATAAGCGGGGCGTTCGGAACCTTTTCCTTGTGTATTTCAAGCTTCTCGCCGTCGACGATGTCGATGACCATACCGTTTTCAGAGAGAATGATGCTCTCGCGAGCACGTCCCGCCTGTTCGACCGCTTTCGCATGGCAGCTCGTCATGGAGTAGTAGCCATAGGCAGGCATGAAGAACTTCGCATTCACCTGCTGGTTAATCCAGACCAATTCTCCTGCACGGCCGTGGCCGCCCGAGTGCACGTCGCTTGAGCGATAGTGAATGAGCGTCACCTTGTTGTGGTAGAGATTGTCTTTCAGTTTCTGCACTGAGAGCTCGTTGCCCGGAATGACAGAAGAGGAAAGCACGATCGTGTCGCGCTCAGTGAGCGTGATGTTCTTATGCTGCTTGGTTGCGATACGCATGAGCGCTGCAAATTCCTCGCCCTGGGCACCGGTCGCAAGGACCACAATCTTATCCGGAGGATAGTCACCGATCTCTTGTGCACTTATGATGGTCGATTTATCAATCTTCACCAGACCAATCTTCTGGGCAATCTCGAGGTTGGTCTTAATGGAGCGGCCCTCCATGACGATCTTCTTGCCGTAGCGCTCGGACATTTCGATGATCTTCACCATACGCTCGAATTGCGAGGCAAAGGTACCGATGATGAGACGACCCTTCACGGTCTTGATAATGTCTTCGAGGGTCTCGTGGACCTTCTTGTCTGGAATAGAGAAGCCCTCGATCTCGGCATTCGTTGAGTCCGCGATGAAGAGAAGATTCTTTTCTTTTCCCATAGCGGTCCATTTCTTCACTTCTTCCGGTACTGCGATCCCATTTTCATGCTCAAGCTTGAGGTCGCCGGTGACAATGACGTTGCCGTACGGAGTCTCAACTGAGATACCCATGGAGTCAGGAATCGAATGAGTAACTGGGAAGAAGCGCACCTTGGTTGAACCAATAGTGTGCGTGCTGCCTGGCTCAACTACAACGAGGTTGGGCTTAGGCATATCTGGGTATTCCTCCTGGCGCTTAGCGATCATGACCGCAGAAAGGTTCTGGGTGTAGATGGGAGGATTACCGAATCGATTCATCAGGAAGGGAATACCACCAATGTGGTCAAGGTGGCCGTGAGTCACAAATACTGCACGGACGCGGTCCTGATTCTTTTCGAGATACTTCGTGTTCGGGAGTATGTAGTCGACGCCCGGACTTCCGTCCTCACTGGTAAATTGGAACCCAACGTCAAAGACGAAGATGTCGTTGTTGGTTTCTACGGTGAACATGTTGCGCCCCACTTCCTCAACGCCTCCCAAAGGAACGACGCGTACCACGCTTGAAGCGGGCTTTTCAGGGAAGTAGTCTGCAGCCTTCTTTGCCGGTGCGCCGCCGGACGGGCCCATCGGGCGACGTAGCTGACGGCGGATGTTACGTGCTGCTTTACCCGGGCGAGGGCCACGGGCAGGACCGCGTGCGCCTCGCGGACCACGGGCAGGACCACTGGGTTTCTCGGCGGGTGTTCCACCTCGAGGAGCAGGAGCGGGTGCTGGTGCTGAACTCATATTTCTATATTCGATACTTATAAATTTCGAACGGTTGCACGAAGCGTGCAGTTGCTAGATCGCAGTTACCCTTACGATACACTATGAGCTAGCGACTATTCACTTCTCCCCGCAAACACCGGCCATACCCACTCGCTACGCACATGCCAGGAAGAAACGGTGGCGAACCGGTCAGCAGGCGCCGTAATCTGGGGGAACACCACCCCGCCAACCTTCTCGGGAAGCGCATACACGAAGTCCGGAGCGTGCGTGAACGCGGCAGGATAGTCTGCAGCGATCGCGTCACTTGCTCGTTGGAGCGCTGCGCGACGGGCATCGGGGTCATTTTCCTGGCGGGCGCGTGCGAGAAGCCCATCCACAGTCTTATTCGTGTAGAGCGCGATATTAAGACCTGGGTCATTTTTTTGTGACGAGTCCCAGAACGGGAACAGATCTTGATCGCGTCCTATGACCATCCCGAAGAAGAGTGCCTGGTACGAGCGAGGACGAATACTGGATGCGGTGAGCGTGGAAGGGTCGTGTAGTTCAAGCGAGCTCTGCACACCAAGCGCTTCCCAATCCGCCTCAATGGCACTGGCGATCGTCTTAAGCTCCGGGACGTTAGACGTCGTAAGGGTGATGGGTTCAAGCGTGAGCTTCTTTTTCGTGTTCTCCCACGTACCAGCTTCCTCATCATAGGTCCATCCCGCATCCGTAAGCGTCTCACGAGCACGCTCGATCCGGTCAATCACCGGAAACTCGGGGCTCTCGATGTCCCCTCCGGGAGGTACAGGGCCGGTGGCCGGTGTCGCGTACCCTCCGAGGAGCTCATGCACCAGGCGTTCGCGGTCAATCGCAAAGGAGAGCGCCTTACGTACGGCGATGTCCTCAAGTGCCTTATGCTTTCCTGTGTTAAAGAACACGCCAAACACCCGAGAGTAGGGAACGGTCCGTGCACCAGGAACCGGGATTCCGTACGCGCTCTCGATCGCCTTGTTTCGATACGCAGCCAGCAACGTCTCGCTCGACTCGTAGAACTTGAAGGTCAGGCGATCAAGATACGGACGGCCAAGCGCATACCGAGCATTTGCCACCACCTCGTATCCAACAATCTTTCCGTCAGCATCCTGCGTCACGCGCGTAACCTTAAACGGACCTGCACCCACCGGCTTTTCCATATGCTCATCGAACGGGAACTCGGCGTTCGCAACCTCCTTCCAGATATGAGCCGGCAAGATACCGAGCGTCGTGTCTTCAAGAAACGGAGCGTATGCCTTCGGAAGGGTGAAACGCACGGTGCGCGCATCTACCGCTTCCGCGCGGATGTTGGCCCAGTTTGCGAGCTCCGGAGACTTCAGCGTGGGGTCTTGGGCCTTCTCGACCGTGAACACTACATCTTCCGCGGTGATGGGAGAACCATCCGTGAAGACGATACCGTTTCGAAGCGTGAAGGTGTATGTCTTCCCGTCCTCGCTCACGGTGTAGCTTTCCGCAAGCACCGGTCGCAGACCATCCGGACCTTGACCCATGAGCCCAGCGTACGTGAGCGCCACCATGTCGTGGTCCGCGTCCGAGAGTGCAAGCAAAGGATTCACGAAACGAGGCGAACCAACAATACCTTCGGTGAGGGTTCCGCCGCGCGCCGGCGCCTCCACCAGTATCGTGCGCTCAAGCGCTACCAGTCCCGCAAGGGACGAGAGCACTACGGCAAGTGCGAGCACCGACGCTATGAGGCGGTCCCCCGGTGGAAGCGTACGTACGAGCCCGTTGATTTTTTCGAACACTCCCACACGTCGAGGACGAGTGAGCGAACGCCACATGTGGTCGATGCGACCCTTCATGGGCTAATCAGATGAGGAACCCGAGGACTGAGACCGCCACGAACAGGATCGCGACCACGATCGTCGCTTGGAAAAGGAATTTCTCGGCGCCTCGGCGCTTATAGAACGTGGATGCGAAATTGTCGCCCCCGAATGCTCCTCCGAGATTGGCACCGCGCTGCTGAAGCACGATACCCAGGATGAGGAGAAGGGAGAGTACGATTTCCGCGTATGGAAGTATCGCCTGAAGTAGCTCCATCTGTAGCCCGTAGGGTAGCATGGCCCCGGTAGGCGAGCAAGGCGACAAACCTTGACCGCGAATGAGCGATTCATATACTGAAGGCAACTCGGTGGAGTCACCGATGGCTTATCAAGCAGCCAATTATCAGCTTCTAACGCTGTTTAGTTTCCTATGGCAAAAAACCTTTCCATTCAACCCGTTGGCGACCGCGTGGTCGTAAAGCCTGCCTCACCCGAGGAAGTGTCGGCTTCTGGCATCATCATTCCTGACACCGTTAAGAAAGAGCGTGCGGAACGCGGCACCGTTGTTGCCGTGGGTCCTGGTGGCTACCAGGACGGCGACCTTATTCCGATGACCGTGAAGAAGGGCGATGAAGTTATTTTCGAGCAGACCTACCGTGATCCGATCGAGATCAACGGCGAAGAGTACTACATCTTTAGCGAGTCCAACATCCTCGCAATTATCCCTAAGAAGTAATCATCATGGCGAAAGAAATTCTCTTCGGTAAGGACGCACGTAAGGCCATTCACACCGGCATCGTGAATGCGGCGCAGGCCGTGAAGGTGACGTTGGGGCCTCGAGGGCGCAATGTCGTACTTGAAAAAAGCTATGGTGGTCCGCGCATCACCAACGATGGCGTCTCCATCGCAAAGGAAATCTCCTTCAAGAACAAGTTCGAGAATATGGGTGCGGAGATTGTGAAGGAGGTGGCCAGCAAGACCAACGACGTCGCAGGAGATGGAACCACCACCACGGTGGTACTTCTTGAGGCACTTGTGAACGAGGGCATCTCTCACATCACGAAAGGTGCAAACGCCATGGCAATACGTGCCGGCATGGAAGCAGCACGCGACGCAGCTGTTGCGGAACTTAAAGCTATGGCAAAGCCCATCGCTGGCAAGAGCGAGGTGAAGCAGGTCGCAAGCATTTCTGCTGAGAGCGAGGAGCTGGGAACCATCATCGCTGAGACTATCGAGAAGGTCGGGAAGAACGGGGTCGTTACCGTCGAGGAATCTCAGGGGATGGACCTTTCCTATGAAGTCGTCGAAGGCATGCAGGTTGATAAGGGATATGTCAGTGCCTACATGGTGACTAATCCAGAGCGCATGGAAGCTGAAATGCGTGATGCCGCTATTCTCCTCACCGACAAGAAGATCGGTGGCGTGCAAGAAATTCTCCCGCTTCTTGAAAAGATCGCGCAGTCAGGAAAGAAGGAGCTCGTCATCGTCGCTGACGATGTCGAGGGTGAAGCGCTCACTACCTTCGTACTCAATAAGCTGCGTGGCACGTTCAACGTGCTTGCGATAAAAGCTCCCGGATATGGAGACAAGAAAAAGGAGCTGCTTGCTGACATTGCAGCGGTCGTGGGCGGCACGGTCATCTCTGCTGATACCGGTACTACGTTTGAGAACGCGACCCTCTCCATGCTTGGTAAGGCAGCCCGCGTGGTAGCTACTAAGGATGCGACTACCTTCGTAGGTGGCAAGGGCAAGAAGGCAGACATCGAAGCGCGCGTAAAGCAGCTCAAGACGCTTGCAGAAAACACCACCTCCAAGTTCGATACAGAAAAGCTTGAGGAACGTATCGCAAAACTCACCGGTGGTGTCGCGGTCATCCGCGTGGGTGCTGCAACCGAGACCGAGATGAAGTATCTCAAGGACAAGATCGATGACGCCGTGAAGGCAACGAAAGCTTCTATCGAAGAGGGTATTGTGCCGGGCGGTGGCACTGCGCTTGCCAAGGCAGCAAAGAAGCTCGACGAGGGCATGGCGAAGAAGAAGCTCTCGGATGATGAGCTCAATGGCTTCAACACAGTCGTGCGCGCACTTGAGCAGCCCCTTCTCCAGATTGCGTTCAACGCCGGAAAAGAAAAGGAGGGAGATAAGATTCTCCGTTCGGTACAGGACGGCAAGGCCAATGCGGGGTATAACGCGGTCACCGATCAGGTCATCGATGACATGCTTGCCGCCGGTATCGTTGATCCAGTAAAGATGCCGCGATCAGCAATCGAGAACGCGGTCTCCGCCGCAGCAATCCTTCTCACCACCGAGGCAGCTATTGCCGAGATTCCGGAGCCGAAGGCTGCTCCTGATATGAGTGGCATGGGCGGGGGAATGGATTTCTAACCTCTCATCACGAAATGCGCCGCTGGCTGTGAGGCCGGCGGCGCGTTTTCGTGTCGGTAGTGGGACGTTCCTGCTAGGACTGCGTTGGGGGCAGCGTGGCGCCGCACAGACGCAGCCAGTCGCGGTAGCAGGCTTCCCAGAAGCCGAAACCCATCCGGACGCAAAAGTCCGGGGTGTAGATGATTAGGATACCCATGTGGAGTCCTCCTACTGATCACTATACGTGCTCAACTCAATGCTCCTAAAGTCGAAGTGGATAGTAAAACGACGAGGCCGTGAGTCCCACAGGGGACGCACGGCCCTTCGTTGTCACTCATCGTCGTCGACGGGAGTGAAGAACGGTTGTTCGGTGTCGCCGCTTGATGAAGCAAGCGCACAGAAGAACATGACGCCCAGCGCTATTCCGTAGGGAAGCAGGATAGGGAGCACAGGACGGACGGAATCAAGCCACTCTTCCATCGCGCACTCCTTTAGGTGTCGTCCCGAAGCGTGCCGGAGGTAATGTTCCTCCAGTACGTCCGAGGACCGCCCTGCGACCACACGTACACGGCGATGACGGCGACCAGACCAACGGCTGGCGCGAGGTATTTTAGGATCTCCATGGCACCTCCTATCCGGTCACGAACTCTCGCACGGTATCGAACGCCCCGTAGAAGTAGGCGCCGGCAAGCGCGAGAGGGCTTGCCAGGAAGATGCGCATCAGGCGCGGCAATCTCAAGACGGGCATGGTGTACCCCCGGTATGCAACGAAGAGTCAGTTCTTCGTCCTGCATTCGTTCTACAACGCTTGTGCGTCTCTGGCAACCCGCTATAATGGAAACATAAGCTAATCTCAATCATGACTATCCTCTATATCATTCTTGCTGTTGTTGCGGTCGTTGTCCTTTGGGCAATCTTCGCGTTCAACGGATTCGTCTCCAAAGTGAATCGCACTAAAGAAGCGTGGGCCGATATCGACGTACAGTTGAAGCGTCGCTACGATCTCATTCCCAACCTGGTTGATACGGTGAAAGGATATGCTGCACATGAAGCTGCCGCATTTGAGAACGTCACCAAGGCGCGTGCTGCTGCCATGGGTGCACAGACGGTAGGGGAGCACGCAAAAGCTGAGAACATGCTCACCGATGCGCTCAAGTCCATCTTCGCCGTTTCTGAAGCCTATCCGGATCTAAAAGCGAATCAGAACTTCCTTCAGCTTCAGCAAGAGCTTGGTGATACAGAAGACAAGATCCAGGCTGCTCGCCGCTTCTATAACTCAAACGTCCAGGACCTCAACACCTCGGTCCAGTCGTTCCCGGGCAACATCGTTGCTGGCATGTTCAACTTCAAGGAGATGGAACTCTTCCAGCTCGGTGCTGGTGAAGAAGCCGCTCGCGAACCTGTGAAGGTGTCATTCTAGGACCTTTCATTCGTCGGTAGGTATACCGACTCTCTCAATCTATGACGCTCTACCAAGAACGCAGTGCAAATATGTGGAAGACCGCTTTTCTTATGGCGGCCTTCCTGGCCATAGTGATCGGCATTGGTTATGCCGTAGCCTGGTACTACCAGAGCCCCACCATTCTCTATGGTGCGATTATCTTCGCGCTCTTGATGAATGTGTACAGCTACTGGTTCTCCGACAAGCAGGTACTTTCGATGACCGGTGCACGCCTTGCAACGCGTGAGGAATTCTTTGACTTCTATACCGTCACCGAAAATCTCACCATCACCGCAGGCATGCCCATGCCAAAGCTCTACGTCATCGAGGATCCCGCACCGAACGCATTCGCGACTGGGCGTAACGAGAAGCACTCGGTGGTCGCAGCCACTACCGGGCTTCTTTCGATGCTCAATCGTGCGGAACTTGAAGGCGTGATTGCGCATGAACTCTCGCATATCAAGAACAAGGACATCCTTCTTATGACCGTCGCGGTGGTGCTCGCTGGATTCATCGCGATCATCGCCGATATCTTCCTGCGCATGTCGATGTTCGGAGGAGGGGATCGTGACAGCAAGGGATCCGCACTCTTTATGATCCTTGCGATCATCGGCATCATCCTTGCGCCGATTGCGGCACAGCTCATCCAGCTTGCGATCTCTCGGAGGCGTGAATATCTTGCTGATGCCTCAGGCGCGCTGCTTACTCGATATCCAGAGGGCCTTGCCTCCGCGCTCGCCAAGATCGATGCTGACCGTCGGCCACTTGCGCGCGCGAATCACGCAACCGCCCACTTGTTTATAGAAAACCCGTTTGGCGAGCAGAAGGGGAATTGGCTTAATCGTATGTTTGCTACCCACCCACCTACTGCCGATCGCATCAAGCAACTTCTTACGCCGGACGGGAAGTAGGGTTTGTGCTATAACAAGTCGGCACGGAGACGTCGCATAGTGGTCTAGTGCGCTCGCTTGGAAAGCGAGTAGGCCGAAAGGTCTCGCGAGTTCGAATCTCGCCGTCTCCGCACTTCTCGACAAAGCACTCTCACGAACTACGCGTCCAACCGGGCGCGTAGTTCGTATGAACGCTTCATCTTTTTATCACCGCATCGGTGCTATTCAGAAAGGTCTGGGTAGCTCGTCCTCGGACGGCGCATTACCAGATCATTCTTAACGAGTACACGTATGTTGAAGAAAATCAGATTGCGCCCGAAGACGCTGCAGGGGGCGGGCAGTGTTTTTGTGGCGCTGCTTGCACTGACGTTCATAACGTCAGGCATGCCGCAGGCCGTCATCGCACAGACGAGCACGACTACGCCCCCAATCGTTGTTAGCCCGACTCCTCCGACGGAACCAACTGCTCCGACTGCACCCACCGAACCGACCTCACCCACGTCTCCAGCAGAACCAACTGCTCCGACGGAGCCAACCTGTCCGACCCTCCCCACGGGCACAACCACGAATCCAACTGCAACCACAACCTGTCCGACAAATGGTGGTGGGGGAGGTGGGGGGACCACCACACCTGCATTCGTGCAGGTGCATCTCGTCAAATACATTCAGGATGCATCGACGACTCAGTCATTCGCGGATGCAACCACCACGTTCCGCTTCTTCCCCATGGAAGCAACATGGACCGCAGCCAATCTTAATGGCGGTACGACCACAACCGGCACCTTCACTCTCGGTACCGCACAGGTGAGCACATCGCTTATGGCCTCGGGCGCTTCCTACACCGCACATGAAGTGAATGCGCCCGCAGCGTCGTCAACCGATGCAGTGATTGCAAACGGTAGTGCCTGCGTTGCCGGCCACTATCGCACCGTAGGATATCGAGCGGGTGATACCCTCGCGGGAGCTGAGACAGCAACGCTCACCGTGAGTGCTCCTTCCTTCACTAACCTCACGACGAATAAGTATGTGCTGGTAGTAAATGAGTACTGCCTCACCGACAACATGCCACCTACCAATGGAGGAGGTGGGGGAGGCGGTGGTGGTGGCGGAAACGGGACCACGACACCGGTGACCGAGACCATTGTCGTGCGTGAAGCAGACCTTGCCACAACCCTTGCAGAGGCAAGCTCGACCAATAAGTGGTTCTTCTGGAACGGCGTAACGCAGAACATCGATCCGTCAGTCGGTACCTTCGTGACCGGTCCGGGTACCGCACCGCTTGGCTCTGGAAGTGTCTCACTTACAGCAACCACGACCGGCACCTCCGCTATCGCTACCTATCAGTTCGGCGGTACCGAGCTCTCTGACGTGAGTGAACTCTCCTTCGCTACGTATCTCTCCGACTTCGGAACCGTATCCGGTACGACCACTGCAACTACTTCCGTAGTCGCTCCGTTCATCGCCTTCGCTCCGCTCTTTAGTGGCAATGGATCGGTGAATGGTCAGCTGGTCTTCATGCCACAACATTCAGGAACCGTTGCCACCGGCACCTGGCAAACCTGGCAGCTCGCAACCTCAAGCAGCATGTGGACCTGGTCGAACTATGCGACCTCGGGCAATCAATGGCCTGATGGGAACACCAACCAGTTCCGGAGCTGGACGAACCTCCTCACGGCATTCCCAAATCTGACGGTGGGAACTACCAGCCCGCTCTTGGGTGTGGGTCTCCAAAGTCCTAACGGCTCAACGACGGTATCCGCAGCGATCGATGACCTGCGCATTACGCGCATGAATGACATCACTGGAACCACTACCGGAACGAGTACTGCTACCAGCACCATGACCACTATCTTCGACTTCGAACCCACTATTGCCAGCTCTGGCGGAGGTGGGGGCGGAGGAGGTGGAGGTGGTGGTGGAGGCGGCTCCCGCAGCAGTAGCGGCGGAGAAGTGCTCGGCGCCTCCTGTCCTCTCATTACTAGCTGGATGCGTGAGAGCCAAGTAAACGATTCGGGTCAGGTAACCGTACTCCAAGAATTCCTCAATGATGAGATGGATACGAACCTCTCGACCTCTGGACTCTTCGACACCGTCACGACGCTCGCGGTGAACGCCTTCCAGCTCAAGTACTGGGAAGATGTACTTCTCCCGTGGGTACCGTTCGGTCTTCCGACCGCACAGACCCCAACTGGCTACGTCTATAAGACGACCAGCTACAAGATCAACCGCATTGCGTGCCCTGATATGGAACTTACTGCTCCCGTACTTCCATAGCTCGAAGACACGCTCAGCTCGGTACACGCCCTCTATGCGGGGCGTGTGCGGTATCATGGCGACATGAAGCTAGTTCGCATCGTTCTCGTCCTTATCGGACTCGCCCTGATGGGGGTAAGTACCTGGCTCTTCGTGGGGCAGCCTCGTACTGAGGTTCTCACTCCTCCCACTGAACTAACCGAAGGCTCCATGCGTTTTGAGATTGCCGACACTCCTCAAACGCAGCGGAAGGGCCTTGGCGGACGGACTCCTATTCCCGACGACTACGGTATGCTCTTTGTCTTTCCAGAGAAGGGTCGCTACGGCATCTGGATGAAGGATATGGTGGAACCGATCGATATCATCTGGCTCAACGACGACGGTTCCATTATCCTCATCAATCACTCAGTATCTCCATCAACGTATCCAGAGATCTTTTATCCTCCCGTGCCGGTTACCTACGTACTTGAGACCCGCGCCGGATATGCACTCGATCATGGCTGGGAGGTGGGAACGAAGGTGGCGCTCCCGGCACCCTATCGGTAGCTATTCATCCGTGGTATAATGCTCACGGACCGGTTCAGGCGACCGCTCGAGATCTCTCGAGAGGAAAGTCCGAACACCGGCAGTCTTTGACTGCAGCAGGGTAGCGGGTAACGCCCGTCCGCCGAAAGGCGCGAGGTGCGAACAGAAACGATCGATTCCGAAAGGATAGATACTCTCCTTGAGAGTGGGCCGAGAGCGATCTCGGACTGAAACGGCTAAATCCTTACCTCGGTGCAAGGCCGTGTCCACCTTTGAGTGGAAGCGCCGCTTGAGCCCCTGGGCAACCACGGGCCTTAGATAGATGGTCGCCGCCGCGTATGCGGCACAGAATTCGGCTTACCGAACCGGTATCCAACACATGCAAAAACCCGCCTTCACGGCGGGTTTTTGCTGTTTTGCTCGTCCCCAGCGGCCATTATGAGCCCTGGCAAGGGCGCTATACTAAAAGGGCATTATTAATTGGGCTAGGGTTAATCCCGTGATTACGGAGTAACAAAAAACATATGCATCCTGATGTACCTACATCGGCGACAGCGTCTTACCCGCGACGCTTCTCGTTCGATACTGCAGCGATATGGGCGCTCATCGTTGCAAGCGGCCTCTCGCTGGTCGCCTTTATTCCTTCGCAGACCATACCGTTCATCTACACGAAGATCTCGATCCTCGCGATAGGTGCACTGGTCGCGCTCGTATTCTTCATCCTCGCACGCCTGCGTCGTGGCAACGTCATTGTTCCGCCACTCCCGCTTCTGGGTGCGCTTTGGATTGTGCCGATTGCGTACCTGCTCTCAGCGCTCTTCTCGGGCGCCAGCTTTGCGAGTGCGTTCTTTGGCACCGATCTTGAGTCCGACACGCTCGGGTTCGTGGTGTTGCTTGCAGCACTCTCGACATTGACTGCGCTCGCATTCCGTAGAAGCCCGCAGTACAAGGCGTTCTTCAAGTGGGGTGCGATTGTGCTCGGCGTGGTTATTGCGGCGCAGGTCGTGTTCGTTCTTGTGGGTAAGATCGCGCCCAAGCTGGTGACACCAACGGTGAATCTTATAGGGACCTTCGGGGATGTGGGCATTCTGGTTGGTCTTGGACTCACCCTCTCGCTTCTTGCGCTGCGGTTCCTCTCAATTGTTGGCCGCGCTCGTACGCTCCTCTATATCGGAGGAGCGGTGGGGCTACTCATCTTGGCGCTCGTGAACTCGCAGCTCGTCTGGGGCATGGTCGCGCTGGTCGCGCTTGGGCTCTTTATCGAGTCCATCATGCGTCGACGCCCTATGGGTGATGACGGGGAATTCGATGGCGTCGCCGTAATTTCGGGCGAACGAGATATGGATTTTGGCGACGGTGAGCATTCATCGCTTGCTGCGCCTCTCATTACGCTTCTCATCTCGCTCTTCTTCCTTATCGGAGGATCGACCATTGGGAATGCCTTGGTAACCGCATTCAATGCGAGTGTTATTGATGTGCGCCCAAGTTGGCAGTCCACCTTTGATGTGGGCAGCCACACGTACGCGACATCGCCGCTCTTCGGGTCTGGCCCGGGTACGTTTGGTGCCCAGTGGCTTCAGTACCGTGATCGTGCACTCAACGATACGATCTTCTGGAACGTCGACTTCACGAGCGGCATCGGCTACATTCCCACTTCCTTCGTGACGACGGGAGTTATCGGAGTACTCGCCTGGCTCGCGTTCATTGGTATCTTCCTGTTCGTGGGCTTGCGTGCGCTCCTCTTCCGCACGCCGTCTGACTCGTTCATGCGGTACGTATCGCTCGCATCATTCACTGGCGCGCTCTACGTGCTCGTACTGTCGGTCGTAACGGTTCCTGGTCCTATGGTGCTCATGGTTGGAGCACTCATGCTCGGTATCTTCGTCTCGTCCTTGCGCTACGGGCGCGAACGTCGCGAGTACGGCGTTATCTTTGCCAGGAGCCCACGAGTCGGATTTGTGATTGTGTTCGGCCTCACGCTCCTTCTGTTGGCATCAGTCTTTGCTGCGTACGTCGTCGTTGAGCGATATCTCGCCAATGTCTCGTATGCGCAGGCAACTGCCGACTATGGCAAGGGAAATCTTGGAGGTGCCACGACCGCAGTGAATCGTTCGATCCTGTTCGCTCCGAGCGAACGTGCGTATCAGCTTGCCGCAGCCATTGGTATTGCGCGTATGCGCGAGATTGCAGCTGACACCACGCTCACGCCGGCAGACGCACAGCAGCAGTTCCAGGCCGCACTCACGGGCGGCATTCAGGCAGGTACGACGGCAACCCGTCTGTGGCCGAAGAACTACCAAAACTGGGCGATGCTCGGCAACGTGTACCAGACGGTGGTACCGCTGAATATCGAAGGTGCGTACGAGAACGCCAAGACCGCCTTTGAGAAGGCAGAATCGCTTGCTCCTACCAACCCAGCACTCCCGTTCATCATCGCGCAGCTTGAAATCGCGAAGGGCAACGCCAAGCAAGCGGAAGAGCAGCTCGTGAAAGCGAAGAGTCTGAAGCGTGACTACACTCAAGCCATCTTCCTTCTCTCGCAGCTTCAAGCACAGCAGGGGAGGGCACGCGAAGCACTTCAGGAAGCTGAAGCCGCAGCGTACTTCGCACCAAGCGATCCGACCGTCCTCTTCCAAGTCGGTATCCTTCGTTCGGCGAATGGCAACACCGATGGAGCCATCGATGCGCTTGCGCGAGCGGTTCAGGTGAATCCCCAGTACGCAAACGCACACTTCTTCCTCGGCGTCATGTACGCAACGAAGGGGCAGTTGGATAAGGCGCTGACGGAACTAAGCACCGTGGCTGCATTTTCCGAAGACAATGCGAAGGCGGTTGCAGATGATATCGCAGCGCTTCAGGCAGGGCGTAATCCGTTCCCCGCTTCGCGCCTTGGGGCACTCGGTATTCCTCAGTCGGGCGTAAACGAACCAACCCCAGCGGCCCAGAAATAGTGGTAAGCTAGAGGGAATGGTAAGCAGGATACTGAAGACATTGGTATCCCCGGTACGCGGCCTCCACCAGGCCGCGTACTTGCTTGCGTTCCTGACACTCGCCAGCCAGGCGCTTGCGCTTTTGCGTGATCGCTTGTTCGCACATCAATTTGGGGCAGGGGA
The DNA here is from genome assembly GCA_964446735.1 of uncultured Candidatus Saccharibacteria bacterium. GTDB lineage: Bacteria > Patescibacteriota > Minisyncoccia > Phycocordibacterales > Phycocordibacteraceae > C7867-001. Next base: position 252,432 of record CAYUQB010000001.1, on the reverse strand, counting down.
GATTCTTGATCTCTACTACGCCGCCTTTAAGGTGCCGGATGTTGTGTTCGCGCTCGTAGCCTCCTTGGTGTCAGCGTACGTACTCATTCCCTTGATTGCGAAAACGGATCAAGCGGAGACCAGACGAGTGCTCTCACATTCCGCTTCGTTTCTCGTGATCGCTGGAGGTGTTATCTGTACCCTCCTTGCGATCTTCGCTCCGAACTTTTTGTTTGTGCTCTTTCCGACATTCGCTCGATCGGAACACGCAGCTGAATTCGTGATGCTCGCCCGCTTGCTCCTCATTCAACCAATTCTGCTCGGGCTTTCAGGAATTCTCACCAGCGTTACCCAAGTACATCGACGATTTGCGCTCTTCGCACTTTCACCGGTGCTGTATAACCTGGGCATCATCTTTGGCACGGTGGTGCTGTATCCGCACTTTGGCCTGCCAGGTATCGGACTTGGCGTACTGTTGGGTGCGTTCTTCCACCTCTCAGTCCATATTCCTGTTGTGCTCGAGGCGAAATTGCTACCACGGCCCACAATTCCTTCTCCCGCCCTCATCTGGTCGATAATGAAAAATTCAGTGCCACGCTCGCTTGCGCTTGGCATGAGTTCAATCATTACTCTGGTTCTCATCTCGCTCGCTTCACGAACATCAAGCGGGGGAGTGGCCGTGTATACGCTTGCAGGGAATCTCGAAGCCGTTCCGCTCTCCCTAATAGGTGCTTCCTATGCGACCGCGGCCTTTCCGGTGCTTGCGGAACATGTGAATGCGAAACGCTTTGATGAATTCAAGGCAACGCTTACCGCAGCCGCACGTCACATTATCTTCTGGTCAGCAACCGCTGCAGTACTCGCCATTGTGCTCCGTGCGTACATCGTGCGCATTGTGCTTGGCACGGGTGCATTCGACTGGAACGACACACGACTCACCGCCGCGGTACTCGCCATACTGGTTGCTGGCCTCATGGCTCAAGGAATTATTCTTTTGTCCGCTCGCGCCTTTTACGCTGCTCAGAAATCATGGAACCCGCTCCTCGTGCAGCTTGCCGACTGTGGTATTTCGGTGCTATTGGCCTGGACCCTGGTCCGTCTCGCAGATGCGTACCCAATGCTCCGGTACTTCTTTGAGGCGATGTTTCGCGTCGTAGATGTGCCGGGTACCAATGTGCTCTTCATTGCGCTTGGTGCGACCATCGGCCAGCTCATCATGGGAATGGTCGCCCTCCTTACGCTGCGGACGGTGGCGCCCGGGGTTGCCGGTGCGCTCGTGCGCCCCTTGTTTGAGGGACTGGGTGCAGCCATTCTTGGAGGCGCTGCCAGCTACGCAGTACTCACCATCATGGGTACACTCGCACCACTCTCGAGCCTTCCGACGGTATTCATAGAAGGAGCACTAGCTGGTATGGTGGGCCTGGCGGTCGCCGCAGCAGTCTTGGCACTCCTTGAGAACCAGGAGTTCAAGGACCTGGTTGATGCGCTTAAACGCCTCACCTCAACCAAGGCGCTCAAGCCGCACGGAGCTCTGCTTGAAGATCGTGCCGACACCTAGCAATGAATATCAGAAACTTTTCCATAATCGCGCACATCGACCACGGCAAGTCCACGCTTGCCGATCGGCTTCTTGAACGTACCGGTACTATTGAGGCGCGAAAGATGCGTGACCAGGTGCTCGACAAGATGGATCTCGAACGCGAGCGCGGCATCACGATCAAGATGCAGCCTGCTCGGATGGAGTACAAGGCCAAGGATGGGCAAGCATACGTGCTCAATCTCATCGACACGCCCGGCCATATCGACTTTGCCTATGAAGTATCTCGCGCACTTTCGGCAGTTGAGGGCGTCATTCTCCTGGTGGACTCTACCCAAGGGGTGCAGGCACAAACACTGACGACCCTCGGTATGGCTAAGGCTGCGGGCTGCGTCATTATTCCGGTGCTCTCTAAGATCGACTCTCCGTATGCACGTGTTGAGGAAGTGAAGACCGAGCTGGCAATGCTTCTGTCAGTTGAAGAAGACGCGGTGCTCGCGGTATCAGGACGCACTGGAGACGGGGTAGAGGAGCTGCTTGAGGCGATCGTCACCCGCGTTCCAAAGGCTCGGGAAAGTGAGGCTCCGGAACCGCGTGCACTTATTTTCGATTTCTCGTATTCCACTCATCGAGGCATCGCGGTGTATGTACGAGTGTTTGATGGACACATCAAAAAGGGCGATACACTCGCGTTTGCTTCAGCGGGGAAGAAATTCGTTGCACTTGAGACGGGAGTATTCATGCCGGACGAAACCCCTACCGCAGCGCTTTCAGCAGGAGAGATCGGGTATGTTGTCACGGGTATTAAAGAAGCGGGTGTGGTTGCGGTGGGCGATACCGTCGGGGCAGATCGTCCGAAGCTACCACCGCTCTCTGACTTTGAGCGGCCGCGACCAGTCGTATGGGCGTCGGTGTACCCCGAAAGTCAGGATGATCTCACGGAGCTCCGGCAGGCGCTTGAGCGTCTTCGTCTCTCAGACTCTTCTCTCTCATTCGAAGAAGAATCATCGGGAGTACTCGGGCGTGGATTCCGCTGCGGATTCCTCGGCATGCTTCATCTTGAGATCATTACCGAGCGTCTGAAACGTGAATTCGATCTTACGCTTATCGTTACCATTCCCACCATTGCGTATATCGTCACTGATACGAAAGGGAAGCGAGAAACCATTTACACCGCATCGAAGTTTCCTGCGTTCGGCGATATCGCCACGATCGAAGAGCCCTGGGTAACGGTCATACTCATGACCCCTCCTGAATCGCTCTCGGGACTTCTCCAAGCATTTCATGATCATGAAGGTGCGGTGCGTGCAACTGAGACGCATCTCGATGGGCGCATTGAACTTACCGTTGAGATGCCGCTCCGGGAACTTATGCGAGGCTTCTTTGATAAGGTGAAGAACATTTCTTCTGGATACGCTTCACTCTCGTATGAGTTTCTCGAAAACCGCGTCGCCGATGTGGTGAAGCTCGAGATTTTCGTTGCAGAAGAACCGGTTCCGGCGTTTGCGCGCGTGGTCTCTCGTCGTCGGGTGCAGGAGGAGGGCGAACGGATGGTTGAGAAACTCCACGGGATCCTTCCTCGTCAGATGTTCGTAGTGAAGATTCAGGCGCATGCGCTCGGACGCATTCTTGCGTCGCGTTCCATTTCTGCGTTGCGTAAGGATGTCACCGGGTATCTGTATGGCGGGGATATCACCCGCAAAAAGAAACTTCTAGAAAAGCAGAAGAAGGGAAAGAAACGTCGTGGTGAACATGCGTCGATGGAGATTCCACAGGAGGTCTTTATGAAGATGGTGCAGGATAGCGAGCGCTAGCTTGCTATACTCTCGCCATGCCCCGTCGCAGGCGTCAGCGGAATATCGGAGAATATGTCGTAGCGGGTCTCCTGGCCCTGCTCGTCCTGTGGCTCCTGTGGCTTTTCTTCGGAATCGTACGCAAGGAAGAGATTGCCCGTCATGCCGTGAGAGATACGAAGGCCGAACTTGCCAGCCTCAACGAGCGTAAAGAGGTGCTGAAGCAGAGTATCGCCGAGCTCTCGACGGAACGTGGCCAGGAAGCGAGTCTCCGCCAGACGTATGGCGTTGCCAAGCCCGGGGAAGGGGTTATCATCGTCGTACCTCCGAAAGAGGCGACGACCACTCCGAAGCTCCCGTGGTGGCGCGCCTTTCTCGGTAGATTCGGGCTCTAGCGGAATTAGTTTAGTGGCAGAATACGACCTTCCCAAGGTTGGGGCACGGGTTCGATTCCCGTATTCCGCACATGAAGCACATCGTTATCGCATCAAAGAATATCGTAAAGATCGATGCCGCTCGCACGGCATTTGAACGCGTATTTCCCGATGAGACATTCGAGTGCATAGGAGTATCAGTTCCTTCAGGGGTTGCTGACCAACCGAGTACTGATGCGGAAACGTTTACTGGAGCTATGAATCGGGTTCGAGCAGCACGAGAAGCAGAGCCCGACGCAGATTTCTGGGTCGCGTTTGAAGGTGGCCTTGAAGAAAAGGAAGGGGAAATGGAGGTGTTTGCCTGGGCGGTTATTGAAGGGAGAGAGGGAAGATTCGGTAAGGCACGTACATCCACCTTCTTCCTACCGCACGCAATTGTGGAATTGGTCCGACAAGGAAAAGAGCTGGGAGAAGCAGACGATATTGTGTTTGGGCGCACCAATTCTAAACAATCGAACGGTTCGGTAGGTATTTTGACCGGGGATCTCATAACCCGAACCAGTTATTACGTTGAGGCAGCGCTTCTAGCGCTGATTCCCTTTAAGAACCCGGAGCTCTACTAGGTTATCCACAGAGCCCTTGTGATACAATCCTCCTACCAGTAATCAAGATCTATGGACCAGAAGCCTGTCACTATTTATACGACCCCGACCTGTCATTTTTGCCAGATGAGCAAAGAGCTTTTCAAGGCAAACAATATCCAGTACACGGAATACAACGTGGCGGCGGATCAGGAAAAGCGCCAGGAAATGATTGAGAAGAGCGGCCAGATGGGAGTGCCCGTCATTCTCATTGGAGACGACCTGATCGTCGGCTTTGATAAGAGGCGCATCGACGAGGCCCTCGGGCTTGGAGGCGCTCCAGAAGCGTAGCGTAGTGCCCCCGGTAGGAGTCGAACCTACATTACCTCGTTAGGAGTGAGGTGTTCTATCCATTGAACTACAGGGGCTAAACATGGGAAGACTAGCACGAAACCGCGCCCACTGCGCGGTTTCGTGCTGATATACTGAACTCATAATCAACTAGCTGAACCTATGAAGAAAATCGTGAACCAGACCAGTCGGTATTTCTATACACCAGCATTCGGTCTTCTCTTGATCCGAGTTGCTGCCGGGACCATCTTCCTTACGCATGGCTGGATGAAGGTAGCCAACATGCAGGGCGCTATCGCCATGCTCGGACACTTCGGTATCGCACCGGCAGTCGTCTACTTCATTGCGTGGCTTGAGGTAATCGGTGGTCTTGCGCTCATTCTGGGTATCGCCACTCGTTTGTTCGGCTTTATCTTCGGTATCGAGATGCTCGTCGCGACTCTTCTCGTAGGATTCGGCCGTGGGCTTGGACTCGACTTCGTGCTTGCGCTCGTATCGTTTGGCATCGCACTTGCCGGCAGCGGTAAGTACTCAATCATGCAGATGGAATGCAAACACTGTGGTGGCATGCTCTGTAATGGGGAAGCGGGTACGTGCACGGTGCTCTCAAAGTAAGCATGGATACGGGCCAACTCAAGCGCGAGATAAGCTGGTACACGGATGAAGTTCGAGCACGCGAGCGCGAACTTGAGACAAGCAAGCGCAAGGTTGAAGAATTGACGCGCGATGTAGCAGAAAAGAAGCGTAAGCTCGAACAATATCAACGCGATCTCGAGCGTGCAGAACGAGAAAACTGAAGAACATACCTATGAGTGAACCAACCGGACCGGGTGGCATGTCGTACGGACACCTCGAGGATCTGCTCAAGCAGAATCTTGAGGTCGCAACAGAAACGAATAAGATCCTGAAGCGCATGGAGCGTAATGCGCTCATTGCCTTTATCGCCAAGATCATCATTTGGTTGATCTTGCTTGGCCTCCCGCTCATCTTCCTCAGTGCATACATCGGACCAGTCATCGAAGCGCTTACCGGCGGAGCTGAGGCTGCGCCCACGGGAATCTTCGGGCTTCCATCGGCTGAACAGCTCAGGGAGCTCAAAGAGTTGTACGGACAGTAGTGCTTAGGTTTAAAAGGCAAAATCCCGCTTTGAAAGAGGCGGGATTTTGCGCTATTATGCCGAAACGCTTGGGTAGCTCAGTTGGTAGAGCGCTTCCCTGAAGAGGAAGATGTCCCCGGTTCGAGCCCGGGCCCAAGCACCCGCATGAACTCCCTTACACGCCTCCTCAAGTGGGCAGAGCGTAACGAGCGGCACCTGGGTGCAGTCGTCTTCGTATTCGGATTCGTTACGGATCTGTTCGCATTCACGCTCCTGCCGGTAGCGGTGGTAAATATTGCATTCCTCGGCTACCTCTTCCTTGCGGGTGCCTTCACACTCGGAAGTCATTATTTCTCGGGTGCGCGCACTCATGTGGTCATGTGGCGCCGCACGCTCGCGGTCGTGTTTCCCCTTGGGGCGCAGTATGCGATTGGTAGTCTTCTCTCCGGGTGCCTCATCTTCTATACCAAAAGCTCGACCGTGCTCGTGTCCTGGCCGTTCCTCCTCATCCTGGCCCTCGTGTTTATCGGTAATGAATACTTCCGTACCTATCACAAGCATCTGGCATTTCAGGCAACACTCTTCTTTTTTGCCCTCTATGCCTATGCCATCTTTGCCGTACCGCTCGTGTTTGGTGAACTGGGGCCCGTAGTATTTCTCACCTCGACGGTAGTGAGTCTATTCGCATTCGCACTGTTCTTGCTGCTCCTTGCGCGCATTCATCGCCCTGGATTCACTCGCAGTCTGCGGTATGTGGTAATGGGCACGGCGGGTATCGTGCTTGCCATGAATATTTGTTACTTTACCGGCCTCATTCCACCCATTCCGCTCACCCTTCCGCATGCCGGTATCTATCACTCAGTTGAGCATCGAAACGGTCAGTATCACCTCACATCAGAGCCCGTGCGCCCGTGGTGGGATATCCGGCCGCAGGTGATTCACCACACCCCCGGTGCACCGCTCTACGCATTCAGCTCCGTATCCGCACCGATTCAGTTTGGGACCTCAGTCACCCATATATGGGAGCGATATGACGAGCGAAATACGAGATGGGTTACCTACAACCGGATTGCATTTCCGATATCCGGTGGACGTGATGCTGGGTATCGTGGATATTCGCTCGCAAGTAATCCAGAAGCGGGGAAGTGGCGGGTCACCATCCAAGCAGCGAACCGGCAAGTCATCGGTCGTATTTATTTCACGGTTGAGACGGTGGCGGTCCCACCCCCACGCGTTGAGGAGATTCGTTAATCTTTAACCAGCCTTCACTCGAAGCTTCGTCTGACGTGTCTTATCAAGTTTCGGTAGCACGATGGTAAGAAGACCGTCTTTAGCTCCTGCGGTTGCCGTGTCGACGTCTATTTCCTGGGGAAGGAGAATGGTGCGAGAAAATGAGCCCCAGAAGAGTTCCTGACTGAAGTAGTCGGGACTTGCAATGTGTTCGCGTTCCTCGCGTGATCCTTCGATTTCCACCATATCGCGACTGATGGAAACATTCATTTCATCCGGACGTACTCCGGCAATAAAGGCACGGATGACAATCTCGTTAGGAGTTTGGTACACATCCACCGGAAGCTGGCCAGCAGGCTCTTCTTCATGATGTTCGTACGCAGGTGTCGCCGGAGCGGGAACAGAGGACGGGGTCGCACCGGGCGATGGGCGACGAACCGGTGACTGCGTCATGGGCACATCGTCTTCAAATGCATCGTAGTCGTCAGCAGGAAGTGCGCCGGCGAGTCGATCGAAGAATGAGCGTTTCTTAGGGGGCATAGGCTAGCAAGTATTTTTTGGTAATCGGCGATAGCGGATGTATTTCAGGAGTTCAAACAAGGCGAGGAATACGACGGCACCGGTCCACACGATAAAGAATGCGGAGAGCGTGCTGGATCCGTCTTGTGAAATTATAAGGAAGTTGAAAATGGCGTGCAATGCGATGGCAAGGATAAGTCCGACCGCTGCAGCGACGGTACGCACCTTTCGATTAAACTTGAGTGAAAACGCCATCGCAAATCCGATTGCTGCCGAAGAGACCACATGCACGAGCGTTGATCCTACAAAGCGCAGATTCTGCGTTGCGATACCAGCGGCAAGTTCACCTTGTGCAAGTGGCTGGATAAGGAAAAGCATATTTTCAATGGCAGCAAAGCCGAGCGCGACCGTGATCATGTAGATCACCAGGTCAACTGACTCGTTCACCCACCGTCGCCAGAGCACCAGCATCACGGCAAGTACATACTTCGTCGCCTCTTCGATAGCTGCCCAGGCAAGAATCACGTACCCCCCTGGAGGAGGATCGACATGAGGAAGTGTTGTTACCGCGAGGTGTTCAAGCGGAAGCACCAACGGAACGCCGATCATACCTGCCACCAGCGCAATGATGATCATGTGCCGGGGTTCAGGACACCGCGTGTCTTCCTTGAGGAGGAAATAGAGCCAGATGAGTGCCGGAAGGATACCGCCTAAGAAGGCATACCCAAGCGTGCTCAAGGAGACATCCATAAGCATATTCTAGCCTATGCAACAGGCCAGGCCTCTACCATAAGAAGGTCAGTCGATTTCGTGGGAAGAGACTGATAAATCTCTTCGGTGACAAACGGCATGAATGGGTGGAGGAGCTTTACGGTATCTGAAAGAAGAGACAAGAGGAGTGCGTGGCGCGAAGCAATAGCAGCTGCATCCGCTCCTTGGAAGATCGACTTTGACTCCTCGAGAATTTCTGCCGCAAGTCGATCCCATGCGTAGTGGTAGAGCTTTTCCGCAGCAAGGTAAATGCGGTATGCATCGAGATCCGTCGTCACGTCTTTCGCCAATGCATCAAGCTCAGCTCTGAGCGCTTGGTCTGCGTCGGTGAGCGTTGCATGGGGATCTGCACCTTCCGTGTTTTCGAGCACGAAGCGCGTAATGTTCCAGAGCTTGTTCGCAAAGTGCTTATAGCCCTTCACTTTGTCCTCGTCGAAGCGGATATCGTTTCCAATAGCGGTACCGACTAACAGACCCATACGAAGCGCATCGGTACCGTACTTATCTATCATCTCGAGTGGGTCAGCTCCATTGCCAAGCGACTTACTAAACTTCTGTCCCTTCTTGTCACGCACGAGACCGTGAATCATGACGGTGCGGAAGGGAACCTGACCAAGATGGAAGCCGCTCATAAGAATCATGCGCGAGACCCAGAGCGAGAGAATCTCATACGCAGGTGACATGAAGGATGTGGGATGGAACGATGCGAGGTCTTCTGACTTTCTTGGCCAGCCAAGCGTGGAGAACGTCCAGAGTGCAGAAGAGAACCATGTATCAAGTACGTCTGGGTCCTGCTCCCATCCGTCACCTTCCGGAGCGCTCTCGCCGCAGTGGATCTCGTTCCCTCGGTACCAAACTGGAATGCGATGACCAAACCAGATCTGGCGGCTGATACACCAATCATGGAGGTTCTCAATCCAGTGCATATAGGTCTTACGGAAATTCTCCTGGGGCATAGAGACATCGCCACGTTCAACTGCAGCACGCATGATGTGTTTCAGAGTGACTGTTGCGCCAGACTCAATACCCGTTATTTCAGAGTGAGGAAGAACAAATGGTTTTTCTACCGCAACGAACCACTGGAGCAGAGGCAACGGCTCAATAATGCCTCCCGTACGCTCTGCAGTCGCAACATTTTGTGAGATATCTTCCTCCTTCTCCATAAGACCCTCGGAACGGAGCCACGCGGCTACGGCTTCGCGGGCATCTGTTGCTTTCAGACCTGCGAGCGAGCCCTCGACGCTCATCTTTGCGTAGGTGTTGATTACGATTTTATCTTTCGGGAGGTTGTGTCGCTCGGCAATCTCCCAGTCGATCATGCTATGCGCGGGTGTTACCCCGAGTGCTCCTGTACCGAACTCGGGATCCACTTCTTTATCAGCGACCACTTGTATGTGGATGGGTACATCTACGAACACCGCATCGTATTCTTTGCCGATGAATTCCTTGTAGCGAGGATCGTCAGGATGCACGGCAACGGCAACGTCACCAACTTTTGTCTCAAGACGCGTGGTGGCAACGGAGATGGGGAAGTCTTTGCTGTAGCGGAAGGTATAGAGTTTCGCCTGCCGCTCCTCGTGCACAATTTCATCATCCGAAATGGTTGTTTGTCCCTTTGGATCCCAGTTCACGATACGATTGCCTCGATAAATAAGACCAGCTTCATACATACGAATGAATGCGGTCTTCACGGCATTCGTGCGCTCCTCATCGAGCGTGTATGCGTAGCGTGACCAGTCAAGTGAGGCTCCCATACGTCGTACTTGCGAGAGAATCGTGCTCTCGCTTGCCCGAGCGAATTCCTTCACCCGAGCCACGAGTTCATCGCGTCCCAAGTCGTGACGGCTCTTTCCCTCATCTCTCTGAATGTTCTTCTCGACTCGTGACTGGGTCGCAATTGCTGCAGAGTCCGTCCCAGGAACCCAAAGGGTTTTCTTTCCGCGCATACGTTGGTAGCGGACCACCGTGTCCTGGAGCGAGTCTTCGTATGCGTGCCCGAGGTGGAGCACACCCGTTACATTCGGCGGAGGAAGGGTAACTGTGAATGATTCAGGTCGGTCCCCAGGGAGGTTATCCGGGTTGAAATACCCGCTCTGTTCCCAGGCTTCATAAATACGCGGCTCGGTAGCCGCGAAGTCATAGGGCTGCTTGAACTTATCGTTCATTATTCAGGCACTATAGCAGAAATGTGTTGTAGTTGCTTGCCCGGTTTCCAGATTCTTCATGCGAGTGTGGCATAATAGGCCACCGTTCAAGTTTTTAGTGCGAAGGGAAATGCAATGGGTACTCAGACCTCTGGCAGTGCCGCTCTCTACCTCGCGGGGCCGGAAGTCACCCTCCCGCGACTCCCGGCTACGACGCCCTATGAGCTATTCGTCACGCGCGAGGATCTTGCGATCGAGGACAGTCTGCAGCTAATGCTATTCACACGGCGACTTGCGTACCTCGCGATTCCGCCAGTGTCGCTCCTCGCGGTGGACATGGTAAACATGATGACACCCGAAGAGCTTATCGATCGAGTACGTCACGATCGATACCCGAAGCGCATCGAATGCATGGAAGACATTCATTTGCCGCGCATTCTAGAACTCATTGAACGGCGTAAGCGGTTCTACGACAGACGACCGCTGCTCGCAGCCAAGCGAAGGAACCTGTTTCCATTTCATGGATACAGCATCGTCCTGCAGCACAGCATCGATCCACCGGAGAAAGAATGGCACGCGGCCGATCTGGCAGGACGCGAGAACGTACTCAAGAAAAGGGACCGTGTGTTCCTCGTACAGTCTGAATAAGTTCATTCGACCTGATCCGCGCTCCGGCGCGGATCCTTGTTATGCGAGTGTACGGTTTCCGTCTGCCCGAAGCGATTCCAGGTCAGCGAATTCCTTTCGAAGTGCGCGGTAATAACCGGCAATTCCAATCATCACTGCGTTATCAGTCGTGAGTTCTCCCTCCGGAATACGAAGTGCTACCGGATGATCCTGGATCTTCTCATTGAACACCCGCTTGATGTGAGTGTTTGCGGAAACTCCACCGCCAAGCACGAGGGTGCGGGCTCCGGTGCGCTCGAGGGCACGTGACGTCTTCGCCCAAAGTACGTCCGTAACGGCATCCTCAAATTCTCGCGCCAACTGTTCTTTCTCAGCTTCGGAGAGGTTCTTTCGTTCCTTTAGTAGGTAGAGGACCGCGGTCTTGAGGCCACTGAACGAAAAGTCGCAGGTTGCGTCAGCAATCATCGGCCGTGGAAGTGAAAAGGGATTGGTTGCGGAATCCTCCCGATCACGTTCAGCGAGCTTCGATATTTCAGGACCACCCGGATAGGGGAGATCCAGCATGCGCGCAACTTTATCAAACGCTTCACCTACGGCGTCATCACGCGTTTGTCCGATGAGCTCATAGGAGAGCCACTCTTTCATAAGAACCAGCTCCGTGTGCCCGCCTGATATAAGGAGCGCGAGTATGGGAAGCTCGTATCCTTCTATAACCAGCTCGTCTCCCTCGCTGCGTGCGAGAGCAGAAAGGGTATGACCTTCCATGTGATTAACCGACACAACCGGAATATTCCAAACCAATGAAAGCGCTTTGGCGAAATTGATACCTACCCAGAGTGCCGGTTCAAGTCCGGGGCCTGCGGTGACTGCAATTGCATCCAGTTCTGGCCGTTCCATCTCAGAAAGCGCAGCAAAGAATGCTGCATCAAGCTCTGGCTCGCGTTCAAGCAGTGTACGTATGCGCGTACGAAGTTCTTCTGGAAATGACTGGGTACTCTCATGGAGGAGTTCTGCTTCTGCCAGTGCGGCCTCAAGTAGCGGAACCAGATTCCTAGCGTGTTCCCGTTTAGCGAGTGCCGGAAACACCCCGCCGTATTCTCGATGAATATCTATCTGTGAGAGAAGGGCGTTCCCCAGTATTTTAAAGTGTGCATTTCTTTCATCACCACTACCCTCAATGATGGCGATTGCTGTTTCGTCGCAGCTAGTTTCTATTGCCAGCAGTTTCATCTTTTTCAACGATACTCCACGGAAGTGACGCTCCCCAGGTAAGTTGGAATCCTGCCGCGCGTGGGTGACCGTTTCCTCCATATTTTCGGGCAATCTCTGCAACGTCTATGCTCCCATCGCTTCGCAGAGAAACGCCCATGCCCTCTGGATGTGCACTGGCGACGATACCTATAGGTGGAAGCTGCTGGACGAGTAGGTTGCCGACCGTCGATTGCATCGGCATGAAGGGATGCGCGTTCGCGAAAAGACATTCATGTCCCTCAAACATAACGAGCTTGGCGCGGCGTACCGCATGTTCCGCCAACAGATCGAAGTATTCTCGATACGAGCGAGCTGATGAAAGAAATACTTCACGTTCCGTCTCGTTCTCGAGTGTTGCTACATAGGTGTCCCATGTCTCAAACGAAAAGGGGAGGACTGAGATGTATGCGAGCACCGCTTTTGTCTCAGGCAATGCGAAGCGGAAGAGATCGTCATCCTCCACATATGTGAGGAACGTTGGTATCGGAGTCTTCGGGTGGAAGTAGGTCCATGCGATCGTAGCGCCTGAACGGTTCTCATCGAATACATACTCGGGCATACGCTCGACCACTTCCTTCATGCCAAGGTGATGATCGAGGACGACTACGTGTTTTGCAGCCGCAACAAGTTCATCCATGATGGGCTGCGGGTAGCAGAAATCGACGAAGTAGAGTGTTGCACCAGCAAGATTCTCTGGAGCCGTCTTACCATGAGAGAGCCCAATATATTCAGCGGTGTCTCCAAACTTCTTCCACGCAGCGTATGCACCGCTGAAGCCGTCGGCGCAATTGGCGTGATACAGAATAATGGTGCGATCCATGTGTTCGTTATAGCGCATCCAGTAGCGGAGTGCGAGTAATGCGAACGCCGTCCAGAGGACGGCGCAAGCACGGGTTATCGCCGCGTTGGCGGGAAGAGCTTGTGGTAGCCAAGCAGAAGGGCAACCACAACCAAACATCCGCCAATAGCCGGGATGTGCCAAGACATCTCGCATACTCCTTCCTGATGATTTAGGCTATCACCTCTGTACTCCCTGAATGGAGTTATGCACCGAGTGGACGATAGAGGACTCGAACCTCTGACCCTTCCCACGTCAAGGGAATGCTCTACCAACTGAGCTAATCGTCCGTACGTCGCACAATACCTCGACTTGCTCTAGTATTCAATATATGGAAATCATCCGCCTCACCGACAAAAATCAGGACGGAGCACTCAAACGCTCCGTCGAGATTCTTTCGCGTGGCGGCATCGTGCTGTATCCCACCGACACACTCTATGGACTGGCAGTAGACGCACAAAACCGTCTTGCGCTTGAACGCCTACGTGGGTTGAAGGGAAGAGAACGTAAGAAACCAATCTCTATTGTGGTACCCGACGTATCGGATATCGAAACGCATGCCGAACTCCATCCGGAAGCGCGTACGCTGGTTGAATCACACCTACCAGGTGCGCTTACTCTGGTGCTTACCGGTAAGTCACATATCCCAGAAGAGTTGATGCTGAACGGTCAGATCGGGATTCGAGTACCCAATGATTCATTTGCGCGTGGTCTTGCCAAAACCTTTGGTCGCCCGATTACCGCAACATCTGCGAATCGGGCAGGACTCCTTACTCCCGCAACTCCAGAGCTCATCATCGAACAGTTCGGTCCGCAAGTAGAACATATTGATCTTGTTATTGACGCAGGTGAACGCGCAGGTGAAATAGGCTCCACCGTCGTCATGTTCAAAGAGGGTATCCCGTATGTCTTACGCGAAGGAGCGATCTCGCGCGAAGCACTGGGATTCTAGGGCGTCAAATGATATCGTGTACCGTCATAGCCCCTATGGGCTATGGAAAGGCCCCATCGTCTAACGGTTAGGACGCCCGCCTTTCACGCAGGAAATCGGGGTTCGATTCCCCGTGGGGTCACAATTGACTTTTGTATACTATAGTGTTATTGTAATCTCAGGTTTTCGAACCATCCATCTCACTCGCACGGGAGCATCACATGCGAAGCCTTACGTTTGTTGAAACCGACCAGGTTTCGGGCCTCTTCGAACTCATGAACTCGAAGAACGGCACGCACAACGATGTTGTCGGATTCATTGGAGAACGTAGGCCGATGAGGGCCCACCCCTTCGGTCTCGATCTATCCGACAGTCGTTTCGGGGACAACTGTGCGTTTCTGACGCACAGCACCGCTCAATCAGTTGATGCGATGATCGCACATCTGCGGTGGGCACTCACAGCCGACCCGAGCAAGGAATGCCTCAAGCGTCTGCGCATCTTCAACGTCCAACACAACCCCGATCGCCGTCGGGAGCACTACTGCTACTTCGAAGCCTGGGCCGCCTCCAGCGTCTACTTGTGTGGTGACTGTACCGACTTCAGTGGAGGCGGAGGCGATGGCAATCGCCGCATGCGCGCCGTCTTCTCACTCCTGGGCTCGCTCTACGACGTCAAGGTCGAGGAGTTCGAGGTCATGCATGAGGAGGCCGCACACCTGAGGCATCCGGAACTCGGCATCGCCTAGCACGTATAAGCCGACCAATGACGAGTGAGAAGTCGTCCAGGAGCCATTGCGGCACACTGGACGACTTTTCTTTATCTGTATGAGCGCGTATGACTCGCATACCATATCCAGAATGATAGTGCGGTAACGATATAGAACGTCCAATGGAGGAGATAGGTGTATACAAATCCATACGGCACCATGAGTATCAATACCGGGAAGGTAATGGAAAAGACGAATACGATGGCAGCAAAAAGTACTGAAGGCCACGTCCCGCGCTCACTCACGATTAGTGGAATGTGCAAAAGGAAGAAGAGGAGCATAAATACGGGGATCACCTCTCCCATGGATCGCCCAGATTCGCTAAGCAACAGAACGAGCAAAATAATAATCACTTGCTGCGCAAGGATATCCATCGATTTAGAGACAAAACGTTTCCAGTCGATATCGAGATAGTACCGATCAGGGTACTGCGCCAGATACGAAGTAGGTCGTGCAAGAATCCGTGGCGTAAGTACGTGTAGTGCGCCCAGTACCGTCATTCCTCCTATAAATACACTAAGGGGTATAAGAAAATCTCCCTGTAGCAGAGTACCGAGTCGTTCCCGGTAGAGTATCGCCACGAAAAGGGCCACCGAAAAGAAATACGCAGTGGTCCACAGAAAGTGCCGTCCATAGGTCACTCCTCTGCGGTGCATCCCCATGAAGAAAAACCCGAACGTCGCAGTGCAGACCAGCATCAAAAAGGTGATGTGCAGCCAGGGTTCCATAGTCTCATTGTACTTGGACAAAAGGGAATCCCGCGCGTGGCAGGACCCCAATAGTCCTTACCCCAAGCGCGGGATGATTGCACCCGTCGTCCTCTGATACGTCCGGTATGCTTCACCGAACGTATTCTCGAGCATCCGCTCCTCCTTCTGAAGCCTGACGAGCATCGCGATGATGCCAGCGAGGGAAGCACCCCCGATGACGAGGTCTGCAGATGCCAGGCTTGTGCCGAGCATGCAGATGAAGAGCGTCGCGTACATGGGATGACGAACCAGTCGGTACGGACCGGTTTGCACCAGCTCATGTCCGGCGACGACCTGCAGTTTCGGCGAAAAGAACACGCCGAGTGCGTGGTGGATCCACAGGGATAGCGGGATGCACGCAAGCATCGCGCCGATGCCGATCCACCGCACCCAGAGGGGGAGTGGAACGCCGTATCCGTTGAATCCGATCGCGTACGCACTAATGCTCGCGACCCACACCAGGAGCACGAACGTCGTGCGATCTTTTACACTGCGCTCGACTCGGTGCGTGGTGGTGTAGGCGCTCCGAATTAGGCTCTGAGCCACCCACACAGTCGCCACCGACACCGCGAACGTTACTCGAAGTACCAGGTCGTCCTGCATTTCAACCTCCCAGCCATATTCGGCCCTCTGCCACAATAGAGGATGGGGAGGAGAAACGGAAGACCACCAGCAGGGCTGGTGGTCCGTATCCGTCACCGGGCAGTCTCCCGCTCAGTGGAGCTGATAGAGGAGCGGCAGTCCCGACGCGATCACGACACCGTAGAGCGCCAGGAACGAGTAGGCGAAGCGCCCGTGCCACGCCGGGCTCCGGAGCCCGTTGAAGCGCAGCAGCACGGCGAAGAAGACCATGACCAGTAGGCCGACGAACGAGAGATGGAAGGCGAGGAGCCACCCATTCACGACGGACGGGTCCGCGCTCACCTGGATGGCGATCTCGATCAGGGCGACTGCACCCAGGGTCAGTCCCACGACTTGCCAGAGCACCCGGCGGTGATAGGCAAGGAAAAAGGAGTAGCGGGGACACCGCTTGAGCTCCCGGCCTGCATGCCAGAGTGCGAAGAGGCGCCAGACCAGCAGAAGTGCGGCCACGGCGGTGACGAATTTAATGAAGATCATACCGACCAATCCTTCAGCTGGGGGTCCTGGCGAGAGTATACTAAGCCCACGTGATGAGGTACACCCGCTCTCGGTACGTCTTTCTGAGCATACTTGGCCTTATATCCTGGCTGTGCCTAGCTGTAACGCTCGTTCTTGCCCACTATTTCGCCGCGTGGGTTTTTGCACTCGTCACTGTCGGCTCAATGGAAGGACGTGTGCAGTCTGGGGGCAGAGTCCCTCATGATTGGATATTCTGGACTCACGTTGTTTCAGCAGTCCCGTTTCTTGTAGGGTTGTCAGTGCTCGCCTACGCAGACCAATCAGTTCACTGGATTATCGGTACGCTCTTCTTTTTTGTCGGCATGTCGCTGTCAGGTGCAGTGCTTTGGTATCGTGGTCTCAAGGGTCTAAAAATGCTAGGATAGCGAACGTTCTATCACGGAGAGGTGGCTGAGTGGTCGAAGGCACCGCACTCGAAATGCGGCGTGCTCGAAAGGGTACCGTGGGTTCGAATCCCACCCTCTCCGCCATTGCCTTGCTATACTTTCAGCATGGAAAAAATAAAGATCGAGCACCATACGCTTTCTGGTGGCGCATGGATTGCAGCATGGCTATTCACCATTGGGTTTCTTAAACTCACGTTCTGGGAAGGGGTCTTGGCGATTATTATCTGGCCCTACTACCTCGGCGCGTACTTCACTCCGCTCGTCGGCTAACCCTCACAACTTCCGTCTCGCTACTGCGTAGTAACGCAGTAGCGATAATCGACCCTGCTCGATTCTATGTGAACGATTGCGTCACTTTGAACGTATATCGAATCCCCGATACAATATCATCATGAATGGGTCTGATTTCACTTCACGTATCTATCTGCTCGCCGGCAAGATTCCCAAAGGGAAGGTAACCACATACGGAAAACTTGCAGCACTTGCCGGACGACCCGGAGCAGCACGCGCAGTCGGTAACGCCATGCGGCGTAATCCCAGTCGGAGTAAGGTGCCCTGTCATCGTGTCGTTGCTTCAAACGGTGCACTCACCGGCTATGCTTTCGGTAAGGGCATAGCAACAAAAAAGCGCCTCCTTATACAGGAAGGTGTCGCATTCAGGGGCGATAGGGTAGATCTCGCCACAAGTGGCTGGCAGGGGTAGCATGCCGATTCCAAAGGCTCGGGTCTGCGAAGAATGCGGAAGCGATCCGGTATTTCACCGGATGACGTACTACACCATCCTCCTCGATGACTCGATGCGGAAGCTCTTCGATCCTGGCTTCGTCGGTCGTTGGTTCGGGAGAGCGTTCGATTCCGTAGAGCGCAGGATCACTCCACACATTTTTGAGTTCCTTATGCGACTCGGGTGGGCGAAACGTATCGAGCGTCCTGACGAGGGAACACAACTTCTGGCGCTCATGCTTTGGCAGGAAGCTGATGTGCGCAATATCAGGGTCTACGAGTTCCGTCTCTTTAATCTGCCCCGCAATCTTTTCGTCGCAACGTATCCGAGCGGGCGAAAGGTTGCATACGAAGGTATCCCGCTTCCGCCACGGACCCTTGAACGTGCACCGTGGCTTGACGACAAAGCAGAGTTAAAGAAACGCTTCCGAAAGCTCAATCTTCCTATCGCCCAAGGCGGGTCGGCCAAGAACTGGTGGGAAGCAAAACGTCTGTACCAAAAACTCACTCCTCCAGTCATTGTGAAGCCGTACTCAGGTTCCGGTTCACGCCATACCCTTCTTCACATCGATACCCTCGATGAACTCAAGCGAGCGTTTATGGTCGCCACGCAAATCTGCCCCGCAGCAGTCATCGAAGAAGAACTTACCGGTCCCGTGTACCGCGCGACCGTAGTGGATGGAAAGCTTGCTGCGACGCTCCGTCGCGATCAGCCCCACGTGATCGGCGATGGGGTCCATACCATTACGGAACTCGTCGAAGACGCGAACCGTCATCCTGCACGCCAGGGCCCCTACTTCCATACGATGCACATCGACCGCGCAGCAGAAAAGGAACTCGCTTGGCAGAAACTAACTCCAACAAGTATTCCTGAAAACGGCCAGCGCGTGACCCTCCATCAGAAAATCAATTGGAGCGTAGGGGGTACGACCGCGGATGTCTCCGACGATGTACACCCAGATACTAGGGAACTCTTCGAGGAGGTGGCTCGGGTCCTCCAGGCACCTATCGTCGGTATTGATTTCATCATCGGTGACATTACCCGCTCCTGGAAGGATCAGGAGCGGTGCGGCATCATCGAGTGTAATTCCATGCCGTTCTTTGATAATCATCATTTGCCGTTCGAGGGGAAGCCACGGAACGTTGCAGCCCTCATATGGGATATGGTGGAGAAGGGGTAGGTGAAGACTTCATTGCTTTTCCATAACCGGAACGATACACTTTTGGGGTAGGTCGATTGCCAGCCAATAATGTAATTGGACGGCTTTATTTTTTGCTCAGGCGAAGAATATGCCGTTCTCCAAACAATGTTTATGGACGATATGCAGAATGATCCAGTCATGGGTGACGAGCAGGAGACTGTTGGTCCCATGCCTGAAGAGGAGACGACCGAGGTCGCTCCCGAAATGCCCGCAGAGGAGACTGGCGAGGAAGAGGTTGCATAACCTCACTCGACATTTCCGAGTATGCACGACCGCCCGTTCGGGCGGTTTTGCTATTACCGTATCTGCGCGGTATGGTTCCCTCAGGTTGGTTCACCATTGTGGGGGAATACCATGTACCAAGCACTCGACAGTATGGCTGCGAGCTACCGGCTCGCGCGGGCGATCTGTTCCTCGGACACAAATGCAGAGGACCACTATTCAGACATCGAACGCATCGTCCAACCGTTCGATGTGCCTGCAGTCTTCTGGCGCAAGTGGTTTCGGACGCCGGGGTGGCGGCGTGAGGGAAACCATCTCGTGCCCGTTCGTCTGACTGACGTCGCGGGCATGCACACGGTCTTCGTCGACCGGATGGTTTCGGCCAACTCCTACCTCATCGACGGGATCGAGTTGGCTCGTCAGTACGGAGCGTTGGTGGTGATCGTCATCACGCACCGGTTCCTCTTCACCGACGAGGAGCTAGAACGGCTCCACGGTCAGGCGCTTCGGGTTCTCGTGACCCACCCGTTCGGTCCCTACCAGAAACGGATCGAAGCGCTCTGTCCGGGCACCTTCATGCCCTTTCCCCATGTGGGATGACGCAACGGCCGCCGAGTCAACTCGGCGGCTGTAGCACTTAATGGGCCATGAGCCACTGGTAGATATCTTCAAGCGCCTTCACTGCGTCACCTGCGGCAATGTTGTTCTGGTGGTAGAGCTCGTCGGTACAGTCGCCTGCAGCCCAAATGCCCTCCACGTTCGTATGTTGATTGCGAGCGTCCGCTTTGATGCGCTTCACCTCATCCATTTCAACTACCCCTGCGGCAAAGTCGGTATTAGGCATCACACCTATTTCTACAAATACGCCCGTGACGGGAAGGGTCTTTTCTTCACCGGTATCACGATGCTTAGTTTTCAATCCGGTCACAAACTTTTCGCCCAGTACCTCGGTCGGTTCAGTTTTATAGAGGACGGTAAGTTTCGGATTGGCGAGGAGCTTCTCAACGGTTATCTCATCACCCTTGAGCTTGTCGTGTCGGTGGATGAGCGTTACCGACTTACAGTACGCAAGCAGCTGGGCAGTGGTTTCAAGGCCAGCATTACCACCCCCCACAACGGCAACGTCCTGATCAGCAAATAGGGGACCATCGCACGATGCGCAGTATGTTACTCCCTTATTTTCATATGTATCAGCACCGGGCACCTGGAGTTTCTTGCGGGCAGCACCGGAGGCGATAAGGACCGCACGAGCAGAGAATGATTTACCGTCTCGTGTTGCAACCGAAAACCCTCCAGGAACTTTCTCGAGCTTCTGAACACGATCTCCTTCAACAACCTCTACGACATCACCTTTATATGCATCTAAATGCGCTCGAAATGCCTTTGCCATCTCTGCTCCCGGTATCTTTATGGTTCCAATCCAGTTTTCGACGCCTTCAGATACGGTAGACTGACCCCCTATTTCTTCGGCAATAAGGACTGACTTCAAACGCTTGCGGGCTGCGTAGACACCAGCAGAAACACCTGCCGGCCCCCCGCCGATGATGATGAGATCGTGCATGGTGGAGGCAGTATAACAAATTCGTAAATGATGCTAGGGTGCGCGTAGGCTCCGGCTGGAAGTGAGGTATGAGATGGAAATCGAGCTGCTACAACGGAACGATGTGCCAGCCGCAGCAGCGATCATTGCGGCCAACTACGGACAAGCGTACGGCGTGCGTGCTATCTCAGAACTGATGTTGATGTTCAACAGGTCTGTCCCGTTTCGACCAACGTACTACGCGGCACGGGACGGAGGAGATCTTCTAGGGTTCGCCGGGTACCTCCAGGCTCCGATGGACTACGGGATCTTTGAGATTTTCTGGGTGAACGTCACCGCTACGCGCCAACGGCAAGGAATCGGCAAGAATCTGGTTCAGGCGGTCATCGAGGCAATTACGCGCGAAGCGGAAGCACGACTCATCCTACTTACTACGGACTCGCCCGACTACTACCGCCACCATTTCGGCTTCGCGATGCTTCAGAAGCTCGCGGACAACTACCTGCTCATGTCACGTCCTGTGGAGCGGTAGGGAAGTGATCGAGGAACACCGAAACGCCCGCCGGAAATCGGCGGGCGTTTTCAGATCCATTCTTATTTCTTATGCCTTCGTAGGAAGCTTGGAATTGCGCCCCAGGCCTCATCTTCGTCCGTATCGCTCTCTCGCTGTGCTGAAGGCGGTACAACCGTCTTAGGGGCATCCTCACGCGGCTGCGGCTTTGCAGTGACGATAGGTTCCGGGCGACGCTCTTCGCGGGGAGCTTCTTCGATAACCGGAGCCGGTTCCTCTACCGGAGCTGGCGCTCTGCGCATGACATCACTGAAAATCTTCCCCCGGGTATCCTCCTGCTCCTTTGCCGGCATGGCAAAGAGGGAGCGCTCAAGACCGGTGTGGCTGCCGGTATCAGCAGCTTCAGATTCAGGGAAGCCAGTCGCAATCACAATGATGCGAATCTGGCCCTTCTTAAGCTTCTCGTCGCGCATGATACCGAAGATAACCTTCGCGCTCTTGTCGACAGAGTCGCCAATGACTTTGGCAGCCTCTTGCACCTCGAGGATTCCTAGATCATCTGAACCGGCGACCACAAAGAGGACACCCTTAGCACCTGAAATGGAGACATCAAGAAGTGGAGAATTAACTGCCTGCGCTGCTGCATCCTGTGCGCGACGATCACCCTCAGCGATACCGATACCCATGAGTGCAGGACCCGCTGCCTCCATGATGGTTTTGATGTCGTTGAAGTCGGTGTTGATCTCTCCGGGCGTGGTGATAATGTCGGACACGCCTTCAACTGCCTGGCGGAGGATTTCATCGGCCATCGCAAATGCAGACTTGGCGCTTGTCTGTGCTTCAACGATTGCGAGCAGCTTGTCGTTAGGAATGACGATGAACGCATCGACTTCCTTTTTGAGTTCTGCAAGACCGCGCTCGGCAATCTCGCGACGCTGTGCGCCTTCAAACGAGAACGGACGCGTGACTACTGCGATGGTAAGTGCACCGATTTCTTTAGCGATGCGGGCGACCACGGGGGCCGCACCGGTACCCGTGCCTCCCCCCATGCCGCAGGTGATGAACACCATGTCGGAACCCTGGAGTGCCTCCTGGACTTCCTGACGCGTCTCTTCAGCAGCGCGCTTGCCGAGTTCTGGGTTCATACCCGTGCCGAGTCCCCGAGTGAGATTCTTGCCGATATGGATTTTGCGCTTGGCGAGACTGCGGTGCAGGTCCTGCGCGTCAGAGTTAACGGCCACAAACTCAACGCCCTTCACCTTAGAATTCACCATGTGGTTCACTGCATTGCATCCGGAACCGCCTACGCCCACCACGCGTATGCGTGCAAAAGTCTCGATTTCAGGTTCTACGCGCTTGGACATACGTTGATATTAGCCGCCAAATATGGTGGCTTCATGATACCAGGGTCAGCAATTACGCAAATATTGACACCTTGTCAATTCGTTTCGCGCTTTATGGCAAAAATTGCTTCAAAAAGTTAGTAAAAGATCCGCCCATACTCGTGAACCGCGGCTTCTTCGGTGTTTCGGTGTCTCCCGTGAGTCCCCACAGTGCAAGTCCATACGCCACCGCCCAGGTCGCGTCACGCACTTTGCTCTCGGGAGTCACTTTCATATCCGCAATGCGAGAGGGAAGTGCCAGGGTGCCCTTAGCAATATCGACAATGGAACCCTGGCCGCTCCCTCCTCCAGAAATAATGATGCCAGCCGGAAGCGCTCCCTTTCTTCCGATAACTTTCAAATGCTTATCAATCAAATCAAACATGTGACGGAAGCGCGTCGTGATAACTTCCTCCACTCGTTTACGCGGATACATAGAACCACCCAGTCGTCCCATCTTCAGACGCTCAGCATCCTCCAAAGAAACCTTGAATCCGAGTGCAAGATCGTCGGTAATGTTTGTTGAGCCAACCGGGAAGACTTTTACGGAAATAGGGACTCCCTCGTCATAGACGACGATGGAGACCGTTTCAGCGCCAATGTTGGCGAGCACACAGCCTTTCATCTTTTGGTCCTTGGTGAGAGTGACGTAGGAACCAGCAAGCGGGGAAGCCATACGATCGATTACTTCGATGTCGGCCATCTCTGCTGCCTGAGTAAGGAGCGACTCGTGACTTTCAAGACAGGTGACAAAAAGGTAATCAGCTTCCAGTCGCGTTCCCTTGAGTCCATAGGGTTCACCGAGAGATTTCGCACCATCTACTCGATACTCGAGTGGTATCTCGTGGAGTACTTTGCGATTGAGGAAATTCGGAGATGCTGCCTCCCGTGCTGCCTCGAGCGTCTTGTCAACATCGAGTCCAGTGATCTCCTGATCGGCGCGCGAGATGATGGTCGTCCCTGATGCACGTGCTTCATCAAGCGATACTCCTCCAATCGCGAGGAATCCTTTCTTGATGGGAACACGTGCAATCTGCTCGGCCTGATGTTTGGCTGCACGCACGCTTGCCGCAACATCCTCGACATCAACGACATAGCCATGCCGCATACCCGCTGATTGGGCGAGTCCTGTGCCGATGATGTGAATGCCGGTACCCGAGGGTTCGCTAATCTCCTCTACCACGACGACTTTCGTGTGATGCGTTCCGATATCGATGCCGGTCGCGATGCGTCGTGCCACGAGATGAAGTTATGCTCATAAAGTGCGAGAGGAGCTCGCGTTCACGTCGCTCCATTGTAGCCCCGTGCGGCATGCCCTTCAAATGCAGTAGTCCGTGGATAAAAAGAAATCCGACCATGTTTCGATACGAAAGGTCATACGATGCTGCTTGTTTGCGCGCTACTGACGGGCAGATGATGATCTCACCTGATTTCTTTCCGGTCTCATACGACAAGACATTCGGGACATACTCCTTATTCCGAAGCGTGATGTTGAGTGTCTGTGCACGTTGCTCTCCGGCAAACACGAGTGAGATCTCCCAGCCAGGAAGGGTAGTTTCAAGAGCTTTAGCAAAGGGGAAGGCAGGTGCTCTCGATCTAGTGAAGTTACGAATGTCTAGGGTACTCATGGTCAGGGCGTGTGCTGTGCCGGATCAAAGAGGTCACAAAATATTCGAAGATTTCCGAAGAGGTCGAGTGCTTTCGCTTCCTCCGCGCTTACAAACCGTACCTCAACGCATTCATCAGAAGGAGTGAAGTCGAGAGACGCGAGTGTAGCTTCGTACAGAACATTTGCTTTCGACTTTGCAGGAGCGTAACTCATATCCGTGAGGAAGTAGGACGGGTGTGAGGCCACCCATGTCATTTCAAGACCCATCTCTTCTTGTATTTCACGCGCGAGATCTTCCTGTGGCGTTGCATACCAATCAAGTCCGCCACCAGGAAGCTCCCATTTACCATTCTCCTCTTTTACGATAAGGAACTTATCGCGTGCTTCATTAAGCACCAGCGCCTTTACGCTGATGCGATAGAAGCAATTGGGTATTTCGCTCATTCTGGAAATTGTAGCAGGAGTATCTTTGTAGATAGTAAAAGAGCCCCTACGGGGCTTTCTTCTACTTGCGCCCCTTGGTGCGGCGGGCAGCCGGGTCGATCTTTCCGAGCTTCACGAGCTGGTTGTACTCGGTGCGGCGTGCGAGCGAGACGAGCGCGCGGGCGTGCTCCACATTCTTGGATTTCTGACGCGTATAGTACCGGCGCTTCCTCATCATGCGCACGAGGTTAAGTCCCTGCGCGCGGCGGGAGAAACGGCGGATCAGCGAAGCGGCACTTTCATTCTTGCCGCGTCGGACCTCAACGCGTGTTGCGTTCTGCATAGTAGGGGGAGGATAGCATAAAACCTTCTTTCTTGTCTAGAAATGGCGAAGGCGCAGCCGGATCGCTGCGCCTCGGTACGGTTTGGTGAAGAACTCAGAACTTCTGGCAGTTCCTGGACCGCTCGTCTCCGTCGGTGGCCATGTACGGAGAGGCGTCCAGAAGCTCCTGGTGAGGTCCCGGCTGCATCTTGCAGACCAGGACGACGTTCAGATCCTTCTGGTCCGCCGCGGCATACGCACGCGCAGCCCGGGTGGTTTCCTCCTTCGTCCCCACCTCCGGCTGGAAGTGAGGGAGGCCCAAGGGGGAAGCGTACGCGGCCTGGGAATAGATCCACAGCGCGTACGAGGGGTCGGGGGCGGTCAGCCTCCCGGTGTAGAAGGCGGCCCCACCAAGGCC
This sequence comes from uncultured Candidatus Saccharibacteria bacterium, assembly GCA_964446735.1. Lineage (GTDB taxonomy): Bacteria > Patescibacteriota > Minisyncoccia > Phycocordibacterales > Phycocordibacteraceae > C7867-001. The sequence goes on along the minus strand of CAYUQB010000001.1, from coordinate 226,995 downwards.
GACTCCCGCAAGAAGCAGGAGGGCGGTCATCTTTTGCATCGTTCGGGTCTCCCTTAACCCAGGTTCAAACGGCCATCACTATGCTATATAACTATGCATAAAGTCAAGTTTCGCGTAGAGACGTATTTCTCAAGGAATTCAAAACGCCGCCCCTCCTTTCGGCTGGGCGGCGTTGAACGGGTCGGGTGCGTGGCCTATTTTACGGTGATCACGACGATCCCGCCGATGGCCAGCACCCCACCGAGCACGAGGGCTGTCCAGCTCTCGAACAGCTCGACGAAGCTGTACGGCCTCAGGAAGAGGACCGCGCCGATGGCGAACGCGACGATCGCGCAGGTCAGGTAGAACAGGAACCGGTTGTCGTGCTCGCACGTGAAGGCGAAGAGCAGGGTCGAGAGGCCGACGGTGGTGTAGCCCGCGCCCAGGGCCAGGAGCTGGTAGCGTTCGGCGACGATCCAGTCGTCGATCCACCACCCGAGCAGCCAGAACGTGAGGCCGCCCAGGAGACACAGCAGACCCAGGGATTTGAAGGTGCGCTCAAAGACGATCGCTGACATGTTGTCCTCGCAGAACAAGTTGATGCAAGTCGTATTATATACACCTTTTCTATAAAAAGTCAAGTCCCGCACGAGCGGGACTCTAGGCAACCGCCCGCAACCGATCCACCAGGGAATCAAGCGGAATGAATGTTTCTGCGTGGGTCGCCCGTTCTCGGAGGATCACCGAGCGCTCAAGCGCCTCTTTGCGCCCCATGATGAGAAGGTATGGCGCGTTGATCGTATCTGCAAAGCGCATCTGTTCCGTCAGAGACGCGATACCGATTGCTTGAGTAAGTGGAATGCGAGCATGCCGGAGCGTATCAGCCATCTTCATACTCTCTCGCTTTGCTTCGTCGCCGATGTGGACGAATACGAATCGGGGGTTGCTTCGCTCCTTGAGAGGCGCTATCTCCGAACGGTCCGGAAGCGTAATGCGCACCACCGCTCCTATGGAAGAGAAGTTTCCCTTGAAGAACGGTTTAGATAGCTCCTGATACCGTGATCCCCATGCGTGGATGCGATCGTCGGCAAGTATCTCAAAGCAGGTCTCACCCCAGGAGTTTCCACGGGAGAGAATATCGGGAGCGAGTTCATAGGGAGTATCAGTCGCTTCCAGGTATTCGAGCACCGCTTCGAAGTGCTTGCGGCTTGCTTCTGAAAGATGATCGGTAGGCGAGGGGATCTCGCACTCAGTGCCTTCGCATGCAATGAGTTTCTCTGCCGCCTCAAAGACGTCGGTACGTGCACACGCAACACAGTCGGGAGGAAGGGTCGTGCCATTCTTCCGGAAGAATCCAGTGAGCTCACGCGCAAATCGGCTCCTCGTCTCTTTGTCGCCCATAGAGTTAAGACGAAGGCGTGGCTCATGCTTCACCAGGTCCTGCATGAATGAACGCACGGCACGAATGAGCACTGCGTCCGCAATCGCATGTTCAACACCAAGTGCATGGAACTGCACCACAATAGAACGGGGTGCTGGACGACCCGGTGCAGCGTTCGTGTGCCACACAAACAAAGGCTGCAGGCTCGATGGAGTAAGTCCGGCGTCACGCACCTGCTTTAAGAGTCCCGCAACTTCTTTTGCTGAGGAGTCGAGCGCATCGAGATTGCACTGCTCAGGGTACGGAGCACGTGATCCACTGCCACGTTTACGCATCGTAAGGGAGGAGAGAGAAGAGAATCCGTAATAGGTCCCCACCGCGTGTGCGCGGCGCAGAACATCCGACGGAGTCAACTGGGCGCTCATTGTGGTAGTGCTACGGCCCCGGGCAGTACTCCAAACTCACTCGGAGGCAGCAGGCGAATATACGCACGACCCATAATGTTCTTTTTTGGAAGCGGACCCCAGATGCGCGAATCGGAACTTCGTGGCCGGTTATCTCCCATGACGAAGTACTGATCGGCACCAAGGGTGGTGTCCTGAGTGTAGGTCGCGTCTTCCTCGACTACGTATCCTTCATCAAGGGTAAGGGTTGTCCCGTCAGCCTTCGTAATAGTGGTCTGGCCATGATCGATGTGTACGGTCTCACCCGGCAGACCAATGATGCGCTTCACATAGAAGACATTCGGATCATTCGGGTAACGGAAGACGACGGCATCACCGCGCTTGGGCGTACTGAAACGATACGTTAGCTCATCAACAATGAGATAGTCGCCGCTTGCGAACGTGGGGTGCATCGACTCGCCTTCAACAACAAATGGCTGGGCGACGAAGAGGCGAATCGGAACGACGATGATGATAGCGAGAACGATGAAGGTGAGAATTTCCTTGAACGCGCTCTCGAGGAACTTCATGTGCGGGTATTGTATGCCTGCATCCTGTGCCGTCAATATTTGCCCGTGTGCCCTAGACAGGAAAGGGCCGTCGCATCAACTGCGGCGGCCTCTCCGAAGACGTACGCGGGCAGCAGTGATGGTGGTGCCGCTTCTGCAAAGGAATCGGTTTTCCGGTCCCGGTCCTTCCGTTAAGCGGGGTCATCGACTTGGCCATCGTCTTCAGTCACTTCCTACTCATAAGCGTACTGTTGTTTTTACAAGAGCGTAAAGTTATCCACTGGTATGATAGAAGCACATGGCCAGCGAGGAGCTCGTACTCACCAATCGCGACGGACGACGCATGCCTTCGACACTCCGCACTCCGGAGCAGAAGCCGTGTGGCACCGTCATTCTTCTCCATGGACTTGGTGGACTTCGCGATCAACAGCTCATCACCCAAGTCGCGCAGGGTCTCGCAACTGCGGGATACAACACCTTTGCATTTGATGACTCACACGGAGTTAAGAGCCTCGATGCACGGTTCTTCGAATCCACTCCCACCAAATCGATCCGCGATACCGAGGACGCCATCGCCTACGTAAAGCAGCAACCGTGGTTCACGCCACCACTCGTCCTCCTGGGGCACTCCATGGGAGGATTTTCAGCCGTGCATCATGCACGTCATCATCCGTACGATGTGCAACGTCTCATCCTTCTTGCGCCTGCCATGTCCTGGAAGACGCTTTGGGGCGCAGCGGTTCCAATCCTCCTCCTTTGGTTCATCACTGGCTCTCAAAAAGTGTTAAGCATCGACGAGAACCACGAAAAACTTGGACGAGCCTGGGTACGTGACTTCATCCGCTATGATGCGCATCGCGATGCACCCTACATCACCATTCCGACACTCATCGTCTCTGCTGATCGTGATGAGACGGTTGCGCGTCCGAGCGAACACGCGCGCTTTGCTCGCAAATTCCCCAATGCCTCACACATCACAATCCAAAAAGCAGATCATGACTTCGATGGGCGCGAATGGGAAGTCGTTGGTACAATCCGAGCGTGGCTTACACCGTCGTAGGATTGGGAAACCCTGAAGGGGCATATGAAAAGACCCGGCATAACGCAGGGCGCATCGCCCTCATGCGGTTTGCACAGCAGGAAGGGTTCCCCGAGTTCACCCTCCGCAAGGCCGCCAAGGCACTCGTATCAGAGGGTTCCATCGACGGAGAAAAAGTAGTTCTCGTGCTTCCCGAGGTCGCGATGAATCTTTCTGGGAAGATCATTCCAAGCTTCGTCAAAAGCAAACCGGCTGCTAAAAAACTCATCATCATTCGTGATGAACTTGATATGCCGCTTGGCACACTCAAGATGACCTTCGGACGGGGAAGCGGCGGGCATAAGGGAGTTGAGAGCATCATGCGCGCACTTAAGACGAAGGACTTCGCACAAATCAAAGTCGGTATTTCAGGTGCAACACCAAAAGGAAAACTTCGTAAACCGGTAGGTGAAGATAAGGTCGTGAAGCACGTGCTTGGTACATTCAAACCGGACGAGGAGAAGGTATTGAATACAACTCTTACGAGAGCGAACGAAGCGATACGGGCATTTGTGGAGACAGGAGTTGAGCAGGCGATGCTCATTGCGAACACTCGGTAGCACATACAAGAGAGCAGTGGGTCCGTGAGGATCCCACTGCCGCCTGCTTACCTGTGTGCGCCCGGGTAGACGCCGTCAGGAAATGTAGTTTGTTCGCCCCACTCGTCGACCACCGTGGTCCCATCGCTCTCGTTGATGGTGAGGCCGAGTGGCCACGGTTGCTCATCCAAGTGAGAACAGTCGTACAGGAAATGATATTGCATTTCCCAGGCAAGGAGGCCGATCCAGACACTCGATTCGCGGAGCGGCATTTCGATCCCTTGCCCTCCGTGGAGGAGCGTGAGATCTCGCGGGCTGAGCTGCACGCCCGTCTCCTGCGCCACCTCCCTGATCGCAGCGGGAAGGGGTTTTTCCCCGTGCCGATTGGTTTTGATCCGGCGGCCGTGCGGCCGCTTGATCGTACCGCTTACAAACCAGGGTTTCTCACCGTCGACTACTTCGCCGTCCGGGTGGATCCGTTTTACTTCGTAGAGTTGACGCCCTCTCCACACGAGATGAATCTTGGCGCTGTAGCGTCCCTTGCCGAGCCTGTTGTCAGACGTCTGAAAGAACAGCGTGTCGCCGGTGTTGAATTCCTCGAGCAATTTAGTGAGTCGCCCATGGAACTTACTAGGGTCTACGTTGTGATAGGAGAGGGTCATCAACAAGTCAGCCATCTGCATCCGCGGACGCAAGATCATCTGCATTGTTGGTGCTCCTTTCCCCCACAAAAACACTACTACCTGTATCGAGGATTACAAGACAACCTATGAATGCTTCATCTATCCCAATTCCGGGATAACCCGTCTGAGATCAGCAAGTCCTGCGGGCTTCACGAGATAGTGATCGAACCCAACTTCTTTTCCACGTTCACGTGCTTCGTCAGTGGAGAACCCGGTAAGCGCAATGAGGCGGCCGGAGTATCCCCGAGCACGCAGCGTTTGCGCAACTTCGTATCCATCCTGATCGGGAAGTCCGACATCAAGAAGCACCGCGTCAGGAGTATGGTTCATCGTTTCGCGTATCGCTTGAGCTCCATCGTATGCATACCTGACGTGGCAGCCGCGCAACTCAAGGAGTCGTCCAATCCCTGCTGCTGCGGCATCGTTATCATCCACCACGAGCACGGAAAAACTGGACCGGCGTACGGGCCCCGCCACCTCACCTGGCGGCTCCTCATCAGCAGAGTGCTCAACACTCTCATGAAGCGGGAGTCGAACGATGAACTCACTCCCAAGTCCCTTACCGCGGCTCCGGGCGCGCACGCTGCCGTAGTGCATCTCGACAAAACTGCGTACGAGCGCAAGGCCGATACCCAAACCTTTCTTAGTCCTTCCCACTTCTCCTGCTTGGTGAAAGGGCGTGAATATCTCTTCAACGTGTGCTGGATCAATACCAATACCTTGGTCGGTAATAATGACTTCAACATAGTCGCCACTGCGCTGCATGGTGAGGTGTACGGTGCCTCCGGAGTCTGAATATTTCGAAGCGTTCGTTAGGAGATTTGAGAACACCTGCTCAAGACGAACTGGGTCGCCTAGTACGGTTTTCTTTCGCGGTGGGAACTTCAACACCAACGTTTGGTGTCGCTCCTTGAAGTAATGGGTCGTAGAGAGCACAGAGTGACGTATCACATCCTCAAGATTGAGTAGCTCTCGCTTGAGCGCGATCTTACCCTCAGAGATCCGCGAGATATCAAGGAGATCATCAAGAAGTCTCCGGATCATGTCCATACGATCTTCCATCATGACAAGCGTTGCTTGCTCATCCGGGTCCCGGTCTTCCTTGAGTTTCATGAGATCGATACCGGACATAATCGGTGCAAGGGGATTACGTAGTTCATGCGCAAGGATGGCAATGAAGTCGTTCTTGGCATTCGATTCAGAAGTGATGCGTGCGAGTGCATTCTCGAGTGTCGCCAACTGTGAGCGCATGAGGTTTGTATTCACTCGACGATCCTCCTCAAGCGAGACAATGGTAAAGAACGAGAGAGCAATGAGAATAAGCAATGCTTCAACCTCATAGAGACGCTGAGGGAGGGTTGCGACGGCCGGATCCAGCAGCTCACCTCCTATCGCAAGCACCGCAGTGACTAAGATGGCAAGACTGACCCAGCGTGGTCGGTGTCGGAGCGCCGTCCAAAAGAGAGGAATGGCAAGGAAGTACACGAGCTCAATTCCGAAGATGGTTTGAACGTCGACGATAAAAAGGGCAGCACCAATAAGGATAAGGACTCCAAAGACACAGACGAGCTCCACCCATTCCAGGGCGGTACGGCTGAACCGTGGTTTTGCGATCCAGCGTAAAAGAAATGGACTGACGATAAGGAGCGAAGTGAGCATCGACAGGTATGCCTGGCCCCATGTTCCAAGCAAGAATGGTCTGCCGAGAAATAACTCACTGGTGACAACGAGGGTAGGGAGGATCGTCGCGACGCATATGGCAACGAGCATGAAGTAAAACGTGTCGCGGTAGCGGCGGAATAGAGGATCAACGTGAGCTGATCGCAAGAAATACGCTCCCGCTACTGCCTGCACCGTGTGCGCAATCGGCAGGAGCGCAAGCAGGGGGAGGGAAAGACCTTCAAACGCAGCACTGGCACCTGCCGCAAGAAGCACAAACGGCCACAACCGAAGACCGCCAAAGAAGAGACCGGCCATCGCAACCGCCGCAGCAGGGAATAGGAACGTATCTGTCGGGATGATCGATGCGCGCAGGAGACTGACCGCAAGGAATCCAGTGAAAAGTAGCGACCCCACCTGCCATTCTCTCTGGCTATACAGGCGAACCGGTCCAATGGAAGGAGGAGTCATGTGTGTGGTGCGAGTATACCAAGCACGAAAATGAAGCATGAATGAACCCGGCGATCACATGGTCGCCGGGTTCGTTCATTGAGATACAGATTTACTTCTTTGTTTTTGTGGGTCCGGTGTACGCGAGCGTCATACGCTGATCCTTTGGCTCAAAGAGCGTGATGCTGAAGGGGTATGACTTACCAAGCTCAAGCGTCTCACGCAGCTCCGCGGGGGAGGCGAACTCGCTGATGTGCACGAGTCCCGCAACGCCCTCTTCGATAGAAGCGAGGGCACCATGCTTGTTGTACTTGATGATGACGCCTGACACTTCCATACCCTTCTTGTAGCGTTCGCTTGCGGTCTTCCACGGATTTTCCTTAAGCGCCTTCACCGAGAGCGACACCTTGCCGTCCTTGATCTCGATAACCTTCACGCGAACAGTGTCGCCAACTGCAAAGAGCGCGCGAGGATCTTCCACGAGTCCCCAGTCGAGTTCGCTGATATGCACCAATCCCTCAAGACCCTGCTCGAGCTTCACGAAGACACCGAAGTCGACTGCGCCGGTGACCTCACCTTCAACGACATCGCCCACCTGGTACTTATCGATGAGATTTGCCTTCACTTCCTCTTCGTCGCCAGCACGCTCAGAGAAAATGAGCTTACCCTCCTTAGCGTCCGCGGTGATGATGCGTACGGCAAGCGTGTGACCCACGAGCTTGGCGAGCTCACCGAAGATCTTCTCCTTATCACCCTCGGGCACGCGCGGGTAGTGTTCCTTGGCGAGCTGGGAAGCAGGGAGGAAGCCCTGGATACCCTGCCAGGAAAGAATGAGTCCACCCTTGTTCGCTTCTTCAACCGTGAGGTTGTACACGCTCTGACCGGCAATAGCCTGCTCGGCCTCGCTCCAGATAGCAGCCTGACGAGCCTCCTTCAAGGAGAGCTCGATGTATCCCTCGATACCTGCAGCATCAACCACTTTCGCAGTGATGGTGTCTCCTGGGTTCGCTTTTCGAAGCACATCGGCGGCATTGAGGTATTCGCGGCCGTAAATGATACCGGTGCCGTACGGAGGCAGATCAACGTAGAGACGTCCACGCACGAGCTCGATTATGGTGCCCTCGACAAGATCACCGGGGCGGGGAGGGGCAGGGATACGGTCAATGAGCCCGGCCATCGGATGGTCAGGTGCAACTACAATCGTGCTGGCGATAGGACTGCGAGAGTCCTTCTCTTTTTCTTCCATGAATATGATGCGAGCACGTTCCGGAGAGTACTAAAGCCTCGCGACTTCAGGGTTAGCTCATCCGTACTGCTACCCGCTCTACGAAAGGGAATATAGCAATAATCTATATAAATGGAAAGAGCCCCCAGGCATTTGCTTGCGCAAACACCCAGGGGCCCCTCGAGGAGACCGGCCTCACGTTCGGAGGAAGAGCGTCGGGAGACCGGCCCGGCGGACGCTAGCGGCGGGAGGGGCCGCTGTCGCCCGTGAAGTCGTCGGTCTGCACGTCGTCGGCGCCGCCCACGGTCATCGGATCGTCATCCAGCTTGGAGTCGTCGCCGGCCATGGTCGCGCCGCCGCCCGAGGTCCCGTAGCCGTCGCTGCCGTCGTCCGCCATGGTCACGTGGCCGCTGCCGCCCATCACGTTGGGGTCGCAGAAGCCGTCCAGGCCGGAGGCGCTCACGGTGCAGTGGGTCGAAGCCTTTGAGAACGGATCGCAGGCGGCCAGCGCCAGCGCGGCCGCGCCGGTGATCGTTTCGAAGAAGTAGGTCTTCATCGCGTTGAACCCTTCGCTTGAGGATGGTTCCCAAGGAACGACCGGTGGTCGTCCCTACGGGTACCGGTGCTCCTGCACCGTATCGTGGCACGCCATTTCTTGTCAAGGGATAACTAGTGTGTCCTATTAAAATCCGAAGCCCCAGCTGCAAGCGCAGCCGGGGCGGGGAAGTAAGTACTTCCGGATGGTGGATCAGACCGCCCGATCCTCGGGCGGGGGGCCGAAGGCCAGGGTCAAGGCGCCGTCGACGGCGTCCAGGATGCGGTTGCGGTTCAGGAAGACGAGCGTGCCCAGGCCGGCGATGCCGAACAGGACCTTGCCGAGGGGGAACTTCTTCTTGCCTTCTTTGGGCGCTTTGGCCATGAGAGTCTCTCCGGTTGGAACTTCGCTGACGTCGACGAAGTGGAAATGCACTCCGGTCAGCGGCAATACCATACCAGCACCTGTGGATAACGTCAAGACGAGATAGAGAGGGAAGTGCGCAAAATAAATAAAGCCTGCCGTTTGGCAGACCTTCTTCATCTTCTGATGGACGTCCGCACCTGCGGACAAAGAACTAACCAGGAACTGGGTGGAGGGCGACGCGCCCTCCACCCCGACGAGCGTGCACGGGGTTCGTTGATGGGACGTTTCCTCCATAGTCGACGCGTGTTGGCACTCGACTTCCCTGCTATCGCTCGCCTGTTCCTAGTGCGTGGTCGGATCGTCCTCACGACGCTCCAGCCAGGACCGTTCGGCGCTGTTGTCCGTCGGGTGGCTGGTGCCAGTGTCGAGCTGATCCTGCCAATGAGGCGGCGACCAGGTGCTTTCGTGTTCCTGCGGCTCGGCCATCGAATCTGCTCCGTTAGCGCTTGGACGCGCGAGGCGTCGTATGCACGGGCGGACGATTCGGGTCGCGTTCGCAGGACTTCGGGGCGGTTGGCCCCAAGTACCTGGGGATGACGCCCGTCATGGGCTGCTGATGTTGAAACGGCGGCATGTGCCCTCCGACTAGAACGTGAATATCGCCCGGGTGGGCGATTGCGAGAATTGTAGCACGACTTCCCTATACGTTCCATTAAAAACAAGAACACCACGCGGGGAATGCGTGGTGGTCAAACGAAAGAAGGGCTCGTCGGGACGGAAGTCCACAAGGGTGTGAGTCGAGACTCACACGATTGCGTGCCTCCGTCCCGGGCTGTGGATCAGCCGGCGCCCAGGTGGCCGAGCAGGTCGCTGTTGAAGCCGTAGGAATGGTTGTTGAGGTTGGAAGCGCTCTTCGCCGCGACGCCGGTCGCGTACTTGCCGATGGCTTCCGTGGTCAGAGCGACGGTCTGGGGCGAGAAGCCCTGGAGACGATGCTTGTGCATCACAGCGTTCCTTCGTTTGTGCCAGGCGGGAGCCCAGCGGTTCATGTCGTTGACCATCCTCGCGGAGTCGCAGACCGCCTCACCATACCATCTTCATGAAGGAGCGCTAGAGGAGTGAGTGCATAACGTCCAGGGCTTCTAGATGCACTGTTTTCATGCTATAATCTGCCTATATATGGTGATTACCCACCACGGCGGGCAGTGTTTTAAGGTCACCTTCGGTGACCTGACACTTGTCTTCGATCCCATCTCAAAGAAAGGCACACTCCCTGCGGTACGTTTCGGTGCCGACATTGCCCTGGTGTCTCGTAACCACCCTGACATGAACGGGATCGAGGAAGTATCTTTTGGAAACTCGGAGCCTTTTGTCATTACCGGGCCGGGCGAATACGAACATTCGGGTGTCACGGTTCAGGGATTCCTCACCAAGAGCGAATACGGACTCAACAAAGGAGAGGAAGAAGCGATGAACACGGTGTACGCAGTCACGCTCGAAGGCATGACCCTGGTGCACCTCGGTGCCATGAACGACCCCATGCTTTCCCAGGAGGCGCGCGAAGCAATCGATGATATCGATATTCTTTTTCTGCCAGTCGGTGGTGATGGGGTACTTGATCCAGCTAAGGCCGCGAAGCTCGCCGTCACACTTGAGCCTCGCATCATCATCCCGATGCACTGGAGCGGCATGGGCGAGCCCAAAGCACTCGATACCTATTTAAAGGAGGAGGGTAACGGGGTGGAGAAGGTTGATAAGCTGACGCTGAAGAAAAAGGATGCAGCTGCCAAGGACGGCGCTATAATAGTGGTAACCCCATAACCTATGGCACCCCGCGTCCACGAAGTCGTCCATACGCTCCGCCAAAAGCCCCAGCACGTGCGGGAAAACCTTGCTATCGGCGTATCCGGTGGGGTGACCCTCGTGGTCGCGCTCGGATGGCTGGTTGCCACAGCTCAGAGTGGCACATTCGCGCTCTCGCCCGCTTCCCCTACCGACCCCGAAGTCGCTCAGGCGGTCGCAACCGGTAAGAACAACTTCAGCGAGCTTCTCGGAGCCGCAGGTGCAGCTATAGGAGCAACCAACACTCCCGCCAGCATCACGATCGTCGATACACAGGTACACTCAACGTTCGACGAGCGACAGGATACTGCCGACGCAACGGTGATTCATTTCTAATATGGCAAAGAAGGCAGCAGTACCGGAATCTGCGCCGGAGCCGCGCATTTCAATCATTGATCAGTCCATCGTAAACGAGATGCGCTCGTCGTACCTCGACTATGCGATGTCGGTCATCACCTCGCGTGCACTTCCTGATGTGCGTGACGGCCTTAAGCCAGTACATCGCCGCATCCTCTATGCCATGGGTGAGATTGGTCTTGGTCCTACGGCGAAAACCAAAAAATCAGCTGCTGTGGTGGGTGATGTGCTCGGTAAATACCACCCGCATGGTGATGCATCGGTATATGATGCAATGACTAAACTCGCGCAGGATTTTGCCACGCGCTATCCGCTCGTACTTGGACAGGGAAACTTCGGCTCAATCGACGGTGATCCTCCTGCCGCGATGCGTTACACCGAGGCAAAGCTTTCGCGCATCGGTGCATCCTTGCTCGATGACCTTGAGAAAGATACGGTTCGCTGGCTCCCGAACTATGACGGAACCCATCAGGAGCCGTCAGTTCTTCCTGCGGCGCTCCCTAATCTGCTCCTAAACGGTACTCTCGGCATTGCGGTCGGTATGGCCACCAATATTCCACCGCATAACCTGAAAGAGGTGGTGGATGCCTGTGTGCATCTCATTGAGAACCCCGAAGCAACCACCGAGGACCTGCTCCAGTTTGTGAAAGGCCCCGACTTCCCTCTCGGTGCGATCGCCTTCAATCAGAGCGACATCAAGCATGCGTACACGCAAGGTAAGGGTGGTGTGGTGGTGCGAGGTGAAGCGGACATTGTTGAGGATAAGAAGGGAACCCAGATCGTCATCACCTCCATTCCGTTTCGTGTCAACAAGGCGGATCTCATCACACGCATCGCAGAACTCGTGCGTGACAAGAAGATCGAGGGCATCAAGGACCTGCGCGATGAGTCTGCTGCCGATATTCGTGTGGTGGTGGAACTTAAGGGAACGGCGCATCCGCAGAATGTCCTGAATGCGCTCTATAAGCACACCGAGCTTGAAAGCACCTTCCACTACAACATGCTGGCGCTCGTCGATGGCGTACCACAGACGCTGTCGTTGAAGGGCATGCTCGATGAGTTCGTGAAGCACCGCGAGGTCGTGGTGAAGCGCCGTACTGAATACGATCTGCGCAAAGCAGAAGAGCGCGAGCATATTCTCCTTGGACTTGCCAAGGCGCTCGACCATATCGATGAAGTCATCGAGACCATTAAGAAGTCTAAAGACGTACCTACCGCAAGCGTGAACCTCATGAAGAAGTTCGGCTTCTCCGATCGTCAGACGGCAGCCATTCTTGCCATGCGCCTGCAGACACTCGCGGGTCTTGAGCGCAAGAAGATCGAAGACGAACTTACCGAGGTGCAGGAACTCATTAAGAAGCTCAAGAAGATCCTCTCCTCACAGAAGAATATTTTCGAAGTAGTGAAAGAGGAGCTACTCGCACTCGTAGAACGGTTCGGGGATGAGCGTCGCACCAAGATCGTAAAGGGTGGCGTGAAGAATATTTCCGTAGAGGACCTCGTACCCGACGAAGAATCAGTACTGGTGCTCACTGCTGGTGGCTATGTGAAGCGAACCAATCCAAATGAGTATAAGGCGCAGAAGCGTGGTGGCGTTGGTGTCATCGACATGTCCACCAAGGAGGAAGATGTGGTCACCCACTTCCTCGTTGCGTCAGCCCATGCCGATCTCCTCTTTTTCACGGATAAGGGAAAGGCGTACCAGACCAAAATGTACGACATCCCCGAAGGACGTCGAGCCACGAAAGGTAAGTCGATCATGAACTTCTTGCCGCTCGCTGGTGATGAGAAGGTAACGAGTGTACTTCCCGTTCCCAAGGGTGCCGCACAGGAGGCGATGAGTGTGTTCTTCGTTACCGAAGAAGGTGTGGTGAAGAAGGTGGAGGCGAAGAGTTTTGCCGACGTGCGTCGCTCCGGCATTATCGCTATCAACCTCAAGGGAAGCGACCGTCTCGTGTCTGCGCATCTTGCGGGAGATGGTGATTCCATTTCCATCGTTACCTCCAAAGGCCAATCCATTCGTTTTGACGAAGCGGACGTACGCGCGATGGGACGCACTGCTGCAGGCGTGCGGGGCATGAGCGTGAAGAAGGGCGATAAGGTAGTGTCTGCGGAAGTCGTTCCGGCAGTCGCAACCCACGCAACGCTGCTCGTCATCATGGACAAGGGATACGGCAAGAAGACCGAACTGACTGAATACAAGATTCAGGGCCGAGGAGGATCAGGTATCAAGACCGCCGAAGTGACCGCAAAGACTGGGGAAATTATCGGTGCCAAGGTCTTGGTGGGCGAGGAGGATAAGGAAGAAGAGATCGTAGTCATTTCAAAGAAGGGTCAGGTGATTCGCACCTCCGCTGCAGAGATTCCTTCCCTTTCGCGCGCAACCCAGGGTGTTCGCATCATGAAGATGCGCGAAGGTGATTCCATCGCCTCAATGGTGGCTCTCTAGGCTGCTATTGACATTTTGCGTATTTGAGTTTACTATCCACTGCGGATGCAGCGTCTTTGAAATTGAAGACCCATCCGGCCCAATTACAGAAAGGAGCCACTCGTGGCACTCTCAAAAACGCGTGGGGTGTCCGAAATGAGCGCCCCCAGTAGTGATGCGTGGAAGGCCGAACTCCGCAGCGATGGCTGGAGATACACCATCGTGCGGTACAAGGCTCGCCCGGTTCCCGTCTCGCCCGAGAAGGGATACCGCCCACCGAAGGTCCCGGTGCGCTACCATCCGGTGACCAGGGTGTACAGTTGGGGGTTCGTTGAACCCGCGACTCAGCACTCGATCGACGACTGAATCTGCAACCAGGAGAGAGACTATGATCCACGACCGCGAACGCGATCAGAACCGCCCGGCCGATCCGAGGGATCGGGACGCCAGTCCCGGCCTCTTCAACCAAGGCCCGCTCGGTGTTTCGCCCGCCGCCGCCGACTGGCGCAAGTCGCCCGCCGGCCGGTTCTACCTCGCCGGCAACAACGACACCACCATCATGCCCAGGCCCTGGTAAGCCTCGGGTCTTCTACAGCAAAGACGGTCGGGGCGCGCTCACAAGGCGCGCCCTTTCCTATTTCTGTTGATTCAATCTCATGCATGCATCTCGCATGCTATTTTTTATACATGCACTTCTCGGATCCGTGGGCCAACGTGCTGCAGATGGGACTCTTTGACGGTATGAAGGTGGGAGACCTGGGAAGCGGTACCGGCCACTACGCACTCGCAGCCGCAAGTGTGGTTGGACCGACCGGTCAGGTATATGCCATGGATGTACAGGAAGATGTCTTGAAGCATGTTCGTGATGCCGCGCATGCACGGGGACTTAGAAATGTGGAGACGGTCTGGGGTGATCTCGAGCGCCCTGGTGGTACACGGCTTCGTGAAAACATTCTCGATGCACTTATACTTGCAAACGTACTGTTTCAACTTGAAAGCAAAGTCGAAGCCGTTGAAGAGGCGAAGCGTATCCTGCGTCCTGGCGGTAAGCTGCTCATCGTCGATTGGACCGGAAGCCATGGCGGTATGGGTCCGGCTGAATCACTCGTCGTTCCTGAACGTGAGGCCGAGGAGCTTTTTATCGGAGCTGGGTTTCATAAGATGAAGTCATTTGCCGGAGGCCCCCATCATTACTCAATACTCTTTACCCTTCCATGACCACCATGCGCCCGTTCCAAATCATCGTGATCTCGATCTTTGGCGTCGCTGCCTTAGGGGGCATCCTCGCGTTCGCGCTCTTCAAGGGATTCGGCCAAGCAAAACCAATCGGCGAAGTGGTGATCTGGGGAACGCTTCCGGATAGTGCGGTGCAGCCAGCACTTGATGAGCTCCGTCGTACGCGCCAGGAATTCAATGCACTTATCTATCAGGAGCATGATCCGGTGAACTTCGATGGTGATCTCGCGGAAGCCATTGCATCAGGCGCAGGACCTGATCTCATCATCACCACGCAAGAACGCTTGGTGACCGAGCGTAGTAAGTTGTCGGTCATTCCGTTCTCGACACTATCGGAGCGTTCGTTCCGCGATACCTACGTCCCACTCTCCTACTTATTCCTGACGTCTTCCGGCACCTACGGCATACCGATTGCCGTTGATCCATTGGTACTGTTCTACAACCGATCACGGTTAGCCAGTGCCAACATTCCACAGCCACCTAAAACGTGGGAGGGAGTGGTCGGTATGACGCCGTCACTTACCGAGAAGATCACCTTTGGCGTGGTGGAGAAAAGTGCGATTGCGCTTGGTACCTATGACAATATTCCAAATGCACGTGCCATTGTGTCGCTGCTTCTCCTACAAGCAGGGAATCCCATTGTTGAGAATACGCCGTCAGGAAGTCGCGCCACGCTCTCAAAAGGTGCCGAGAACGCTTCTGGGGGCACGACGGTAGATTCTGCAATCGGCTTCTACACCCAGTTCGCTGACCCCGCGAAAATTGTCTACACCTGGAACCGTTCCATCACCGACGCACGACAGAGCTTCATTGCCGGGGATTCGGCACTGTATATCGGGTTCGCGTCCGAGCGTTCGCTCATTGCATCAGCAAACCCAAATCTCGACTTTGACATGACGTCAGTTCCTCAGCCGGAAACGGCAAGTGAGCGCGTGGGGTACGGGGTCGTATACGCGTTCGCTATTCCTAAAGCAAGTGACAACGCAGAGGGCGCATACCAGACCGCAGCGGCCCTTGCAGAGAAGAATCTCGCAGGATTCATCGTGCGAGCGATTGGTGTCGCACCCGCAGCTCGCAGCGCACTTGCAAGCCGTTCAGACGATCCCTATGCGCCGATTGTGAATTCTCAGGCACTCATCGCCAAAGGCTGGCTCTCCCCAGCACCGGCAGTAACCGACCGTATCTTCGCTGGTATGATACATAGCATCATCGGCGGGCGGGCGACCGTGCATGACGCGATCACCGACGCTGACGGATCACTTTCGGCAGCACTCCCGTAATCCATGCGTACGCTTCCCCTACTCCTCGTTCTCGCAGCAGTCGTGCTCGTGCCTTCGTCTGCACAGGCGGAGATCTACACCCGTACCGTCCAGATTGCGGACCAGAACCAGTACGCAGTCGAGTACCGCACCCTAAACGAGCAGGCGAAGTGCTACAACCTCTCCGTAAATGTATTTAAGGAGCAGACTGCGTGTACTGAGTATCTTGCAAAAATACAGGCCAACAAGGAAAACGTGCTCATAGATAAGTGTGGGCAAATCACCAAGACCTCCTACACATATACATTGCCTGGCCCAGCATGTAGTGGATCGATCAGCACCTACGGACTCAAGCTTTCTTCTTCAGGTACGGCGACAACTCAAACCACATCAGGCACTGCCACCTATACCCGCACGCTCTCCTCGTCTGCGATCAATAAGTACAGCTTGGAGGGGGGAGGATGGCAGAAGCAGTCGGATGGGAAAGAATGTTACCTCGTTGGTGCACAACTTTACGACACCGAAGCTGCATGTAAGGCCAAGGTGGCAGGATACACCGAGCAAATCAAGGCACTCCGCAGCTCAAAGATCATTGCCTCCTGTACGAAGATTACGAAGACCACCTATTCCTACACACTGCCAACACCAGTATGCTCCTCAACACTCAGTGCGCTCGGTCTTTCAGAAAGCCTTGGGGGCGGTGGCAAGGGTGGTGATGAGAACCTGGGGGACGGAGGTAAGGGCCCTGCTACCAGTGGTGGTGCTCAGGGTGGAGGAGGTGGGACGCTTCAGAATCCTCTCAAGTTCGATTCGCTTCCTGAGCTCTTGAACGCCATTCTTGATGCGGTAGTGCAGCTCGGTGCAATTCTCCTCGTGTTTATGCTGGTATGGGTCGGATTCCTCTTTGTGACGGCGCAGGGTAATCCCGAGAAAGTGTCGACCGCGCGCAGCGCGCTTATGTGGACGGTGATCGGTGGACTTATTCTTCTTGGTGCTAAAGCGATCAGTGAAGTTATTGCCGCCACGGTCCAAACCCTATGATACGTCTCGCTTTCCTATTTCTCACGTTACTCATTGCCCTTCCGGCGTACGCTGCTCCGACCTTCGAACAGATCGTAAATGGACCCAATGGGATCGTCGCGTTTGTGGATGGGGCAGTTATTCCTCTCCTCTATATCATCGCCTTCCTGTTCTTTCTGTTTGGCATCTTTCGCTATTTCTTTACCGGTGGTGAGGAGAATCGACAGAAAGGAAGGGCATTCGTGCTTTGGAGCTTGATTGGCATGATCGTTCTCTTTGGGGTCTGGGGTATCGTTCGGCTCCTCCTCTCCTTTATCCCAGTAGGCTAGTTGCTGCCTAGCCACTGCCTGCTACGCTTTAGGCATATGCACCGACTTACTTCATTCTTCGCTCGCGCAAGCGTTGTCCTTACTCTTGGTTTCCTAACGTTTGCGCCTCTTGCGTATGCCGCCGAACCCGATACCAGAAGCGCAGACACGTTGGGCACCTTCTTGCTCACGATCATCTACTTCATCGATCGGTATGTCGTGCCCATCGTCTTCGCACTCGCCTTCATCGTCTTCATTTGGGGCGTCTTCGTCACCTTCATTGCAGGGGCAACGAATGAAGAGAAGCGCCAAGAAGGTCAGAAGTTGGTGCTCTACGGTCTCATCGGATTTTTCCTCATGTTCTCAGTCTGGGGAATCATCAATCTCTTAGTCGGCACCCTTGGATTCAATCGAGATACACGACCACCGCTTCCAATATTCGGAGCACCGACGGGGGGAAGTAATACGAATAACAACAATACGTTTGTGCCGTCAGGGAGTGGATCGGGTAGCGGTTCGGGGTCAGGCAGTGGTTCAGGACCAAGTGACGCCAACTGCCCGCCAGGAACGGTCTATGTAGCCAGCTACGGCTTCAATAGCACACCGGAATGTATTGATCCGAAGACGGGACAACCAGCGTCCAGTTCTGGAGGAGGTAGTCAGACGTACACCCCTTGCTACGATGATCGTCAGTGCCCGGTGGGAGTAAAGTGCGATCTCATTGCCGACGGGACGGGCGTGTGTCGCGAATAAGCCTTGTCCACACGAAAGTACAGGCTTGATTGACTGACCCTTTCGTCGCGCTATCCTATAGAAGAACCTTCGCGGTTACATAATCTATCCATTACATGAAGAAACTCGGCTTTATCGGTGCCGCACTCGCCCTTCCGGCGCTTGCGTTCGCACAGGTCAACAGCATCAATGATGCAGGTCGTATCGTGATCGACCTTATTAATAACGTGGCAGTGCCCATCGTCTTCGCACTCGCCTTCATCGTCTTCATCTGGGGTATCTTCCAGTACTTCATCCAGGGAGGACATGATGAAGAGAAGCGTGAAGCAGGCAAGTCCCTCATGCTTTGGGGCCTTATTGGCTTCTTTGTGATGGTCTCTGTCTGGGGTCTGGTCCACATTCTCATTGGCACCTTCAGCCTCAATCCTTCGGTCCCAACGTACCCAACCGCTCCGTACACGACTCGCGGCCGGTAATCGCGATCCACTCTCCACGCAGAACCCGCGTCCCTGGACGCGGGTTCTGCTATTATGAAGTCCAATGAATGCATTCAATGAATTTCTCGGCAAGGTAGAAACTGCCATCATCAATCCGCTCATTACCCTTATCGCGCTTGCAGCGTTCATCGTCTTCGTGTGGGGCGTTGTCGACTTCATTGGGGGAGCAGCAAACGAAGAAAAGCGTACTACCGGTCAGCAGCATATGATCTGGGGTCTCATCGGTCTGGTCATTATCTTTGGAGCAAAAGCCATTGTCGCTATTCTTGCGAGTACGTTTGGTGTAGACGTGCCTGATTCGGTTAAGTAAAGAAAAGACCCGGGCGCACGAAGCGTCCGGGTCGTTCAAGTTCACATGTCCTAGCAGGCGAGTCGTTAGCTGCTGCAGGGGCGATAGGTAACGCTTCCGCTACCTTCGCCGATGAGCAACGTCTTATCACGCCCACGGTCTTCATCGCTGCCGGTCCAGGCCACCGGTCCAAGGACCGGGCCATTCTCGCGCTCCACGTAGTAGTAGGAGCGGAGCGTGGCCAGGAGGCCGCTGCCGCAGATCTGTGTGCCTTGCAGGCTCACGGGAATGCGGTACCCCTTGTCGAAGACGCAGGAGGTTTCCCCACTGGTGTCATCGAGCGTAGGGCAGATCGTCTGCTCTGGTTGTGCCAGAGCCTCGATCTGTGTGGCCCGGTAGGGCTTGGTGGGGGCGTTGAGCCACCGCCAGCCCCCGATCCCGGCCGCGCAGATCACTGCGATCAGCGCGAACCAGAGGAACGCCTCGAGGATGCGGGAGTGATGTCCCCCGCCCTCGTGGTGTTCGTGGCTTGCTGCCGCCGGAGCGACGTGCGGAGTCGGTGCATGATGCTCCGTAGCGGGAGCGTCAAGGTTCGACTCTTGTTCGTCTGCTCCGTTCTCATCGGAGTGCTTCGGCTTCTCGCGATCCGAAGATCGCCAGAGCACGATGCCCACGATGATGACGAGCACCGCGAGGATGGGCAGGTAGAGGATGATGTTTTCAAAGGGATTCATCCCGCTCTCCTATGTCTGCGTCTGCGGCTGTGGACGCCGCTGGCGGTTGTTGGTACGGCGTTGGCGATCACGCGGCTGGAGAGCCGCGTGAGCGCCCTTCGCCATGCCCATCAGATCACGCATACCGCCCTCGGCGCCGAGTACGCCCCATTCCGCATTTAGCATAGCGTCGCGGGCCGTCTCAGCAGCAAGGACGGGTAGACCGTCTCGCAGTTTGAGACTGCTCACGATGCGTTCGAGACCTTCAGCTCGACCGACCAGGGGTCCGCGGGCGCGGGCCTGTTCAGCCTTACCATCGGCCTCCCCGAGCCAGACCCGTTCTTGGGCCTTTTGGCGCGCCGCAGTCGCGAGCGCTTCGGCTTCGAACGGCGCCTTGGCGGCGTCGCGCTGGGCCGTCGCGTACTCATGCGACGGGTTGATCTTGAACAGACCAACCTCGAAGATCTCGATCCCCCAGTTGACTGTCCGCTCGCGCAGACGATCGTCCAGGTGGCTGTTGAACGGGGCCAGGTTGGTCAGAAGGGCATCCAGGTCGTTGGCGGCGATATTCTCGCTGACAACGGCCGTGGAGATCTTCCGAAGCTGGCTGTTCGTTTCCCGGATCGATCTGGAGTTCGCCTCGAAGTTGGGGACATGGGTGATGCCCCACAGGACGAACCAGCCAACGCCGACGCTCTGTTGCGCCTGGCCCTTGACCTTGCCCCCGCGCCCACGAACCGCAGAGCTCGTGAACATGAAGATCGGGCGAGTGAGGCCCTTAGGTAGGGGCGTCTTCTCGTCCTCCCAGAAGATCTTGTCCTGGTGAGCAGGAATGTTGATCTCCTGCATGTTCCGAGGGAGCTTCACGAGGTTCATGACGCCGGCCGGGACGAATCGAAGACCGGTCTTCGCCTTCTTGATCGGAATCTCGAAGGTGTAGTACCAGGCGACGACGGAGGTGGAAACCACCTTCAGCGACAGGCCCAGATGGACCAGCACTGGAAGCAGGAACCAGAACCCGAGGTTGCCCTTGAGCTCTCCGACGCGAAAGAGGATCACCCACCACGTGGCGAGCGAGAGGACGGTGAGGACGCCATAGACGATCAGCGTCCACATCACGACCCTGCGGTAGAGATGCGGGCTGTCGAGGATGGCTTCCATGGTCTTCTGCACTTGCGTCGGACCGGAAGTCGGATCTTCGGGGGCCACCACATGAGGGGCCCCATTCTCCGGCGGACCGGTCGGAGGGACCGTACCGTCGGTGTCTGTGGTGTCGCTCATGAACATGGCCCTCCTTGAGCCAGCTGATGTTGTTGCTAGGACATGTCAATGTCCTTCCGACATTGACATTACACAATTATTTACACTTTGTCAAGTGTGCCGAGGAGAGGACTCGAACCTCCATTCCTTGCGGAACCTGCTCCTAAGGCAGGCGCGTCTACCAATTTCGCCACCTCGGCGTTATTCCCAATATGGACTATTGAAGCCGTAAACGCTAGAATTCGAACCATCCGCCCATAGCTCAGTTGGTAGAGCACTCGCCTCTTAAGCGAAGGGTCCTAGGTTCGAGTCCTAGTGGGCGGACTATTACTCCACAACCCGCACCAGATGTGGTGCGACGTGGACCAACATCACATATTCGCTTTCTCGGTAGTCAGAACTACTCACGGTGCGTGCGATGTTACTTATGGAATTTGGCTGAACCGGATCGCGGCTGATTGCGACCACTTCATCCCCAACTGCAACATCGGGAACATGGGTGACATCGATAGAACACATGTTCATTGATATGCGACCGACGATGGGGCACGTGCTGCCGTTCACCAGCATTGCTCCTTTGTCTGAAAGTCTACGATCGATCCCTTCGTAGTAGCCGACCGGAACGGTGGCTATCCTCATGGGACGATCGGCCGTGAAGGTTGCGTTGTAGCCCACGGACTCCCCCACACTAATGTCACGGATTGAAGCAATGAGGGCACGAAGCTCAAGTACGGGACGGAGCGGGGTCTCATGACTCGGTGAGGTATCGAAGCCATATAGCCCAATACCAAGTCGCACCACGTTGGTGCCAGTGTCGTCAGCGAAGCGCACACCCTTGGTTGCGGCGATGTGGCGGTACTCGATTGAGGGGAAGGTGAGTAGCAACTCCTTTGCAACCGTCTTCCAGTTCTCAACCTGCCCCTGAGTGAATCCCTCCGCTTCGCTGTCAGCATCCGCAAAGTGGGAGCAGATACCGACCAGTTCAAGGTGCGGCTCACCCTTGATGATGTCTTCTGCATACCCAAGGTGTGGGATCGGAATTCCTTGCCGATGCATCCCCGTATCGATCTTGAGGTGAATGCGGACGGGATGACGAATCAATTCAGCGAGTCGACGCAGCTGCTCAAGGTCGGTGATACCAAAATCAACATGGGGGAGTCGTGACTTGGCGATGTCCTCAGGACGCACATACCCCATGACTAAGATGCGTGAACGAATGCCGGCACGACGCAGGCGACGTGCTTCGTAATAGGAATCGACCATGAAGAATGCGACTCGTTCTCGTTCGAGAATACGGGCGACGGTCGCAAGATCATGACCGTACGCATTTGATTTCAGTACCGGAGCAAATTGGAGCTCGGGATACCGTTCTTGGTACGCTCGAAGGTTATAAATTAGATTCTCCTTCGAGATACCAACCTCAACGAGCGGAGTGTAGCCGGTCAGTTTTCTGCGGAGTTTTCGAAGGGAGGTGCGGAGGCTCATGAGTATATAAACTATCACAGCGACTCTATGGTATCGTCCCCCTAGGCCGGGGTGATGGAATGGTAGACAGCGGGGACTTAAAATCCCCTGGCAGAAATGCCGTGTGGGTTCGACTCCCACCCCCGGTACTAATTAATGTGAGGCCCAGGCGGGAATCGCACCCGCGCATGCGAGTTTTGCAGACTCGAGCGTTTCTACTTCGCCACTGGGCCGTGTACTGAATATAACGCGCCTACACGTCCTTCGAAAGTTCGTCGAGCCGTTGGCGATTTTGCTCGCCATAGTCCTGTACGAACTTCACGAACGGGAGAACAGAGAAGCGTCCATGCTTCTTGAGGTAGTCGCGGAACTCCCGTTCATTGCGTGCGAGAAAGGCAAGTGCATGCTCGGTCTGTTCAATCGGGAACACGGACACATAGATCGTTGCATGCTTGCGGTCATTTCCATACATGACTCGGGTAGGGGTGATCAGCGTTGAACGACCTGCTTCACGCGCGATAAAGTCACCGGCTAGATCGCGGAGTTCAGATGCTGCCTTCTCGTCGCGAAGACTCATGTTAATTTTCAATAACGCGGAATGCTGTGATGGTGTCGCCTCCCGCGATATCCGCTTTCGTCTCAATCTGCATACCGAATTCCCCTTCCACATGCAGTTCCTTCACATCGGCACGAGCCATCTGGATGTTCGTGATCCTGCCACGCCCCAGATCAATCCCGCGGCGGTCGAGCTTCACCAGATCGCCTACCGATAGCTGACCCGACACCCACTTACCCCCCAACACCGCCTTACCACCAGACGCATTGAACGTCTTGAGGACCTTCGCCTCGCCGAGCGTCTCTTCAACCGTGATCTTGGGAGCACGAAGCGTAACCAACTCCTCAACGCGCTCCTTGAGCTCGTAGATGATGGTATAGGAATCAATCGTGATACCGGAACGCTCCGCCAAATCACGTGCGGTTGCATCAGTCCCGACATTAAACGCGATGATGAATCCATTTCCGGCGACTGCGGTCTTCACATCTCCTTCGGAGACCGCACCGATGCCCTCTGAAATGATGCGGATAGCGACTCGTTCATGCTCGATCTTTGCGAGCTCATGCTTGATCGCTTCGATACTTCCAGAGACATCAGCTTTTACGATGAGCGGAAGCATCGTTTTGCCATCTTCAGTCATGCTGGCACTGTTCGGCTTCTGCACTGACTTATTCGCCTCGGTCGCCAATTTCTCAGCGTCCTTCTTCGTTGCGACAACCGTAAACGGTGTGCCTGCGGAAGGAAGCTCACTCCACCCCGCAATGCGTACTGGTTGGGAAGGTCCGGCTGAAGGAATGCGACTGCCTGCAAAGTTTTCAATGAAGCGGACCGGGGCGTACGCACTTCCTGCAACTACAAACGATCCAGTTGCGAGTGTCCCGTTCTTCAGGATGAGGGTTGCGGTGAGTCCCTGTTTCGGATCTTGTGAAGACTCAAGAACAAATCCTTCTGCTGATGCGAGAGGATCTCCCGTAAGTTCCGCAAGGTCAGCGGTGAGCAGTACCAGGTCAAGAAGCTCAGGAACACCTTCTCCTGATTTTGAGGAAACACCCGTGTATGCGATGGAGCCGCCAAGACCTTCTAGATAGATGCCATGCTCAAGCGCTGAAACTTTGGCACGCTCCACATCTGCACCCGCCTTATCAATCTTCGTAAACGCAACAACGATTGGCGTACCCGCTTCACTTGCTGCATTGAATGCTTCGAGAGTCTGTGGCTTAATGCCTTCTTCTGCGGCAATGACGAGAATGGCAATATCGGCGACTGCAGCACCACGTGCTCGAAGTGCTCGAAACGCCTCATGGCCCGGGGTGTCGAGGAACGTAATGCGGCGCACCGCCCCTTCATGCTCATGCTCTGCTTCATAGGCAGAAACGTGCTGGGTGATGCCACCCGCTTCACCAGCGGTCACATTGCTTTTGCGTATGTAATCAAGCAGGGAGGACTTCCCGTGATCGATGTGGCCCATGACGGCCACGATAGGTGGTCGGGGAGACGACGCCATAATAAGGCGATTTTGCCACAAAAACGCTGGTTTTTCAATAAACGAGATCGCCCGACGGATGCGGGCGATCCGTCGGGCGGCTATTCGTCAGAGGGGAGATAGCCGGTGGCGAGTCTCCAGATGACGGTGAGGATGGATCCAGCGACGAGGTAGCTCGCCACACCGGCCCCGATCATCACCCCGATACCGTATCCGATCGTCTGTGTGGCGAAGGCCGCGCCTATGGCGGCAAGGACTGCGATCCAGAAGCAGAGAAACGCACTGCCTCGCATCAGCTCGCTCGCCTCTTCGTCATAGAAGTACGTTTTGAGCATGAAGTAGAAGAAGAGCATCACACTCCGCACGTATTCCCGTAGCGTGTGGTGATACAGATGGGTCTGCATCCGTTCCTCCCGTGACAATGTGCACTTGCCGCGACAGTACCACAGACAGTTGCACGCAACAATCCAGTACCCTAGTGTGCATATATGAGATTTGGCGAATCACGAACGTATCTCGATTGGGCGGCTGCCGCTCCCGTATCTTCGCGAGCACGCGGAGTATTTAGTGCTGCGCTTACTGCATACGGGAATCCCGGCGCATCCTACAGCGAAGCACGAGCTGCTAAGGCGGTACTTGAGGACGCTCGGACGCGCATCGCCCGGATGGCAGAGGTGAAAGCGGAACGCGTGATCTTTACCTCAGGCGCAACCGAAGCAAACGCGCTTGCGATCCTAGGTGCGGTGCGTGCTCGTGGAGTACAAGCGGCACATGTTCTCTACCAGGCCAGTCAGCACGCCTCCGTGATCGGTGCCATCGATATGCTCACGGCGGAAGGAGCAGAGGTGGAACCTTTCGTCCCATCAGACCTTACTTCTAAGCTCCGCAACGACACCGTACTGGTCACGATGGACGCAGTGAACAGCGAGACCGGCGAACGATTCGATACTCGTGCGGTCCGTAGAGCACTCGATGCGCAGAAGGACACCCCGATCATACTCCATGTAGACGCAAGCCAGCTGCCGCTTGTAGAATCCTTCACCCTCGCGCATCTTGGGGCGGATGCAGTATCGCTTGATGCACAAAAGGTGGGTGGCGTACGTGGTATCGGCGTACTCCTCCTTCGTCCGCACGTATCCCTTGCGCCACTCATGCGCGGAGGTGGTCAAGAACGCGGACTGCGACCAGGTACCGAAAACCCTGCACTTGCTACTGCATTTGCTACTGCACTTACCGAATGCGAAGAGGGACGAGAGAAGTTTGCTACACGAGCGAGTGTGCTGCGCGAGAGCCTGATTACTCGCATCCGTGAAATTCCGAATCTAATCGTGAACGAGAGTGAGGAGAAAGTCCCACATATTCTGAACGTCTCCTGCATCGGGCGTGATACCGACTATCTTGTTGCGCTCCTTGATACGGAGGGGTTTGCAGTCTCGACCAAAAGCGCGTGTGAATCCGATTCAGATACCGGATCTCGCTCAGTGCTCGCGATGACGGGGGACGATGCACGTGCCCGATCAACACTCCGAATCTCGTGGGGTCCGACGACTCACCACCGTGACCTTATGCGCTTTGGTGAGGCACTTGTCCGCACCGTTCGATTCCTGGATGAGAACGCTATATAATGGAGATATGAACCTGGAGGATCTTACAAAAACCCAGCTTCTCCTGCTCACGGTGTTGGTGAACTTCGTGACCTCGATTGCCGTAGGGGTACTCACGGTGTCGCTTCTGGATCAGGCACCACCCACCATTACTCAAACGGTGAATCAAATCGTTGAGCGGACGGTGGACGCGGTTGCCTCAACTACGCCCATCGAGCGGATTATCCAGACGCCTCCACGTACCGTGGTCATCCATGACGAAGATCTACTCACCGCAGCACTCGCCGCAAACGTATCAAGATCAGTCTCGATACACGTCCGTTCAACCTCGTCTCCGGCAATTGCGGTAGGGACGTACCTCCCAAGTGCGAAGGCAATCGCAACTGCATCGACACCAGGACTTCCACGTGAGGTACTCATCGAATTTGCTGATGGTTCCGCCGCTCCCGCCTCACTCTCCAAGGCAGGTGCCACCGTGACCATCTACGGGTTTGGTGACGCCGCAGTGCTGCCCAAGGTCGCGGTACCAAACCTGGTCGCGAAGAGTGAACTGAAGCAGGGACAGACCGTTCTTGCTGCTAGTGTCGGAGGCGGTGCGCTCACCGGCATCATCGCCAAGGTCGATGACCTCATTCACACGAGCCTCAGCAATGTGGCCGTAGGCTCTGCAGCAGTGAATAGCTCCGGTCATATTGTCGGTATTGCACTGGACTCTGTAGGAACCTTCGCACCAACCGATAAGATCAAGACCTTGCTATCCGCAACCTCCACGCCCGCAAAACCGTAATAGTATTTGTCTATGCCTCCCTTCAAGAACTTCACCACTAAAGCAAAAGAAGCCATTAGAAAGGCTCACGAGCTCGCCATCGAGCGCGGACAGAACCATGTGAGTCCGCTGCATCTCATGGCTGCCCTCATCCACCAAGAGGAAAGTCTCGTCTTTTCCGTACTGGATCGCATGGACATCGATGCGCTCTTGCTTGCCGACACCGTACTTGAGACGCTTGAAGCGCCCGAATCAAACGCAACCCTTTCTCCTTCCTACCAGCTCTACCTCACTCCCGACCTTGCCCAAGCGCTTGAGAGCGCTGCGAAGATCGCCGCTCGCATGAACGATTCCTTCATTGGCACTGAGCACCTGTTTGTGGCAGTCCTCGAGAATCCAGGACCTGCAGCTGATATCGTGCATCGCTTCAAGATAGATGAAGAAACGGTACTCTCGGTGCTTAAGGAGTTGAAATCTACGAAGGATGGACAAGTCACCGGAGAGAAACGTTTCCGTGCACTCGCCAAGTACACCCGAAATCTCACGAAACTTGCGGCGGACAATGCGCTCGATCCCGTCATTGGACGTGATCAGGAAATCAACCGCGTCATCCAGATCCTCTCGCGTCGTACAAAGAACAACCCTGTCCTCATCGGTGAAGCGGGAGTAGGAAAGACCGCGATCGCGGAAGGGCTTGCGGCACGCATGGCAACGGGAGAAGTGCCTGAATCGCTTAAGGGAAAGGAGCTCCTCTCGCTTGACCTGGGTCTCATGATTGCCGGTACTAAGTATCGAGGAGAATTTGAGGAACGAATGAAGGGGGTCATGAAAGAAGTGGAGCGCGCGCAGGGCAAGGTCATCCTGTTTGTGGATGAGCTCCACACGCTCGTGGGCGCTGGCGCAGCCGAAGGTGCAATGGATGCAAGCAATATGTTGAAGCCCGCACTGGCGCGTGGCGAGTTTCGTATCATCGGTGCCACAACGCTCAAGGAATACCAGCAGCATATTGAGAAGGACACCGCACTTACGCGTCGGTTCCAGCCGGTGTATGTAAACGAGCCGACTATCGAAGACGCGGTCGCGATTTTGCGCGGACTACGTGATAAGTACGAACTTTTCCATGGGGTACGTATCACCGATGGCGCCATCGTCTCTGCCGTTGAACTTTCCTCCCGCTACATTACCGATCGGTTCCTACCGGATAAAGCCATCGACCTTATCGATGAAGCTGCATCGGGACTTCGCATTGCGCTTGAGAACAAACCCCCGCTGCTTGAAGATACAGATCGACGCATCCGCCGCCTGGAGATTGAACGGCAGGCCCTTGAGAAGGACGTGAAGGCAGAGCACCATGCCGACGGCAAGGAAATCAAATCGCGCATCAAAGTCATCGATACCGAGATTGCAGATCTGCGGGAGAAGACGAGTGAACTTGAACTCAAGTGGAAGAATGAGAAGGAAGTAATTCAAGCGATCCGCGATATCAAGGGAGAGCTTGAGAAGCTTCGAGTACAGGCGGATAACGCAGAGGCGATTGCTGACCTTGGGACGACGGCCGAGATCCGGTATGGACGTATTCCTCTTCTGGAGAAGGAACTGGACACCAAGACTAAGCGTTTGAAAACACTCCAGAAGTCACGCCGTGTGCTCCATGAGGAAGTGACCGAGCATGAGATTGCGGGGGTGGTCTCTCGCTGGACCGGCATTCCCGTATCAAAAATGCTTGAGGAAGAGGCCGCGAAACTCGCACGCATGGAAAGCGCTCTTCGCGATGCGGTGATTGGTCAGGATGCAGCAGTGAAGGTGATTACGGACGCGGTGAAACGTTCGCGCGTTGGTATTGCTGACCCTAACCGTCCCATTGGTTCCTTCCTCTTCATGGGTCCTACGGGTGTGGGTAAGACCGAGCTCTCTCGGAGACTTGCCGAGTTTATGTTCAATGACCCTGATGCGTTGGTCCGTGTGGATATGTCCGAGTTCATGGAGAAGCATTCTGTTGCGAAACTCATCGGCGCGCCGCCGGGGTATGTGGGGTACGAAGAGGCAGGCAGCCTCACCGAGCGTATTCGCCACCGTCCGTACGCAGTCGTGCTCTTCGATGAGATAGAGAAGGCGCATCCGGAAGTCTTCAACATCCTGCTTCAGGTACTTGATTCCGGGCACCTGACCGACGGCAAGGGTCGAAAGGTGAACTTCAAGAACACTATCATTGTTCTGACTTCGAACATCGGTGCGGAATACATCGATCGTATGGCGAACATCGGGTTCGGTCATTCAAGTGCTGACGACGTTAAGCAATACGAGCAGGTGAAGGAGAAAGTACTCGCCGCGCTCAAGGACCGCTTCCGTCCGGAGTTCCTTAACCGCCTCGATGAGATCGTTATTTTCGATGTGCTTGGAAAGGATGCACTCGCGCGCATTGTCGAGAATCAGGTGAAAGATGTCATTGCACGACTTTCTGGAAAGCGTATTGCACTTCAGATCGCTCCTGAAGTACGCACGTGGCTTGCTGAGATCGGCCATAACCCGCAGTACGGCGCACGCCCCTTGAAGCGGGCCATTCAGGACAAGATCCTCACGCCTATCGCCTCGTTCATGGTTTCTCAGGGTGTCATGGAAGGGGGTAGCGTATCCGTCACGATGAAGGGAACGGAACCGCACTTTGAGGTGAAGAAGGCACCAGTGAAGCGTGCACGTAAGGCGGTCACCGCTGCGTAATTGCAGGAACCGAGCCGGTTTGCTAAGGTAGCTCCATGAGTCAAGACCGCCTTATTAAATTGCGCTCCACCAAGTCGGATCACGTCCGCTGGAGTCGTAAGAACAAAAAGAAAGTTGAGCGTAAGATCGAGCTCAAGAAATTCGATCCGACGCTTCGTGAACGCGTTATCTATAAAGAGGCGAAGAAATAAGCCAACTGAAAAAGTCGCCCCGACATGGCGACTTTTTCATTGTGCTTCGGAATCCCGGGGAGCCGTAGCTCGTATCCCTCCGCAGCACGGGGCCATCGTAGCGGACCATAGATGAAGCATTGCTGAAGTCACTTCTTTATATAGATTTCGATATCACTTTCTTTGATGCCTGGATGACCGGGTCGAGATACTGAGAAGCAAAGATAGGAGTAAAGTGATCGGGATTGGCAGCAATGCTTTGTCGGAGTTCCTCCTCGTCGATCCATTTAATACCCATCACTTCTAGTGGTTCATACGTAAACTCTGATAGCTCCTTGTCGCATCGTGCGAGGTACCACTGGCAGAAATAGGATCCGGTTGCTACTTCACGAAATATCTTTGGTCCTGGAGTAAGGGCGGAGAGGGGAATATGTATACCGAGTTCTTCCTCGATTTCTTTTACAATATTGGTCTCGTACGTTTCGTGTGCCTCAACGGTGCCAGCAGCGGCTGCACCCCATTTTCCGGGACTGCGTTTTTTGGTTAACGCTCGTTGAGCAAGAAGTATCTGTCCACGCGAGTTTGTTATCCAAACAGCCGATACGCGGTATATATCTTCGGATCCTAGTTCATCCCAGCCCTTGGTTCCAATTTGTACATCGTTCTCATCAACGATCGGGAGTTCCATGTATAAAACCGTATCACACGCTGCGGGCCCACCAGGACTCGAACCTGGGACTTCGGTTTTGGAGACCGAAATTTTACCACTAAACTATAGGCCCTATATTGTTCACCTTACCAAACTCGGCACTGGGAACAAAGCGCTCGAAGCTGCCTCTCAGAGGCTACAATAGCTAGTATGCGCGCGGGCCTCATAACGTTTCTTTTTGCACTCGCGTTCTTTGTGAGTGCCTCGACTCCGGCGATGGCGGCTAATTTGCCACTCCTTGATCCGAACTTCTCTATAGTTCCCCCCGAATGCTCGGAATGTCCCTGTAATTACTACGGCATGCTGCAGGTAGTACAGAACGTGATCAATGCGGGAGTCTCTCTCGGGGTCATCGCGTTCGTCTTGGTCATGGTATACGCCGGCGCATCGTTCATGCTCAATCCCACGAATCCTGAGACGCGTACCAAAGCACGCAGCATGCTTCTCAATGTGGTTGTAGGTATGGTGATCGTACTTGCTGCCTGGTTGGTCGTAGATTTCATCATGAAAATGATCTACAACCCCGACACTGCATTCGAAGGTGGATCATTTGGACCGTGGAATGAGATACTCGCAAGTCAGGACAACCGGTGGTGCATTGAGGAGACAAGTTTTAAACCGATCGACGGTATTTTGGGAGGATTGGCTGGGCTTGGTCAGGGTAATCGACCACGCGGCGATGGAAGCGTCATTCTCGGACCACCCGGAGGTGGAGGTGCGTGTAGTGTCGATAAGCTTAAGACTGCTGCATCGCAGGCCGGGATCTCGCTCTCTGAATCTGCTTACAACACCTTTGCCTGCCTTGCACGCTATGAAAGTACCTGCGGCACACGCACACTCAATTACAGCTGGGGTAAAGGATCAAGCGCTGCGGGTGCATTCCAGGTGCTACTCGATGGCAACAGTGAATGCTACGAGACCGCGGCCTGTCGTCAGGCTGCGGGCGTATCAGGTCCACTTAATTGCGGTGCTGCATTCAAGAACGGAAACCCAATTCCTGGTAATGCGCGTGCCCAGCAGTGCGTGAATGCTGCAGCAAATCTTGCGTGCAGCCTTGCGGCCGCCGAATGTGTGCGTAAAAAACAGGGGTATGGAGCGTGGACTGCTGATAACAGCAAACGAGGCCAAGTCTCCTGCATCCGACAGTATGGAACATAGTATGCTTCACCTATGAGACGATACCTGATCATCGGTAGCATTCTTCTCGTCCTGATTCTTATTGGATTCGGCCTGTACTTCCTGTTTGGAAGAGAAGATACCGTCCCCACACCTCCCGGCGGCACCGATTTTCCTATTGTCGATCCGAGTCAGGGAGGAACCATTCCCGTCACGAAAGTGAATGACCAGAATGGAGCGGGGGTGGTTGTCCGTGACTTCCTTACGAACGGAACGACGGTTGAGGATCCTGCGAACAAAGGCACGTACTACCTTGCCGGTGAGACTGGATACTGCTACCCCGACGGAACCTGCGTACGAGGTGCTCCAGCTACTGATTTCAATATCGTGTATTTCCCAGAGGACGATTCCTTTGTCATCGCACTACTCTCTGAACCACTCGGGGCGGCTCGTGTTGCTGCTGAACAATTTATGCTCGAGACGCTCGGCATTTCTGAAGCACAACTCTGCATACTCAATTATTACGTCAGTACAGACTCGTACGTAAACCCACAGTTTGCGGGAAAGAATCTCGGCTTCAGCTTCTGCGAGGGCGCGACACGATTGCCATGAGGCGAGTAGCGCTCCTGGTTGCTCCGCTCGTTCTGAGCCTAGTACTACTCGTTCCAGTACCGGTGGAAGCTGCCTCCGCTACCTTCTTCGGCCCCATCGTTCCGCCGGAGTGTAACTGCGAACAAGTGGATGGTATCGCAACTGCTCCGTCGTACGGGTGTGTGCTCGCCGTTGTACAGAATCTCATTAACTTCGGAGTGACGCTGGGGGTAATCGCCGCAACGCTCGCACTGGTATACGCCGGGTTCACCTGGATGATGAGCGGTGGAAACCCCGAGGCGCGTAGTAAAGGGCGCGGCATGCTCCTCAATGTGTTCATTGGCCTTTTCATTCTCCTCACCGCGTGGCTTCTCGTCGACTTCATCATGAAGCAGCTGTATTCGGGCGATAACGGATCAAAGGATTTCGGCCCATGGAATAGCATTCTTGCAAGCCAGGGCAACGATACGTGCATCGTTGCGACCACACCCAAAAAGATTGATGGAGTACTGGGCGGTGCCCTCATCGGAGGAATCGCAGGAGGTGATAGGCAGACCGGTGCAGCACCAGTCTCTGGTACGAAGGGATGTCCGACCTGTGTATCGCTCGCGAAGCTCAATCTGTCCTGTAAACACAGTTCAAGCTGTACGCTTGATCCGGCGGTTGCTTCACGCGTGGTGAAGCTTTCTAATAGCTATCCTGGAGGTTGGATAATCACAGAAGCATACCCACCGACGACCACGCGTCATACCAATCCCTGTCATTACAACGGTACCTGTATCGATGCGGGATTCACGAGTGCGTACACGGTTGATAAGGTTGCGGCGTTTTCGACTGCAGCAAAACAGGCGGGACTGCGCCCAGTATTCGAAACCGATGACTGCAAGCTACGCGACAGCGTGCGTGCCAGAGGCGTGACCGCATTCTGTAAATCTGATCAGTACTATACGCACATCACCGGTACGCACTTCTCGTTGTACGGAAACTAAAGACCGAGTTTTCGCAGCCACGCCTTTTGATGGCGTGCGTAGTGCCAGAGTCTTGACGAGAGTGTGGGGAAGAGTGACTCATAGCTACGTTCACTTCGTAGGTACTCGCCAATGATTTTGTATTCAAGGCCTAGTTCATTCAATCGCACATCACCAACGTACGTTCGAACCCGTTCTACTTCTTCGACGAGGCCTCGGTCAAACGCGTCAAGAAGGCGTTTGCGAAGTCGTGCACGAAGCTCATCACGCTCCGGATTGAGGACTACCCATTCAACCGCATACTTCGGTTCAGCAGTGGTGCGCTCCGGAACCTGTCCATGTTCCGCAATGATTTCAAGTGCCCGAATAAGCCGCCTGCGGTTATTTGGATCTAGCCGAGCGGCACGTCGTGGATCGGCGCGTCGAACGCGTGTCAGAAGTTCTTCGCTACTAAGCTTCTCTAATTCCAGGCGAAGCGTATCGTCACGAAGCGTTTCTGCAGGAAGGCCATAGAGGAGTGCATCGAAATAGAAATGGGTACCGCCGGCAAGAATGGGTGTTTTACCCCGAGCACGAATATCCTCAATGAGACGCGTTGCATCGGTAATAAAATCACCAGCACTGTAGGTATCGTTTGGATCACGAATATCAATGAGGTGATGCGGGATCTCTTGCATCTCTTCTTTGGTGATTTTCTCGGTGCCGATATCAAGCATCCGATACACCTGTCGTGAATCTACAGAAATGATCTCGCCGTTTCTCTCTCTGGCAAGGGCGATGGCTCGTGCAGTCTTCCCGGAAGCGGTAGGCCCAACGACCGCGATAAGCGGCTGCTTTTTGGACCCTTCATCTGTGGATGCTATCATTGCTGCGATTGAGCCCTGTAATGACTTCCATATGAACAAAAACGGACAGAAAAGCAACTATTGCGAAGCGTGCGGTGACTTTCATGACGTTGCGCATGAATTCCTGTCATTCGTGCGCATAGGCGAATCGGTGCCGGACTACGAATTCCAGGCATACCACGAGGACGACATCAAGGCGATGAAGTTCTCCGATTTTAGAGGAAAATGGCTGGTCGTTATGTTCTATCCTGGCGACTTCACGTTTGTGTGCCCGACGGAGCTTGAGGATATGGCGAAGCTCTATCCCAAATTTAAAGAGATTGGCGCGGAGGTCATCTCGTTCTCAACTGACACGGTGTACGTGCATAAGGCATGGCATGACACCTCACCTGCCATCAAGCAGGTTGGCTACCCAATGGGGTCAGACCCCTCCGGAAAGATCAGCTACGCCTTCGGTACGCTTATTGAAGGTGGCGATCTGGCATATCAGAATGACGAGGGCATGGCACTTCGCGGCACATTCGTTATCGATCCGCAGGGCATCCTCCGCACTATGGAAGTGCATGACAACAGTGTCGGACGCAAGGCATCCGAAACACTCCGTAAAGTACAGGCAGCACAGTATGTGGAAGCACATCCAGGTAACGTGTGCCCAGCAAGTTGGGAAGAAGGAGGAGATACCCTTGAGCCGGGACTGGGGCTCGTAGGAAAAATCTAAGAAACCGGCGGTCGAAAGGCCGCTGTTTTCGTTGTGGAGGGAGCGTGGTAGGGTGCGAGCTGGACGGCGTTTTGCCGTTGTTCGTTTGGAGACCAACAATGCAACAGATCTTCCGACGGCTGGCAGAGCGCCAATGGTGCTTCCATCGCTTCTTGTCGGTGGGACTCGATTGCGATCTCGCTAAGATTCCTGAACCATATCGAACAGGACACCTGTCGCAGAACCTCCGTGTCAGTACGTTCGCGAAGGACGTGATCAATGCTACCCGCAGCGTCGCCGGCTTCTACAAGCCGAACATCGCGTTCTATGCCGAGCTGGGAGACGATGGCCCGTCTGTGTTGCGGGGCATCATCGAGCACGTAAAGGATCACGATGACTCGCGACCGGTCATCCTCGACTACAAACGTGCCGACATCGGCGCCACCAATCGGGGTTACTTGAAAGAGGCTCTCTATTACGGCGCCGACGCCGTGACGGTGAATCCCTACTTCGGCGAGGAGGCCCTCAAGCCACTCTTCGATAGCGACTTGGGCATCATCGTGCTCTGCAAGACCTCGAATCCTGGTTCGGGCGAGTTTCAAGATCGCATGGTTCTACCGCACAGAGAGGAGGCGGAACAATGGGGTATCCCCTTGGTACCCATGCCTCTCTATGAGCTGGTCGCATACCGGGTCTCCCGAAGCTGGGAGATGCGCCATAAGTGTGCGCTTGTAGTTGGAGCTACCTACCCTGAGCAACTCGGTCGCGTTCGCGAGATCGTGGGCGATATGCCCATCCTCGTCCCGGGCGTCGGTACCCAGGGTGGAGATCTTGCGGCAGTCATGAGGAACGGGCTCGACGAAAACGGCACCGGGCTCATGATCAACTCATCGAGCGGTATCGTGTTTGCTGAAAATCCGGCCGCAGCCGCGGTCGATCTACACGTCCAGATCAATAATCTGCAGATGCAGGTTATGCGCGAACGTAGACGGTAAGAAGGGAAAAGACCATGAACTTCAGATCGATGCTCTTTGAATCGGGAGCGATTGTTGAGGGTCACTTCGTCCTCAACTCGATGCGCCATGCGCGCTTGTACGTGAACAAGACGGCGGCCTTGGTGCCGGCGGCGCATGCACGAGCATTCGGCGCACGGATCGGCTCACAGTTTCTCGGTCATACGATCGACGCGATCGTTGCTCCTGAGTTGGGAGCCATCACTCTCATGACCCGCGTCTCTGACTATCTCAGCACGCAGGAATTGGGGCGGGAGAGCTACGGTGTCATCGCCACGAAGATAAAGGGCACCGACCCTCCTCAGTTTGAGATCGGTCGTGATCAAGCTCGCTTTGTGAAAGGTAAGCGAGTGCTCGTGGTTGAGGATGTGATCACATCCGGCCTCAGTATCGCATCGACCATCCGGGCGGCGGAAGCGGTCGGTGGCATAGTTGTGGCTGCGGCGGCGCTCTGGAATCGGGGCAGCGTCACGGCAGAGAAGCTGGGTGTCTCTAAGCTAGTGTGCGTTGTTGAGGAGGAAATCGAAACCTTTCCTCCTGACGACTGCCCGCTCTGCCGGGACGGCATTCCGGTCAATACGAATCTCGGCAAGGGAACGCAGTTCCTCGCCGAGCAAGCAAACAAGGGCGGCCCATGAGGCCGCCCGATTGTTTTACTGAGTGCCGGGGGAGAGACTCGAACTCTCAAGCCTTGCGGCAGCGGGTTTTGAATCCACCGTGTATACCATTCCACCACCCCGGCGATTTCTGCATCCTACTCCACTGATTTAGCATCCGCAAAGTACAGACACGATGCTACAATACGCATCATGCAGGGAGAAAATTTTGCAGAGCCGACACGATACGACTCAGTCTACTGGGTTGCGGTTGATCGTATCGTTCCGAATCCATACCAGCCACGACGAGAATTCGATGAGCAGGCGCTCAAGTCGCTCGCTGAATCCATTCGTCAGTACGGTATTCTTCAGCCACTCACGGTTACGCGTCGTGACGTTGAAAAGCCTGATGGTGGCATCCAAAGCACGTATGAACTCATAGCCGGTGAACGACGTCTGCGTGCTTCCCGACTCATTGGACTTCGCGAAGTACCCGTTGTGATCCGCGCAGGAGAGCAGACGGATAAGATGAAGCTTGAGCTTGCGATCATCGAGAACCTGCAGCGCGAAGACCTTAACGCTATCGATCGCGCAAAAGCCTTCAAACAGCTCATTGATGAATTCGGTCTCGCTCACGGCGAAATTGCCGCCAAAGTGGGACGAAGCCGCGAGTATGTTGCTAACTCAGTACGCCTCCTTGCGCTTCCTGATCACATCCAGCAGGCAGTGATTGGCAAGGAAATATCTGAAGGACACGCGCGAGCACTTTTGATGCTTAATGATCGGCCGCAGGAGCGAGATACGCTTTTCAAGGAAATAGTACTCAAGAAGAGTTCAGTACGTATGACCGAACAGTTGGCACGCAGAATTGCCACCGATAAGATTAGAAAACGCGACAAAACTCCGGAAATGATGGAACTCGAGAAGAGTCTCACGGAGACTTTGGGCACTCGCGTTCTTATTGAGAATCGGCCGAAGGGTGGACGAGTCCTCATCGAATTCTTTACGGAAGACGATCTTTCGCATATTGCAGCGATTCTTGCAGAGCGTCGCGAGGCGCAGGCTTCAATGAGTGGGGAAGCGACCGCCGCCGCGGCTGAGGTCGCCACGGGCGAGTATCCCATCCACCCCAACACAACACAGCTCTCGGCTAATCCGCCTGACGAAGATTTGTACTCAGTATCAAACTTCGCAGTCTAGAAGTTATTTCGCGCGCTTCTTCATTGGACGCTTCTTACGCATAGGCTTTGTCTCGGAGGCAGCTGTTGGTTTCGGATTCGCTTGCTCGAGTGCGTTACGAATATGACGACGCGCCATAGAGGTTTTGGCGTACTCAAGCCACTTTGCGGTCGGATGTGATGATTCACGGGTGAGCACCTCAACTACATCTCCGTTGCGCAACTTCGTATCGAATGACACGAGTTTTCCATTTACTTTTGCACCGTGCATGTGATCTCCCAGTCCGCTGTGAATTGCATACGCGAAATCGACGGGAGTCGACGCAATCGGAAGATCGATCACATCGCCCTTTGGCGTAAACACAAACACACGATGCGAGAAGAAGTCGGATTTGAGACCCTCAACAAAATCCGAAGAACCAGAAACCGCTGCGTGTGCATCGACCAGCTCTGTGAGCCAGCGCGGTACATCTGCGCCTGTTTGGTGCGCGCGGCTTGTCTCTGTAGGTGTGGTCGCTGGTCGCTTGAAGTTCAGAAGTGTTGGAACGAGGTCACGTATCCAAGGAAATGAGAGTCGCTGGAATGCGCCCTTTGGGGCTTCCTTGCCCAGCTGTTTGTATGACATATGGGAAGCAATACCAAACTGAGCGCGCTGGTGCATCTCTTGGGTGCGTACCTGCATTTCTACAATGCCTGCTTCGGGTGTAAGTACGGTGGTATGCAGTGACTGGTACCCGTTTGGTTTGGGAAAGGCGATATAGTCCTTGAACTCACCAGGGAGTGGCTTCCAGAGTGAATGGATGACGCCCAGAACGCGATAGCAATCATCGACAGAAGGGACGACAACACGAAGCGCTGCAATGTCATGAATGAGGGTGATGTCGTCATTCTTGCGTGCGAGCTTCTGGTGGAGACTCCAGAGCCCTTTCGTGCGGATGGTGGTCGAGAAATTCTTCACATCCTTTCTCACGAGCGCATGCTGCAGATCCTTTTGCACGCGTGCGAGTCCCTGTTCCGTCTCCTTGTTCTTTAGTTTGCGCACTTCAACCGCATGCTGATACGCGTCAGGATCTACGACCGGAAATGAGAGATCCTCAAGTTCACGCTTCAAGCGTCCGATGCCCAGTCGGTCAGCAATAGGGGCATAGATCTCAAGCGTTTCGATAGCAATACGTTGTCGCTTGTGCTCGGGAACATGCTCGATCGTGGTCATGTTGTGATACCGATCGGCAAGCTTGATGATGAGCACCCGGACGTCAGCAGAAGTGGCGACCAGAAGACGCCGGAGAGATTCAGCATGCCGCTCGCCTCCCTGATATTTGTGCTTACCCAATTTCGTCACTCCCTCGACCAAGAAAAGCACCTCACGACCAAACTCGCGTTCAACTTCTTCTGGAGTAGCCTTCGCGTCTTCGATCGCGTCATGTAGGAGTGCAGCAGCGATAGTCGGTGCATCCATACCAAGCTCCGCAAGATACTTTGCAACTGCGGCGGGGTGAATGAAGTATGGTTCCCCCGAATAGCGCGTATGGCCTTCATGCGCTTTGAGCCCAAACGCATATGCTTTTTCGATCAAGGCGGTATCCTCGACCGACAGGGTGCTCATATGCGCGAGAATTTCCTTGACAGATGTCATAGCTCGGCGCCAGTATAGCACTTAGGCCACGCACACCGCGTTTTACGCGGATTGGGGGAATCATGAACAGCCGTTGTCACTGCGGAGAGGTTCTGGTACAGGGAGTCTGCAGGGAATGCCTGCCACACCCGCGCACCGATGGGCCGGCAGAAGCAGGCCGTCGCCGCCACGTAGGAGATCCTCGAGATCTGCGAGAAGCAGTCGAGACCTTTCGCGAGCAGAGCGACTAGACAGCAAACCGCTGCGCCCATCGGGCGTGGCGGTGTCTGTTATGCCAGATAGGTCGCTGCCTCTTCAGGGGTGAGTTTTTCAGGATCGATCGTTGAAGGCAAGGAAATGCGTCGCAATCCTTTCTTAAGGAAGAATCCTGACTTCGACTTATAGAGCGTAAGCATTTTTCCTGTTTTTGGATGCTTACCAATCTCTCGCACGATATCAACGCCCTTAGGTGGTCGCTTGGGTTCGTTAACGAGCGCAAGTGCCTCGTCAAACGTAATGGTGTACGGGTCGCCCTTCTTAATGGAGCGGAACTCACCGTTATGCGCAACGAATGGGCCGAAGCGCCCAGTCGATGCGGTAATGGTTTCGCCGGTCACCGGATGCGTTCCGAGCGTGCGGGGAAGAGAAAGATATTTGACCGCGTCCTCAAGGGTCACGCTCCCTGGGTCAACACCAGCTGGCACGCTCGCGCGCTTTGCATTTATTTTTGGCTTCTTCGCCTTTGCTTTCTTTGGTTTGCCGGTTTTCGTAAATTCAACAACCGCAGGTTCCTCCGGGAGAACCATTTCCACATAGGGTCCGTAGCGTCCAGTTTTAACAAAGATAGGGAAACCCGATTCAGGATGCATACCAATCGGTTCGTCGGACTTAAGCTCAGTGCCGTCTTCTTGGCGTGCACCGTCACATTCTGGGTAACGGGTACAACTCATGAATACACCGCCACGACCAAGTTTGTATTCCATCGGGCTCCCGCAGATAGGGCAGGGGAATTCAGGGGGCACGGGACCCAAGGAGGTCGCCTTCGGC
Organism: uncultured Candidatus Saccharibacteria bacterium; assembly: GCA_964446735.1. Taxonomy (GTDB): domain Bacteria; phylum Patescibacteriota; class Minisyncoccia; order Phycocordibacterales; family Phycocordibacteraceae; genus C7867-001. The sequence continues at coordinate 187,071 of CAYUQB010000001.1, read as the reverse complement.
AGCTTATCTTTCGCGTGGACCGCCTTTGAGAAGGGACCATAGAATTCACGAAGTGTGGGTTCGTACTCGCGTTCGCCACGAGCAATTTCATCCAGCTCGTCCTCCATCTCTGCGGTGAAGGTATCGCTGATGTATTCGGGGAAGTGTTCCTCAAGGAATCCGGACACCACCATGCCAGTTGCGGTAGGTGTAAGGGTGCGTCCTTGCTTCTCCACATACCCACGCTCCTGAATGGTATTCATGATACTTGCGTACGTCGAAGGGCGGCCGATTCCGCGCTTCTCGAGCTCTTTGATGAGACCCGCTTCGGTGTAGCGATTGGGTGGCTCGGTCTGTTTTTCAAGTGAACCAAGCGAAACCACCTCAAGCGGCTCGCCCTCCGTGAGCTTGGGCAGCTCAACATCCTCTCCGCGCGCGCGGGTATCGAGCGCAAGCCATCCGGGGAAGATAACGCGTGAACCGTTTGCGGTGAAAAGCGGAATGTCAGCATCTGCCTGCGCCTTTACGGTAGTGCGCATAATGCGCGCACTTGCCATCTGACTTGCGAGGGCTCGGGTGCGGATGAGTTCATAGAGTCGCTGTTCATCACCGTCCTTACCTGCAGTCGCCTTAAGCGGATCGGTGGGGCGGACCGCTTCGTGTGCCTCCTGTGCATTTTTTGACTTTGTCTTATACACGCGCGGCTGCACATACTCGTCGCCAAATTGTGCACGAACTACTCCAGCGAGTTTTCCAACCGCTTCCTTCGCAAGATTCACGGAATCAGTACGCATGTACGTTATGTGTCCGGCTTCATACAGCTTCTGTGCAGCACGCATAGTGCGAGAGGGAGAGAAACCAAGACGCGTAGAAGCGGCCTGCTGAAGCGTTGAAGTAGTAAAGGGAGGGCGCGGATGCCGTTCCTGTGCTGACTCGTTTGCCTCTGCTACCTTCCAGCCCGCTTTCTCGCCGAGCTCCACTATGCGTCGTGCTTCCTCGGCGGTACGTGGCTCTATCGAACAGACTGCAGGGAATTCCTCCCCATGCGCCCGGAAGCGTGCATCGATGACGAAGTATGTTTCGGGAACGAACGCTTGAATCTCTCGTTCACGCTCGGCCAGGATCCGAAGTGCCGGAGACTGCACGCGCCCGGCTGAAAGGCCGTACCGGACTTTTTTCCAGATGAGACCTGATAGGTCATATCCTACGAGTCGGTCGAGGACACGTCGTGCTTCCTGAGCAAGCTTGAGGTGTTCGTCAATCGGTCGCGGGTGGGTGAGTGCTTCTTCTACGGCAGCTTTGGTAATTTCGTGGAAGACCACGCGCTTAGGAGATTTGAGTCCAACCGCTTCTTTAATATGCCAGGAAATGGCCTCGCCTTCACGGTCAGGGTCAGTAGCGAGATAGACTTCTTCAGCCTTCTTCGCAGCAAGCTTGATGCGCTCGATAACCTCACGCTTTCCGGGTGAGACGACATAGGTAGGGCGAAACCCGTTCTCAATATCTACTGCATCTTTGTTGCTCTTGGGGAGATCTCGCACGTGGCCCACGGAAGCAAGCACCTCGTATTCAGTGCCGAGGTACTGTTGAATTGTGCGTGCCTTTGCGGGTGACTCGACAATGAGGAGCTTTTTCCGAGCAACTGCCATTTGCTAACACATAGCGTGTATACCTATATATAGTCAAGTTTTGAAAAGGGACGAGGGCTCGCCGCGCACGCGCGACGAGCCCTTCGTTCTGGGCGGTGATCAGCCGGTGGCGAGCTTTGCGAGGCCTTCCAGCGCCATGTTGGCGCCGAAGCTCACTGCCGCGGCGGCCATGATTGCGCTGACCCCGACGATCACGGATCCGCCGATGAACAGTGGAACCTGAACGCTTTCCCAGAAAGACACGATCTTGCTCATAGGACACCTCCTCATTCGATACTGCCTCTAATAACCTGAAATTTCAAGCTGAGGATGCGATTACACAAGTCGGAGCGTTTCAAGAATATGGAGTGGATCAGAGACGGGAGTAGCTCCGAGTCGTAAGAACATATGCGCGCCGTACCCATGCGGGTCATCGATGCGGTGGGGGACTACGAGTAGATCGCGATTGTACTCGCACGCCAGACGTGCGGTAATGAGCGTTCCTGATTTCTCTCCGGCTTCAATCATAAGTACCGCATCAGCAAGACCGACCATGATGCGGTTACGCGAAGGAAAGTCATACGGCCGAGGGGTGTAGTCAGCTGGGTGCTCTGAAAGCAGGGCGCCACCTGCTGCGAGGATATCGTGCGCAAGGCCGAGATTGCTTCTGGGTGAAATCACTCGATCAGAAAGCCCGGAGCCCGGTACGGCGATAGTGTGGAGTCCTGCGGCGAGTGCCGCCTGGTGCGCCACTGCATCAGCGCCTAGTGCAAGCCCGGAGACTATAGAAATGGGATACCCGCGCAGACCGCTGATGAGGGCTGTGCAGGCATCGCGACCATAGTCAGTCAGCGCACGTGAACCGACCACGACCAGTCGCTTGGTATCGGGAGAGGGAAGCGTGCCACGTATCCAGAGCTTCTCGGGTGGTTCCGGAATCTCGTGAAGCGAACGCGGATATGCTTCGCGTGCGAGCTCGCGAATATCCATGTACCTCCAGTATCGCACTTTCCGCGGACGTGTCCCTGCCGTATAGTTGATACACATGCTCGATATCCATTTCATCCGCGAGAACGCCGATCTCGTGAAGGCGGGAGCGCTGAAGAAACACCTCTCGGTCGATATTGATCGACTCCTCGTACTTGATGACGAGCGCCGCCAACTGCGCGGAGATCTTGATCAGAAGCGTGCGGAACAGAACCGCGCGAGCACGCTCATGCCAAGCACGCACGGAAACGATCGTGAGAAGCTCCTTGAGTCCATGCGCCAACTCAAAGTAGGAATGCAGGAGACCGAAGATCGATACAAGGAAGTAATGAAGGAATGGCAGGAGCTCATGCTCATGGTCCCGAACCTCCCGGACATGTCGGTTCCAGAAGGAGACGATGATTCAGGGAATCAAGCGGTGCGCAGTTGGGGAGAGGTTCCATCATTCTCATTCACCCCCAAAGATCACACCGAACTTATGACGGCGCTCAATATCGCAGATTTTGAGCGGGGTGCAAAGGTGGCGGGCTTCCGTGGCTACTTCCTCAAGGGTGATGGAGTACTCCTTGCAAATGCACTTTCCCAGCTTGCACTTGCACACTTCACCGCCAAGGGATTCGAACCGATGATCGTGCCATCTCTGGTACGTCGCGAGACGTTTCTTGGAACCGGGTATCTCCCGCAAGGAGAAGAAGATCTGTATAAGACCCAGGACGGAGAATATCTTGCCGGAACCGGAGAAGTGGCGACGATGGGATACTACATGGACGAGACGCTTGCGTCGTCAGAGCTTCCGAAGAAGTTCTTGTCCTATTCCCCATGCTTCCGTCGCGAAGCAGGAAGTCATAGCAAGGATACGAAAGGGTTGATTCGTGTCCATGAATTCTTCAAATGGGAGCAGGTAGTCTTGTGTGAAGCATCGCACGCGACATCGGTACAGCTGCATGAAGAGTTGACGGCGAATGCGGAAGAATTCTTGCAGAAGCTTGGTATTGCGTACCAAGTTGTGGTGAATTGCGGCGGTGATCTGGGTCTTGGTCAGGTGAAGAAATACGATATTGAGGCGTGGCTGCCTTCGCAAAAAACATACCGTGAGACGCATTCCTCGTCCTACTTCCATGACTTCCAAGCGCGTCGTCTTAATCTTCGCTACAAAGATGCAGAGGGCACGCTTCGCTTTGTGCATTCTCTGAACAACACTGCCGTAGCGATGCCTCGACTACTCGCCATGCTCGTCGAGAATTATCAGCAAGAGGACGGCACTATCCGGGTGCCTGCCGCACTCGTCCCCTATGTCGGCAAGGAAGTCCTGGGACATCAGGCCTAGCGCCCCCAAGAAGCCAGTCGTCGCATCACCGCTTGCAAAGCCAGCGGTTGCTCGCCGACTCGATGACATTCGGCCGCTTCCGCATGCCCGAAAGAAAAAACCACTAAGGCGTTCAATGGTGGTCGCTGCTCCACCTCCCACTAGACGTGAAGCAGCTCGTACCCCTGTTGCCCGTACGCCGCGCGTCCCTTTGGGGAGAAGAAGGCGTGATGCACGCAAGAAATTCTTCCTCATTATTCTCGCAGCGCTCTTTGGAGTGTTTGTGTTCGGCGAGATCCTCCTGTGGCAACCGTTCCTGCGGGTGCGTACGGTTGAGGCACAGGGGCCAAGTAGTGAAGCGGTGCGAGACTTCGTGTTAGCACAACTCACAGGCACTCGGTTTCTGATTGTTCCGCGTAATTCAATATTCTTTGTACCAGAGGAAACGATCCGTACTGCGGTCTTAGCTGCGTTTCCGCACCTAGATGCGGTATCGATCGTGCCTTCGGGACTCACTACACTCGTTGTGAAGGGAACACCACGTGCAGAAATTCTTCGATGGTGCGGCACACTCGAAACGCCAGTTACGCCGTGCTACCAAACCGATGCGCAGGGGTTTGTATTTGCACAGGCGCTCGCGGGCGATCACGAAGCGACCAGTTCAATACTTTCACTCTATGCGCCACTTACTCCGGCGCCGGAAGGAACCACTCCTCCGGTAGGCAGTACGATTGCAGCGCATGAAGCACTTCCTGCCCTTATCCAATTCATCAAGACCATTCGGGGACTAGGAGTCGATGTCGTTTCTGTTGTTATCCGTGGCGACGAAGCGGATCTCTATACTCGTGCGGGAACACGCATCACCTACGTGCTGGGTCGGGAACAGCAAGCGGCAGGTCTTGCGGCGAGCGGCTTTTCCTCACTCAATTTGAATGACGGCTCACTGTTGTATGTAGATCTGCGTTTCGATTCGAAACTCTTCTTTAAGAAAAAGGAATAGGTACATGAACGGGCGGCTTGAGGGCCGCCCGCCATGGTGGGGCTAGTGCACCGATACCGGATCGAAGGCATTGACGACCGCCTCAGCGAACGCTTCGTCGCGGTTGGGGAGAATGGCTATCTGTACCCCATTCGCGCCGTAGATGCCGAAGAGCGTCTCTTCGAGTCCGTAGTGATCTGTGATGCCGGGATATTGGGCTTGAATGTCCCGCACCACGACCGGTCTGATGTACACCAGCTCGGGAGCGCCTAAGGCCTGGAACGCCTCGCTGCTCATTTGCACATTCGTCATGAGCGTGTCTCCTCTACGCTGTACTGTATATAGTATTTGCCCGTGGGTATTTGCTGTCAATTCTGCTAAGGTGCATTGCATGACTTCGTTTTGGTCCACCCTATCTAAGCCATTTTTTGTCTTGGCACCCCTTGCGGATGTCACGGATCCGGCATACCGAAAACTTATCGCACAGACGGGTAGACCCGATGTTACCTGGACCGAGTTCGTCTCAGCTGATGGGCTGTACCATACTCGCACCCCGCGGGCAGATGGTTCGCTCGTATACGAGAGTGATGCGGATAATCCGCTTATGCGTGATCTCGAGTTTTCTGAAGGAGAGCGACCCATCCTTGCACAGCTCTTTGGTGCAAATCCCGACACGATGGCATACGCGGGGAAACTCTGCGCATCACTCGGGTTCGATGGTATCGACATCAACATGGGTTGCCCCGATCGTGCCATTGAAAAGCAGGGAGCGGGTGCAGCCATGATGAAGCATCCGGAAGATGCTCCTGCCATCATTAAAGCGGCATGCGAATCAGGATTACCTGTTTCGGTGAAGACTCGTATCGGATACAACCACGAAGCGATGGATGAGTGGCTGCCGGTATTGCTTCGTGAGCGTCCTGCTGCGCTCACCGTGCATCTGCGTACCAGAAAGGAAATGTCGAAAGTTCCTGCGCACTGGGAGCTTGCGTCGAAGGCGGTTGCGCTTCGCGATACGTATAGCCCAGATACGCTCATTATCGGAAACGGAGATGTGCAATCGCTCGACGAGGCGAAGGAGAAAGCAGAAACATACGGACTTGATGGGATCATGCTCGGTCGCGCCATCTTTGGGAATCCGTGGCTCTTTAGCGGGCGACCGCTCGAGGACATCACGTCGCGTGAAAAGCTCGAGGCACTGCGTACGCTCTCGCAATCTTTTGACGAACTTCGTCCCAAGAAATCCTTTCATATATTAAAAAAGCACTTCAAAGCATTCATTGCCGGGTGGCCGGGAGCGGCAGAGCTCCGCAAAGACCTGATGGAGACACAGAATCACGAGGAACTCGAACATCGTTTACGCAGCGCGCTTGAATTGGTAGGGTAGAGAAAGGAGAAGGAGGTCCGCATGGACACTCGACAGATGATGCGAAAGGCCTGCGGCCTCCGGGACGCTGCGGCTCGCAACCAAGCGTTCAGCGAATGGCTGGAGCGCCTCAAGCCCCGCAACTGGGTCCAATTGTCTCGCACCCACGCCCAAGTGGCGGAGAGCAAGCTTCTTCGAGCCGAACGGCTCGAGCGAATTGCGGGAGCGGGCAACTGAATCGTGGAGGCGTCCCGGTGGGGCGCCTCTTCGCATGATAGAATCGCCTCGATGGCACATCAGTCTCTCTATCGTTCGTACCGTCCACAGACATTTGCCGAAGTGATCGGGCAGGAGCAGGTAGTGAAGCCGCTCTCCGAACAGATAGCGAGCGGCAAGGTGGGGCACGCGTATCTCTTTGCGGGATCGCGTGGACTAGGAAAAACAAGTATTGCGCGCATCTTTGCGCGTGAGTTGGGGACTACTGAAAAGGACCTCTACGAAATTGATGCCGCATCTAATACGGGTGTTGATCATATCCGTGCACTTACCGAAAATATCTATACGCTCCCGTTTGAGTCGAAGTTCAAAGTCTATATTCTCGACGAAGCTCATATGCTCTCTAAGGGTGCATGGAATGCATTTCTTAAGACGCTCGAGGAGCCACCATCGCACGTTTTGTTCATACTTGCGACGACAGAACTTTCGAAGGTACCCGATACGGTACGCTCCCGCACGCAGGTGTTTGAATTCCGTAAACCGTCACGCGCGGGTCTCGCGGGATTGGTATTGGAGGTGGCAAAGAAAGAGAAATATACCCTTGAGCCAGCAGCAGCAGAACTCATCGCGCTACTGTCCGAGGGATCATATCGCGATGCACTCTCCGTCTTAGAAAAAGTGTTCTCTGTCTCAGGTGATAAGAAAATAACGCTTGCGGAAACGGAGGCAGCGACGGGTGCACCCAAACGCTCCTTGGTTATGGGCCTCGTGCGCACGCTTGGGGAAGGTGATACTAGCGGGGCACTTACCTCCATACGTACGGCGGCAGGACAAGATGTCGATATGCCGCTCTATCTCACACTCGTACTCGAATCCATGCGCGCAGTCCTCCTCATTCGTCATGCACCAGAGCTCAGAGATGAACTCAAAGAAGAGTGGGGAGAAGATGCGTATGCAGAATTAGAAACACTGGCCCACGCATCTGCATCGAAGCTCTCACATGAGACACTTCGAGTTTTTCTGGATGCTGCGGGCCGTATGCGGTACGCACCGGTTCCCGCTCTCACGCTTGAGCTTGCGGTGCTCGAATGTTTGCAATGAATCGAATTGTCACGTACATACTTGCACTGCTCCTCGTTGCCACGCTTGGCACGGTTGGGTGGTATGCATACTCACACCCACGCGTGCTTGAGCGACTCTCGTTCGCTCCTCCCTGTAGTTCACCCATTCCCTATCGCGTAGGTAGTATCGACCCGCGGTTTTCGCTCACGAAAGAAGAGATTGTGGCGGAGCTTGGGAAAGCGGAAGCAATTTGGGAGAAGGCAGCAGGAAAAGCACTTCTGGTGTATGCGCCCGACGATCCGAACGCGATGCCAGTTCATTTCGTATACGACGCACGACAGCAAGCCGTGAATCTTGGGCAGAAGATAGACTCGACTGAAAGTACCCAGGAAGCGGAGCGGGCTGAGATTACGCGGATGCAACAGGCATACTCTCTTGCGCAGGATGCATATGCTCAAGCCGTCAAAGCGTTTAACGAGCGAAGTCAGGCGTATGCAGAAGAAGTCAAGCGCGTGAACGCTTCGGGAGGAGCTGACGCGAAGACCTATGCACGTCTTAATGAAGAGCAGCAAGCGCTCAAGGATGCTCAGGCTGCACTTCGTGCGAAGGGAGACGCGCTTGAAGCACAGGGTCGGGAACTTGAAGCACGCATTGCGACCTTTAACTCGGGAGTGCGACAGATCAATAAGGTGGTGAACGCATTCAATTCAACTCTCGGAGGAGAATTTGAAGAAGGGTTGTACGTTGAGGAGGCTGATGGCTCACGGCGTATTGATATTTACGCGTATAAATCACTCACCGAACTACGACATACACTCACTCATGAGTTTGGGCATGCACTTGGACTTGGACACAACGAGAATCCAACCTCGGTGATGTTCCCCTACAACAAGAGCGGAGCAGCGCTCTCATCAGATGATCTGGCGGACCTAAAGAAAACCTGCGAACTCTAGTGACCGGTACGGGTGAAGAGGTTGCCTTTTGGTTGAATCGTCTTCACCTCAGTTGCAGGTTCAATGGTGTAATTGGCGTGCACGTAGCGAAGGTCGTTACGCAGCTCTTTTGCGAATGTACGCTCGCGTTCGGTCAGTTCGGTTGAACTGCATTTGGTGATGGCTTCCTCAAGGAATCCAACTGCAGTCGCGAGGAACGCGAAATAGTCCCCGCTCTTGATATGGAAATCAATGCGCTCCGGTGAATCACGGAGTACGAATATACGAGGCGAAAGGGAATAGGTGTGTGCGAGCATATGCTCCTACTATAGCGAATAGGGGGAGCGTATATCTAGGTGCATGGTGTGGAGAACTGGAGTTCACTCCACCCGTGCATGCTAGGATTTTGCATATGAGCTCGCCCTCTCCATACGTTCTCGTGAATAACGATCTGGTACTCGATAGTGAGCGGTACGTACTGCGCGTGCGTGATTTACCGATCGGTGACAAGCCACGCGAGAAGATGCGTACACGAGGCCCTGAACCGCTCTCGGTGCCAGAACTCCTCGCTATCATTCTTTCTACTGGTACCGTCAAAGAAGGTGTGCTCGAAATGAGTACTCGCATTGCAAAGGAATACGGTGAGAAAGCACTCCTCACCCGCACGGATGCGGAGCTCCTTGCGAAAGATCTCGATATTCCCCTGGGGAAAGCACTGCAGATTGTGGCGTGCGGAGAGCTTGGACGCCGGTTCTATCGTAAGAATCATGCAGCCGCACCCGTCATCCGTAGCGCAGAGGATGTGTTTGAGTACACCGTTGAGATGCGCACGCTCCCGAAAGAACATCTGCGCGGTCTCTATCTCAACACCCACTACCAAGTCATTCATGATGAAATACTCTCGATTGGTACCGTCGACAGCAATCTCATCCATCCGCGCGAAGTGTTCAAGCCTGCGCTCGAGTATTCAGCTGCTGCAGTAGTGCTGGTGCACAATCATCCGTCTGGAATCGTCACTCCGTCTGAAGCAGACATCAGCATTACCCAGCAACTCGCGGAAGCAGGAAAGCTATTTGGTATTGATCTGGTCGATCATGTAATCGTGACGAGCGAAGGGTTTGCGCGGGTTCCGGTCGAGTAGCACTTGCCTGGGTACACTCTGTCAGGCAGGATAGTGGAGTATTTGGGAGATCGTCTAATGGTAGGACAGCGGCCTTTGAAGCCGTGAATCTAGGTTCGATCCCTAGTCTCCCAGCAACTTAGTGAAGTATCGAAGGTCCAAACGGGTTAATACATACGTCCCTTCTGAAAGGTCTATACACGCACCTGCCTTGGAAGTCGAACTGGAGGCTTCGCGTTACACACAGCACGTTCCATAGGTATAGCTCGTTCCTTTATACTAAGTGAATGTCATTAACATAGCTCATTCTTTATGCGTTATTTCATATCACTTTTGCTAATGGTACTCGTTTTCTCAGCTGGTACTCCGTCTGCACAGGCGCAGACTACCGAGACTGCAGCCGAAATTGAGGCTCAGATTGCTAGCCTCCTTAGCCAAGTAGAGACTCTGCGTGCAAAGCTTGTGACCGTACAGGCGGGGAACAGCGGCAACACGATGACGAAGGTAAAGATCGACACCCGTCTTAGCAAGGGAGCGACCGGTGGGCAGGTGCGTCTTCTCCAGCAGCTTCTAGCCAGCGACCCAACTCTCTATCCAGAAGGACTGGTCACCGGCTACTACGGCCTTGCTACGGAGCAGGCAGTGAAGCGCCTCCAGTCGAAGCTCAAGCTTGAGCAAGTAGGCGTAGTGGGTCCGCAGACAATCGCGCGCATTAACGAAATTCTTGCTGCTGCAGGCGTTACCACTGAGATTCCATCGGATCTTCTTCGTGCTCGAGTCAAGATCGAGGTAAAGATGAAGGATGGCCGCGAGGAAATCAAGATCGAGGTAGAGGAAGGAAATAGTGGCAAGGGCTCCTTGAACAGCGGCTCTGACGATGATGAAGACGAAGATGAAGATGAAGATGAAGATGAGGATGAGGACGATGACGACTAAATAAAGTCTCGAACAGTAGATTGAAAAGGTCTGGGTGTATCCAGACCTTTTCAATTTGAAAATCCGATCCTAGACCAGGACTGCTGACAGTCCTTGCTACGCTATGGCCAAAAATGCTGTAGGTGTGGATGATTTAGCAGTGCGACTCATCGTCCCAGTCTCCAGCCAGTCTCTACGCGGTATACTCATACTCATGATAGCCATACATCCCTGGATTAACTTTAACGGAAACGCCGAAGAAGCATTTATCTTTTATAAAACTGTTCTTGGCGGCGAAATTACAAAGGTAGTTCGTTTTAAGGATATTGCTGGTCCAGAATTTCCTGTGGGAGATATAGATGCAGACAAGATCATGCAAATCACCTTGTCTCTTGGCAGCACCGCTATGCTGGTAGGCAATGACGTGCCGGAGTTTATGGGAACCGTAAATGAGCGCGAGAACAGGAGTAAAATCCATCTCGTCGTAGACTCGAAAGAAGAAGCTGAAACGATCTTTACGGGACTTTCCGCTGGAGGGGACGTAGAGGTTCCGATGGATGCTAGTGCATGGGGAACATACTTCGGTATGTTCAGGGATCAGTATGGTATTGAGTGGATCATAGAATGTAACCCAATTCCGTAATACGGAACCAGAGAACCTGTATGCAAGAAAAACTCCACTCCTACCTGGTTCTATCACATGAAGAACTGTACACAGACAGGGCTGCTCGGTATTGCAGTATTAGGATTACAATGTAAGGAAGTCTTTATTTCACTACCATGATCAAGTCCATGTCTATTTCCCTGCGGTTCAGCACGCTCACGGTTTGCTCAATTGTGCTTACGCTCGTCTTCTTCATGGTAGTCGTTTCCTCGCTCTCGCCAATGCGTGCTCACGCCGCAACGCTATCACTCGTTGCCGCCACAACAACCTCAAACAACGCCTCGACAACGCTTGCCAAAGTAGGAAATACGGTATCATTCGGCTTGGAACTTTCAGGAACTCCATCCGCAACCTCGACACCCACTATCAATATCTTCAACATGGGTACGACTAGCATGACTGGCTCGGGTACCTATTGGACATACTCAACGACCTCCGCTAGCTCGTGGACAAATGGATTTCTCACATTCTTTATGGCGTGGGGAGGTAGTCTTGGCGAAGCCACTACTACCGTGACTCAAACTTCCCTCACCGGTGCCAATGTCAGGTTCGACAAAACTGCTCCAACCATATCCTCGATCACTTCCAGTGCCAATTGTTCGAGGACGAGTGGGACCCAATGTATAGCCGGGGACACTATCATATTTACGCTTACGCCTGGAGCTACTGAATATGGAGGAAGCGTTTCTGGTTCTTATAACGGCCAGTCCCTGACGTGGAGCACAAGCAATAACGGTGCGACGTACACTGCAACATATACGACCGAGAATTCCCATGCTGCGCAGAGCTCTCCGCTTCAGATTTCAGGCGTCGTCATTACCGATGCGGCAGGAAACGCAAGTTCGTCAGGCAGTGGATCCGATATTACCGTAACCATAAGTACGGCCGGCAGTAGTGGAGGAAAGCCAGTCATTGTTGTTTACACCAGTAGTACAGACACCGTGACCGCTTCGAGCACAGATACGACGGTAGTCGCATCAACTTCCACGCCACCTGCTGCGACAACTACGTCACCAGCCGCCTCGCTTCCCAGCGCGACCTACGCACGCGATCTGATGTTCGGCAGGAGTGGCGCCGATGTGAATGTGCTCCAGCTCTATCTGATACAACAAGGTGTCGGACCAGCCGCGCGTGCACTCCTTACACATGGCGCAACCAATTACTTTGGTCCCTTGACAAGGGCAGCTCTTGCCGAATTCCAAAAAACAAAAGGCATCAAACCTGCTCTTGGGTACTTTGGCCCGATCACTCGTGCGTTCATTACGGGAAAGTAAAATAAGAGAAGGGATATCCACTAGGGAACATCAGAGCAACGAAGTTCCCGATTGTCGTTGTATATCGAGAACGTCTCTACACTGTTAAGCTGTGAAGGTGAGAATGTCCATAAATCATCCCAGCAAGAATCATACGTAAACGTTATATCAGACTTCCAGGCGTAACTTTCAAGCATCGCCCGGAGTTAAACTGAGTGCAATTGCCAATATGTTTTTCAAATCAAGAAAGACTTCGTTGTTACTCCTCGCCATCACATCTGTTGTGAGCTCTAGGGTGCTGTTTCTGTTTTTAAATGATCCTGAAGGTCCAAATTTACTCATAGTTATCGGACTAGCAGCATTCCTGTATTTGTTGTCCCTGGCGCCATATTTATTGAGATCTTCAGCCACTGAGTTTAAGCGGTTTTTGCTAGCGCTTTCTATTCAAGTACTACTAGTCATTGGTCTTTATTTCTTCTTGAGCTGAGGTTCCAATAATGTCCCGGATAGCCAATGTTGAAAGGAAACAGCACCGAATGAAGGCCTCCCAGTTAAGGCTGTAATGACTTTTTCAGAAACTGTGATATAGTAATCCGAGCAACCGCAAGGAGGAGGGTACGATGCCTATCGTCGACATTTCCGGCTTCGCTGAAACTGAGTATGAGGCGAAGAAGAAAATCCGGAGACGGATCCAAGAGTTCTATCACAAGCGTCTCGACATGCCGCTCGACGCGACGGCCGTGACCTTCATCACGGACGATACGGACGGAAGCTACGCTCACCGGACGCCGGTTCACGTCATGGCGCGCCTCTACTCCAAGAAATTCATGGGCATGGAGGAAGAGGAGCTGAACGAGATCTGCGACGGTATCGTCCTGATCCTCGAGGAAGAGGGCGGCCACACCTTCAACGAAGCGTTTCCGATTCCGGTTCTCGCCATGCGTGGTGGTACGAAGCCCTACAACCCGTAAGCCAGCCACTCCGTGCCATGGGATCAAAACCCTCTCGCTCCGGCGGGAGGGTGGTCTTTTATATAGAAAGGTTCCAGTAACGTTCCAGCTCACATAGGGTATAGTTGCTGTATATGAAATTCTTTGTCACATACCAAATGCCCCATACGGGACTCGATGAGTGGATGAAACTGCCTGAAGATGAACGTAAAGCTCAAGAACAGCAGATGCAGTCAGAGTGGAATGCGTGGATGGAAGAGAACAAAGCCTCACTCATTGAAACCGCAGGTGTTGGGAAACCAAAGCGCGTAACCGCTACAGGAATCGAAGATTCACGTAACGACATCATGATGTATTCGTTCGTAGAGGCTGAGTCTCTCGATGCTGCAGCAGATATGTTCAAGAGTCATCCGCATTTCGGTATCCCCGGCGGATGGATCGAAGTCATGTCCGTGAATAAAGATATTAGCGGGTAGACTTTTGACGGGCGGGACTTCTCTGACGAACGCTCGCATATACTCGAACCATGAAAGTCGTCTTATTCGGAGACAGTCTTCTCGCGCTTGTATACAAGCCGCTTATACAAGAGCTTGAGTCCAAGGTTCCTGGAAGCGATGTATACAACTGCGCCGTAGGGGGATGGGATACAGATGATGGAGTTATCAAAGCTCCCTACATCGCTTCGCTTAATCCAGATGCTGTGGTTATCTCACTCGGAACTAACGATTCAGCTCCTTGGAAACAAGTTCCGATTGAACGGTTCAGGTCAAACCTCGTTAGTATTCTGAAGAGCTTTACGGATTCAAGGATTGTATTTTTCTTACCTCCGCCAGTTAACGAAGCAAAGCAGCGAGAAGGGAGACAACGGACAAACATTCTGACTCGACAGTATGCTGATGCAGCAAAGGAGGTTTGTGTAGCTACCGGTTCTGTCGCTCTCATTGAATCCTGGGAGATGTTTAGCCCGTTACTTGAGAATGGACCTGACTATCACACCGAAGACGGTGTGCACTTGAATGACTACGGAAACTCACTTCTTATTACCCACCTCGCGCACGTTCTTAATTCGCACGTATGACGAAATTCATTCTGGTCGGTGGCTACCCTACAAAACCTGAAGACGGAGGCCAGGCTTTTGTTACTGAATTGGTAGAAGGTTTTGACCAACCGGTCCGTATTCTCATTTGTCTCTTCGCTCGGCCGGAAGCTACCTGGCAAGAAATATTTGAGAAGGACAAATTCTTCTTTGCATCAATGCTACGGCAGAAAGTAATTTTGGAACTTGCAGACCCAGAGCATTTTCTAGAACAGGTTCAACGAAACGATGTTATTTATTTCCGGGGTGGAAGGACGAAGAAACTGCTTGAGGCGGTGCGTAAACACGAAGGGTGGGAGCGAGAGTTGGCAGGAAAGACCGTTGCCGGGACTTCAGCAGGTGTAAATTTCCTTGCCCAGTACTACTACAGTCTCGACGATCTTGAAGTCTGTCCTGGGTTAGGCATTTTGCCTATCACCGCGCTTGTCCATTACCAGTCCGATTACAACGCTCCCAATATCGATTGGGATATGGCTCAGCAAGAGCTTGAAGCTACCGCACCTGACGTTCCGGTACTCATGCTTAGGGAAGGTGAATTCAAGGTACTGGAGCAGGATGTGTAGGGTGCATTGTCTCAATCAACTGAAACTTTTTAAGACGTTCGGGGTTGTAAATAGCAATGCTCACCCAACGCAAACGTGTTATCCGCATCGCCGGCATAGTGTGCCTCATACTCCTCATCCCCTTGGTATTAACGATTCGAGATG
Organism: uncultured Candidatus Saccharibacteria bacterium; assembly: GCA_964446735.1. Taxonomy (GTDB): domain Bacteria; phylum Patescibacteriota; class Minisyncoccia; order Phycocordibacterales; family Phycocordibacteraceae; genus C7867-001. Next base: position 171,911 of record CAYUQB010000001.1, on the reverse strand, counting down.
GGGGAGTTGAAGGGGTTGGCTGGAATTGGAAGCCAGGAGATTTCCTTGTCATGGGCGGCCTCATGTTCGGCACCGGCCTTGTTATTGATTTTGCGTTACGAAAATTCACGAACCCTATACACAAAATTGCTGCGATTGCAGCTATCGTACTCGCATTCCTCCTCGTCTGGGTGGAACTTGCAGTTGATGGAATCACTCAAATGCTTGAGTTACTTAGGTAAGTGAGTCGTGTGGACTTGGTTGCTATACTTCCCAGCATGAAGAAAATTCTCATTCTGGTCGGCGGCATCATTGCAGTTCTTGTCCTCGGGTTTTTCGCGCTCAACTCCTATATTTATAACGAAAAGCAGGCGAAGGGAGCGGGTACCTATAAAGATGCCGAATATGTCATTGGGAGTGAACGCATCAAACTTGTAAACGGCGTTGCTGAACAAGATTCAGCTCCTGGATCTGCATCAAAGACAATCACTCGGTATTTCGGAAATGACCTCATCATTGATCTCAATGCTGATGGCCGAGAAGACGTCGTGTTTCTTCTTACCCAAGAAACCGGCGGAAGCGGAACCTTCTATTACGTCGTTGCCGCATTGAATACCGAGCGCGGGTATCTCGGCTCTGAAGGAGTATTTCTTGGCGATCGTATCGCTCCCCAAAGCATTGATCGGGGCGAACGAACCATCATCGTGGTGAACTATGCGGATCGAGCGCAGGGAGATGATTTTGCAACTCCGCCATCGGTAGGGAAAAGCATCTGGCTTAAACTTGATACGAACACGCTCCAGTTTGGCGAGGTCGCTCAAAACTTTGAAGGAGAAGCCGATCCTTCGCGTATGTCTCTATCCACGAAGACCTGGATCTGGGATTCGGCGCTGTATAACGACGGGCGAGAACTGAAGCCTCGTGATGACTCGTTCACGCTAACTTTCAAAGAAGGAGGTGAGTTCTCCGCTACTACTGACTGCAACAGCATGGCAGGCACCTATCGTGTAGACGCAAACACCATTTCGTTCTCAAACATCGCACGTACGGAGAAATATTGCGCAGGTTCGAAGGAGAACGAATTCTTCTCCTTGCTCACGAATGCCCACAGCTACCATTTCACCTCACGCGGGCAGTTGGTACTCGATCTGAAGTTCGATAGCGGATCAGTGATTTTCAGGTAATTTTGCTATCCCCACTCGAAACGACCCGTGTCAAGAAGCCATGGGATACTGAAGGGGAATCCCCTAAATCCCTATGCTGTACCGCACCCTACTCGTGTACGTGCTTCTGTTCGCGTTCGCATTGCAACCCATAAGCGTTCTTGCTATTGAGCCGGGCCTTCAGGAAGGCTCACGCGGAGAAGAAGTCTCTACACTCCAACGCTTTTTGAAGGACCAAGGCCTATTTGTTGAGGAAATTACTGGATACTTTGGAAAGATCACTAAAGAAGCCATTATTGTGCTGCAAGAAGCGTATGCCGACATTGTGCTGGCACCGCTCAATCTCACTGAAGGGACTGGATATGTAGGGCGCTTCACGGCAGCGGTTCTCAACGCAGACATGAGTATCGCGACCACGAGTCCCACGCTCACGTTCTCGGCGATCCGTCAAACACTTATCGCAGGGCAGAGCACGACACTTGGATGGAAATCGACAAATGCGGTGACCTGCTCCGCTTCTGGAGGATGGGAAGGTCCACGTGGCCGTATCGGCAGCCGCTTCACCATTTCGCCGCTCCAAACGACCACCTATGCCATGACGTGTACGAACGCCACATCGAGCGTGATGAAGACAGTCACCGTCACTGTCACCGATGATGTCACGCTCGAGCTTAAAGCTTCGCATCCCAACATTGTTCCTGGACAAGCTACGACCCTTCTGTGGAAGGCAACGAATGCAACGTACTGCACGGCATCTGGCGGATGGTCAGGAAACGGATCAGCACGAACGGTTAGTCCGAAGCAGACAACCACTTATACTCTCACCTGTGGTAATGCGAATAAGAGTGTGACGCGATCTGTAACTGTAACTGTGGCTGGTACGTCGCCTGCTCCAGGCACCACTCAACCGACATCGCCAAGCACGCCAAATACCCCAACAGCATCCAGTACGCCGAACGCACCCAAGCCACCGGCCACTACTACCCCTCCTAGTAACAATCCAACACCGGTCCCGACGCCAATTCCGACTCCGCTCCCCGCAACCACGACCCCTGCAACACCAACTGTCGGTTCCTACTATGTCGACTTCGCAGCGGGGGCTGATACAAACTCTGGAACCCAGACTTCCCCGTGGAAGCACGCTCCGGGAGACCCAGAAGCAACAGGCAATCCTGCAAAGACGACTCTTAAACCAGGCGATGTCGTCATGCTTAAGGGTGGCGTCACGTACTATGGCAGTATCAGAGTGAATGGAAGCGGAACCGCTTCGCAACCAGTAGTACTGAAAGGAACGGGATGGGGAACCGGTAAGGCAATCATCGATGGGTCACAGCCAATTACGACCTTTGCGAAGTGCCGTTCAGCCGCTGATTGTGAGGGAAATCCGAATTGGGCAAACATCTACAAAACCAGAATCACCGTCCCGTCCTTCCTTTCGGATCAGCCGGAGATACGGCTCAACCTAACCCAAGGAGATCAGGTCATTCTTCCTGCGCAGACCCCCGCATCTGCAAATCGGTTCTACCAGAACCCTGAGACGTTCTTTGCTGTGATAAAGGAAAAGGTGACACCTACCTCAATCACCGACACACGCTTCGCAAGTCTTGGTGGCACGCTTCTTACCGGTGCCTATATCTATGTATGGGGGGTCCCGAACGAGATCTCCATCCGCAAGATTGTGCGCTTGGTTGGCTCGACCGTGACCCTTTCCGAGGCGTTCACCCCGTATGACGATCGAGATACGCGCTACACTGTCGTGAACGCGAGTACGGCAGGAGTGTTCGACACTGCTGGTGAGTACTACTTCGACTCGTCAACGAACACACTCTACGTCTGGCCACTCGGTGGGGCTAACCCCAATGGTGTTGTGAATTACTCAGTACGCTCCTATGGTATCGACCTCAGTAGCGCAAACCACGTCGTCGTTTCCGGATTCAAAGTGTGGAAGCAGACCGGTGATGGCGCTCGTGAGGGTGCTGGTATCGTGAAGTTCCTCTACAACGATACTGAAGACATTCGGATCGAGAATAACGATGTGTCGCTTACCCAAAGTACCCACATGGGTGGTATCGCGCTCTCAAAGGTGACGAATCTCGTCATCGAAAACAATTCTGTTCACGATACGCTCGGCAACATGCGTGGCATTCAGGTGGGGAGTAGTAAGGATGTGGTTGCGCGGGGTAACACTCTTCGCAACATTGCACGCACCGGTCTTTACTTCGCTACCGTCACCAATGGCCGCATGGTCGGGAATACCATGACGGACAGCAACTCAACTCATGGTAACGGCCTTACGGTCTACCAGAGCTCAAATAATGTCACTGTGGAAGGGAACACGGTCCGTGATTCCAACATTGCCTTTACGATGGAACGTTCATCGAACGTGACGCTTACCAACAACGTCTTCGATGGTGCAAAAAATACGACCGCAGTGCTTGCAGACTGGGGAGGCATGAGTGGCACCGTTCGTATTGCAAATAACACCATTATCGGAAGCAGTAAGGCGGCCTCGATGACCCTTAACAGCAAGGCAGGTGTCCGGTACGTCATCGACAAAAATATTATTGACGGAACGTCCGTGAGCACCTACGCAACCTACACAAACAATATCTATGTAGCGCTTGGCCACTTCCAGAGTGCCCGCTACGGCTGGTCATTTGGTGTCGGTGAACGGTTGGTATCACCAGCTGACCTCTTTATCGCTCCTGGTACTGCCAATTATCGCGTGAAGCCTGCATACACCGGATTTGGCGCAAGCCGGTAGTACCGTAGAATGGAGCGATGGCCAAAGACGCTCCAAAGTCGCATCGCGGGACTATCATCGGCGTAGGAGTTATCCTCGCGTGTCTTGTCCTGTACTTCGTACTTCTCCCGGAGCTTTTTGCTGGGCGTTATGACCGTGCAGAAGCTCAGGCGACCTCGACACTCACTTCGTTATTAAAGCCTAAGCCAACGGTCCCGACGCTTGATACCAAGGAGTACGACCGGCGGATGGAGAAGCTCGCGAATTACGGCACCTCTACTGGAACCTCGACTCGAGCATGGCCGGTCAAAGGTCCGTATCCGAAAGCAGGTGCGATACTTCCGTTCAAGCGCATTGTCGCCTACTACGGTAATTTCTATTCCACGCGCATGGGGGTGCTCGGGGAGTATGAACCGCACGTAATGCTTGAAAAGTTGCGTGCTGAATCGAAGCGATGGGAGGCGGCAGATCCCGAGACTCCCGTCGTACCTGCCATCCATTACATTGTGACGACTGCCCAAGCAAGCCCACAAGCGGACGGCACGTATCGACTACGCATGCCCGAAAAGGAAATTCAAAAGGCTATCGACCTTGCCGCACAGGTGAATGGCTTGGTGTTCCTCGATATACAAGTAGGTCTCTCTGACCTTCCTCGGGAGCTGCCGCGTCTTGAGCCGTATCTCAAGCTCCCCAATGTGCACCTCGGAGTGGATCCGGAATTTGCCATGCATAACGGAACACCACCCGGCCGCGTCATCGGTACGATGAGCTCCACTGATATCAACTACGCGACCAGCTTCCTTGCACGCATTGTGCAGGAGAATAATGTGCCGCCGAAGATCCTGGTGATACATCGCTTCACCGAAGGCATGGTGACGGGATACCGCAACATTAAACTGCAACCTGAAGTGCAGATTGTCATGGACATGGACGGCTGGGGATTTGGCGCAAAGAAGATCAATACGTATAAGCGGGTAGTGCAGTCAGAGCCAGTGCAGTTCACCGGATTCAAGTTGTTTTACAAAAACGATATGAAGGCTCCCTCGACACGACTGCTCACGCCAGAAGAGGTGCTCTCACTCCAGCCAGCACCAATCTACATTCAGTACCAATGAGTGAAAATGCAAAAAACTTCGTAACGCCTGCAGCCTACATGATCCTCAAGCGGGAAGGGGAGATCCTGCTCGCACGTAGATGCAATACGGGATACGAGGATGGTAACTATCAACCACCTGCCGGACACATTGAACCGGGAGAACTTCCCCTTGATGCCGCCATTCGCGAAGCAAAGGAAGAGGTTGGCGTTGACATCAATCGAGCGGACGTACAATTTGCACATGTTACATATCCATCAAACGAAGATGGGCTCGGACACTATGTCGACTTCTTCTTCATGACCGAACGGTGGGACGGTGAACCGCATATTGCAGAGCCAGACAAATGCGATGAGTTGCTGTGGACACGTCTTGATGCGCTACCAGAGAACACCGTTACGTATGTCCGCGACTCACTTGAACGAATGGCACGTGGAGAATTTTATTCAGAGTACCCGTAACGAGCCTACGTCATGGTGGGTACCCCAAGTGCCTCAAGGAAAGTAGCGAGTTCCTTACCTTCCAGTCTTCGATATTCGCCTGCGGGAAGCGAACCCAACTTCACATTCATGATGCTGATACGTTTGAGATCCTTCACCTCATTGTGCATCGCAACAACCATACGTCTGATTTGATGCTTCTTACCTTCCGTAAGGGTGATACGAAAGCGCGTTTCTGAAATAACTTGCACCTTGGTGGGCCTTGTTCGGTATCCCTCGATGGAAACGCCTTTCGCCATGTGTTCAGCAAAAGAGGGTCGCAGGGGGAGCTTCGTGGTTACCTCGTATGTTTTTTCGTGGTCACGATCTGGATTAAGGAGTCGGTCAGTAATGCGACCATCGTTGGTAAGCAGGATGAGACCAGAGGATGACTTATCGAGTCGCCCGAGCGGGAAAAGATGAAGGCGTTGTAAGTCAGAGGGAAGCATAGCAATGACATCGGTATCGCCGCGCGCCTCTGCAAGCGTCACCACCCCTTTGGGCTTATTGAATGCCAGGTATATATAGCTGCGCTTGGTGCGGGTGCGTACCTCGATCTCATCGCTCTCCTGTACCTTGTCGCCGAGTTCGGCCTTCTTGCCGTTTATATAGACAAAACCCTTTGTGATAAGCGCATCTGCATCGCGCCTGGTGGCATGACCATTGTGTGCGAGAAACTTATTGATCCGCATGGGAAATGTAGAGGAAGGAGCTTTGGTCATGTCTACATAGTATCTGCTTGGCGTGGGATTTGATAGAAGAAAACGCACTCCTGATGTGCACTTGCTATACTTTCGGCATGAGACAAGTGGTAGTTATCCATGGGGGCGATTCGTTTGCCACGTACGAAGAGTTTTGGAAGCACCTGTGTGAGACGATCCTCCACCTCGACCGCCTGCGTCTATCAGGCTGGAAGGGAAGCCTTCAAGCTGCACTCGGCGACTTATACGATGTCGTACTCCCGAGGATGCCTAACCCCCAGAACGCCAAGTATGCCGAATGGAAACTTTGGTTCGAAAAGCTCCTGCCAGAACTTGAGCCGACGGTACTTCTGGTGGGGCATTCACTCGGTGGCAGCTTCCTTGCTAAGTATCTTTCTGAAAACAAGATCGATACACACATCCTTGGAACGTATCTCGTCGCTGCACCGTTTGATACTGATGGGGATCGTGCGCTCCATGACTTTAACGTCACGAACGACTTGGCACTCCTGCGTGAACAGGGAGGGCATCTTTTTCTGTACCACAGCGAGGACGATCCTATCGTAGCGTTCTCCGAACTCGCCAAGTTCGTCAATCTTCTCCCCGATGCAACCGTTCGCACTTTTACTGATCGCGAGCATTTCCAGCAGCCAGAGCTCCCAGAGCTTGTTGCCGATATTCGATCGCTTTCATGACCGAACGTCCGAACGTTGGTATTGGTGTCCTGGTCGTTAAGGACGGGTTAGTACTTCTTGGAGAACGACGTGCATCTCATGGAGCCAATACCTGGCAGCTCCCGGGTGGCCATCTTGAATTCGGTGATTCATTTGAAGAAACGGCAACACGAGAACTCGCGGAAGAGACAGGACTTACGGATGTCCTCGTGCAAGGCATTGTCTCGGTCTACAACGAGCGTGACTATGGCAAGCACTACGTGAACATCGGTGTACTCGTTGAATGGAAGTCAGGCGAACCGTATGCTGCAGAACCTGAGAAAAGCGCTAATTGGCACTGGCATGATCCACATGATTTACCGTCAGAGATGTTCGCGGCAAGTCGCAAGGTCATAGAAAATTGGCTGGCTGGCACCCTATATACTTCCTGATATGGAACCCAAACCTGGCATCTACTATCACTTCAAACATCCAGAGAAACTCTATGAGGTATTAGGTATCGCACACCACACAGAAACCGAAGAAGATATGGTGGTGTATCGACCGCTGTACGAGGGAGCGACTGCTGCGTACGTGGTACGTCCCAAAGCGATGTTCCTTGAGGAGGTGGATAGACCAGAGTACGGATACCGAGGCCCACGTTTCGTATTCGTCCGGGAGGTATAGGGTGGGGACAACCCACCATCTAGTGCGCTACCATACAGGTACCCATGGATGACTTCCTCAAGATGGATATCTTCTTTGTGGTGACTACTGTCGCGGTCGTCATCACAACGCTTCTGCTTGCGGTGATTCTCATCCGGGTGCTTCGGATATTGAAGAACGTCGAGGACATCTCGGTGATGGTTGAGGAGGAGGGACGACAGATCCGAAAGGATATTGAAGACGTGCGCGCCCGCGTTAAAGACGAGGGACTCCGTGTCACCCATTTCCTCGACCTCATCGGTCTTAAGAAACCTCGCAAACGCTCGAAGCGATCCGAACCTACTACCTAACCTAGAATCATGGCAACGAAGAAACGGGCGACAGGCAAGACGAATACGAGAGCGGTTGCCGCTGGAGCTGCAGCGCTTGCCGCAGCTGCCGCTGCAGGAGCCGCTGGCTACTATTTCTACGGCACAAAGAATGCAAAGAAGCATCGTCAGGCGGCAAGCGTCTGGGCGAAGGGCCTCAAGCGTGATGTTGAGAAGGGGGTGAAGTCACTTAAGAAAGTCGATGCGAAGACGGTCGCCCGCGTCGTTGATGACGCAGCCGCCGCATATCAGGGAGTGCGAGGTGTTGCCGCTGGCGATGTACGTTCGGCAGTGCGCGAGCTCAAGAAGAACTGGGTACAGATCAAGAAGGAAATGGAACCTGCTCCTGCAATGAAACGTGCGGTTAAGAAGGTGACGAAAGCGGCACGGCCGGCACCAAAGAAAGCGGTGAAGAAGAAAACTAAGAAGACTCGATAGAGCATTCTTCTTTGATGAAGCCCTCATCCCAACGGATGAGGGCTTCATCTGTTAACCGGTACTTCACGGAGAGACGCGTACAACTGAAGTAATGTTTCGTAATCCGGTATTCGATTTAATCATCGTCGTTCCAGCGCTCATGATCGCGGGTCTTCTGAGTTTGTTCATCATGACCAGGGTGGCGAGCGCACAGGCTCTGCCTGATAGCGCGACTACCACAAGTGCTGTTACGGCGTCGACGAGCGGCACAACGCTCCCAGATGCAACCCAAAAAACGGTAGTGGTGAGGCGCAGTGGAGAACTCGCAACGACCACCACGAATCTTCCCCCTGCTTCTTCAATACGTACCGTTAAAGAGCTGGAGACATACGCTCGACTCACCCTTATCCAAGACTCGGCATTAGAGTCCATAACCCTCTCGTCTCAAGGGATATCAGTGGAATACCGCAAACAGGGACGATTGCTCGGGCTTGTCACGTTGTCGGTTCCAAGGAGGGCGAGTGTTGCCTCGACCGGTTCCGTACAGTTCACCGAACCGTGGTACGGAAAGGTGACACTTGTAGAGAGAGATCGCATGAAGACGGCACTGGAAGTACGGGTGCGCACACTACTTAGCTCAGAAGGGTACCTCGCCTCCATGGCACTGGCGCCAGCGACACAAGCGGAGATACTCGCCATTATCCGAGAGCTGATCGGATAATATCGCTTGTCTTTGATACAATGCGGGGACACGTGCGAGGCGCGGTAAGAACACCAGCGCCCGACCGTCATACCCCATGGACCACGACGAAGCCCAGGACCATTTTCTTGCGGTCTACGACCAGTACGCTGACGATATCTTTCGCTTTTGCGTGCTCAAAGTTTCGAGCCGCGAAATCGCGCTTGATCTCTCCCAAGACGCCTTCATGCGCTACTGGCAGCAGTTGCGAAGTGGCGTGATAGTTGAGAACGACCGGGCGCTCCTCTATACCATCGCGCGCAATCTTGTGATTGACTGGTATCGGAAGCGCAAGGAACGGTCGCTCGATGCGCTCACCGAGGACGGGTTCGAGTTTGCGGGCGACGATCATCGCTCCATCAAGGAGCATGCCGAAGTGCGCGAGGTACTCGACGTGGTGCGCGAACTCGATGAACCGGCACGTGAAGCGCTCACGCTCCGATTTGTGGAGGGTATGTCGCCTCAAGAGATAGCTGCCCTATCAGGCGAGACCGCAAATGCTGTGTCGGTACGTATCAATCGAGCCGTAAAAAAGGTCCAGGACCGACTCCATATCCATGACTGACCCCATTACTACATTCCTGTCGCGCCTACGCGCTGTACGCCTTTCTGATAACGAACGGCTTGCTCTGCGTGAACGCCTGGTTTCGTACACGGATTTGCATCCGGTGTACGGATCAGACACGTCTCCCTCGTACACGGACGGGTTCTTTGCGGTGTTCGCGTCTCGTCGCTTCGCTCGCATGGTCCCGGCGCTGGCCGTTATTCTTGTCGCAGGGAGCGCGGTCACCTTCGCTGCCGAAGGAAGTGCACCCGGAGATTCTTTGTATGCACTTAAGATTCATGTAAACGAGCCAGTGATGACGGCCTTCTCGCCCACGGCTTCCGGGCAGGCACAGGTTGCTGCTGATATCGCAACGAGGCGTATTGATGAAGCGGTGACGCTTGCCACACGAGGAACGCTCACCCCGGAGCGTCAGGCGTATCTTTCGAAAGCCTTTGATGAGCGAGTGCAGATCGCTGCTCGTAAGAGCGATGACCTCGCAGCGCGTGGCGACCTTTCCGCAGCCCGTAAGGTTAAGGCAGCGCTTGCAGCACAGCTTGCCGGAGAGGCCCAAGCGCTTGGTGCCGTTACCGCGAAAGACAGTAGTCAGAGCAGGGAGCTCCTGCGCTCGGTCGTGGCGACGAGTGAAAGCATTTCCGGCACCGGTCCTTCGGTAGCGAGTGTAGTCACCGAAACTCCCGATGAAGAGAGTACGGCAGCGACGGTAGCAGATGCTTCACTACCAACGGATGCACCAGCCGAGGTGTCTCTTATGGCTGCAAAGTCCGTTGCCACAGCGCCCACCACCACACCTGCCAAGCATCCGGTCACGGGACGTTTCGGGAAAGTACCACCCCGTGCTGCCACGACCACGTTTAAGTTCCGTCTTACCCCTACCTCACTTTCCCCAACGGGTGCACTCACACCAAAAATCGATGTTGCTATTCCGAACCTAACAGCTCAAGGCGCCCCTACGTCGATGACACAAACCGGGGGAGGTTTGAATATTAAGTAGCATGACGACCGCAACGAAAGCGCTTCTTGCGCTCGCCATCATTCTTGCGGTAGTGCTCGGGGTGGGGTGGTATCTTCTGTTTGCGCTTCCCGATACCACGTTCGCACCAAGTGAAGATCTTACTGGGCAGGCAATTTTTGCGAGTGGTGAATATGGATTTACTATTCGGTATCCAGAAACTTTCCAAACTGACGAAACATTTACCTCGTTTTATCATCTTCCCGCCACCTGGCGTGCTAACGCACTCCCGAGCGGGACCGGCACACCGGTCATTGCTCTTATCGGCTATCGCACCGCCTCCGAGCATTCCTATCCTCGGTATTTCGATGCGGAAATACGCATCGGTGTCTCTCGTGATCCGGCAGAGATAGCTCGCTGTGAGACGCCGGCAGCAGAACAAGGAGAGCGACAGCTTCCTGACCGTATGCTCGGTGGCACCCCATTCAAAGTGTTCTCATTTCAAAGCGCTGGCATGATGCAGTATGTGAAAGGAATGAGTTACCGAGTCATACATGAGGGTGCCTGCTATGCCGTTGAACACATTGCTGCTGGTGCGTCCTACGAGGATGATCCGGATAGTCCAGACGATATACCGCAGGAGACGTTAGATGCTGCGTACGCTGCGCTTGATACGGTTGTCGGAACCTTTGCGTTCTCCCGCTAGAAGAGTTAAGCACACCCTTCACCTTCACTTCTCTATACAGCGCTATACTGAATACTGTTATCCGCTAGCGTCATATTCATGACCCTCATCCATTGGCTCGTTTCAGCAGTGGCCATTCTCATTGCTGCATATCTGATACCGGGCGTCTCCGTGTCACTTCTGGGCGCCATCGTGCTTGCGGTGGTGCTTGGTGTTATCAACGTTTTCTTCAAGCCCATCATCAATCTGCTCACGCTTCCTTTGAATATCGTGACGTTGGGCATCTTCTCGCTCATCGTAAACGCACTGCTCATTATCCTGGCGGGGATGCTCGTTCCCGGTTTCGATGTGGACGGGTTCTGGCCGGCATTCTTCTTCTCGATTGTGGTCTCATTGGTCACTGCACTCTTTGGAGTGATGACTAAGCGCCCAGCGTAGTAAGGGGTATAAAAGGTGGCGGCCGCTGGGATCTCTCCCAGCGGCCTTGCCGTTGCGTCAGGCGGCCAGCAACTGGCGCTCGCCGGTGTCGTTGGCCGCGCCCGCCAACACGATCATCTCGATCCAGAGGTCGGTCAGGATGTCGTACGTGAAGGACCTCAGTTCGGTCTCCGGCCCCTTCACGAAGAGGCCGAGGGACTCCATCGTGGTGTCCCGGAGCTTCAGGCGCCGAACCGTCTCGTTGTAGTTGCCCTCCGTCTCGAGCTGGCCGATCATGCAGCACTCGCGGCATCCGATGTCGAGCACACCGATGTCGACCTTGGCATGCCAGCCGGGGTAGTTCTCGTCGAGCCAGGCCTTGCCGCTCATCACGGCCGGCGTGAGCTCAGCGCGCAGGGTCGCCTCCAGGACGGCAGTTCGCATGAACCTGGTCATCTCTTCACCTCCAGAGAACGTGTGGCCAAGCGGGCTGCTTGGTCTTCCGCACCCTGTAGGTACCCTAACGCCGCAGGTAAAAAATGCAACCTAATGGTATAGTCCCGCCGGAACCTTTGTTCCAGCGGGACTCCCGCTTTCGACAACAACCGCACAAGAGGTGCAATCGTGGAAAGAATCGATACCCCGCTGGTCGCGGTCATCATGGGCAGCCGTTCAGATTTGCCTGTCATGAAGGAAGCGATGGCTGTCCTCGAGGAACTAGGCATCGCATACGAGGCCAAGGTGATCTCAGCGCACCGGACGCCGGGTCGCGCCTACGAGTTCGCCAGTAAGGCATGGCGCCATGGCTTCCGCGTCATCATCGCGGGAGCGGGCGGCGCCGCGCACCTGCCGGGCGTCACCGCAGCGCTCACCAGCCTGCCGGTCATCGGCGTGCCCATCCAAAGCAAGGCCTTGAATGGCCAGGACAGTCTGCTCTCGATCGTACAGATGCCTGCTGGTATTCCCGTGGGCACCATGGCCATCAACGGCGCGAAAAATGCCGGCCTCTATGCGGCCGCCATTCTCGCGCTATCCAACGATGAAGTACGCGCCCGTCTCAACGCGTGGCGTGAACGTCAAACCGAGTCGGTCCCAACGACCGTCGAAGACTGAAGGAACGCACCATGAATCAGGTTCTTGCACGAGGCAAAACGAAGGCGGTCGAACGCGTCGATCACCCGTTCGAACGTCGTGTCCGGCTCCGGAATCTCGACGACACCACCGCCGGCGACGGCGCACGACACGAAGTCATCGCAGGGAAGGCAGAGATCTCGACTCGTACGACGGTCAACGTCTTCGAGCTGCTCAAGTTCTGCGGCTTCCCGGTCGCGTATCGCGAGCAGGACAGCCCGACGTCGTTCATTGCCCTCGAGCTCGATATGATCCTGCTCGAGGTCGTGACCCGGGGACTCGCTTGGGGGTCATACCTCAAGCGCAACCCCAAGGTCAAAGAGGGAACACCCTTCGAAACGGCCTGCGTCGAATTCTTCCTCAAGACCAAGGGGCGTACGTGGCCGGGTAGCAAGGGGAGCTATGAGCTTCCGTGCGACGACCCGTTCATGCAGATTACCGACGAGGGCGTCTACCTCTACCGGCCGGATCTGCCGTGCACGAATGGCTGCTACTTCCTCCGGCTCAATTTGCTGGAAACCTTTCCGATCGTCGGAACACGTGAACTGCTCCCGGTCATTGCCGCAACTAACCAGGCGGTGTACGAAGTACTCGAGTACGCCTGGGAGCTTGTGGGCGAGCTTGCGGGAGTCGACATCACGTTCCCCGACATGAAGATCGAGTATGGCTTCGACGAGCACGGCCAGCTCTGGATCGGTGACGTCATCGACGCCGAATCCTGCCGTCTGCTCGTGAACGGGGAACATGCGAGCAAGGAGGGCTTTCGTAAGGGGGCCTCCGCTGAACTCACGAAGTTGCAGTTGGGCCGAGCCGCCGACCTCTCGGATCGCTTTCCGGAAGTGGCCGCACAGGTGCGGGAGTGGGTCAACGCCAACTTCGTCTTCAGGGGAACGAAAGCCTTCCCTGTACCTCGAAGCTAATCTGCTCCAAGCAGTACTGCCGGCAGCTACGCGTATGTGTGGCTGCCGGCAACTCTTTTATCCTCGCCTCACGCAGAAACAAACGTTTTCGTACTTTATACTTACAGTGATGGAAGGCCCGCTTCGTCCGCTCGCTAATCCCGAGGATGAACTCGCATACTTGCGTCAGCAGGTTGCGCTTAAAGAAGCTGAGCTACGCCAGATGCGTGAGCAACCAGCGCGCGAAGAAGTCGCACAAGAACGACTGCTTGCACATCGCACGGCAGCTGAACACGTGCTGGCTCCTGAGTATCGACTTTCACCCGAAGCATCTCATGAACTTGCGAAAGGGCTTGCGCCTGAAGCAAACGACGAGACCATACGCGAACTCAAGGTGTTGATGGAGGAAAAAGGCATTAAAAATGCCTTTGCAGTGTTGGAGAAGCTAAACAACCCGCACCTGGAGGATGATTTCCATAGGTTTTTGGTGCAGTACGTAATTTCCGGCATGAGCCCGTCTGGACTTCCTGAGGGCCAGCCCACCTGGAAGGCACTCCGCATGACCCTGTATGAAATTGCGCTTCCAGAGCCCACCGCAGGAGATGATTCTCAGAACCGCACCAAGCCGCTCAAGGAGCTCATCTCCGCAATGGAACAGTTCTACGCGGGAATGCTTTCAGTTGAGCACGCAGAGAAAGACGAGCCAGCATATCTGACGCTTGAGCTTGCCGTTCCGATGGATGCACCGACGCTCCGTTTTTATGCGGCAGTTGCGCATAGTAAGCGAGATCTGTTTGAAAAACAGTTGCTCGCCATCTTTCCTGGCGCACGGGTTGCGGCACAGCCGAATGACTACAACATCTTCGCCGAGGACGGTATTTCGCTTGGCTCCCACGCAACGCTTAAGGATCGTCCCATGCTTCCGCTCAAGGATTACGGAGACTTTGACTACGATCCTCTGAACTCGGTATTGAATGCGTTTGCAAAGATCGATCCAGAAGGCGAAGGAGCTTCACTTCAGATCATCATGCGTCCCACTGGTCACCGGTATGTTGAGCACTACCGACGCATTCTTGCGGAACTTCGTAAGGGGGAGAATAGGTACCGTGCATTTAATCTCCCAGAAACCTTTGCTGGTGATCTTGCGCGTGAGGCGATTGGTCTGTTTGGCTCATCTAAAAAGAAGCTTGATCCTACGAATGCAGACAAGGTGGCGATTGAGCAAGTGGAACGAAAGATCACCGCACCCATTGTCGAGACAAATATTCGTATTGTGGTTTCTTCTCGTGATGCTGCCAAAGCTCGCTCCATTCGTTCTGAACTAGAAGCAGCATTCAACCAGTTCGAGAACACTATTGGAAACCGGCTCGAGTTCAAGGAGGCAGGGAAGAGTGACGCCAAGAAGCTATTTCATAACTTTACATTCCGACTGTTCTCGCGCACCAGCGCACTTCCACTCTCACTTCGCGAACTGACTGCGCTCTATCATTTCCCGCCACGCGGCATCGAGTCAGCTCCACACCTCGCACAGTCACGCTTCACCGAAGCGCCCGCTCCGTCAACACTCCCGAAAGAAGGAGTCGTGCTTGGCACCAATGACTATCGAGGCGTACATGCAGAGGCTCGTCTATCACCGGATGATAGGCTTCGGCACCTATATGTCATCGGCCAGACGGGTACGGGTAAGACGTCATTCATGAAGACGCTCATCGCCCAGGACATACAAGCAGGCGAGGGAGTGTGCTTCATTGATCCGCACGGGAACGACATTCTCGATGTACTTTCGTACATCCCTCCGGAACGCTACGAGGATGTCATCTACTTTGATCCTGCGGAACTCTCACGACCGTTTGGTCTTAATCTCCTTGAATACGATTCTGCGCACCCGGAGCAGAAAACCTTCATCGTTAACGAGATGCTCGCCATCTTCCGTCGACTGTACGGGGATGTACCGGAGTCTATGGGTCCGGCCTTCGAGCAGTACTTCCGCAATGCCACGCTGCTGGTCATGGAAGATCCTGCTTCCGGCTCTACCTTAATGGATATTGGGCGGGTGCTTGCGAATAAAGCATTCCGGGATTTGAAGCTTTCTCGCAGTAATAACCCCATCGTCAATCAATTCTGGCAGGAGATCGCTACTCAGGCAGAAGGGGAAGCCTCTCTTGCCAACATCGTTCCGTACATCACGAACAAGTTCGACGACTTCACGGCAAACGACTTCATGCGGCCTATCATTGGTCAGCAACACTCCTCGTTTAATTTCCGAGAGGTGATCGATGGAAAGAAGATACTTCTGGTCAATCTCTCCAAAGGTCGCCTCGGAGAACGTAATGCAAACCTGCTCGGTCTCATCTTGGTAGGGAAGCTCTTCATGGCAGCGCTCTCTCGTGCGGATGATCCACGGGGAACATTCCCGCCCTTCTACCTCTATATCGACGAGTTCCAGAACATTACAACCGATTCGATTCCGGGTATTCTCTCGGAAGCTCGCAAATACAAGCTCTCGCTCACCATTGCGCATCAGTTCCTCTCCCAAGTTGATGAGAAGATTCGCAATGCTGTTTTCGGCAACGTGGGTTCTATGGCAGTATTCCGTGTCGGCCAAGAGGATGGAGAATTCTTTGAGAAGCAGTATGCGCCAGTCTTTAAAGCCGGAGACTTCACGTCAATCGAAAACTTTAATGCCTACGTGAAACTTCTTGCGCATGGCGTACCACAGAAGCCCTTTAACATTCATGCCCTGCCACCGGTGAAGGGGAACGAGGCACAGATCGACGATCTGCGTCAGCTTTCCTATCTCACGTATGGACGCGAGCGTGGGCCGGTCGAGGATGCTATTCGTGCGCGGTATCTCACCTAAGTATGGAGAGACTACGACGACTTACGGTACGCGAGGAGCCGGAGACGCCGAAGGAGTGGCGCGGAGAGCTTCAGTCAGCCATTGAGGCATCGCAAAGACCAAACACTCCAGAAGCAGAACCTGGTACCGATTCGATGGAGTCATTTCTGGACGCACTTGATGTTCAGTTTCCAGAGGGTGGCGCTGTGCCTCCCCTCGTGCGGTATCTCAAGTCGGTGCCCTCAGAGCGTCTACGAAGTGCACTACACTACACCGAAGGGGCGCCCGGGGAATTGTCCATTGATTCGCGTGGCCAGCTGGTCCTTACTACAGGCGGGGAAGAGCGCCTCCTTATGCGCTACGCCAATGGGCCTCAGGTCGTTGGATTCTTTGACGGGAGTGCCCAGTGATATACTGGATTCGTATTAATTTTATCTAAGCATATGAACGTCACTGCAACTGCTGTAGCTGTTACGCTCGCCGTCGTCATAGGAGTCGGCTTCCTGTTTCTAGGACCAAATCTGCTCCGTCCGTTTGGCGCTGTTACTGACGAGCAGGTATCAGAGGCGAACTTGAACATGGCACCTACTTCAGAAAACGTCGCACCTTTGTCCGGACCACTTCCTACGACTCTTACGGTTGTTGATACCGTTGAGGGAACTGGAGCAGCAGCAAAGTCTGGCGATATCGTTACCGTCCATTACATAGGTGCACTTCCAGACGGTACCGTCTTCGATGCATCAGCCAGGCACGGACAGCCGTTTACCTTCCAGCTCGGTACTCGCCAGGTTATTACCGGATGGGATGAGGGACTCGTGGGTATGAAAGAAGGTGGTAAGCGTCGACTCGTGATTCCTCCCGATATGGCGTATGGCTCCCAGGGTGCAGGTGGCGTCATTCCTCCAAACGCCACGCTCATCTTTGAAGTGGAGTTGGTGAAGGTGGGGCAGTAAAGAACGTTAGATATAAAACAGTATCGCCGCGTCCCGAAGGGCGCGGCGATGCCGTTATGCAAAACGGTAGTGAACTGGTTGGAGTCTAGCGGCCGATCTTGGTCTTGGCCTGCCAGGCGGTGAAGGACTGGTCGTACTTCTTGGTGCGGACCTCGTGATAGTTCATGGAGCCGCACCAGGCCTGGAAGTCGTCGCGCCAGATGGAACGGTCGAAGTTCCACTGGGAGACGTTCACCTCGTTGAGCGCGAAGGTCGTGGCCGCCATGCCCGTGTAGCCGAGGCGCGCAGTCGTCGAAAGTCCGCTGCTTGCCACGAAGCCACCGGCCAAGCCGAGGCCATACAGGAAGTAGCGCAACGGGGCGGCGTTCTTCTGCTTACGCCTGGAGCGCTCCAGGTTGGAGCACATCTGGGCGTTGCTCGAGGCCATCCAGCCGACGTAGTCCCGGGCTTCCGTGTGGGAATAGCCCTGGCTCATCTTCGCCCGGATGGCGTCCCGGGCCGTCATGACCATGGGGCCCGTCCGCTCGTTGAAGTCCATCATCACCTGATCCGGCAAGCCGTTGGTGTCGACGGCGGACGCGGTGGGCGTGAAGCCCGCGCAGCCAGTGAGGGCGAACCTGCCGTCACCGAGCGGCTGCATGATGCAGGTGCCAGGCGCGGTAGCAGCAGGCGCCGGAGTTGTAGCACCGCCACAACTACCGGTCACCAACTTGCCGTCGGGGCCGACGGAGCTCGCGCACTGGCGCTCCGCGGAAGCGGGAGCTCCTGGCGCAAACTGTGCGTAGGCGGTGCCAGCATTCGTGAGAACGCTAGCGGAGGCGAGCGCGAAGGCGAACCCCCAACGCCCGAACGACTGTGTGCGAGTCATGGAGGTCTCCTCTCCGGATTGAAGCCGATGTGGAGCTCTGCTCGTCCTAGACTCGGAAGAACAGAACCTGTTCAATTATATACATTGAGTTTCGCACTATGTCAAATCTATGGGATAGGAGAATGAGCGGTACCGTAAGCGTACAGAGCGGTAGATGAAGAGCTCATGAACACGTTTTGCGGGCGCAAATTATGCTATAGCTAAAGGATATGGAGCGCCGTCCACTCTCGTTTTCTATCCAATCTCGCTCAGGTCGTGCCCGCGCGGGAATCTTAAGCACACCCCACGGGGTGATTGAAACCCCAGCCTTTGTGCCGGTTGGCACCAAGGCTGGAGTCAAAGGCGTGGTGCCAGACATGCTCAAACAGCTTGGTGCGCAGGTCGTGCTTGCAAATACCTACCACCTGTACCTCCAGCCTGGGCCAGGAATCGTAGAGCAGGCGGGCGGACTTGCGAACTTCATGGGTTGGGATGGGCCCACCATGACTGATTCAGGTGGTTTCCAGGTATTCTCGCTTGGTGCTGCGTTCGGGAAGAACATAACCAAAATTGCAAAAGGCGATGAGAATGCGCGTGATCAAGGAGTTACCGTGTACGACGAAGATATACAGTCACAACACGGACAGCTCGCCATCGTCGACGAAGAGGGAGTGACATTTACCTCGCATCTTGATGGTTCACTCCATCGCTTCACCCCAGAGCGTTCTGTCGAGATCCAGCATGCGTTAGGAGCGGATATGTTCTTTGCATTTGATGAATGCACCTCGCCCACTGCCGACTATGAATACCAGAAAGATGGTATGCGGCGCACGCACGCATGGGCTGCTCGCTCGCTCAAGGCGCATCGACAGAATCTAGCCGCCAATCGTACCCAAGCCATCTTCGGCATCGTACAAGGCGGGCGATATGAGGAGCTCCGCCGGGAAAGTGCACAGGAGATCGCCAGTATGGATTTCGATGGCTTCGGGATTGGAGGATCGTTTAGTAAAGAAGATATGCAGGGGGCACTTCAAGCAGCGATACCGGAACTACCGGAAGAGAAACCGCGGCACTTCCTGGGCATTGGAGAGCCGGGAGACATTCTGACTGGTATCGCGGAAGGAATGGATCTTTTTGATTGCGTCGCTGCGACCCGCTTGGGTCGGCACGGCACCGTGTATACGAAACGCGGTAGCATCAATCTTACGAATGAGAAATACCGGAATGACTTCGGTCCACTTGATCCAGAGACCGTTGTTCCTGGAACTGAAAAATTTACTCGTGCCTATGTCGCCCATCAACTTCGCTCAGGTGAGATGCTCGGACAAATCATTGCTTCAATGCACAACCTTGGATTCATTATCCAACTCGTCGATGGCGCGCGGCTGGCACTGCTTGAGAATCGGTTCGAGGCGTATCGTGCGGAATTCATGTCCGCGTACTACGCATAACTTCCGCGGGCCGGATCATCATGGATCCGGCCCGTCAGTCTTATTGCAGCAAGTGGTGATCGTTCAGCTCCTGCGCCACGAAGGTGTCGACTAAGGGGCAGACCTCGTCGACAACCGTGAGAATGCCCTTACTCCACTGCTCGAGGACATTCAGCTGGTCCTTGGTGTATCGCCCGTAGTGGATTCCTCGGGCGATCACCTCGAGCTCAGTATAGAGCACGGCCTCGTCCTCTAGATCATCGGCGAAGATGAGCCAGGGACGCTCCAATTTGCCTTCGAAGAGCGAGCCGTCCTCGTTCACCATGAACGGCTTTAGCGCGATGAACACCATTCCGAACTGCTCGCGTGCGGCCCGGAGGAGACGCTCGTGGAGTGCAGAAAGGTGAGGAAGGCGCGAGAAGGTTTCTCGAAGATCGATCCTGGTCATAACGCACCTCATACAGGCAACCTGGATACAGTATACCCCTCATAGTTCCGATAGGTGCATATGCTATGGTGGTCCCATCATGGCCAATTTCACGCTCCACCAACCCTTTCCGCCAGCGGGTGATCAACCAGTAGCCATAGAGAAGCTTACGGAAGGTATTCAGAAGGGGCTCACGCATCAGACGCTTCTTGGTGTTACCGGAAGCGGTAAGACGTTTAGTATCGCGAATGTCATCGCCAACATCGATAAGCCAACATTGGTGCTGGCACATAACAAGACCCTTGCCGCACAGCTTGCCCAGGAGTACCGGGAATTCTTTCCAGAGAACGCAGTCCACTACTTCGTCTCCTATTACGATTACTACCAGCCCGAAGCGTATATCGCTCACTCCGATACATACATTGAGAAAGAGGCACAGATCAATGCCGAAATTGATCGTCTGCGTCATGCAGCTACCCAAGCCCTGCTTACTCGTCGGGATGTGGTCATCGTCGCTTCCGTCTCTGCTATTTATGGCCTCGGTTCTCCAGAGCAGTACGAAAAGGTGCATGTGAAGCTTCAGGTGGGTGGGGAAGGCGATCGCGCCTCTCTCATTCGAAAGCTTGTGAATATTTACTTCGAGCGCACGACTGCAGATCTTGAGCCAGGCAAGATACGAGCAGTTGGGAATGCGATCGAGATCATGCCAGTCAACGAGCGGGCGATTTATAAGATCAGCTTTGATGGAGATCGAGTCGCACACATTGATGCACTCGATCCCGTGTCACGCGCAAAGACCGGCGAACCCGACTCCCTGTTCATTTTCCCTGCTAAGCATTTCGTCACAAATGAAGAGGAGCGCCTGCGAGCAATTGAGGATATTCGTCGCGAGCTCGACGAACGGCTTGAGGTATTGAAACGTGAAGAGAAACCACTAGAAGCTGAGCGTCTCAAACGACGCACCCTCCACGACCTCGCCATGATTCGCGAGGTGGGATACACCGGCGGCATTGAGAACTACTCCCGACACTTCGATGGGCGCGCTCCCGGGGAGCCGCCGCACACGCTCCTTTCCTATTTCCCGCACCGTGCTGACGGTTCTGCCGACTTCCTTACCGTTATCGATGAGTCGCATGTGACGGTCTCGCAGATCGGCGGTATGTACGCAGGAGATCGTTCACGTAAGGATGTGCTCATTGAGCATGGCTTCCGCCTCCCTTCAGCGCGTGATAACCGACCGCTTCGGTTCGAAGAATTCGAAGCACGTGTCGGGCAAGTAATCTATACCTCCGCAACCCCGGGTAATTACGAGCGAGAGCATTGCGTCCCTCCTCACGGACAAGTAATTGAACAGATCATCCGTCCAACGGGACTTATTGATCCGGAGCTCGTCGTGCGGCCCGTTACCGAGGAAGGAGAATTCCCGGGACAAGTTGCAGACTTCATTGAGGAAGCGGAGGTGGTGATCAAACGTGGTGGGCGTGCACTTGCAACCACACTCACCAAACAGATGGCCGAAGACCTGGCTGAGTTTCTGCGCGCTCGAAGCATCAAGGCGGAATACTTACATTCAGATATTAAGACCATCGATCGCATCGAGATCCTCACCGCGTTTCGCAAGGGAGAATTCGACATTTTGGTTGGTGTGAATCTTTTGCGTGAAGGACTCGACCTTCCCGAAGTTGAATTGGTGGGCATCCTGGATGCGGATAAGGAAGGGTTTCTGCGCAGCGAAACCTCGCTCATTCAGACCATCGGACGAGCAGCGCGTAATGTGCTTGGACGGGTCATTTTGTATGCAGATCAGATGACCGGCTCTTTGGAGCGAGCCATAGGAGAGACCAATCGCCGCCGTGCCATACAGGTTGCGTACAACCAAGAGCATGGCATTACGCCTCAGACTGTGAAGAAGCAGATACGTGATATTGCTGAATCACTGCGCACGGAACACCAAAAGACCGTCGAAGAACTCCTGACACTCGACGTGCGTCTCTACAAAGAAAACCCTGAAGTGTTCCTTACCGAAAAGCGAAAACAGATGGCAGATGCGGTGGAGGCACTCGACTTTGAGACCGCTGCCATCCTTCGTGATGAGATTTATATGCTCGAAGGAAAAGAGCCGAAGGGTGCGCCGTCCCCACGCGCAAGGCGCAGACGTCGGTAGTGGTTGCTAGAATGCTCCTATGAGCATTCGTGTTCTGCTCTCTCTTCTCTTTACCTCTTCACTCGCGATAATTCTCGGGTTCATCGCGTTTACCCTGCGCATCATTTGGATGCTCTTGAGTGAGGTGCTCCCCGAGACTATCTCGGTTCTCGATTTCACTTTCAGCACGATCTCTATCATCGTGGTTGCCGGTGCTGGACTCTTTGTTCTTATAGTGCTTCTCTTCTCGCTTTTGTATCTGGTTATCGACCGCATGATCGTCCAGCCTATGAAGTACATTGCGTCGGCACTTCATGAGTTTGCGGAGCATAACCATCAAGTACCACTTCCGCCGTTCTCGCGTACGACCAATGAGGTGCGCTGGATGGCCGAGGTATTTATGGAGTTCACGGATAGCGTTGAGCGGGTGCACAAGCGGGATATGGAGGTCTCACAGATGAAGTCCGATTTCATTTCGACTGCCGCACATCAATTGCGTACTCCTATGACCGGCATCCGGTGGGCGCTTGAGGCACTGCAAAAGAGCGGACTGAATTCCGACCAGCAGACGTTGGTAGATAGCGCCGTGGGGAAGAGTCACGACCTTGTGACCATCATTGGTACGCTGTTGGACATTTCTTCTATTGAGTCAGGTAAGTATCGATATAAGTTCGATGCGGTCGATATGGACGGTGTGCTCGAGGAAGTGGTTCGTGACTTTGAACCTTTTGCGAAGACGCACGATGTGTCTCTCATCTACCAGAAAGCGGACGTACCGCTTGGTAAAGCCAAGGCGGATGTGGAGCGTATCAAATGGGTGCTTAATAACCTTATTGAGAATGCTATCCGCTACACACCAGGCGGAGGCTCGGTAAAGATCTTCATGGAAGGTGGCGCGGGTCGTATATTCATTCATGTCCGGGACACTGGCATCGGCATTAAGCCCGGAGACCGCGCAAATATCTTCGAACGTTTCTACCGTGCCCAGAATGCGATTCAAAAAGAGAATGCCGGCAATGGGTTGGGACTCTATATCGCCCGCACTATCGCGACTGATCATGGTGGGGATTTGAATTTCAAGGCCAACGAAAACGGCCCAGGAACGACGTTTACGCTATCCCTAGCGCTTGCGGGGTAGTCATGGCGGGGTGCTAAACTAGCCCTATGGCGGAAACACAGTTTATCCTCGTCGTTGAAGACGATCCCATTTTGAAGAATCTCCTTGGCCACACGCTTGCCGGGAAGTACCAAACCCTCTACGCCAGCGATGGCAATGAAGCTATTGCACTGATTGAACAGAACAGGCCAAAGCTGGTGCTGCTCGATATCATGCTTCCCACGGTTGATGGCCTTACGGTTCTCCAACAGATCCGCTCACGTACCGACGAGCTTAAGAATGTCCCGGTGATCATCGTGTCCAATCTTGGGCAGACGAGTGATAAAGAAAAGGCGATCTCCATGGGAGCAAACGACTATTTGGTAAAGGCAGAAGTGCCTATCGAGGATATCGTTAAAAAGATTGAAACGATGCTTGGTGCACAGGCAATTGTGAAGGGCGAGACTACTCCTACGGCCTAGCCTGCTATGTCTGAAGGTGCTCCAGAGCGAAAACCGGTGTCAGCCGAAGAGGCTGAACGAGTACGTGCTGCCCACGAGGCTGCCGATCCAACGAACTACTCAGCACTTGCTCCTCGCGGACGAATGGAATCGGTAGGCACGGTTCATTCTCGTGGTGAAGGCGACTATCTCAATCCGGTACTCGAGGCTGACGGTGAGACCTGGTACAAGCTCGACGACGGAAGTTTGCCACGATTGCAGCAGATCGTTGCACGCCTCCTGAAAGGCATTATCAATGTCTCAGACGTCGTGGAGCGTGATGGTGAGTATTATTCAAAGCGCATGCCGCATGACCGTATCGAAGAACGGCTTTCGGAAGAGGAGACAGACGCTGATCTTGAACTCTTGTATCTCGTTGCTGACGATTCAGACCATTTTACGCGCGATCTGAAACCAACGAGTTCAGGACATAACTCACGCCTTGAAGAGGGTACCTCCACCTACCACGACTTTGCCGAGGCTGGATTTTCTCCTGAACAAACGGATTTACGTCTGCGACGCCGCCTTACGGCGCGTGGCCTCGCTCGCCTACAAGAAAAACTACAACTTCTTGCTGAACGATATGACTCAGCTGAAGGAAAGCAGTTAGCAGAGACAATCTATCAAGAAGCGGGAGGGCCGCTCGATACAAACATCGGATTCGATGAGTTTTATCAGGTACTCATTAAACGCATACGTGGTGCCAAGCTGAAAGTATCTGAGGCGCAAAGGACAAAAAAGCGCTAAATGCTATACTCCCTACGTACCGGTCCCGCCACGGATCGGCCCGTACCGTATCTATGGCGACCAAGAAATCAGCTAAACACGAACAGGCGAAAGGCGAGGATTGGATCCGCGTGAAGGGTGCTCGTACCCATAACCTGAAGAATATCCATGTGGAGTTCCCTCGTGGAGCGATGACGGTGGTCACGGGACTCTCTGGATCGGGGAAATCATCACTTGCCTTCGATACAATTTTTGCCGAGGGCCAGCGTCGCTACGTTGAGTCGTTGTCGGCATACGCGCGCCAGTTCCTTAACCAGATGCAGAAGCCAGATGTTGATGAGATTACGGGGCTTTCACCAGCTATTTCCATAGATCAGAAATCACGATCCAATAATCCGCGCTCCACGGTCGCGACGGTAACCGAAATATATGACTACCTGCGTGTGTTATATGCGCGTGCCGGCCAGCCGTACTGCACGAACCATGATGTGCCCATCAGCAAGCTGTCCAAGGAAGAAATGATTGGCCTTATCCAGAAGCGTATTCAGGAGAAGACCGGGGGAGCAAGCATGAAAGTAATGGACGTGTCGCTTGATCGCAGCACCGTCACGATCTACGCACCGGTGGTGGTTGGTCGAAAAGGCGAATACTATCAGCTCCTCTACGACCTCTTGGGGAAAGGGTACGAGAAGGCCGTCATCGACGGCAAGCTGCATAGTCTACGAGAGAAAGTGGTGCTTGATCGCAACAAGCGTCATGACGTGGATGCACAGGTGGACTCCATCTTCGTTTCGGAATTCGTTCGGACACCAGACGCGGCACGTGAACGTCTTTCGGAAGCGCTGGAGCTTGCGCTTAAGGAAGCGGATGGGTTGGTGAAGATCGGACACGCTGATGGAACTATCGAAACACTTTCGGCTAAGTTCATTTGCCCGGAGGATGGTGTCTCATTCCCTGAAGTTGAACCACGTCTTTTTTCGTTTAATAGTCCATACGGAGCATGTCCGGACTGTAATGGTCTGGGTACCAAGTCACTGTTCTCTGATGAGGTATGTCCGGTCTGTGAAGGGAAGCGACTCCGCCCTGAAGCGCTGCGCGTGTACCTTTCGGGTAAGAAGAACCCGAAGATCAATAACGGACTTGGCATCAATGTCGTCGATTTCACGAACTTTTCTATCCGAGAAGCTAAGGACTTCATGGATCATCTCGAGCTTTCCGAGATGCGTGCCGAGATCGCACATCCCATCATTCGTGAGATCACCAGCCGTCTCGAATTCATGCTCAATGTTGGCCTTGATTATCTGACCCTCAACCGTTCTGCCGCTACCCTTTCTGGTGGCGAAGCACAGCGCATCCGACTCGCCTCTCAATTGGGTACGGGACTGGTAGGAGCACTCTATGTGCTCGACGAACCTACGATTGGACTCCATCAACGGGATAATGACCGGTTGATTGAGACGCTGGTATCACTGAAGGAGCTCGGCAACACCATACTCGTGGTGGAACACGATGAAGACACTATCTATGCGTCTGACTATTTGCTTGATATTGGTCCGGGAGCCGGGACGCATGGTGGAAAAGTAATTGCATCAGGATGGCTTGATGACCTCCTCACGGCTGAGAAGAATACCAGCGGTTCAAAGACCCTTTCCTATTTGCGTGGAGAGGATGAGATTGAAGTACCTGAAGAGCGGCGCACGGCACAAAAAGGGGAGATCAAGGTACGTGGCGCGACACTGCATAACCTGAAGAATCAGAATGTTGATATTCCGCTCGGGAAACTGGTCTGCATTACGGGTGTTTCAGGCTCGGGCAAGTCCACGTTCCTCTACGACATTCTGCATCGTAATGTTGCCGCTCGGTTTGCCAAGCGTGAAGTGAAGCTCGAGCATGTGGCAAGTATGACGGGTACCGAATATATCGGGCGTACAGTACTGATTGATCAGTCTCCTATCGGACGTACCCCACGCTCTAATCCTGCTACGTATACCGGAGCATTCACGCATATTCGAGATCTGTTCTCGGCAACGAGCGAAGCACGTGCACGTGGCTGGAAGCCAGGGCGGTTTTCGTTCAACGTCGCAGGCGGGCGATGCGAGGCGTGCCAGGGTAACGGAACGATTGCTGTCGAGATGCACTTCCTTCCGACGGTGTATGTCACCTGTGATGTCTGCAACGGCACGCGGTTCATGAAAGAGACGCTTGAGGTCCGATACCGTGGTAAGAACATCTATGACGTGCTCCAGATGACCATTGAAGAAGCGGAAGTATTCTTCAAGGACATTCCCGCCATTGCTGAACGTCTGCAGACCCTTAACTCAACAGGGCTTGAATACCTGACGCTCGGTCAGTCAGCCACAACCCTTTCAGGTGGCGAAGCACAACGAGTGAAGATTGCGTCCGAGCTTTATCGTCCTACGACGATGAAGACGCTCTACCTACTCGATGAACCTACGGTGGGACTCCACTACGAGGACGTTCGCAAGCTCATCGATATCCTCCAGGAGCTGGTACGACGCGGGAATACCGTCGTAGTCATCGAGCATAATTTGGACGTGATTAAGTCTGCAGACTGGCTCATTGATTTTGGTCCCGAAGGGGGAGTGGGTGGAGGGAAAGTGATTGCAAAGGGCACCCCAGAAGAAGTTGCAGATGTGGAGAGCTCCTACACCGGGCAGTATCTTGCAAAGATGCTGAAGAAGGCGAAACGCAGCGCAAAGAAGACGTAGGCCTATGCAGCGCGAAGATGTAAAGAAATACGATCTTCCTGACTGCCCCGGCGTCTATTTGTTCACCAGAGGTACAGGGAAGTCGAAGAAGGTGCTCTATGTAGGTAAGGCGACTTCCCTTCGTGATCGCGTGCGCTCGTATTTCGACGATGACCTCATTGCGACACGTGGCCCCCGGCTGGTCGACATGGTCACGGTTGCTGACGGACTTTTGCACGAGACTACGCCCACAGTGCTCGAGGCGCTCGTGCGTGAGGCTGCCCTCATACGTGAGCACAACCCACCAGCCAACGCGATGGGTAAGGATGATAAGACATTTCTCTACGCCGTTATTACCGATGAAGAAATACCACGGGTGCTTGCAATACGTGGTAAAGATATCGACTTCAAGAAGAGTCGATCAGGAACACTTGCACTGAAAGCCATTCATGGCCCGTTCCCTTCCGGATATCAACTTCGTGAGGCTCTCCGACTGATTCGTCGCATCTTCCCGTTCTACGACACACCCCGTCCCATAGTTCCGGATACGAAGGGGTTAGGGAGGCGTGTGGATGGCGGGAATAAGCATTTACAAGCGAAGGTTGAGTTCAATCGTCAGATCGGGCAGTACCCACGAGACATGGACCGCACTGCGTATATGAAGAGCATTCGTAATGTCTCACTCTTTCTTTCAGGGCGCGTTAAAGCGCTTCGCACTCAACTCACCAAGGATATGAAGGCGGCAGTGAAAGCTGAACTGTTTGAGGACGCTGCAACCATACGTAATCAGCTGTTTGCGCTCGATCATGTGCAAGATGTGTCCCTTATCAAAGATGAACATCGAAAAGAAGATACCGGACCGCGTATTGAGGCATACGACACTGCACATATTTCTGGTACCAACGCGATTGGAGTTATGACCGTCATTGAAAACGGTTCCCCTGTGAAGTCCGACTATCGCACCTTCCGTATTCGGGGCATGGGAGGAAAGTCGCTCAATGACGATATTGCGTCATTGAAAGAGATTCTCTCACGCAGACTAGGACATCCGGAGTGGCCACTGCCTCGGGCGTTCGTGGTGGATGGGGGAAAGACGCATAAGAAGAAGGCAGAAGAAGTGCTGCGTGAGTTCGGTGTGGGTATTCCAGTGGTTGCGGTCGTTAAAGATGAGCGCCATCGGCCACGAGAGGTACTCGGTGGACAACGCGCTGGCGTGTGTGATGCGGACGCGGTGCTCGCGAATAGTGAGGCGCATCGCTTCTCCTTGGCTCTGCACCGGAAGGCTCGTTCGAAGCTTCCGAAGGCAGTCCATATCATCACTCATGACAGGGGACACTAAAGTCTATACTCCATCTACTTGACGAGTTGCACAGCATGCTATGCTTTTGGCATAGCACTAACGACTGATATTTATGGCTTTTGGCAAGTTCCCCAATAATCTTTTCGGCAAACGTGAAAGCAATAAGGCTGAAAAAGAGCCGACCTGGAAGGAAGTTAGCTTGGAGGAGCTCCGAACAGCCACCGAGGCCTGGAAAGAAAAGGGGCGGGAGCACAAAAAGTTCCCTGAGGACTATCCGCTTGTAAAGATCGAAGCCGTTGTTAATCCCATGGAAGGCGCAGGTACCTATGGAGACCCGGTATATGGACCAGGAGAGGCTTACACAAAGACAGGGCGTGTACGTCTAGCGATGGGAACTGGCTTGGGACAGTCAGCAGTAGATCCAACCCCCAAAGCTGAATTCGATAAAAGGACAGCCCAGGAAGACGCTACAGAGTACATCATCTTTACTTATGGTGGGCAAATTGGTGCAAGCGGACTAACCTATTTTGTTCCTGCCGATTCTATTAAGAAGATTTATCTTGCTGAGGAACCTACATCAAAGCAATAGAACCCTCACATAAGTTCCCCGCGCTAGCTAAGAAAGTCGGTGAGGGTAGATTAGGTCCGTTGTCAGGAAAAGGTTTCAAAATCGTCCCTGACAGCCACGTGCATAAGTACGTTTGCGTCAGGGCACAGGGCGTGATTTGCTTGCTCATAGTTGTTGAGTAGTAGAGGGGGTTTTGATATGAAAAGCCAATTGTTCTGGGGTCTGCCGGAAGTACAGGTTCCGGCAGGGGGACGATCCGGAGTGATCGAACGCCTGATCTCTCGGTGTGGAGCACCGATGCCGGGATACGAACCAGCAGAGCACTGTACATGTCCAGAATCGGACACGAACGTGCTGCAGGCAGAAGGCCTGCGCGATCGGTTCGTTGCGCTCGTCACCTCGCAGCCGGAGCTCTTTTCCGGACGTGCGGGTGAGCAAGCGTTCACGTCGCTCCTGGTCGGGTTCGCTCGGCTCGGGGTCACGCTCGGGCAGCTCAAGACGAGCGAGTCCCAGCTTCGGGCGCTTCTTCCCCAACCCTAAATCTGTTCGCCGGCCACTTCCGCTTGGAAGTGGCCGCGATAGTTCCTGATATACTCACCTACATGCGTGGCACCGTTGTCGGAGTCCTGCGGGGTGGACCTTCGAGCGAGCATGATGTATCGCTCCAGACGGGGCATGCGATTCTCACGCATCTTCCGGAGGAACGGTATACGGTTCGAGATATTTATATAGATCGCCAGGGCATCTGGCATGAGCGTGGCGTTCCGACTGCTCCGGAACGGGTGCTCCCTACCGTCGACACGGTTGTTATCGGGCTTCATGGTGAATATGGAGAAGATGGGACGGTACAGCGCCTCCTTGAACGATACGGGGTCCCGTACACGGGCGCTGATTCACTTACGTCGTCCATTGCGATGCATAAGGTGCTGACCAAGGAACGAGCACTTCACGCGGGACTGATGACTCCTAAGTATCATTTGGTAGAGCCGGGAAGTGATGTTGATGCTGCGGTGCACCATATTATTCGCACCTTCCATCAGCCAGTAGTGGTGAAGCCGGTATCGCTTGGTTCCTCGGTTGGGGTATCCATCGTTGGTGGGTATCTGCCGGTACAGGAAGCGATACAAGCTATTCTGTCAGGCTCTTCAGGGGTTCTGGTTGAGGAGTTGATCCGCGGCAAAGAAGCGACGGTTGGGGTGGTTGAGCACATACGTGGTGAATCGCTTTACACGCTCCCTCCCATTGAGATTGTCTCGCCTCCCACAGCATCCTTCTTTGATCGACAGGCTAAGTACGACGGTACGACTACCGAGATTGTTCCGGGGCGGTTCAGTCGTTCTGAGAGTAGTGAGCTGATGCGACAGGCGAAAGTCATGCACGAAGCACTAGGACTTCGCCACTATTCCCGCAGCGATTTCATTGTTTCTCCGCGTGGTATCTACTTCCTTGAGACTAATACACTCCCGGGACTTACGAGTGAGTCGCTCTTACCAAAGTCTCTTGCTGCAGTGGGAGTAAAGTTTCCAGATTTCCTCTCGCATCTGGTTGAGCTTTCACTCGGGCATGAGCCAGCGCGCATTTAGGTATGGACGAGCTTGCAAAGAAGAGGTGTGTTCCGTGTGAGAGTCCGGATTTCCCTGCACTCACCCCAGAGCAGGCAAAGGATTTCCATGAACATGCACCGCTCTGGAGCCTGAATGACGAATCCACCGTCATTCATCGGGTGTTTCGTTTTCCGGACTTCAAAAGTGCGCTTATGTTTGTAAACGCGGTGGGGAAGATAGCAGAGGAGGAATGGCACCACCCGGATATCAAGCTTTCGTGGGGGAAAGTGGAGGTGAAATTAACGACTCACAGCATCAAAGGCCTCTCGGAAAATGACTTCATTATGGCGGCGAAAATAGATATGCTTGGCGAGGGAAACGTGCTATAACATAACCCTTGGGCCGTTAGCTCAGTTGGTAGAGCATCTCATTTGCAATGAGAGGGTCGCAGGTTCGAATCCTGTACGGTCCACAAATTATAACATAAGTACAGTTTTTGTCACGGCGAGCATGCCACGGTCCCGGCTCTTACGTCAGCAGATGAACAACCCTCAAGAGAATGCCTAAATTAGAGACTCTCAAGAACATCCTACAGCTTCTGGTGGCAGGAGGATCGATTCTGTATCTATTCGGATTCCTCACGATAAATGCCTACCTCGGAAGATTCGGAATAGCTAGTTTCGATATTCTAAACGCCAGGTATGTGATAGCGGGCATATTCTCAATGTGTTCGATTGCGATAGGTCTGGTCGTATCCTGGATCGCATTCAAAGCGCTTCCCTTCAAAGACTTCTTTGACCTAAATCATTTCAGAAAACGCGGATTAACACTTATATATATAATATCTTCTATTTTTGGTCTAAGCTTTGCAGTGACGACCTTTTTCAATCTAGGACGGTATCAAGCTCCAATATCTGCTGATCATCTATATTTCAAAGCAGTAATACCGAATTATGATTTCCTGGGCGACTTCATCTCCTCATTAAATATTGTGTCTGGATCGGTTGATTATTTGATCAAGAATACGATATACATATTTTCGTACATTTTTTTGCTGTATCTGTGCATTATCGCGGTCTGTATCATCTACAGTTGGATTCCAAGGAAAAAAGATGCAGTATCTCCCGCCACCACTGAGCAGAACACAAACACCGAGGAAGATGTGGCCCCGAAACCAAAGAAGCCAACATGGATGTATTTGTCTCTTTTTTTGGTAGATTTTATTATCATTTCTGGCTACTTAGCGGTGGCGGTATATGCGTACTACAAGCTTCGAGTAAATTTGTTTGACTTCAATTCTCTTTCAAATACTTCGCTCACCTCGGCACTCGTGTTCTCATGGTTGTTCGGTTTCGTTCTAACCATGTATTTTTTTCTAAACTGGACTTTCCCAAAAGCAGAAGTAAATCTGAAGTTGTTTGATTTTACTGACGTCAATTCCTACGAAATGATATTTAGGCAAGGTGTTGTACCAATACTTGGTTCAATCATCCTATTCGGGTGGGTAATATTCCCGAGAATTCCTTTTGCAATCGGAGGTGGACAACCTCGTGAAATAGAGTGGAAACTTAAAACAGAAATACCCCTTGACGCTAATTCGAGGATCTACCTCTTAGATGAATCCAGCCAATTCATCTTTGTGGCTACGGTTTCAGGGACAACTTCCCAGGCAATGCAAGTAGGAAAAGAGCAAGTTGAGTATATAAGGACACGAAAGGCAACTTCCACTCCACAACTCTAGTACTGGCAAGCCTTTGCCCATCTGAAGTGGGCTAGTCAGCACCGCCCACATCGGAGAACCCGGCTGCCTCACACTCATCCTCATCAGTGGACTTCGAGGACATCTCCTCAAACTCTTTCTTCGCCCTGTCCGCTATTCGCTCTCGATTAATCCGTCGAATGGCCTCCCATCCCGGGTTTTCCTTGCGGGGTGGCGGAGCTGCTTCCCAGGTTGGCTTCCAGTCAGGATTATCTTTTCTGACGCGGAGCATAATCTGCCGTAACTCCTCTTTCGACCATTGCCTGGTTGGGCATGACTGTTCAGTAGGGTTCGAACTTTCGTCGATTCTAAACAGTATTTCCGTCAGCCCATCGTCCGATTTACGTCCAGTTCGAACGTGCCCCCAAATCGGTCCACAACACAAAAATGCATGAAGACGAGTCTCGCAAATATTGTCGTGAATGCGCTCGTAACGACGGCAATCGGGACTATGTTTGTCATATTTCAGCCGAGTATCGTGTCCTTCTTCAATCTCCAACCAAGATTGCTCTATCTCACCGATCACATCTCGTTCCTGGATAAGACCTACAATAGGGTTCACATTTACAACAGCAGCAGACAGACTGGCGATCTCGTTTTCAAGATAGACAAGAAGATCGAACGGAAAGATATACAAGTGCAAGGAGATAAAGGAGGCTCGGAAATAGTTTATCCCGGTGAAGAGACAACTGTTGTAAAGTTCGCCTCCATCTATCCGAACGAGGAACTGAAGGTTGTGTTCGTAACTGACGAGCCCGAGTGGGTATTCACTTCCGACCTCAGCAGTAAAATGTTCAGTATTGAACCGGTATCGCCATTTCCGTATGAGCAAAAGTACCATGAGAATTTGTATGCACTGATCAAGAAAATATTTCTGGCAGTCATGATAGTGATACTACTGTTCCTTGGACTTTACATAATCTCTTCCCTCAAGAGACTGCGTCAAAATCCTTACTAATAGCAGGGGGCTTCTCAGCGAGTAGTACCGTCATCGCCAGCCGTATCATGGCAAACCCGCAGTTCCTGAAAGCCACACGAGCTTCCTTGCGCCGCTTCGGCGTCTAGTTCAGCACATACTTATTCAGCAGATAGTCACCGGCACCAGGTGGAGGTGCTTCCCACTGCGCGTCGGCGAATAGTTCATCGTGAAGTGCTGCCCACGATTTGTCTGACTTCGACTTGTGAACAACTGCTGCCGCCGGCACGATCTTGATTCGAAAATCGTTCTGTTGTGGTCCACACTATGCGCCGGGCGCATAGTTTGAGTTTTCGCCCAGCAGCCAAAGGATATTTTTAGGAGCTGCATCAGCCATTCGACCGAAGGGGATTCGAACCTCCCACACGGTGGAAAAGGATCTGATACTGCGTATACTTATAGAGTTACATCTCAATGGCTACATCACTGCCGGCTACGCCGAAAACATACAAGCGTAATTACTTGAGTAGCGTCTTCCTTCGACTCGACTTCGATAAAGTTGAGCTAAATTTTCTTAAAGAATTTCACAAGAGTATTGAAGGAACGTTTCCCTACCTGGAGTCGACCACGATGGTGAATGCGATGGTTGTAAATATGAATCCCAAAAAGATTCAAACCAGCGACCTACATAAGACCGTGTGGATATTTCATAACGCAACAAAAAGCAAGAAACTAGAAATATCTACCGACAACATAGTGATGGAGTACAAGAAGTACATAAACAAAAAAGACCTTCTCAACGACGTGTCGTGTATATTCGAGCCATTTCTAAAAGCGGCAGGGATCAAGACGATCAATCGTATCGGACTTAGGTATCGGAACGAAATTAATCTTAACGAGATCAAGGAAAATTTCACCTGGGACCGGTATATTTCATCAAACCTTATAAGTTCTTTGAAATTCATAAAAGCCTCTAAGGGAAAAAATGCCCGCGCAATGGGACAGTTAGTATTGAAGTACGATGATGCTGATATCACCTTCAATTTTGGCCTTTTGAACAATGATTTCCCTGCGGAGGTTCTCCGGAAGGAATTCATACTTGACTATGATTGCTACTCCCAGTTCCCAACTGGAACCGAAGAAGGAACGATTTCCAAGGTGATTGAAAGATACAACAAGTATGTAGATAGACTGTTTGATATGAGCATCACAAAACTCTTCAAAGAATGGCTAAACAAAGCAAAATGAACCCAAGTACCGATAGCAATCTAGAAAATTCAAACGATGTAATCATGACCGCATCGGCAATGAATATTGAAGTTCCCACCACGCAGGTGGATCCATTTTCCGTAGAGGTTGAACATTTGACTCGAAGAACCAGCTTCAAAACTACTAAGTATGTTACCGAGCCGAGTAGCAGCTAGATACGCCATAAAAGAGGGGGAAAGAATTTGTCAAGGAGACATCCTGATAGACATACATTTTTCCACTCTATACCGAGAGGTCACGGAATTGGAATCCGAGGCCCAAATAAACTACGCCGTTGTGATGAGTCAGGATTGCGATCTACAACACGATCACGAGGAACGGACAGCGGAGCCTGAGATAACTGACAAAATCATCCCGACTGTTCTAGTCTGCCCAGCGTATGTATACGAGACTTTCGTAAAGGGTGAGCATATATCGGGAACCCGCAAGCGCTCCTTTTCGAGTAGCAGGGAGCGGGAAAAACTTGAAGGAAACACGGAATTTCCGCGGTACCACTTTCTAAAATCCGGAACCGAATTCGCCGTCCCAGCCTTCGTCATTGACTTCAAACATTTCTATACGATCCCAGTTGATATTCTCCAGGCTCATTTGCCAGACTCTTATCTAGCAACGGTAAACGAACTTTTCCGCGAAAACCTCTCTCAACGATTTGCGAATTACCTCTCTCGTTTCGGTCTGCCGGAGTTAGACTAGTTCGTCTGTGTTGTTACCTCCAGGGACATGAGGGGCTTCGAGGACGTTGGGGACTTAGTTTCAACCATCCCCTTTTTCGCACGATCACGTTTGATCACATCGATGACTAATCTGGCTAAAAGCTTGAGCTGTACGTCGAGTGTCTGTGGTGCGAGTGCTGACTGGTTCGAACTTACTCCGTCGAGGTCCACCTAATTGTTCACCCCAAACCACACAATCGCCGCAGGCACCACAAGCCAAAGCAATCCCTTCACCGTAAAGAAAAGGAAACCTACGATGCCAAGACGCTTCAACCATTTCATTGCATCACCGTAGCACGCTCATACACCGCTCATATACAAGCGCTATACTATTTGCATGAAGATCCAAAATTCATTCGCCAGCTTTTCTGTCGATGACATACCGACCGCAAAAGCCTTTTATGGAGAAACACTCGGCACCCAAACAGCAGAGATGCCCGAAGGACTTGAGCTCACGCTACCTAACACACGAGTGTTCATCTATCCGAAGCAGAATCACGCTCCAGCAACGTTCACCGTCCTGAACTTCGAAGTAGAAGACATCGACTCTGCAGTCGATGAGCTTACCGCCAAGGGCGTTATGTTCGAACAGTACGACGAACCAATGATGAAAACAGATGAGAAGGGTATCTGTCGTAACGACGGAGTTCAGCTAGGGCCCGCGGCCATAGCGTGGTTCAAGGATCCTGCCGGGAACTTCTTAGCACTAATACAGGAATAATCATGGCAACGTACGTTGATGGGTTTTTGCTCACCGTTCCGAAGCGGAAGCTCGATGTGTATAAGAAGATGGCAACCGAAGGACGCGATATCTGGATGAAGTTTGGTGCGCTGGACTATAAAGAATGCGTCGGAGAAGATCTCAAACCAAAGCACTCGAAACTTACCTTCCCGAAACTAATCGGAGCAAAGCCGACAGAAGTAGTATTCTTCTCATACATCGTCTTCAAGTCACGAGCGCATCGTGATCAAGTGAATAAGAAGGTCATGGCGTACTTCGATGAGAAGTATAAGGACCAGAAGATGCCGGTGGAGATGCGAAGCTTTGCGTACGGGGGATTCACTACAGTGGTAGAGGCGAAATAACAAAGGCCCCGAAAGGGGCTTTGTTATTTAGTCGGGCCGCCGAGAATCGAACTCGGGTTATACGCACCCGAAGCGTACGTAATACCACTATACCACGGCCCGGTGGACGATACAGGATTCGGACCTGTGACCTTTCGCGTGTGAAGCGAACGCTCTAACCAACTGAGCTAATCGTCCTAATCTTCGGACGATACCAAACAAGCGAGCTCAATGCTACTCTGGCGCTATGATCGAACGGCCCGTAAGTCGCCAACCAATCCCTCCCCATGCGACCTGCGTATTCAAGGGCAAAGACTTTCATATATACCAATGGGAACAGGAACTCTTTGATGGAAGCACAGCCACGTTTGAGAAGGCAAAGCGCACTCAGGATGCTGCAGTCGCTATTCCGGTGCTTCCTGATGGAAGAATAGTCATCGGATACGACGAACAACCAGGACGTGTCCCACTCACCACGTTCGCCGGAGGACATATCGAGGAAGGGGAAGATCCTCTCACAACTGCCCGACGAGAACTCAAAGAAGAAACAGGGTATGAGAGCGATGAGCTTACGTACTGGTTCGGCTTTCAGCCCGAAACCAGAGTCGACTTTGCGGTCTACTTCTTCGTCGCTCGTAACTGCAGATATGTTGGAGCTCCCTCTACTGACGCAGGCGAGCGTGTCAGTACACGCGTCGTCACACTCGATGAGCTGATCGAACTCTCAAGCAGACCTGATTTCCAGAACACCGCCCTTCGGCCGCTTCTCATTGAAGCCAAGTACAATCCCGAGAAGCGCACAGAGCTCCAAAACTTCCTACTCGGCCAGGGTACTATTACCGTATGAACACCTATCTCAAGCTCTTCTGCCTCGCGCTTCCTATTTCTATAGCACTCGACATGAGTTGGCTTGGTGTTATCGCAGCTGGGTTCTACCAGTCCACCTTCGGAGCGTTCTTCCGTCCTGATCCACTTCTGTGGGCAGCGGCACTCTTCTATATCCTCTACGCACTTGCGCTCATCTACTTTGTGCTCGACGGCGCGCTCAAGGAACGATCATTCACGAAAGCAATTGCGGGCGGTGCTGTCCTTGGTTTCACCGTCTACATGACCTACGACCTCACGAACCTCGCAACACTTCCCAATTGGCCGCTGCTTGGAGCACTGGTCGACATGGCGTGGGGAACACTTATGACTGCCCTTACCGCAGGACTTACGTACGTCGTTGCGACGAAAGTGTTCAGAATGTAGGGTAGTAGAACGTTCGAACACGAGCGGGCTGTAGTATACCGGTAGTACGCGTCCATGGGGTGGATGTAGACCGGGTTCGATTCCCGGCAGCCCGACAATTCTTTTTCTAAGCATTTCTGATACCCTTTCGATAGGTAAGGGAGGTTGCACCATGCGATCGATCGAAGAGCAGCTACAGCAGGCGCTCGTGCTGCGGGAGCGTAGCACCCGCGCACATTCGGCTGCGCTGCGTGCAGCGGGCCGCGCGAAGGAGGAATACACCGAACTTCGCCGGCGGATCATCGCGGGCGAAACCACCGGTTGTCCGATCCGCGATTTTGCAGTCGCCGGACCGTTCAACCCCGCTGACTACGTGTGCGACCTGGCACGGAAGGCGGAGCAGTTCTTGAAATCCCATCAGGGCCAATTGGTGCTCGTCGCCTACGAGGAGATTCTGCCTGGCGTCAGCTACTTTGCCCCTGCGGCGTACCGGAGGGAGCACTTCGCCGTCGGCCTTCTGGAAGGCCACGAGTTCTCGGAGATGTCGTTCGGCTCTGAGCGATACTGCCGACTCCCGGCATCGTTCGTTGCCCACGACGACTATCACGGAGCGACGCTCACCACCCTTGAGGCAAGCTTCGCGCTCGACTGGCGTAAGGAATTCGTCTTCGGCGACGACCTGGTGGTGATCTGGCTCGATGAGTGTCGCCCAGACTTCGACCCCACCGCCATGCTGATCGATCTCGGGAAGCTCAAGCCGCCCGAAGGAGTGCTCGAAGCGTAGCGAGCCGATCCCAAGGAAGACGCCGCCCACACTGCTGGGCGGCGTCATCTTTTCGCTCTCTGCCCACATGCTATATTCGTCATGCCATACGGGCCCGTAGCTCAGTTGGTAGAGCGCTGCATTCGCATTGCAGAGGTCAGGGATTCGAATTCCCTCGGGTCCACATTTTGATAAGACATGATATGGTACGCGGGTACCAATCGGAGAGGGAGTTAATTTCGATGGGGAAGTTCATTGGAGTTGGGGTGGCGAAGAATCACCGTCCGATCGTTGTCCTCCACGCCGCGTGGAAGGGACACCTCGCACTCGTACGGCCGCCGAAGGGCTTCCGTAACTGGGTGTTCCCGGGCGGGCGTGTTCGCACGGCTGAAACAGTCGAAGAAGCGGCGTGCCGCAAGGCGCGTGATGAACTCGGGTTGTGCATCGATCCGAATCGCCTCTCGCTGACGCGAGTGGCGGAGCGTGAGCTCGAGACGGTGATCCAACTGATCACCGTCTATCGTGTCGTTCTCACCGAGAGCGAGCGCGACGTGCTTCCGGAGTTCACGAGTGAGGGCTACGAGATCAAGCTGCAGCCTCGCGGAGAACTGCGACGCTTCTTGAACACCGCCGACCTCGCGCTCGCCGCCTGACCAACACCCACCCAACAACAAAAAGGGACCCCGCTCGCAAGGGCGGGGTCTTTTGCATTTATCCACCGCGTGTACGTGCGTGATGTAGAGTGCGGGACGATACTAAAGCCAGTGGTTTCTCCCTTCCGTTGGGGACGTTGGCGGTGAGCCAACGAAGAGGGTCGTCCTACGGGACGGCCCTCACTTCCCTTGCCCGTAGTATTTCTTAAGAAGGCGTACGTGTTCTTCGTACGTCGGTGCACAGTGGAAATTTCCGTACCTATCGTGGAAGTAGAAGATACAGTCGGTTGGTTTTGGATTCAGTGCGGCGATAACTGCTGCGACTGATGGATTTGCGATAGGAGTTGGCGGAAGTCCAGGATGCGCGTACGTGTTGTAGGCCGACTTGATGTATTTATCTGCAGGTCGTACCGGTGGCCACCAGCTCTTAGTGTTCTGTGCCTTTGCATATTGGAGCGTGGCATCGATTTGTAGATTCATACCAACGAACAGGCGATTCCAGATAATGCCGGAAATGAGCCGCATATCATCGGTGCCTCCGGTCTCGCGTTCAATCAGGGATGCAATGGTGAGTGCATCATCGAGCGGCA
Organism: uncultured Candidatus Saccharibacteria bacterium; assembly: GCA_964446735.1. Classification (GTDB taxonomy): domain Bacteria; phylum Patescibacteriota; class Minisyncoccia; order Phycocordibacterales; family Phycocordibacteraceae; genus C7867-001. The sequence goes on along the minus strand of CAYUQB010000001.1, from coordinate 132,221 downwards.
CCTGCTCGGCAGTGGTGGTGCTGTAACGATTCATGATCTCGGTCGTGAACCGATCGTTCAACAGATGCTGCACTTCAGCTGCCTTCATCGCGCCGTGTACTTCATAGATACCGGGAACGAACTCACCTTCTGAAAGCGTCGGAGGAGAAGACTTTACGAGAGTTAAGAACGCCTGGCGCTCCTTGGTGCTCCATCCGAGCGCGGTTCCAAAGGCTTGTGCCACTTCTTCTTGGCGGTATCCCGGTTGAATAGAAACGTAGGCGAGGTCCACACCGGCAAGCTGACGATAGGCGGGAAGTGAGGCCACTTTCGTTGCGAGCCACGCAAAGAAGAACTCCGCATTTGATGCGGCCGCCTGTAGCGCGGCATTAGTGGAGCCGTTTTCAATGAGCACGTCGGCCTGCGGATTCTCGACGATAAGCTTACGAGACGGATCGACCGACACCGGGAACGGAGGCTTGGGAGTGGCAACACGATCCGCCTTAAGGTCGATGGAAAGTACGGAGGGGAGTGAGAAGAGTGCGATGGCGAGCACCAACGTCGAAGCAACAACGGGAGTTACCGTTTTAATTGCACGACGAAGCGGAGATCCCGGCTTACGGTTATACGGTCCGAGCGTGCGAGGGATAAGGGTCCGATTGGTGGGGCCCGGCATATGATTGATAGTACCGAGTTTTCGTATGAATGGAAACGAGACTATCCACGTAGTACCGCATTCGTTCATAGACAAACCCCCATCCACGAGCTAGGGTGCGAGTGATGAAGGAACGCCCGAAAACCCCATTCATCGAAGCCGCTATCGTGTCCATTGGATCGATAGCGTCACTGCTTTTGCACACCGCACTTTTTGCGGGGGCCTTTCTCCTTGCTGTCTTTGGGATCGTGGCATGGGAAACCATGCTACTCGTGCTTACCACCATTGTCTCCCTTGAGGCTATCTACATGGCCATTTTCATTCAGATCGCCGTGAACCGGAACACTGAGTCACTTCGCGAAGTCGAGGAAGACATCGATGAGATTCAGGAAGATGTCGAAGAGCTCGGAGAGGATGTGGAGGATATTCAGGAGGACATTGAAGAGATCGCAGAAGACATCGATGAGATTCAGGAGGATGTTGATGAAATGACCGAGGAGGAGGTTGCGGATGCCAAAGTTGCCAAGGAGGCAAAAGACGAGAAAGAAAAGAAAGAGCGCCGTGAACGTCGTGAGAAAAAGGTGCACGATGAACAGGAGCTTCTCGAAGCACTCACCAAAGATGTGCAGCGCCTCCTGCGTGATCTTGAAGCGCTGAAGAAGGGGAAGTAGTATCAAAAATATTGGGCCTATAGTGAAGCGGTATCACGCATCCATGGCATGGATGAAGTCGGGGTTCGACTCCCCGTAGGTCCACATAAACGACATGACCGGAAGCGCAAGCGCTCCCGGCCAATGTGTACTTAACTTCTTCGCGCCCTCAGGGGACGCTCAAGCAACCACGCCCGGATCTCGTCCTTGGTTGCCTGACAGGGCGGCGGTGCCTCTTGAAGAGGCAGCACCATCGGAGTGTGAGGCGCATGCGGTTGCCGCTGCGTGTGCGGCCACCCCAGAAAACGCTCAAGCGGAGTTTGTTGCGAGTCAGCCGCATCCGGACCGAAATGCGCACTATACAGTCCCAGCACCGCGTCCCGCGCCTCCTTGTTCTCCAGCATGCACTTAATGCAGGTACGCCCGGCCGTCACGCGATTCGGGTCCGGATTCCTGCAGAAACGCGCAACCGTTTCTGGCAGTTCACCGCATCCACCTTCGATATACTTGGCGAAGGCAGCGCGAGCGTACGGGCCGTCGAGCCCTTTGTACGCGGCCTCGAACACCCCTTGGCAGCTCGTACGAAGGCGTTGCGCTGTCGCACCCAGCATTGATGTTGCTGCGTCGCAGCGCAGCGGCCCCTTCTTGAGGCTCGATGATCTTGGAGTCATGGTGGCCCTCTCCCCGGAAATAGCTTCCTGCCTGGGACCCTACCACACTATCCTTTGTATTTGAAAGGCCGTTTGCTAGACTGGCTTATATGACAGGGGTACTGGCCCAGCGGGGTCTCTTTTTCGTATGGAGCCACACATAGAGTTTGTGGGTGCTACGACGACTGCGGTCGCTACCGCAACTGAAGCTGCAGCGACTACTGCTGAGCACGCGAGTGCCATCCATGTCGTGCTCAAGGCAGAAACCCTCGGCCACGTCCTCGGTTTTCCGATCACCAACTCACTCCTGATGGCCTGGATCGTTGTTGCGATCCTTATTATTTTTGCCGTCCTCTTCTCTCGAAAGCTCGCTCTCATTCCGGGTAAGTTCCAGGCGGGAGTCGAATGGGCATTCGAAGCAGTTTTGAACTACATGGAAGAAACGCTTGAAAGCAGGGAATTGGCACGTCGGTTCTTCCCTCTTATTGCAACCATTTTCCTATTTGTATTCGTTGCCAATGAACTCGCGTTCCTGCCGGGCGTTGGGTCCATAGGAATCAACACGCATGAAGGGTTCAGTCCCCTCCTACGTGCTCCTGCAGCAGACCTTAATATGACGCTTGCACTCGCCATCATCTCATTCCTCACCATTGAGCTCACTGGCGTCCTTACCCTCGGACTTTTGAAGTACGGCGGTAAATTTGTTAACTTTAGTTCACCGGTCAATTTCGCCGTCGGCATCATCGAGCTCGTATCGAATCTGGGACGGCTCATCTCGTTCTCCTTCCGTCTCTTCGGAAACATCTTTGCTGGCGAAGTCATGATCTTGGTCGCGGCGTTCTTCTTGCCGTACCTCTTGCCGGTGCCACTCATGGCATTTGAGGTGTTCGTTGGCTTTATTCAAGCAGTGGTGTTCTCGATGCTCACCCTGTTCTTCATTAAGCTTGCGATCGCGGAACCGCACGCCGAACATTAGCGTCTCGCTAGTGTCTGCATGCGGCTCCGGGATGGAACCGAATTTATTGAATTAACCCATTGGTATGGATGTAGAAGCAGCAAAACTGATCGGCATGGCGCTTGCAGCGGGTCTCGGTGTTATCGGCCCAGGCATCGGCATTGGTCTGATTGGCGGCGGCGCCATGGAGGCTATTGGCCGCAACCCAGAAGCGTCCGGCAAGATCGTCTCGAACATGATTCTTGCAATCGTGTTCACCGAAGCGCTTGGTATTCTCGCGCTCGTGGTCGCCTTCATCATTAAGTTCGTCGGATAATCGCGCGTAGTCGAGCCATATGGAATCACTCTTCGCAGCATTCGGCATCGACTGGAAGCTCCTGCTCGCGCAGGCGGTTAACTTCGGCATCTTGTTCGTGGCACTTACGTACCTGCTGTATAAGCCGGTGATGAAAACACTTGATGAGCGGCGTCGTGTGGTCGCCAAAGGTGTTGAAGATGCGAAGCTCGCTGAAGAGAAGCTTGCGTCCGCTGATCATGAGGCAGCAGAGGTACTCCATACGGCAGAGACCGAAGCGGAAACCATTGTGGGTACCGCACGCGAAACCGCTACGAGCGAGCGCACGCGCATCGTACGCGATGCAGAAGCACGCGCAGCATCAATCGAAAAGGACGCAGAAGCACGTGCCAAGGAAGATGCAGCACGTACGCTTCGTGAGAGTGAAAAGGAGATCGCCCGCCTTGCGGTGCTTGCCGCAGAGAAAGTGGTTCGAGAGAAATAACCGCATGGAAAAGGTCTACGCACAGGCTATAGAAAATCTCCTCGCCAAAGGCGGTGAGGAAAAGAATGTCGTGAAGGACCTTACCGCGCATCTCAAAGAGACTGGTCGCATGAAGCTGCTTCCTCGCATTCTTCGGGAACTGAAGGTTCTTGAGGCGCGTAAGGGACACCTGGCTTCAGTTGTCGAAGTCGCAAGTGAGAAAGAAGCGCACCATGCACTCAGTGAGGCAAAAAAGCATGGTATCGAAGCCGCGAAGGCACACGTGAACCACTCACTCATTAAAGGGTGGCGAGCTCGTTCGGGCGGAATGCTTGTCGATCTCAGTGCTAAGCGTGGCCTTATCGATCTGTATCGCAAAGTGACGAACTAATCATTATTTAGATAACTACCCATCATGGAGAGTATTATCAAGCGTATCGAGAGTGAGATCGCAGGCTTCGCACCCAAGGAGGTTGCGGAGGAGACGGGCATTGTGCGTGCCGCCGGCGACGGTATCGCAGAGATCGACGGTCTCGGAGGCGCCATCATGAATGAGATGGTGCTCTTCGATCCAACCTTCGATCGCACCCTCGAAGCAGCGCTCAAAGATGCTGACCCTGTGTATGGGCTCGTGCTCAACCTCGAAGAGGACGGTGTACGTACCGTTATTCTCGGCGATACATCTCGGGTATATGAGGGTATGCTCGTACGCCGTGTGGGTCGCCTCCTTTCCATCCCGGTAGGTGACTCACTCATTGGTCGTGTCGTGAACCCACTTGGAGAAGCGGTTGACGGCAAGGGACCAACCGGCGCCACCATCCAGCGCCCGATCGAGTCTGAAGCATATGGTGTTATGGACCGCTCTCCGGTGAACACGCCACTCCATACCGGTATTAAGGCAATCGACGCCATGGTGCCCATTGGGCGTGGTCAGCGCGAACTCATCATTGGAGACCGTGGTACAGGTAAGACGACCATTGCGATCGATACCATCATCAACCAGAAGTCTGAGCCCGAAGCGACTCGGCCGATCTGCGTGTATGTTGCCATCGGTCAGAAGGAGTCGAAGACCGCCAAGCTCGTTGCGGAGTTGGCTGATAAGGGAGCGATGGACTACACCATTGTCGTGACCGCACCTGCGTCCTCTCCTGCTGCGTTCCAGTTCCTCGCCCCATTTGCAGGCGCTGCAATCGGCGAATACTTCATGGAGCAGGGTAAAGATGCGTTGGTCATCTATGACGACCTTTCGAAGCAGGCGGTCGCCTATCGCCAGATGTCCCTGCTTCTGCGCCGCCCACCTGGTCGTGAAGCGTATCCGGGCGACATCTTCTATCTCCACTCACGCCTCTTGGAGCGCGCTGCGAAGCTTTCTAAGGAGAAGGGTGGTGGAAGCCTCACCGCGCTTCCCATCATTGAAACGCAGGAGGGAGACATCTCGACCTACATTCCAACCAACGTGATCTCCATCACCGATGGCCAAATCTTCGTGCTCGCAAACCTCTTTAACCAGGGCATGCGTCCCGCTATTGATGTCGGTAACTCGGTGTCGCGCGTGGGTTCATCCGCGCAGACCAAGGCCATGAAGAAAGTGGCAAGCAAGATCAAGCTCGAGCTTGCTCAGTTCCGCGAACTGGAAGCGTTTATGCAGTTCGCCTCTGATCTTGATGAGGGCACCAAGAAGCAGATTGATTCAGGACGTCGCATGACCGAAGTGCTCAAGCAGCCAAACGGTAAGCCCCTTCCGTTTGAGATGGAAGCTGCGGTCATTTTCGCGGCAGTGAACGGATACTTCGATGGATTCGCGCCAGAGAAGACCAGCGATGCAGAGGAACGCCTTCAGGAATTCCTTTCTCGTGAAGCGAATGACGTACTTGCTGCAATCCGCACTACTCGCGAGATCAACGAAACCATCGAGAAAGATCTACGTGCAAAACTCGACCAATTCGTCGAGCGCACGGCATAACCATGAAGATCGCGGTCGGCTCAAAGAACCCAGTAAAGATAGAAGCAGTGCGAGACATGCTTCAGGATTATTCGCATTTGAAAGATGCGGAAGTGGTTGGCGTCGAAGTACCGTCCGGTGTTTCAGAGCAGCCGAAATCACTCGATGAATCCATCACGGGAGCAATGAACCGCGCACGAGCAGCATATGCCGACTGTGAGTATTCAATCGGACTTGAGTCAGGAATTATGCCCGTGCCCCATACCAAAAGTGGGTATATGGAACTCACCGCATGTGCCATCTATGACGGAGCGGAATTTCATCTCGGTCTAACCTCAGCCTGGGAGTTTCCTGATCCAGAAGTAATGCGCAAAGTGGTGGATGAGGGCATGGACCTGAATGGAGCAGCACATGCATCCGGTATGACTGAAAGTCTTGAGATTGGAAAGGCAGAAGGCGTGGTGAGCATTGTTACGAAGGGGCGAGTAAATCGTAAGACCTACACGATGGAGGCACTTCGTATGGCACTCATTCACATTGATCCATAGCTATGGCACTCAAAGACATCAAACTGAAGATCCAGGCCACCAAGCGCATGAATAAAGTCACGCGTGCGATGGAGGCTGTCTCTGCCGTAAAGATGCGTAAGACTCAGAATGCCGCATTCGAAGGCCGTGCGTACGCTCGTGCGGCTCTTGCGGTCCTTACCCGCCTTTCTGGCACTGAAAGCGTGAAGCGCCATCCTCTGGCAAACGTACGCGCGGGAGGCAAGCTCGGACTCCTCGTTCTCACGAGTGATAAAGGACTAGCCGGTGGTCTTAACTCAGGCGTGCTGAAGAAGGCGGTAGAAGCGATCGGCGATCGTAGCGTTTCTGACGTGGTGGTCTATGCATATGGTCGTAAGGGGCAGGAGTATTTCACCAATCGTGGATACGAGATTCGCGCGTCTTACATCAACAAGGGCGACGACGTGGACCTTGGTGCCATGGAGGATATCGCGCGGGAAGTCTCCGATGCATTCCTTGCAGGAGATTTTGATCAAGTGGTTGCGGTATACAGCGATTTCCGTTCGACCTTCGAACAGATCGCGACTGCACACACCCTCCTCCCACTTTCCATCGAATCACTTGCAAAGGTAGTCGAAGGCATCCGACCGGCAAAAGGCAAGTGGTCGGAGGACGTCGAGCTCGCACCACCCGCCTCCTACGAAGTGGAGCCGTCGGGTGACGAAGTGCTCGGGTTTCTCGTGCCGCGGTTGGTGGCCGTCTCGCTGTATCACATGCTCCTTGAGTCGAAGGCCTCTGAGCACTCGGCTCGCATGGTGGCAATGAAAAACGCATCGGATAAGTCGAAAGAAGTCGCGCATGACCTCACCCGTAAGGCGAACAAGATTCGCCAAGCGAATATCACGCGTGAAGTGTCAGAGATCGTGGGCGGTCGGGAAGCATTAGCAACGTAAGGAAGGCAGTGGTAATACTAGATTTATGAACAAAGGAACCATCGTAGAAGTTATCGGGCCGGTCGTGGATGTGCATTTTGAAAAGGACCGACCCGCCATCTTGGAAGCGCTCGTCATCGACGGGAATGAGGTGCATGGACGCATCACGCTTGAAGTCGCGGCACACTTGGGCCTCGACCGCGTGCGCACCATATCCATGACGGAAACTGCCGGTCTCTCACGTGGTGAGCAGGCTATTGCCACGGGCGCACCCATTTCGGTTCCGGTGGGTACTGCTGCCTTGGGCCGCCTCTTCAATGTGCTCGGTGAGACACTCGATGGAAAGGAGAAGATCGGAAAGGATAATCCGCACCTGCCTATCCATCGCCAGCCACCTTCCTTCGAGGAGCAGACGACCAAGGCGGAAGTCTTTGAGACTGGTATCAAGGCGATCGATCTCATGGTTCCCTTTATTAAGGGCGGAAAGGTGGGTCTCTTTGGAGGCGCGGGTGTGGGCAAGACGGTTATCATCCAGGAGCTCATCCATAACGTGGCAAGTAATCACGGTGGCTACTCCGTGTTTGCTGGCGTGGGTGAGCGCGTGCGCGAGGGTAACGACCTCTATCACGAAATGGAAGAATCGGGCGTGCTGGATAAGACCGCACTGGTGTTCGGTCAGATGAACGAAGTTCCTGGTGCTCGTGCCCGCATCGCACTCACTGGTCTTACCCAGGCGGAATACTTCCGCGACGAAGGTGGTAAAGACGTGCTCTTCTTCATGGACAACGTGTTCCGCTTCATTCAAGCGGGATCTGAAGTGTCTTCACTTCTCGGACGTGTTCCATCCGCCGTGGGCTATCAGCCGACCCTTGCTGAAGAAATGGGTAAGCTTCAAGAGCGCATCACTTCTACTAAGAAGGGATCTATCACCTCCGTGCAGGCAGTGTACGTTCCGGCGGACGACCTTACCGACCCGGCACCGGCAACCACCTTCGCCCACCTTGATGGTACGGTGGTGCTTTCGCGCCAACTCGCTGCGCTTGGTATTTATCCTGCTATTGACCCGTTGCTTTCCACATCAACGGCGCTTACGCCTGACGTCGTCGGTGAGGAGCACTATGAAGTCGCAAACGCAGTGAAGAAGGTGCTCCAGCGCTACACCGACCTCCAGGACATCATTGCGATTCTCGGTATCGAGGAGCTCTCGGATGAGGATAAGACGGTTGTGTACCGTGCGCGTAAGATTCAGCGCTTCCTCTCGCAGCCCTTTAACGTTGCGGAAGTCTTTACGGGTACCAAGGGTGCATACGTCTCGCGCGAGGATACCGTACGCGGGTTCAAGGAAATCGTGGAAGGTAAGCACGATGATAAGCCAGAAAACGCCTTCTACATGAAGGGCACTATCGATCAGGTCACTGCATAATGGCTCGAACATTCCATCTCACTATTGCGAAGGTCGGCGAGAACCTCTTTGACGGAGAAGCACTCGCAGTAACTCTTCCTGGTGAAGGCGGTGTTTTTACGGTGCTTGCGGGACACGAGGCCTTCGTGACCCCACTAAAAGCGGGTGAGGCAGTTGTCGAAACCGCGGAGGGAAAGAAGGAGACTTTTTCTATCGAGAAAGGGATAGCCGAGGTGTCGAGCAATCAAGCGACCGTCCTCCTTTGAACTACCGGGGTGGCGTGCTAAAGATATTCCTAGGCACCGCACGATAGAGAGGAGGCGGCCATGGGCATTCCTGCCCTGCAACCTGGCAGTGCCTCTCTTCCGGGGAGTGCGCTGTTCATCGATGTACCCAATGTGCTCCATGGAAGTGTTCGAAAGACCCGCATCAACTGGCGGGTGCTTACGGCATATATCGCCGAGCGTGACTTGCAGCAGACCAAGCTCATTCACGCAGGGGCGTACGCGCGCAACCGAAGCGAAGGGGAAGCTCCGAGCCGCTGGCTCGATGAGGCGCTCTATCGCCGTCGGAAGCAACACACGCGTACCTGCACAGTCGAAGCCACGCGCCGTGACGGCAAGGATGTAGACTCGTGGATCATGAACGACATGTGGATGGCGACAACGCTCTACCACCTGTACGAGTTCATGGCGCATGAGGAGACCTTCTACCCGTTCAAGATGAAATACGTCCTGGTCTCCGGCGACGGAGGCTACCTCCGGTCGTTCAGGAACTTGGAGAAAGCGTACGGCGACCATATGCTGCAACGAGTTATTGTATACGCATGGCGTGATCATCTAAGTGGCCAGCTGCGCGAGTTCGTCGGCGAGGATCGCATTCGCTATCTGGACGAGATTCCTGGGGTACAAATTGACACTTCGGCAACGCCTAACCTCGCGGCCGAGTAATCACCTACTCAAAGAGGGCAGCGCGGTCGAAAGACTGCGCTGTTTTTGGTATACTCTCGACACTATGGGTGTCCAAGACTTTTTCATTCGCCAGATGCTAAAGGCAAAAATGAAGGATGTGCCGGCGGCACAGCGTGATCAGATTATGCAGCTGGTTACCAAGGACCCAGAGCTTTTCAAGAAGATTGGTGAGGAGGTTGATCGTCGCGTAAAGAAGGGTGGCGAGCCACAAATGAAGGCAACGATGGAGGTCATGAAGAAGTACCGCACCGAGCTCGCTGCCTTGATGCAGAAATAATTCCGACATGAAGAAGATTTACGTACTGATGGGGAATCCCGATAAGGAGGGGACATTTACGAATAAACTCGCGAATACGTATGAGGCGGCCGCACGCGAGGCGGGGCACGAAGTACGACGGGATAACATTGGAGACTTGCAGTTTGATCCCATTCTTCATAAAGGGTATCGAGCGATTCAGGAACTTGAACCCGACCTAAAGAAAGTCCAAGAGAATTTGAAATGGGCAGATCATTTTGTCCTGGTATACCCACTGTGGTGGAGCGCAACACCGGCGCTTCTCAAGGGCATGTTCGATCGTATGTGGCTCCCAGGGTTTTGTTTCCACTTTTGGAAAAATGGCATGGGCTGGGACAAGCTCATGACGGGAAAGACCGCACGCGTTATTGCCCTTTCCAAACTCCACCCGCTCGCAATTCGTTTTATGTTCGGGGACTTCACGAACGAAATACGACACGCTACTTTGGGGTTTGCTGGCTACAAAGTGCGCATGACCGATGTTGGGAACTCCGAACGTCTCTCTGATCGTCAGAAGAATGCATGGCTCAGAAGAATAGCGGCGCTTGCGAAACGCGGAGTCTAGGTGTTTAGTGTGTTTGTTGAGGCGGTCTACGGAGCCCCACCCAGCGAAGATCAGGGGAGACATCCCTGATCATGGCCGCCTCAACACCCAGGGACCGCACGACGGTCCTTCCTTTTTTCCCGGGTAGTCAGTAAGGTGTACCTAATGCTCAAGATCGGCATCGTCGGGCTTCCCAACGTCGGGAAGTCAACCCTTTTTAATGCGCTCACCAAGGCGAATGCGCTCATTGCTAACTACCCCTTTGCAACCATTGATCCGTCGGTGGGAGTTGTTGCGGTGCCTGATGAACGGCTTACGCAGCTGGCAGCACTCTCAAAGTCCGAGAAGATCGTGCCTGCAGCGATAGAATTTGTTGATATTGCAGGACTCGTACGGGGTGCTTCAGAGGGGGAAGGACTGGGAAATCAATTCCTTTCCAATATCCGTGAGACCGATGCCATTCTCGAGCTTGTGCGCTTCTTTGACGACCCTGATATCACGCATGTGCACGGAGACGTCGACCCGGTTCGGGACATCGAAATCATCAATCTTGAGCTCATCCTTGCTGATCAAGAGAGCGTCACACGCCGCAAGGAAAAGCTTGTCCGGGATGTGAAGATGAATAAGAAGGAGGCATTGGAAGAAGATGCGGTGCTTACAAAGGTTGAAGCGGTACTCAAAGACGGGAAGCTTGCGATGGTTGCTGGGCTGGGAGGAGACGAGACGAAACTCATTAAATCGCTGAATCTCCTTACCCTGAAACCCATTCTTTACGCATTCAACGGTAAGTCTGGAGGGCGTAATCTCGCTGAAATGAATGATGGTCGTGCGCAGAAAGCATATGACTACGTAGAGTCGCTTGGGGCACGCTACGTGCTCATTGACGCACGTACCGAGCATGAACTTAATGATGTTTCAGACGAGGATAAAGATATGTTCCGCTCTGAGCTCGGTGTCACAGATGACGGTATTCGGGATCTTATTCGTGGCGCGTACGAGACGCTCGGCCTCATCACCTTCTTTACCACCGGGCCCAAAGAGAGTCGGGCGTGGACGGTACGAGCGGGTGCACTTGCTCCTGACGCGGGTGCAGCTATTCACGAGGACTTTCGAGACAAGTTCATCCGTGCGGAAGTCATTCAGTGGGATACGCTGCTCGCAGATGGTTCCTGGAGCGCGGCACGCGATAAAGGGGATATTCGGACCGAAGGGAAGACATACGAGACCAAGGATGGAGATGTAATGGTGTTTCTCCATAGCTAGCCGCTATACTTTCTCCATGAGTATTGAACGGAAGAGCTGGTCTTCTCCGGAGAGAAAATGGGAGGATCTCACCCGTACCGATTTGGAAGCGGAAGATATGCTCAATCTGTTCAAAATACAGCTGACTCAAGCCGGACTTGAACTGAATCCAGAGGGTAAGTTTCTTGATATTGGTTCAGGGAAAGGTGCGCTCATTGAGTACGCACGCACACAGGGAATCGATATGATCGGGGTCGATCGAGAACCTCGGAACAACTTTTCAAACCAAGTTGCAGCACATGTAGAGCAACTGCCTTTTAGGGATGAGACATTTGATTACGTCACCTCCGTTGGGACGTTCGATACCAGTGTGTATCAACAGAATCAGGACGCGATGATCAATGAGATTGCACGCGTTCTCAAGACAGGAGGTATTTTTTATCTCAACTACGCGGGCAATAAACTTCCTGAATTTCCTGGGTTCGAGAAGCTGTTCGAGGGCACCATCGGCCACACCGCCATATACCGCAAGATGTAGAGGTTTTGTGGTATAATTCCGCGCATATGGACACCACACCCGCTCCAGCACCCGTTGCTCCTGTATCGAAAACTTCGCCAAAAGACTTCTTCCTCTGGCTCCTTACGGTCATTGCGCTCTACGGAAGTATCAGCTCGTTCCTCGCACTCGTATTTGAGTACATCAATTATTCGTTTCCGGATCCGCTCGCCTATTATGGTGATCCGTATGGTGGTGCAGTGCGCTTCTCAATGGCCGCTCTCATTGTGTTGGTGCCCACGACGCTCGTCTGCCTCCATCTCATTCGTGGCTCGATCGTTGCAGAACCCGGTAAGGCAACGATCTGGGTACGCCGCTGGGCACTGGTACTCACGCTTTTCATTGCTACCGTTACTATTCTCGTCGACTTGGTGACGCTCACGAACACGTTCCTGGGTGGGGAAATCACTGTCCGATTCGGTCTCAAGGTACTGGTGGTGCTACTGGTTGCCGCAGGAGTATTCCTCCACTTCCTAGCGGATCTCAAGGGCTATTGGATCGCACATGCAAAGAAAGCGAACATGATTGGTATTGGCGTTGGCGTACTTACGCTCGCCACGATCGCTGCCGGTTTCTTCATCATTGGAACTCCTTCGCACATGCGTGATCTGCGTTTCGATTCGCAGAAGACGAGTGATCTCCAAGGCATCCAATCTCAGGTTGTCTATTACTACCAGCAGAAGCAGGTACTTCCGACTAGTCTTGAGGAACTCACAGACGCACTCTCGGGGTATGTCGTGCCGACTGACCCGGAAACGAAAGCCGCCTACACCTATGAGAAAACGGGAAATCTTTCATTCAAACTCTGCACAACATTCAATGCTGCGACTCCTGACATGGAAGGAAAGGGAGGCTATGGACGCGATGTCGCATACCCTTCTGAATTTGGGATTGTAGGGGGTGGTAGCTGGAAGCATGACGCAGGTATGGTCTGCTTTGACCGCACCATTGATCCAGATAAGTATCCTCCGCTGCGCGATTTCCCAGGCAAGCCCATGCCGCTCTAGAGCCTCATGGCAGAGCGATACGACCACAAAGCAGTAGAACGGAAATGGCAGGAGAAATGGTCTGCTGACAAAATCTACGCTGCCAGTGATGATCCGAATAAAGAGAAAGCCTATGTGCTTGATATGTTCCCGTATCCGTCCGGTGAGGGACTGCATGTAGGGCATCCAAAGGGCTATATAGCGACAGATATCTACTCGCGCCTTATGCGTATGCGAGGTCGTTCAGTTTTGCATCCCATGGGGTGGGATGCGTTCGGTCTTCCTGCGGAGAACTTCGCGCTCAAGCACAAAGTGCACCCTCGTGAGGCCGTGGAGCGTAACATCGCTCATTTCAAGGAGCAGCTTGCGCACATTGGTTTTGATTACGACTGGTCACGAGAGATCAACACCACCGATCCTGACTACTATCGCTGGACCCAATGGATTTTCCTCAAGATGTTCGAGCATGGCCTCGTCTATCAAAGCAATGAACCCATCAACTGGTGTCCGTCCTGCATGACGGGTCTTGCGAACGAAGACCTCGATGGAGATGTCTGCGAACGGTGCGGCACAAAAGTAGAAAAGCGAGCACTGCCTCAATGGGTGCTAAAAATCACAGCGTACGCGGATCGACTCCTATCCGACCTTGATTCACTTGAATGGCCAGAACATATCAAAGAAGCGCAGCGGAACTGGATTGGTCGCTCGGAAGGGCTTATCTTCAGCTCGCCCGTAAAAGATACCGACATCGTTCTTGAAACGTTCTCGGCACACTTTGAAGCATTCCGTGCAGACACGTTTGTAGTTATTGCCCCAGATCATCCTCGACTTCCTGAACTAGTCGCGGGGACGCCGACTGAGCAGAAGGTACTCGCGAAGGCCAAGGATATGGTTGAGGCACGAGCGCGAGCGGGGTATGAGGGGACGAAAGATATTGACGGCATCTTCACCGGTCGCTACACCGTCGATCCGGTAGGGAACGGAGAGCTTCCCATTTGGGTCGCCAGTTACGCACTCGCGGACTATGGCACCGGTATTGTGAAATGCTCGGCTCATGACGAGCGAGACTTTGCGTTTGCACATAAGTTCGGTATTCCTCTCAAGGAGGTGCTTGAACCACTCTTTGTTGCAACCAGCGGTGAGGACAGGGTACGTCCAGAACTTCCGTTTGTTGAACGGAATGCCATTACCGCACTTGTAAAGCACTGGAGTGAAGAGAAGTATTTGGTTTTGGACTGGAAAAAGGTGGCATGGACCACCATGATCACGGGCGGCATCGAAGAGGGGCAGACCGCGGTTGAGGCAGCAGTCGCCGAAATACGAGAGGAAACCGGGTATCTGAATCCTACGTTCATTCGGGAACTTGGTATGTCCCACAGCCAGTTCTATCATCCACCGAAAGGGGAAAACCGATTCGGTCATTTCCAAGCGCTTTACTTTGAACTTGAGAATGATGAGCAGGCAGTCATAGAGGAAAGCGAGAACAGTAAGCACACGATGCGCTGGGTCTCGGGAGAAGAACTTGAGACTATCCTCACTGCTCCCCTTCAGCGTTTCGTATGGAAGCGCTTCCAGGCGCCAACACCGTGGACCGATATGGCGAACGGCATTCTTACTGAGCCGACGGAATTTGCCGGCAAGATTGCAACCCACGTACGACAGGAGATCATCAACTACTGCGAGGAACACGGGCTTGCCCGGCGCACTACAGCCTACAAACTCAAGGACTGGATATTTTCGCGACAACGATACTGGGGAGAGCCCATTCCCCTTATTCATTGTTCGACTGATGGTGTAGTACCAGTCCCGTACGAGGATCTGCCGGTACGACTTCCTGATGTCGATCATTACGAGCCGACTGGAACGGGCGAGTCACCGCTTGCAGGTATTTCCGAGTGGGTGAACACCACGTGTCCTAAGTGTGGTGGTCCGGCAACGCGTGAGACGAATACCATGCCGCAGTGGGCGGGTTCATCCTGGTACTACCTCCGGTTTATGGATCCGCATAACGAGCATGAACCAGTCTCTCGCAAGAGCGAAACGCATTGGGCACCGGTTGATGTGTATGTTGGTGGAGATCATGCCGTTCGCCATCTAATCTATGCTCGGTTTTGGCATAAGTTTCTATATGACATCGCGGTTGTCACGACGAGCGAGCCTTTCAAGCGTTTGGAATTCCTCGGCTTCATTCTTGCCGAGGATGGAAGGAAGATGAGTAAACGGTACGGTAATGTCATCAATCCGGATGATGTAGTTATGGAGTATGGAGCAGATGCCTTCCGCCTCTATGAAATGTTTATGGGCCCCTTTGAAAATACTGTCGCCTGGTCGACTGCATCTATTGCCGGCACCTCTCGGTTCGTAGACCGTATCTGGCGAGCACAGGAGCTGGTGGTAGATACCGATACGCCCAGTCTTGAGTCGACACTCCAGCAAACAATTAAAAAGGTGACTGACGACATTGAAGCCTTTAAGTTTAATACTGCAGTGAGTCAGTGCATGGTCTTCCTGAACGCCCTCGAAGAAGCACGGAGCATCGGTCGTGATCAGTGGAAGCGGTTTCTCCAAGTATTGGCACCCTTTGCGCCACATATCACCGAAGAATTGTGGCAGGCCTGTGGAGAGGGTGATTCCATTCATCTCTCTTCGTGGCCAAGCTACGACCCGGCTCTCATACAGCAGAGTGAAGTATCGGTTCCGGTTCAGGTAAACGGGAAAAAGCGAGGAGAAGTGCTTCTTTCTCCTGACGCCGATGAGGCAGCGGCTCTCGAAGCTATGCGTACCGTCCCGGCGGTCACGGCCGCACTTGGTGGTAAGGAGCCTGCGCGGGTCATTTATGTGCCCGGACGAGTCCTTAACCTTGTGGTGTAATCCACAGATTTGACGGTTTTGACTCTATTTGATATAACTATAACACATTAATCATTGCGAAATATGGCGAAAAAGGTAGTCAAATCCAAGGCTTCTCAGACGGCTTCCAAAAAGCAGCCGGCTAAGCTGTCGTTCGATACCGCGGGGCTCGTAAAGAAGCTTCTGGCTGAAGTACCAGAGCGTGCGCGCGAGGTTCTCGTGTACCGATTCGGACTTGGCTCCGCAAGCGAACGCGACACGCTTGAGGCAATCGGTGAGCGCTGGGGTATTACCCGCGAACGCGTCCGTCAGATCGAGGCTTCCGGTATTGAGGCCATTCGCCATTCCCGCGCTTTTCATGATTCCGAAGGTTCGTTTGAAGAGCTGCGTGCATACATCGAGGCCCAGGGCTCTGTGATTCCTGAAGACGCACTCCTTTCCGGTCTTGCGATCGATGAGAAGAGCCGTAATCGTATCCGCTTCCTCCTGGTTGTCGGAAGTGCCTTTTTCCGCGAACGCGAAACCGATGAGTTCTATGCTAGGTGGCATGTGGATCATCGCACCGCCGATATGGTCCACTCGGCACTCACCCGTCTCTATGCAACACTCGATGACGCTGAAGTGCTTCCGGAAGGAGAGATCATCAATCGCTTCCTTGAGGAATTGAAGGAAGTGAATGCCGCATACCGCAATGAAGAAATTCTCAAGCGGTGGCTTTCGCTCTCCAAATCAATCGCAAGCAACCCACTTTCCGAGTGGGGTAAGGCACAGGCACCTGCCATCCGCACGAAGGGTATCCGCGACTACGCGTATCTCGTCATCAAGAAGAAGGGCGAGCCAATGCACTTCTCCGATGTTGCTGCAGCTATTACCGAGACGTTTTCAAAGAAAGCGCATGTTGCAACTACGCACAACGAACTGATCAAGGACTCTCGATTTGTCCTCGTTGGTCGTGGACTCTATGCACTTGCCGAGTGGGGTTTCCAGCCTGGTGTGGTACGCGAGGTGATTCGTGATGTTCTGAAAGGAAAGGCGCTTACCCGCGACGAAGTTATCACGGCAGTGAAGAAGGTTCGTTACGTGAAAGACAATACGATTCTGGTGAACCTCAACGACACCCGGTACTTCAAGAAGAACAAAGAAGGGAAGTACACGACGGTGTAACTACGCACCGCATCAACAGCACAGGAGCCGCATATCGTGCGGCTCCTTTGCTATACTTTCTCCATGTCATCTGGAGGCTTTGACCCCCTGCACTTTGCACACGAGCGAGGTATTTTGCTCACTGCGCGTCCCTTCATCTACTGCTTCATTGCAGCTAACGTCGCATTCCTCACGATTGCACCGTATCAGACGCTCAAGAACTTTGAGCTCCTGGCGCTCATCTCGCCAATCTGGCTTCCAATCCTTCTCGGGTATTTCGGCATTATTCGTTGGATGGCAGCTAATCGGTTAGCGTGGATTGCTCGACAGGAATACGTACTACTTGAAATACGGGTTCCTCGTGAGGTACGCAAAACACCTCTGGCGATGGAGGCGGTATTCTCCGCGCTCCATCTCTCACCCGGTGAGTCCACGTGGTGGAAGCGGATCGTGCTAGGTGCGGTCCGCCCCTCGTGGTCGTTTGAGATCGTATCGCTCGGGGGGCGCGTGCATCTCTATGTGCGAACCCGCAAAGGCTTTAGGCGCGGCGTCGAGAGCTACATCTACGCACAGTACCCGGAAGTTGAAATCGTGGAAGCAACAGATTACAGCCTTCTCGTTGATCCATCACACCCGCCGTTCGATCTTTGGGGTACAGAGTACAAGTTTTCGCTTGGTAAGGACGTATATCCACTTCGCACCTACGCTGAGTTCATGAATCCGACGTCTCCACTTGCAAAGCCTGAGGAGCAGGTCGATCCCCTTGCCCAGATCATTGAATTCATGGGCTCACTTTCGCCCAAGGAGCAGTTCTGGATTCAGATACTGGTACGTGTATCTAAGGGTGAGAAGTATGCCGGTATGAAAACCAAGTCGGGTAGTAAATATGGGATTAAGGACGAGAAGAACGAGGAGATTGATAAGATTCGCGCAGCCGCGATGCGCAAGACCAAGCAGATTGATCCGAAAAGCGGGGAATCGTACGAGAGCGAAAGCTTCTCGCCGCTCTCTAAAGGGCAGCAGAAACAAATGGAAGATATTGAACGCAAACTTTCGAAACCGCTCTTTGATGTGGGCATTCGTGCGCTCTACACTGCTCCTCGCGATGCATTCCAAGGAATCGTGGTGAGTCACCTTATCGGATTGTGGAAGCCGTTCTCTTCAGAAATCACCAACAGCCTAGCGATCACGAGATGGTATGCCAACTTTGATGACTGGCCGTGGGAGGACCCAAAGGGTATCCATCGTGGCCACGTTTCGCACGGGCTCGTTGACTCATACCGGAGACGCTCGTACTTCAACGAGCCGTATAAGATGCCCTGGCTCGTCATGAACACTGAGGAGTTGGCGACGCTCTTTCATATCCCAACGAGTGGTGTGACCACTCCGTCGCTCCCGCGCATCCAGTCGTCAACGAGCGAGGCGCCGTCGAATCTGCCCACCTAGCATGTACGAAGCACTTAGTGATCGAGCACGAGGCATCGGGCTGGCTCTCGCAATGCACCTCGAGCGTCTGCAGTATGCGTACATCGCACTAGGCGTTGTGCTTATTGCTATAGGCATCGCAAGCTGGTGGGTGTTCATTAAGCCGACGTCTAACTTTCCGGTCGATACTCCCATCACCATTGCGTATAAGACAAGCATTACGGCTGCCGGTGAACAGCTTCATGCTGCCGGATACATTGACTCAGTGTTGGTGTACAAGATTGTTGCTCGCGCGATAGCGGGGGATCAGGGTATCAAAAGTGGTGCATATGCCTTCACGAAGCCGGTGGGAGTGGTAGAAATCGTTTGGAATCTCTCGCATGGGATTTCAGGGTTGCCGACGCACCGACTTACGTTCCCGGAAGGGACCACGGTACGACAAATGAGTGTGCAGCTTGGAGAACGGATACCGAACTTTGATGCAGAGCGATTCCGTACGATTGCACTTCCCGCAGAGGGATATCTATTTCCGGACACCTACTTCTTTCTCCCAAGCACTACGGAAGAGGAGGCCATGAACATCATGCGGGCTAACTACGAAGCGCGTATGGATCGGTATAGCGATGAACTGACCGAGTTCGGTAGATCGGAGCATGATGTCATCATCATGGCTTCGCTACTTGAAGCCGAAGGAAAGACACTTGAGGATAGACGCATTATTGCTGGCATCCTCTGGAAGCGAATTCAACTGGGCATGCCGCTTCAAGTGGACGCCACATTCGGATACATTCATGGCGTGACCGGGTATACGCCTACCGCGAAGGATCTCGCGAGCGATTCGGCGTATAACACGTATCGGTATAAAGGGTTGCCGCCAACGGCAATTAATAACCCAGGAGAGGAATCAATACGTGCAGCATTCACGCCTCGTGAATCTCCCTACCTCTACTACCTCACGGGTACTGACGGGCGTATGCACTATGCAAAGACATTTGCCGAGCATGTTGCCAACAAAAAAGCGTATTTACAATAGATAAGTGGCCGCGGAGTCGTCCGTCCGCGGCCACCCAGAGCTTCGCGTCCATCATGGGGCCGTTTCCTCAGGAAAAGGATCTGACGAGAGTTCATAGCTCTCGACATCCTCGTAGGATTTAGCTAGCTCAAGATCGCTCTCGCACGCCGGACTACCGTCTCCCGTGATCGGGATGCCGAAGTTGCCGTACCGGGGGAAGAGCGCCCACTCCACGCCCTGGATCTCTCGGACGATGCCGCGCAACTCTCGGTCGCTCGTCTGCCGCAGGCCTTTGCCGTTGGGGTCGTAGAGCATGAGCGAACGCGATTTAGCCAAACGCACAATGATGAAGCTGTTCGAAGCGGTTTGCAAAGAACGTACCTCCTTCCGAATCTCGCGTTTCTGATACTACAATAATGACAACTACCGAAGGAGTGTCAAGGATGCTATACCAATGACATGCAGGACGTACGCGGCAAACGCATATTTGTTGGACTTTCAGGCGGTGTAGATTCCGCGGTGACGGCCGCACTCCTCCAGCATGCAGGCGCTGACGTTGTCGGGGTATTCATTAAGGGCTGGTACCCAGAAGGTCTTCCCTGTACCTGGGCAGAGGATCGTAAGGATGCGATGCGGGTCGCGGCACATCTTCGTATCCCATTCCATACGCTCGATGCATCGGAGAGTTATAAGGAGTCGGTTATTGAGTACCTGGTGCGCGAGTATGGAGCGGGGCGTACACCAAATCCCGACATTATGTGCAATCGCGATGTAAAGTTCGGTGCGTTTTATGAATTCGCGAAACAACATGGTGCCGATCTGATTGCCACCGGCCATTACGCACGGCACGAGGGTGGAAACCTGTTTCGGGGAGTCGATCCAGACAAGGACCAAAGCTATTTTCTCTGGGCGATATCACCCGAGGCTCTCGCCATGACCCGCTTTCCGCTTGGAGAAATGAACAAGGCAGAAGTGCGTTCCCGTGCACGCACGCTTGGACTTCCAAATGCAGTAAAGAAAGACAGCCAAGGAATTTGCTTTCTGGGTCCTGTGTCGATGGATGATTTTCTTACCAATCAGTTCGGGGTTGAGCCGGGTAGCGCGGTTGACGAAGAGGGCCGCACAATTGGTAAGCATCGCGGAGCACTCCTGGTGACACTTGGTGAACGTATTGCACTTGCTGATGCACCGCCCGGGCCATGGTACGTCCTACGCAAGGATCTCCGCAATAACGTGCTGATCGTTGGCAAGAAGCGAACGATTTCGCTTCCGACTACTGCACTTACCCTTACCGATACCAACTGGTTTCGCGAACCTATGGCATCCGAGGTTCTCACCGCGCAGTATCGGTATCACGGACCGCACGTTGAAGGAACGGTGTCCAATAGGGTATTTACTCCACTCGTACCCATTACTGAGCCGGTCGCACATGGCCAGTCTCTGGTTTTCTACGAGGGCGACCAGGTGCGCGGTGGTGGTATTATTGCCTAAATGCCTGTTGAGATCGTAAAGACTGATGGAACCGTCGAAGCATTCGATGGTATGAAGCTTGAGTGGTCGCTTCGGCGCGCAGGTGCCACCACCCATACTGCCGAGCGCATTCGCCACACCATTGAAGCGTCTATCCATCCCGGCGCACCCACGCAAGATATATACAAGCGTGCATTCCAAATGCTCCGCCATGATGCTCGTCCGGCAGCGGCACGCTATAGCTTACGCCGCGCTCTGTTTGAGTTTGGACCTTCGGGTCATCCCTTCGAAAACTACATCGCTGAACTCTTTAAAAAAGAGGGATGGGAGGTTGAGTATCGTCGCATGATTCCCGGGAAATGTGTGTCGCATGAGGTGGATGTGTATGCAAAGCGTGAAGGGGAGTTCCTTGCAGCAGAGTTGAAGTATCACAATGACCCGAGCTACAAAACGGACGTTAAAGTAGCGCTCTATGTTAAGGCGCGCTTTGACGATATCTGGCAGTGCGAACCCTCTGCAGGCGTCACCTGTCCCGTTGACCACGGGTTTCTAATCACCAATACCAAATTCACACGTGATGCAGTGCAGTTTGCCAAGTGTTCGGGCATCCAACTACTTGGCTGGAGTTACCCGGTTGAAGGAAGTCTGTACGATCGCATCATTGCAACTGGACTCTATCCCATTACCGCGCTTACGCTGCTGCGTAAGACCGAAAAGCGACTTCTCATCGATCAAGGAATCGTGACATGTGATCAATTGCGGCAGAACCGCGATCTCCTGCGAGCTCTTACCATTCCGCCTGAACGCGTCGGCGCCATTCTTGCTGAGGCGAATAGTCTGTGCAACGCATACGCATAGGTATGGCGGAATTCAAAAAACAGTACAACCCGAATCGCAGTAGTGATTGGAACTACGGCGGAAAGAAATGGCGCCTGTCTCGCTCGAAGATCGAACTTTTTACCGAATGTCCACGCTGCTTCTATCTTGATAACAAACTAGGCACGGCGCGCCCTCGCGGTCCTGCCTTTACGCTCAACATCGCAGTAGATGCGCTTCTCAAGAAAGAGTTTGATGTGCACCGAGCTGCGCAATCACGTCATCCACTCATGGACGCCTACGGCATCGATGCGGTTCCGTTTGCGCATAAGGATATGAATACATGGCGTGAGAACTTTGAAGGCATCGAATACTTTCATGAGCCCACCGGCTTCACCATCTCCGGTGCCATCGATGACGCATGGGTTACTCCCGATGGGGAACTTATTGTTGTTGACTACAAGGCCACGGCGAAGGACGGAAAGATTGAAACACTCGCCGACTCCGCCTGGGAAGGTTCATATCGTAGACAAATGGGTGTGTATCAATGGATGCTCCGTAATAACGGTTTCAAGGTTTCGCCGACTGGCTATTTTGTATATGCAAACGGAGACAGTGATAAAGCAGCGTTCGATGGCAAGCTGGACTTTGAAATCACGCTTGTTCCCTGTGAAGGAGATACAGATTGGATCGACGAAACACTCCCCCGTATTAAGGACACCTTGGACGCGAATGCCGTTCCGCCAGTTGGCAAGGACTGCGAATACTGTCCGTATCGCGAGGCTGCAGGAAAGAAGCTTCTGGAGCTTCACCGAAAGTCCACATAAATCACAGGAGCGGTTGGAGAGATCCAGCCGCCCGCTGCTTTGGTATAGTGCCGTCATGGAAGTCGTAATCGAGCCATCATGGAAAGAAGCGCTCAAAGAAGAGTTTGGGCAGCCGTACTTCAAAGAGCTCACCGATTTTGTGAAGAAGGAGTACCAGGCAACGACCGTATACCCTCATCCAAAGAATATATTTCGTGCGTTTGAGCTCACACCGTTTGAAGCAGTAAAAGTTGTAATTCTCGGACAGGATCCGTACCACGGTCCACGCCAGGCACACGGGCTTTCATTCTCGGTAATTGAGGGAGTGAGGAATCCTCCCTCACTTCAGAACATTTTCAAGGAAATCGAGAGCGATGTCGGAGATCAAGTATCTGCAACCAGTGGTGACCTCACCCGTTGGGCCACACAAGGAGTATTGTTACTAAACGCAACCCTTACCGTGCGCGCAGGTGCAGCTGGCTCGCACCAGGGTCAGGGGTGGGAACGTTTTACCGATGCAGTTATTCGGAGGCTCTCAGAAGAGCGAGAGCACCTCGTGTTCATTCTTTGGGGGAATTACGCACGGAGTAAGAAGGTACTGATTGATGAGTCCAAACATTGCATCATCGAGTCTCCGCACCCGTCTCCGTTTTCTGCACATAGTGGATTCTTTGGGAGTAAGCCATTCAGTAAGACGAATACGTATCTGGTGACACACGGCGAGACACCCATAGCATGGTGATACGGCATCGCTTTGATTCTTCATCTGTAGGTTGGTATCGTGAGGTGATATGGCTCGTGCTTCTACCAAACGGAAGTCGGCAACCACCGGCGTCAGCTTTGTACGCGAGCTTGCGGGCATTCGCGAATTTCAGCTTGATACCAATGGACTGACTGTTCTTCTTGCTGCCGACCGTTCGGTGCCAGTGGTTGGCTGCATGGTCACCTATCACGTGGGTTCGCGAAACGAGACCATTGGCTATACCGGGGCAACGCACCTGCTCGAACACCTTATGTTCAAGGAATCGGAGCACTTTAATGCCAAGAGCGGTAAGGATCCAAAGCACTTCTTGGAATCGAGAGGCGCATACATGAATGCGACCACCTGGTTCGACCGGACGAACTATTTTGAAGTCATGCCGAAGCAGCTCCTGCCGGATGCACTTGCATGGGAAGCAGATCGCATGCGTACTGCTCGCATCACGGAGCAGGATCGCAGTAGCGAGATGCCGATTGTCCGTAATGAGTTTGAGCGCGGGGAGAATCTTCCGCTTGAAGCACTTGATAAGCAGATCTGGGCCATCGCCTACCAGGCACATCCGTATCATCATTCAACTATTGGATGGAAGAGTGATATCGAGGGGGTGTCTATCGAACGGCTGAATCAGTTCTATAACGATTTCTATTGGCCTGATAACGCAACAGTTACCGTAGCGGGAGACTTTGACGAAGGTGAAGTGCTGACGCTCATCCAGAAAGAATTCGGTCGTCATACGCGCAACCCACGTCCCTATCCCCAGATGTATACCGAGGAGCCTCGCCAGGAAGGTGAACGACGTGTCGTGGTAGAGCGTGCCGGAAATAACATGGTCGGTATTGCCCACAAGATTCCGAATGCACTTCATGCGGATCTTCCTGCACTCCTTATGCTCGGAGCCGTTCTCGATCACGGTAAGACGGGACGCCTGTATCGTGCGCTTGTTGATACGGCACTAGCGACCGAGACAAATGTGTATTGCTACGAACTGCATGACCCGGGACTTTTCATCACCTACGTATCGCTCACTCCTAAGGCAACTCATGAAAAGGTTGAAGCCACTTTGCGAGGCGTCTACCAGGAGCTCATAACGAAGTCCGTGACTGCTGCTGAACTTAATCGTGCGAAACGGCTCGTGCGCACTGAACTTGCCAAGCGAAAGGATGGACCATATCAGTTCCTCTCTGTGATAAACGAAAGCATCGCAACAGGTGACTGGACACACTTCATTCGTACTGGCGAAGCACTTTTGAACGTAACCCCAGCTGATATTCGTCGAGTAGCCGCAGCGTACTTAGTGGATACGCAGGCGACCATTGGGTACTTCCGTGCCACTACAAAACCATGAATCGTATTGCTGACACCATTCTTGAGAAGCGGGTTGGAACGATGCGATTTTTCGCTGCACGAATGGGGGTAAAGGATCTCGTCTCTATTGAAGGAAGTATGTTGGGTGGTTGGAATATGCTGCCACGACATAAGGGTGAGGTGTCGGTACTCGCCGCGGAGCTTCTTGATGCTGGCACGAAAGACTATCGTAAGGACGACCTGCGCGAGATTCTTGCCTCACGTGGAGCAACACTCGTGTTTTCCTCAGGTGATGAGCGTACCTATTTCCGTGGTTCGTGCCTCCCGGAGGATCTCGCGAAGCTCCTGGAAATCCTAGTCCAGTGCGTTGGCGGCGCATCATTTCCAGCACGTGAGATTCGTGCAGCACAGGAACGCATTCTTGGGGAACTTACCGAAGAGCTAACAGACACTCGTGTGCAGGGGTCTATAGCACTCTCTCGAATGATCTATGACCCGTCGCATCTAAACTACGAAGAAACTACTCCCGAACGGATGCGTGATCTCAAGAACGCAGACCGAGGAGACCTCGTCTCGTTTAAGAAACTGCTCGGGCAAGGAGGACTCGTGCTTGCCATAGTGGGGGATATTGATCCGACGAGTGCGCTCATCACTGCGGAGCGAGCGATACGTAAGCTTTCCGGAGGAACGAGCGAGGCACCGGTAAAGAAGGCCAACACCCTTACCCAGAAAAGCCAGGAGGCCAGCATACATATTTCAGACAAAGCGAATATAGATGTCTATCTTGGTGCGTCCGTTCCTCTTACCTACAACGACCCACTCTATCTACCGTTCATAGTCCTCGGTGAGATGCTGGGAGGTCGCGGCTTTACGAGTCATCTCATGGCGACGATACGTGAGCGAGATGGACTTACGTACGGCGTGTATACGCGCCCGAGTGGCTTCACGGGAGGTTCTGATGGCGCATTCCAAGTATGGGCAACATTCTCTCCTGGTCGATATACGGAGAGCGTTGCTGCCCTTCGCAAAGAAATCGAGGTTTTCTTCCGTACTGGTATTACCGAGGATCGGCTGACGTCACGAAAGGAAGAAATGTCTGGTCTGTATGCGGTAAGCCTTTCGACAACCCGCGGCCTTGCGGCAGCACTCCACCAGATCGGTCGTCGTGGCCGCGATCTTTCGTATATCGATGACTACCGTACGCTCATAAACGCCGTCACGCTTGATGAGCTACATGCTGCAGCGGCACTCATACCTCAGGATAGACTCTCGCTTGCGGCAGCGGGAACGTTTTAAGTTAGAGTTCTCCATTCCCCGTCACTCGTGATATCTTCAACACATTATGACCGTTTCAGAAGTACGAGCCCGCTACCTCGCATTCTTTAAAGCGCGCGGTCACGCCATTATTCCGTCGGCACCTATCGTGCCAGGGAATGATCCAACTACGCTGTTCACCTCGTCGGGAATGCAGCCTCTGGTTCCGTACCTCCTTGGCGAACCGCACCCAGAAGGATCGCGCATTGCTAACTCGCAGATGAGTTTTCGCGCGGGTGATATTGAAGAAGTGGGGGATAATCGTCACACCACATTCTTTGAAATGCTCGGGAATTGGTCGCTCGGTGACTACTTCAAGAAAGAACAGCTCCCGTGGGTGTTCGAACTGTTAACGAACCCGGAAGAGGGATTTGGATTCGATCCGTCAAAGCTGTACGTCACGGTGTTTGCGGGAGACGAGACGGCCGGGATGGGGCCGGATATGGAGGCGGTTGAAGTATGGACCGAACTTTTTAGCAATGTCGGCATCCAAGCAGAGTTTGCGAATATTGGATCGGAAGCGCAGGGATACGAGCATGGTATTCAAGGGAATGAGCGCATATTCGCCTATGACGCAAAAAAGAACTGGTGGAGTCGGTCTGGTGTACCCGCGAACATGCCTGCGGGGGAGCCAGGAGGTCCAGACTCCGAAGTCTTCTACGACTTCGGAACGCCACACGACCCCACGTGGGGTGCGAATTGTCATCCTAACTGCGATTGCGGGAGGTTTGTGGAGATCTGTAATTCGGTCTTCATGCAGTTCGTGAGGAATGCTGACGGATCATTCAGCGAACTACCCAAGAAGAACGTGGACTTCGGCGGCGGTCTTGAGCGCTTCGCGGCGACAACGCTCGAGAGTTCCGACGTGTTCGATATTGATGTCTTTGCACCCGCGCGCAGTATGCTCGAGAAGCGTTCAGGGAAAACGTATGGAGATGATGGCGGTATGACCCGTGCAATGCGCATCATTCTGGATCACATCCGTGCAGCTTCGTTCATGCTTGCCGAGGGTGTGCTTCCATCGAATACCGAGGCAGGATATGTGCTTCGGCGCCTCATTCGCCGCTCCATACGAGAGGCGGATCGTCTGGGTATCACAGACGCCGTTTTGGCCGATGTTGCCAGGGGATATGGCGAAGCGTATGCAGACCAGTACCCACATGTACTCGCACATGCGGAGCGAATCCGTGATGAGCTCGCAAAGGAGGAAGAGCAATTCCGCAAGACGCTTTCAAACGGACTGAGAGAGTTTGAGAAGCTTGTCGCGCGGGCAGCAATCACTCCCGAGGATGTATTCACGCTCTTCACCACGTACGGCTTTCCGGTTGAAATGACCGAGGAGTTGGCACGCGAACGGGGAATTGAGATTGATGGTGCTGCCGTTATGAAGCTCATGGAACAGCATCAGGAGACTTCGCGTGCAGGTGCTGCGCAAAAGTTTGCAGGTGGGCTTGCTGATCATGCTGAACAGACAGTTCGCTACCACACGACACATCACATTCTCCTCAAGGCGCTTCAAATGGTCCTTGGCGACGAGGTAAAGCAACGCGGCTCAAACATTACCTCCGAGCGGCTACGCATCGACTTCTCCTCACCGGGCAAACTGACTCCAGAACAAAAGGAAGAGGTCGAACGGATAGTGAATGATGTTATCTACCAAGACCTACCGGTTACTCGTACTGTAATGCCGCGCGAGGATGCTGAAAAACTTGGGGCGCAGATGGAGTTTGGTGTGAAGTACCCCGACATGGTGTCGGTGTATTCCGTCGGACCGGCGCATGCGACCGAAGAGAACCCTGATATACCGAATGCGTTCTCACTTGAATTCTGTGGCGGACCGCATGTGACAAACACGAAAGAAATACACGAGGGCGGTACGCGATTCAAGATTCAGAAAGAGGAGGCGGTTGCGGCTGGTATTCGTCGCATTAAGGGCGTGCTCGAATAGCTGCTTGCTATACTTGGGCCATGGGCTTCTTTAAGCAATCGGTTACGAACGTAGCCGTCGTGGATGTGCACTCCTCCTCGATTGGGGCTGGCTATGTCACCTATCGGGAAGGAGTCGCTCCTACTCTCGTGTACAGCGTACGTATACCGCTTGAGATGCATGCCACCGAACCGCTCACGGAGGCACTTGCTCGCACCCTTGAGGAGGCACTGCGACGGTTGGTAACGGAAGGTGCGCCACTTCTTAGGACACACTCAGGAAGCGGAAAGGCTGACATGGTGCTCACCACTCTTGCCGCACCGTGGCACCATTCTCGCGTATCAAGCCGTGTCATTGAACGAGAACGACCCTTCGTCTTTACAAAGCAAACACTTCACGATGCGATGCATGCGGAGCAGAGCGAGGAGCCTGAAGGGTTTTCACGAGCGAACGAGATGGTGTTAGCTACACTGCTTAACGGCTACGAAGTCGCGAATCCATACGGAAAACGCGCTAAACGAGCCGAGTTCATTTTGCTTACCTCGTCACTTGATTCAAGCATCATGCAACTGACGGAAAAAGCGATCCGTAAAGCGTTGCATCAGCACCATATCGTGTTCAATTCGTTCTTGCCTGAAGCCTATCTTGCGATGCGTGCCGTGTACGTGCAGCAACGTGACTTCCTCGTGTTTGATATCGGCGGGGAAGCGATGGATATTCTTATGGCAAAACATGGTCTTCTCGTGTCACTTGCCAGCATTCCTCACGGAGTGAATGAGCTGGTTCGCATCACCAGAAGCATGGGAGTTCCGACTGCAGTTGCTGATGGAAATACGAATAATGATTTGATTGATGCATCAAGGAATGCCAGCTACGCATCCAAGGTAGAGGAGGCGCAGGCGCTATGGGTCGCCGGTATTCGTGATGCACTGGCAGATATCGCTAAGCAAGAGCCTCTGCCACATACGGTCTTTCTCCATGCGGAAGAGCACGTGCAAGGCTTCCTCAGGCGTGTACTCGACGTGCCAGATATGCGCGCACTCTGGCTCACGGATCAGGCGCTCGCGCTGGTTCCCATTCTACCTACCCACCTGGCACCGGTCCTAGGTACTGAAAACGCAGAAGGAGTTGACCCTGCCTTAGGGCTTCTTGCGCTTTCCGCAGGTGGACGGTTGTAGCCCGCATTGATCTTGACCAGTGCGGTATACTGAGTCCCATACTAATTGGAGGCTATCCGTCGCTATATGCATAGAGATTTGAACGACATCATTCCACCATCCCGCAGGCGTGCGCTCGGCATCGAGCCTACCGCACCTGCTCCGCAGGGTCCTGCCATGGATATGCGGCCTGCCGCACCTTCTGCACCCCCTCTGACCGAACCTCCTCCGGTAGCAGTGCCTCCTATGAAGCCCGCGCCTCGCCGCAAGTTCCGTAGTGGCGGATTCCCGTACGGTACTGCGTTGATTGCGCTTGCGGTGATTGGCGCATGCGGTCTTGTCCTCTATGCATTCGCTGGCGCAAAAGTCACGGTTACTCCGGTGACAAATGCTGCAACGGTTTCCGCCGATTTTAAAGCAACCGTTGGTGAAGGAGATTTACCATTTCAGATCATCATGGTGGAGAAGGTCGCGACAGTGAGCGTGCCTGCTGAAAGTACGATGACGGCTGCCGACCCTGCATCCGGTAAGATCACCATCACGAATCGGCAAACGAACACTCAGGCCCTCATCAAAAACACTCGATTTGAAACACCTTCTGGACTTATCTTCCGAGTACGTGATTCCGTCTCCATTCCAGCAGGCGGAAGTGTTTCGGTGACTGTGTACGCGGACGAGGCAGGTGATAAATACAATGTTGGTCCAACCACCTTCACGATCCCGGGCCTTAAGGGAAGCTCCGCCTATACCCAAGTGACTGCGAAGTCTGACGAGGCAATGGTAGGCGGGTTCTCGGGCACGCGCCCATCGGTTGCACAGGCTACGAAGGATAAACAGTACGGAGAAATTCAAGGAAAGCTCTCGCAAGATCTTCAGAAAGAGCTCATGGAGAAGGTTCCGGAGGGCTATGTGCTCGTACCGGGAGCAAGCTTTACTGAGTTCACGCCGCAAAATGATGCCGCTGGAGCCTCTGGAACCGTCACTCTTTCACAAAAAGGAAAGGTCACTTCAGTAGTGTTGCCAGGAGAGGCACTTGCTCGCGCAATTGCCTTCAAGTCTGTCGGAACCTACGCGGGTCAGCCCGTCATGCTTGCCGATGTAAGCGGACTAGTCCTCAAACCTGCGCAAGCCAGTATTGCGCCAGACGCCACAGAATTCGCCTTTAATCTTACGGGCGCGACTACCATCCGATGGCAGGTTGATCCTGCGAAAATTGCCGCGGCAGTCGCGGGCAATAGTAGGGAATCCGCTGAAATAGCGCTTAAAAGCTTCCCAGAAGTCGATCGGGCAACGCTGGTTTTGCGACCATTTTGGGCCACTCAGTTCCCCGGAGACCCGGCTAAAATCAAGGTAACGGTCACTGAGCCTGCTGGCGCCAAGTAGCGTACTTGCAGGTTTTTACGTGGTACGGTACTATCCATAAGCTTCACATGGAGGAAAAAGCGAGCGATGCGGTTACAGGCACCGTAGAAGAGGTGCTTCCTAATTCGCTATTCCGCGTACGTATGCCTGAAAAGGCTGACGGAGCGGAAGGGGACTTGGTTCTCGCTTATCTTGCTGGGAAGATGCGCCTGCATCGCATTCGCGTGTTGGTCGGAGACAGCGTCGAGCTGGTTCTCGATCCATACGGAGGACGCGCTCGCATTGTGCGTCGTCTTTCCTAACCTCTGTGAGAAGCAATCCTTTTACTTCACATGAAAGTCCGCGCATCCATTAAGAAGCAGCAGCCAGGCGACATCATCGTGCGTCGTGGCGGCCGTCTGTATCGGATCAACAAGCGTAACCCGCGCCGTAAGGCACGTCAGGGCTAATTCAATTTTCGTACAACATGCGTATTGCCGGTGTAACACTTCCCGATGACAAGCAGCTCGCCTATGCGCTGCCTATTATTTATGGCATCGGACCGACCCGTGCCCGTCAAATACTGAAAGAGGCAGGTATTGCAGAGAACAAAAAAGGAAAGGACCTTACTCCTGATGAGGAGCAAAAGATCCGCTCGCTCGCTGAAGCGTTCACGATTGAAGGTGAACTGAAGCGTGAAGTTGGCCAGAACGTGAAGCGCCTCAAGGATATTCGTTCAGCGCGTGGTGTTCGCCATGAGCGTCGTCTCCCCGTGCGCAATCAGCGCACCAAGACCAACTCACGCACGGTACGTGGAAATACCCGTAAGACCATGGGTAGTGGCCGTCGCACGCTTGAGAAGACCTAATCCTGCAATTCATCTAACTTATGGGAAAGAAACGTATCATCAAGAAGTCCGGCCGCGGGATGGATCAAGGTCGCAAGGAGCGAGCCCTTGGTAAGGCTATTAAGAAGCGCCTCGAGCGCGGCGTGCTGCACGTCGAGGCCACCTTCAATAACACGAAGGCGGTGCTTACTGACGAGAAGGGAAATGCCATCATGGCAAGCTCGGCTGGCGCCCTTGGCTTTTCAGGCGCCCGCAAGTCCACCCCGTATGCAGCAGCAAAGGTGGGAGAACTTCTTGGAGAGCGCGCGGGTCAGATTGGCCTCAAGGAAGCATCAGTCATTATTCGAGGAGTCGGTGCTGGCCGCGAAAGTGCACTTCGTGCGTTCTCAGGCAAAGGCATTGCAATCCGTGCTATTAAGGACGCAACGCCCGTACCACACAATGGCCCGCGCCCTAAAAAACCTCGCCGCGTGTAATAGAGCTATATGAAAGTAGGACCTAAATTTAAGCTTGCGAAACGTCTCGGCCCCTCGATCTTCGAGAAGACCCAGACTCAGAAGTTTGCCATTGCTGCAGAGCGCGCAGCGATGAAAAAGACCGGTCGCCGAGGCGGGGCTACCGAGTACGGCAAGCAACTCCTCGAAAAGCAGAAGGTGCGCGTCACCTACGGGCTTTCGGAAAGCCAGTTCGGTGCCTATGTGCGTACCGCTATGGCGGCTGCGCATGGTGCTAACCCGGCCGAGTTGCTGCATCGCCAGCTTGAGCTTCGTCTCGATAACGTGGTGTACCGCATTGGTCTTGCACCGACCCGTCGCGCGTCTCGTCAGATGGTTTCGCATGGCCATATCCTCGTGAACGGTAAGAAGTCCACCATTCCGTCTCAGGCGATTAAGATTGGAGACCGTATTGCGGTCCGCGAGGGCTCGAAAGGTCGTGCGTACTTCGATAACTTCGCCGAGAAGTTCATGGAGCGCCCGCTCCCCTCATGGGTCTCATGGGATCCAAAGAGTATGGAGGGTGGGGTCCGTGAGATTCCGACGATGGAGTCGGCAGATACGGCGGGAGATCTGTCGATGGTGCTTTCGTTCTACAGCCGCTAATTTTTATTCACGTCAGGTAATTACGATTGAGTTATGGAATACCACATTACGCTTCCGTCTAAGCCCCGCGTTGTCTCCGAAGAGGGACTCCAGGGTGTGTACGAAATTGATTCCTTGTATCCCGGCTACGGCCATACCCTCGGCAACTCGCTTCGCCGCATTGTATTGTCATCGCTTTCTGGCGCTGCGGTTACGTCAGTGAAAATTGACGGTATCCAGCATGAGTTCGCAACGATTGAAGGGGTCCGCGAGTCAGTCATGGAAATTTTGCTTAACTTGAAGCGCGTCCACTTCGCACTCCAAGGGGATGAGCCACAGACCATTCGTCTCTCTGTAAAGGGACCAAAGACCGTCACTGCGGCAGACCTTACGCTTCCCAGCCAGGTTTCTATTACGAATCCTGACCAGCACATCTGTGATGTCGCAGGGAAAATATCGCTTGAACTCGAGGCAACCATCGAGCGTGGTCTCGGCTATGTGCCGCGTGAGGTACTCACCAAGGAGAAAGTCGACATCGGCACGATTGCACTTGACGCAACCTTCACACCAATCCGCCGCGTTAACTATGAGGTTGAAAACATGCGCGTGGGAGATCGCACCGATTTCAATCGACTCCGCATGCTCATTGAAACCAATGGCACACTCTCTCCTCGTGAGGCGCTCGAGAAGTCGATCGAGATCATGATTCACCAGCTGCGCGCCATCGTTGGCTTCCAGGAGGAGGCTGAGCCGGTAGTGGTTGCATCAGGCGCATCTGAAACGATGGGTGGGAAAGACCCAGCGAAAGTGAAGGTAGAGGAACTTGGCCTTTCGACCCGTGTTGCGTCGGCGCTTGTTGATGGTGGCATCAAGACAGCTGCAGGACTCGCACGTAAGACCCCGAGCGCCCTTAAGGAACTCGATGGCATTGGCGACAAGGCGATCGAAGAGATTGAAGAGGCGCTTTCCGGTCTTGGTTTGGCGCTCAAGGGCGAATAATTGAGGAGGATAGCGACTCGTGATAGGGTACACAGGCTAACGTATGCGACATCATCACAAAGGACGATCGTTCGGACGCGACCATGATCAACGCGAGGCGTTGCTTCGTGGTCTTGCAAAGTCCCTCATAATGCACGAGCGCATCTCAACGACCGAGGCAAAGGCAAAAGAGCTTCGCCCCATTATTGAGAAGCTGGTGACGGCAGGCCGTATAAACACGGTTGCGAATCGTCGTCTCGTCGCTTCCCGTCTTGGAAATGATGCCGAAGCAGTGAAGAAGCTTTTCACTGCAATCGCTCCGCGCTATGTGGATCGTGCTGGTGGGTACACCCGCATCACGAAGCGCTCGGTGACCGCAACAGATGGCCGCAAGACCGCGTATATCTCCTTCGTATAGGTATGGCTGAGACTCCAAAAAAGACGAATAAGGGCGGCTACGTACAGGGAGGTGATCGTACGCACTACACCATCGATGCATCCGGTAAGTCGCTTGGCCGTGTGGCGAGCGAAGCGGCTGCAATCTTGCTTGGCAAGAAATCGGTGAACTATGTACAAAACGAGGTACTTCCTGTCGAAGTCGCCATTGAAAACGCTACTCAGCTTCGCATGACCGAGAAGCGTATTGCTGGCAAAGAGTACACGCACTACACCGGCTACCCCGGAGGCCTTCGCACCACTTCAATGCAAATGATGATCGAGAAGAAGGGGATGTCCGAGGTGCTTCGCAAGGCCGTGGACGGCATGATTCCGCGCAATAAGCTCCGCAAGGAGCGCATGAAGCGTCTTACTATCAAGGATTAATATGGCAGATACCCGATACACTACGGCCGTAGGCCGCCGCAAAACCGCAAGCGCTCGCGTGAAAGTAACGCCTGCAGCAAAGAATTCCGTTCTCGTGAATGGTATTCCTGCACGTGAATACTTCGCCACTGCAGAGCGTGATTCGGTCACCCTCGATGTCTTTAAGGCACTTGAGACCAAGCAAAACTACGCAGTTGAGGCGCGCGTACAGGGTGGCGGTAAGTCGGCACAGGCTGATGCCGTACGACATGCCATTGCCCGTGCTCTGCTTGGAGCTGACGCAGAGGGACCTGAAGCACGTACCACCCTTAAGAAGGCTGGCTATTTGAAACGTGATCCGCGTGCAAAGGAACGAAAGAAACCGGGACTTCGCAAGGCTCGTAAGCGTCCACAGTGGAGTAAGCGCTAACTCATCACAGAACGGCCCGCATCAGCGGGCCGTTCTGGTAGTGTAAGATTTCTTCATCGAATTTCGTCTAACTTGATACATCCTATGTCGACAGTAAAGCATTACTCCATAGTTCTCCTTGTAGCAGTCGTGCTGGCTGGTGCTGCAGCTATCTTTTATCACTACTACAGCATTCAGCGGACGGAATTCCTCAACACAACGGCAGTTCGCAATACAGTGACTGGACTTGGTGACGAGCTGCAAGCCGTCTCGCTTCTAGCGCCTGCCGCTGATGTAGCGGAAGCAATGGAGCGCCATTACGCGTTCTATGTCCATCCAGATCTCCTTGCGCGCTGGAAAGCCGATCCACAACTTGCACCTGGTCGCCTTACCTCAACTCCTCGGCCGGACCGTATTGAGATAACTGAAACCACGCCGAACGAAGACGGTAGCTACACCGTTAGCGCTAACATCTTGGAGGTTGCGGAGAGTGCGCAAGGCAGGCAGGTAGTTAGCACCATTCCGGTTCGTTTTACCCTTGTCCAGGGTCCGGACGGCTGGCAGATAACAGCGTACGAGAAATTAAGCACTTCCTAATCGCACACTCCCTTTGACTGTCTTCGGTAATTCGGGCATATTCAAGTCGTATGCAGGATGAAGACATCATCGTCGAAGCCGACGGCTCAGAGGAGCTTGGTAGCGAAGGGCTAGCGGCCGATACCAAGCTTGCGAAGCTCAAAAAGGAACTTGAGCAGGTAAAGCGCGAGAAGCAGGAATACCTCGACGGATGGCAGCGTGCAAAGGCGGATTATGTTAATGCACTCAAACGCGCTGAAAGTGAACGGCTTGCTTCGAAAGACGAAGGAGTGGTAAAGACCATTGCAGCGCTTCTACCGGCGTATGACGCGCTTGAACGCGCACAGGAGCACGGTGACGTGCCCGAGGGTTTTATGGGCATTATGCGACAACTGGAAAGCGCGTTTATACAGCTTGGTGTTACGACACTTGGTGTTGTGGGCGAACCGTTTGATCCGGTGCGCCATGAGGCGCTTGGCACGGATCCCACCGATGATCCAAAGCTAGATGATCATGTGACTGCTGTACTGGAGAAGGGATATATGGTTGGGCAGACAGTATTGCGGCCCGCCCGCGTGCGAGTTGCGCACTGGCAATAGTCATGGAAAAGATTCCTGACTTCCACTCGAAAATCGAAGCTGGGAAGATGCGTACGCCAACATTCGGACCGATTTCCTTGGACCTTAAAACGAAGGAGGTCACGAACACCCTTTCGGGTCATACGGAATATCTCACCGATACTGAGTATCAAGTGCTCTGGCTTTTAGTACGCGCCCAAGGAAACCTCATTGAATATTCCGACATAGTCACGTTCCTATACGGAGACAACGAAAGCAAAGACATTCCACTTTCCAATGGATACGAAGTTTTTGTGTCGCGGCTACGCTCAAAGCTCGAGTATGTCGCAGGGAACGCACTCGAGATAGAAAATGTGTACGGCCTAGGATACCGATTAAAATTGAAAGGGGCAGCAAGTCAAGACGACACATCTAGTGCCGCAGCCTAGCACGACTTGAACGCTTCATTTGGGAAGCGTACTATACAGACATCTGGGCGTTGGGCATCTATTTACTAACCGCTAGCAGCATCTGATATGGCGAAGATACTTGGTATCGATCTTGGTACGACCAATTCCGCAATGGCAATCATGGAGGGCGGCGAACCGCGCGTTCTTGAGAATGCTGAAGGGCAGCGCACGACGCCTTCTGTTGTTGCGATAGCAAAGAATGGCGAGCGGCTCGTAGGGACGCTTGCGAAACGTCAAGCGGTGACAAACCCCAAGAACACCATTTACGGTATCAAGCGCTTCATGGGTCATCGTTTCCAGGACGAAGCAATTCAGCGGGACAAGGACATTGTCCCGTATGAGGCCAAGGCAGGGCCTGACGGCGGTGTGGTAGTCCATTTGGGCGATAAGGACTACCGTCCTGAAGAGATTTCCGCCATGATTCTCGGCAAACTGAAAGCTGATGCTGAGGCTAAGCTTGGCGAGAAGATCACTGAAGCGGTCATTACTGTCCCTGCATACTTCGATGATTCACAGCGCGCAGCTACCAAGGCCGCAGGTGAAGTCGCAGGACTTGATGTAAAGCGCATCATCAACGAACCGACCGCAGCGGCGCTTGCGTACGGATTCAATAAAAAGAAGGACGAAAAAATCGCTGTGTACGACTTTGGCGGTGGTACCTTCGATGTTTCCATTCTTGAGGTAGGGGACGACGTGATCGAGGTGAAGTCGACCGACGGTGACAGTCACATGGGAGGTCGCGATATTGATCAGAAAATCGTTCGTTGGCTTGCTGATGAATTCAAAAAACAGTCGGGTATCGATATCACCAAGGATCCACTTGCACTCCAGCGTCTGGATGAGGCAGCAGAAAAGGCAAAGCATGAACTTTCAAGTTCAAGTGAAGCGGAAGTCAACATTCCGTTCATTACAGTAGATTCTGATGGGACGCCCCAACACCTTCTCGTTAAGCTCTCCCGTGCCACCCTGGAATCTCTTGCCGAGGAGTACGTCATGCGCTCCGTAGACATTGTGAAGCGTGCACTTGAGGCGGCTGGCATGAAGGCATCCGACATCAATGAAATCGTCATGGTTGGCGGGCAAACGCGCATGCCGCTCATTCAGCAGAAGGTGAAAGAACTATTTGGCAAAGAGCCACACATGGGCGTAAACCCTGACGAAGTGGTTGCCATTGGTGCTGCAATCCAGGCAGGTATTCTCCAGGGTGACGTGAAGGACATTCTTCTGGTTGATGTCATTCCGCTTTCACTCTCAATTGAAACGATGGGTGGTGTCGCTACGAAGCTCATTGAACGCAACACCGCCATTCCAACATCTCGTAGCCAGACCTTCTCGACCGCAAGTGACAACCAAACGAGCGTTGAGATTCATGTAACGCAAGGTGAACGCGCTATGAGCATCGATAACAAAGCACTTGGTCGCTTTATGCTCGATGGAATCCCACCGGCTCCGCGCGGCATGCCGCAAGTTGAGGTGACGTTCGATGTTGATTCAAACGGCATTCTTACCGTGAAGGCAAAGGAGAAGACGACTGGTAAAGAACAGAGTATTCGCATTGAAGGCTCCACCGGACTTTCTTCCGAAGACATCGATAAAATGAAGGCAGATGCGGAAGCGCATGCCGCTGAAGATGCTAAGCGAAAGGAACTTGTCGATGCCCGCAACATTGCCGA
The DNA here is from genome assembly GCA_964446735.1 of uncultured Candidatus Saccharibacteria bacterium. GTDB lineage: Bacteria > Patescibacteriota > Minisyncoccia > Phycocordibacterales > Phycocordibacteraceae > C7867-001. The sequence goes on along the minus strand of CAYUQB010000001.1, from coordinate 94,482 downwards.
GCAACTTATCTACACTGCTGAAAAAGCACTCAAGGATGCAGGAGAAAAAGCGCCAGGAGAGGTGGTAACGGAGGTGAATGAAAAGATTGCGGCACTCAAGACTGCTCGTGAAGGCGAGAGTATTGATGCAATCAAATCAGCATCTGAAGCACTCGGCGCAGCCATGTCTAAGATTGGCGAATCGATGATGAAAAGCGAACAGGAGGCCACAAAGCCTGAGGAGGGCGGACCTACTGATGCGGAGTTCAGCGAGAAGCCACAGGAATAGCCTGACGTGATACAGGAACGCTACCCACGTTAGTCTTCGTAGGTGCTCCGTCCGGATTTTGATACTAAAATCCGAACGGTATATACTGCTCCCACCTATGGCTAAAAACTATTACGAGACACTCGGAGTCGATAAGAAGGCAAGCAAGGAGGACATCAAGAAAGCCTTCCGTAAGCTCGCCCAGCAACACCACCCGGACAAAGGTGGTGACGAAGCGAGATTCAAGGAAATCACTGAGGCGTACGCGGTACTTGCAGATGATAAGCGGCGTCGTGAATATGACTCATACGGCCAGACGTTCCCCGGAGGTGGCGCGGGTGGATTCGACCCATCGCAATTCCAAGGTGGCTTTGGGGGTGTCGAGTTTGACCTCAACGATCTATTCGAAGGCTTCGGCGACATATTTGGAGCAGGGATGCGTGGTGGCGCTCGCATGAAGCGAGGACGTGACATTTCTGTCGACATCGAGGTTTCGTTTAAGGAATCAATTCTCGGTGGTAAACGTTCGGTACTTATCTCAAAAGTAGATAAGTGCGAGGTGTGTAGTGGATCAGGTGCCAAGCCTGGGAGCGGTGAGGAGACCTGTAAGACCTGTAACGGAGCTGGACGTATACATGAGACACGCCAGACCATCATGGGCGCTATCCAGATGCAGCACTCCTGTCCTACCTGCGAAGGTTCGGGCAAGGTACCTAAGGAAAAGTGTGAGGCCTGCAAGGGGCATGGGGTACTTAAGCGTGAGGTTGAGATAAATGTTGATATTCCTCGTGGGATTGATGGTGGAGAGATGATTCGGATGCCAGGCATGGGTGAGGCAGTCAAAGGCGGAGTATCGGGCGATCTGTACATAAAAGTTCATGTGAAGCCGCATGCGGTGTATCGAAAGGAAGGACCGAATCTAATTATGGATATGCCTGTGAAGCTGACGGATGCGCTGTTAGGGACAAATGTCTCCATCACGACAATCGACGACAAGGTGCTTGAGGTGAAAGTGCCGCCCATGACTAAGACCGAGGAGGTGCTGCGTATTCGCGGAAGAGGGGTCAACTATGGTGAAGGCGCGGGAGATCTCCTCATCCGGGTTACTGCCATACTCCCGAAGAAGCTCTCCGGTAAAGCTAAGAAGGCGATCGAGGATCTCAAATCAGAGGGGTTATAAGCGTGCTAAACTAAACAATTCATGAATCAACGGACCCCTACCAGAAAAGGGGCGAGCTTTCGCTCCGTTGCAAGAATCTACACCAAGGCACTGGGTAAACACCCGGCGCTTTTGTCCGTGGTCATCATTGGTGGTCTTGTACTCCAAGCATCACAACTCATAGCTCCGCTGTATTTGAAGCAGCTGTTCGACGCGGTGGCAAATCAGGAACCAACCACAACAGTGGTCCAGGGGCTGATGGTGCTACTGGTAATACTCGCCGCTATCTACCTAGGTGAGTGGCTGAGCAGACGCATCAGTAACTTTGCCATCATGCATCTTGAGACGCGCATCATGGCGGACCTCTCTACCGATGCGTTCCAGTATTTGATGGCGCATTCACAGCAATTCTTTAGTGGTCAGTTTACCGGGACCCTCACGCGTCGAGTGCGTAAGTTCTCCGATGCCTTTGAGACCCTGGCGGACAATGTATTCCTCCAATTCATCCCGGCATTCATGTTCATTGTGGGTGCTGTGGTGATTCTGTATCTTCGAAATCCCTTGCTTGGGGGAGCGCTTTTCGTCTGGTCAGTGATTCTTATTGTGCTGCAGATAGAGCTCGCGAAATGGCGTCAGCCCCTTCGCGTTGCGAGTAGTGAAGAGGACAGCAAGGTGTCCGGTGCACTTGCTGATGCACTCACCAACCAAACCACGGTCACGCTATTTGCTGGAGCGTCGCATGAGCAGTCACTCTTTACGGGTGCGATCGAGCGGTGGCGTCAGGTGACGAATCGTTCATGGACCGCTGACGAAATTATCTGGGCAGTGCTTGGAATTGTATTCCTGACGACCGAGATAAGTATGCTGTGGCTTGCCATTCATCTTTGGCAGCAGGGAATACTGGGGGTGGGCGATTTCATTCTGATCCAGGCATACCTCATTACCACCTTTGACCGCTTGGTCTTCATTAACATGAACCTGCGGCGCTTCTTCAGTGCATTTGCCGATGCGTCAGAAATGGTCGAGATACTGGAGGAACCACACAGTATTCAGGATCTGCCACACGCAACCGCACTCTCAGTTCCGCGCGGCTCTGTGGAGTTTAGCGATATCACCTTCGGTTTCTCTACCGACTCCCCAGTCCTGAAGCGCTTCTCACTCTCTGTCCCTGGTGGACTCAAAATGGCGCTCGTTGGACCTTCTGGAGCCGGTAAATCAACGGTAACGAAGCTCTTGCTTCGCCTCTATGATCCCAACAGCGGGAGCATAGAAATTGATGGGAAGGACATCAGCACGGTTACGCAAGAAAGTTTGCGTGAAGCTGTTGCGTTTGTCCCGCAAGAGCCGATTCTCTTCCATCGCACTCTCATGGAAAATATCCGCTACGGCAGACGTGATGCGACAGATGCTGAGGTGATCGAAGCTGCACGACGCGCGCACGCTCATGAATTTATAACCACGTTCCCCCTTGGCTATGAGACGTATGTAGGTGAGCGCGGAGTTCGCCTCTCAGGAGGTGAGCGTCAACGGGTGGCTATTGCTCGAGCCATTCTTAAGAACGCACCTATTCTCGTGCTAGATGAGGCAACGTCGTCACTTGATTCGGAAAGCGAACACCTGATTCAAGAAGCACTCGATACGCTCATGGAGGGAAAGACGGTCATCGTTATCGCCCACCGCCTCTCAACCATTATGAAGATGGATCGGATTGTGGTCATGGAGCGTGGCCAAATCGTCGCGCAGGGAACCCATGACGAGCTTCTCCGGGCAGATGGGCTATATAAAAAGCTCTGGAGCATCCAGGCAGGAGGCTTCCTGGGCGGGGAAAAGGAAGAAGCTCCCGACGGGGAGTAGGGTGTATAGCGCTCTAGCTCAGGCGCTATACTGAGAGGACTGTGGAGGATATTGCGATCCAGGTCGGTAACTTTACGAGCGCAGCAGCGACAAACTCATGGGGAGTCGTGAGTAACTTCCTGATCATCATTGGACTTACCGTTGCCTTCATTCTCTTCTCCTATCGCTCGCGCGGCGGCATCATTTCTCTCATCGTCGCCTTCTATGTGGGATATGCGGTATTCCTCGTTTTTCCCTATACCAAGGACATTATCGCCACCGGTGGTGATCCGCTCATGAAGGCAGTGATCAGCGTCATCATTTACGCTGCCTGTTGTATCGTTCCCTTTATGTTTATTGAACGGCTTGCGTCTGGTGGCTTTGGCATCCTGTCTGTATTTCCACGCTTCGGACTCTCATTCCTTGCAGCAGCCTTTCTTATGGCACTCGCATACCACGTCTTTCATGTAAACAATATCTATACATTTCCAGAGCCGATGAACACGATCTTTGCACCTGATCAGTTCTTCTTCTGGTGGTTTATAGCACCACTACTAGGGCTTCTATTCTTGGTGCACTAGACAGACGCTTCGGTGAGGCGAGCAACAACATATTCCCGTGGCAAGACAGACAAAAACCAACCTGCCTTTGGCCCTGAGTCACGATTAAGGAAGACGCGATAGAGGGCAGTGAAAAGATCCTTCGGTGCAATGGGCACTTCGGTTTTAAGTTCATGGAGGCGGGCATGAAGCTCCTCACCCGTGCGGGGCTCTTCGAGATACGTGACAAGAAGGGCAAGGGCGCTTTTTTGTTCGGGGGTGAGTGAGACTGCAGGCAACGTCTGCTGGAGCTCATACTTGTACTGCTCTGGAGCATAGGTGGAGAGCCAGAACGCTGCGTAGCGTTCGCGTTCGCGCAGTTTTTCAGTTTCAAGCTCGGTAAGTTCACTTCCTTTCGTCTTTGTCGCCTCATCGAGAAGATCAATGTGCGGCATCTGACTAATGAAGGAGACGAGAGAGAAGCGCATCTGCCATGGAGCAGCCTCTTCCGCACGGTCCTTGGGCAAACAGGTGAGCTGATACAGGCGACTGAAATCATCAACAACCCCATTGCGCACTCCCTCGGCGAGATCGTCGTACCAGTCATAGGTACGAGGCACCGAGTCGCCTTCAGGGTCGATGTCGATCTGCTGGTTGATATCCTTTCCGATGAGCACGAGGCGGAGTACTTCGGGTGGAAAGAGAGCAGCCATGTCCTGTGCAGAAGAGCCCTTACCTTTAGAGGAGGACATTTTCTTACCCCCCACGAGGAAAAACTCGTACGGAATATCGAACGGTGATGTGATGGTGAATATCTCCTTTGCAATATGGTTCGCCACATCTCGTGAGCCACCTTTAGTAGAGTGGTCCTTTCCACCTCCTTCGATGTCGACGCCGTTCGCTCCCCACTTAGCAGCCCAGTCAGCTTTCCAGAAGAGCTTGGTTGTCCCGCCGTATGGGGATATACGTCCTGTGTAGCCGCACGGTACCGTTCCATCCGGACTCCTATCGCATATATATCCAACCGTTGTCCCGTCATAGTCGAGTGAACGAGTGGTCATCATCTTTCGGCACTGCTCGCAAATTATGGAGACAGGCAGCCACGATTCATCTTTTACAGAACCCGAGACTTCTTTGAGAATTCTGCGCACATCTGCAGCTCGTTCGAGTGCGGTTTTAATGTACGGATCCATCTTTCCGGAACGGTATAGCTCAGTGGCGCGGTAGTAGGTAGGGAAGAAGCCGGCCTTTTCATGCACTCGCTGAAACTCTTCGCCGAAGTATTCTGCGTAGTTCTCATAGCCAGGCTCTGGAGAGGGGACCGCGTAGAGCGGTTTTCCAAGGTGCTCTATAAACTTTTCCTGCGGCAGGTAGCCCGGAATAGCGTCGAAAGGATCGAAATCGTTGTGCTCCCACTTGAATGTGGTGGCTAGACCATGCTCGGTGAGCACTTCGCCGATAAGTCCGTGAATGGCTAGTCCGCGTGCTGAACCGATGTGAACACGTCCCGAAAGCGTTTTCTCATCACGAATAACGAAGGTAGAACCGTCCTTCGGTGTTCGTGTTTCTTCGATTTCTTTTGCTATGCGATCGGCCCAAAACATAGCGATATCCTAGCATGCAGGACTCACTAGGGCTTCAGGATGCTTTTGAGAGGGTAGGGTATGCCGATCAATCTCATACTTCTGGTAGGAGGTTTCCTGTTTGCTACAGGAATTGTCATTCGCACCGTAGCTGGCCTTTGGGTGCCCTTGATTGTCCTGTCGGGGATTGGTTTCGCCCTCCTCATCGTGGGAGTAACTCTTTGGATGCTCGATTCCTCAGGAGATGCACCGCTTTCCTAGAGCTTGCTTTTTTAGATAATCTATGTTATAAATAAAGGAGTAGCGGTTGGCGCTACGGCTCATTTGCACAGCCTGGAAGGAGGCTCTTCATGTTGAAGCTCGACATCCCCCAGGCGCTGGTCGTGTCCTGGATCTACATCATCGTCACGGTCGGCGTCGCTCTCGCAGCGAACGCGCTCGCGGCGAAGTGGGGGACAGAGGCACAGTCGAACTGGCTGAACCCCTGGCTCTGGCCGATGCTGGTTATCTCGCCGCTGGTGTTCATCACCTTCGGCCTGACTGCCTCGCGGACGGGCCTTGCGCTCGGCGCGGCGAACGTCGATTCGATGCTGACCGTCGTCACGGTCATCTTCGGACTCATCGTTCTGCGAGAGTGGAAGATGCTCTCGCTCGCCCAGTACGGCGGCCTCCTGTTCGTCCTGGTGGGTATCGCGCTCCTTCAATTCGAGAAGGCGCCGTCGGTGACCCACTAGACTCCAGGCTGTATCTGCTCATTGGACCGCGTCTGCTCAGGCAGGCGCGGTTTCCATTTAGGGGATAGCTGATTGACACGCTGGTACCGAGGTTCTAACGTGAATCTAAACGCTTCATATGCGCGCTGCTAAACAAGCCTTATCGGCTATTTCCCGTGCGGTGACTCGATCTCGAAAATCATCTCGTGATTCCCATGTCGCGTACACACCAATTGTATTTGATGAGATGCAGCGTCGGGCACACGAGTTAGCTGACCATATAGAAACGCATTTTGAAGAGCTCGCACACGTGCTCCTGGAATATGAAAGTTACGAGGTAGTCGTAGATGAGATCAGTCGAACGTTAGATTTGCTACGTAATCTTGAGGAGAACAGGGAATACTTTACGCTCCGTGTCGGCCCGGTTGCTGCGTTCCTTCCCAGGAACCAGCCGCTGTATGCGCTTTCCTGCTTTGTCCTGGTACCCGCACTTATGGCAAGTGAGGTCCATTTCCGCATACCCCACAGCATGCGGCATTTCTTTCCAAAGTTGCTGTCTCTATTGGAGATTCAGAATCGGTTTCCTAATGTGTGTGTTTCTAATAAGCAACGCCTCGAATTCCTTCGTGAGCGCTCAGCGCTGCGCATGAATCCTCTCACCCGTGAGACGCTGCCTGTGACCGAGGTAGTGATCTTTACGGGTAATTCACTACACGCCGATCAGCTGCGAATTATTTTTGACCGACGCACTCTATTCATTACGAATGGCTCCGGTCACAACCCTGTCGTCGTGGGTGCTGACGCCAACCTTGCGGATGCGGTTGAGGCGGTGCTTGCGCTTCAGTTGTATAACCAGGGACAGGATTGCGCCGCACCGAATGCCATTCTGGTGCATCAGGAGCGATTTGCAGAATTCTTGCGCATGCTCCGAGATGCGTTCCGGACGGTTCGTGTCGGGGACTACCGTGATAGAAAATGCCGAGTTGGCCCTATCAGCGATCCCAAGGATCTGGTGCGTATTCAGGATTTCCTTATAGATCATCGAGAGTGGCTCGACCCCACGACCCCCGGCATTATTCGTTCGTATGACGCCATTCTTGAACCGACCATAATCAATAAACCGCTTGCTTCAGGCGGGAATTACAACGAGATATTTGCACCCGTGGTGTTCGTCCAGAAATACGGTTCCGACAATGACCTTGCGACGTATTTTGAAGACCCTCGATACGCCCAAAATGCCATGTACGTCACGCTGTATGGCTCAAGTGAGTATGTATCGAGCCTGATAGACCGCGAGGTAAATGGAAAGATTCTCCATGACGCACGTTCCTTCCTACACAACACCCATTTACATGCCAGCGGTCAGGAGCGAGGAACGCAGCCATATGGTGGTAATGGATATGGGGCTTCAAGCATCAGTATTAACGACCACATCGTCCCGAAGGCGACGCTCCCACAACGCGACATATACGAATGGATCGTGCAGCCACTTCAGCAGCGAACCGATCTGGAGCAGTACCTTGCTCAGTTGAAGCAATTCACTGAACTGCGTGAGAAGAATGTCGAGAAACTACTTCGCCTTAAAGCAGAAAACAAACAAGAAGATCAGCGTATTCGTGAGGGTACGCCCTATCTCGACCTTGAAGGCATTCCATCCAATGGACACCGGTATGCTCGAATCGACGACGAGCATCTCTACCGCGTGCGTGAACGACCGAATACAGAACTGATTGCGCGCATGTCTCCGATGGATCTGGAGCATGTTCGTGCGTTGCGGGCTCTGGTGCTACAAGAACCAGCCCCATCGCAGGCGGACTTTAAGACCGCACTCTATGCGATTCCTAAACGACCGGGTGCAAGTAAGGAGAGTAATGCGGAGTCGCAACTATGTTTTTTTCAGACCGTATACCAGCTGGTACTCGGCCAAACGACCGGTCCACGACTTCCACAATTCCTCCTGGAAATTGACCGGGTAAAACTGGGGGAATTGCTCGATGTCTAGACAGGCCATGCTAGGCTAAAGATACGTAAACTGACACGATATGGAGAATACGGCTGAGGTGGGGAAACTGAAACGTCTTGCATGGGTGGGAGGCATTATTGCGCTTATCGCAATCGCTGCCGCGGTCGCAGCATCGTGGTTGCTGTATCAGCAGACAACCACGCTTCTCACGCAAAACCTCCGAGAACGCCTCATTACCATCTCTATTACTCAAGCAGCTAACTTGGATGCAAAGGACATCCAGGCGCTACAAACTGAGCAAGACTGGCAAAAGCCAGAGTGGGCGAGAGTGGTGGGGAAATTGAACAAGACGAAGTATGGAAACGACAGCATCGTCTTTATGTACATTTTCCGTAAGAGTGCAGCAGACCCGACGCAGATGGAATTCATTGCCGATGCTGACTCCGTGAATCCATACGCGAATACCGATGAAGACCCGGCGAATGATGTCGACGTGAACCGAGATGGAAAAGTTGAGGCGGATGGCCCAGACAAACTCCAGTGGCCAGGGCAGCCATATCCCGAAGCCGTTGATATTCCCGAGACATTCGCAGCCTACAATGGCCCGCTCACGGCTCAGGACCTCTACACCGATGACTACGGTACCGTTCTTACCGGATATGCGCCTATCACTGACGAGAACGGCAATGTGGTTGCCGTGCTTGCCACAGATATCAAGGCCGACGACTTCTTTGAGGTTACGCGCCAAACCCTCTACCCATTCCTCATCTTCATTGGGTTCCTCATTTTCACCATCTCCATTCTTGCGGCCATACTGATTTCGGTGTGGGAGCGACGAGCTGAGTCCTTGGCGGAGCTCGATCGTCTTAAAACGGAGTTCTTGTCGGTGGCGACTCACCAACTTCGGGCACCAATCACCGCTATTCGTGGCTATACCGCCAACATGGCTGATGGTAGCTATGGCCCGGTACCTCCGTATCTCACCGAGCCACTCTCAATCATCGAAGAATCCGCTCGCCTTATGGTCAATTCGATCGAAGACTACCTGAACATCTCACGAATTGAGCAAGGAAGAATGAAGTATGAGAAGAGCAGTTTTGATCTCACAAAACTTGCAACAGAGGTGGTAGAAGAATTCAAACCAGTGGCGACTCATAAAGGTATTGCCATAAGCGCAGCACCGGGTGAACCAGTCTCTATTTACGCAGATGTTGGCAAGATCAAACAAGTGATCACCAATCTCGTAGATAACGCTATTAAGTACACGAAACAAGGATCGGTTACGGTTACGGTATCGAAGGAGGGTCCTATTGCACGACTCGTGGTTCAAGATACCGGTGTTGGAATTTCTGCAGATGAGGCACCGAAACTCTTCAGTAAGTTCACGCGTGCTCGTAACGCCAACAAGGTCAACACCACAGGTACGGGACTTGGTCTGTACGTGGTTCGTCAGCTTACCGAAGGAAACGGAGGCAAGGTTTGGATCGAATCTGAGGGAACCGGAAAGGGAAGCCGCTTTGTTGTTGAACTTCCTGCCTAGTGGCGCAATTTACCCGAGTTCACGAGCACAACGGTATCAGTTGGCTTAAGCACCTCAAGATCGAGCACGCCAAATACGATCGCTGAGGAAGGCTCGAATTCAGAGTAGTTCTTGTATTGCTTGTAGATGCGCTTGATCTGTTCTTCAGGGAATCGATGGAGGAGATGACCATCCTTAACTGCATTTTCCATAGCACGAGTGTAGGGCGTCCAAGGCGTTGAAAGCTTATCGGCATAGCTTTGGTACGCTTCCTTGGTTCCGATACCGATGACGCGGGTCTTTGGGAGGTAGTGCGTCACACCTTCTACAAGACCAATAAAGATTCCGCCACTGCCGATCGGGCAGACGATGTAGTCGGGCTGCAGCTCATGTGCGATCTCCTTAATGATGCTTATGTATGCATCCTCGTATCCATTCGTCACGTCCCAGATAACTTCTTCATCAGTCTCACGCGCAATGGTAATAAGTTCCTCAGGACGGAGAATCTTTTGGTCCAGGTTGAGTTCAATCACCTGGTACGCAACAGCACGCAGAGCCTCCTTAATACTCTCTTCGAGTCTACGGCTCACCACGCACACCACTTTGATACCAGTGCCTTGAGCCATTTTCGCGAGACTGTACCCACTATTACCCGAGGTAATAAGCACCAACTTATCGACATGAAGACGACGCGCTTCTTCGATAATCACTCGGTTACGTCGGTCCTTTATAGTCCCGTAGTCATTAATGCTCTCGTCATAGAGATAGGCATTCGGGAAGCCCGGAAGCGGAAGCTTTGAGAGCCTATTTTTCTGTGCCATGTTGTTTTGCTCCCTGCCATGCAAGGTCAAAGACTTTCTTAAAGGCATCCGCGAGCTCCTGGCTTTCGATCACCAGTGCAAAACGCTCCTTGAGCGACATGAATACCACCTTGTTGTCGTACATATTAATTTCTGGAGTCAGTGAGAACTTATCAACCGGTACCAAAACCGCCTCGCGCTTTTCCTGCTTATTAAGTGAGACACGCTCACGAGCCTCTGGGGTGTCCGGGAAGATTGCCTTGATCGAAACGCCTTTGGTAGCACGGCGTTGATAGTAGTCAGGGAAGAAGCCGGGTAGCGTTGAGTGCATAGATTCGATTGAGGCAAATGCTTTGATCTGCTCCTTTGAGGTGAGCGTGTCCTCATACGCTGATTTAATTCCTTCGGTACCTTCGAAGAATTGAATCTTGGGTTTGGGACCAGAACCACTGAAGAACGACTTGAGTTCGGGAAGGATGGTCTTTGCAATACCGACTAACTCAATTGCCTTGCGTGATTTTTCTTCCAGGTTCTGGATGAGACGCTCCGGCGGGGCAGGGGTGTAGAGCCGAATATTCTTGCGTTCGGTGATTGAGACGAGTCCCTGTTTGGCGAGCGACTCGAGGATGACGTAGGCAGTACTACGATTGATGCCGGCCTTCTTGGCAACATCAGTCACGAGCGAGGTGCCTATCTCAAGCAATGAGATATAGACCTTTGCCTCCTTTTCGGAAAGGCCGAATTCAAGGAGCTTCTCCTCGAGTTCTTGGCTCATATACTGTTGATTCTGGGCTAAACGCCCTACATGTCAATAGTTGTTAACAGCATGCTGTTGCCAGGTATTGACAACAATTCGGCGCGGACCATACTTGTGGCATGACCAGGAGATACGAACGTCTTTTGGCGAAGAAGCGTAAAACGCTTCGGGAACTCCTTGATGAGGCTATGGCCGCAGGTTCTGTGCATTCGGAATATCAGCCACTTCTACGCTATTCGGAAGGTGAGCTACCGGAAGAGTTTGCAGAGCGCCTAGTAGCATTCGCTGCACAACCGCAATTTGCCTCAACCATACTCAACGGTAAGCAGGAATACGTTTCGTTCGGTGTTGCTGGTCCGATCGAAACACCGCACGGTACCTTCGAGCTTATTCCTGCTGAAGTGATCGGTGGACAATGGGCGACGCACTATTTCTTGTTCTATCCATCGCTTGTGGCGTGTCTTACGGCGGACGAGAATTTTATCCGGCTTGATTCAGGATGCACTTCCGGACAGGTGTTCAGCGATGTGACGTGTGACTGTCGCGAGCAACTTCATCTGGCAATGCAAGAATGCACAGCAAATAAAACAGGGATTATCGTGAGCATACCCGCACATGACGGACGCGGGTGGGGTGAGTTCAAGATGGCCAATCAGTTACTTATGTCCGAATATGGCCTTGATACGGTTGCCGCCGCGCGCCTCTTTTATGGCGATGAGCAAGCCATTGACCAGCGTACCTACACCGAAGCAGTACTCATGCTTCGCACCTTTGGATTTGGTCACAGCCAGTCCTTTAAACTAGCGACTAACAATCCCCGCAAAGTAGGTGCTTTCCAAGCACTTGGTATGAAGGTCACCTCAGTACAACCGGTTGTCTCGAAGTCTTCTAATGCGCACGTCATGCGAAACCTCAAGGCGAAACAACGCGAATGGGGCCACACGCTTGGCTTCAATACCTAACGTATGATCATCACCACCTTCTCACTGTTGGATACGGGGCCTTCGTAGTATCCAGTGTTCTTTCATAAGGACGTGCCATGTATGAACTCACCAATGACAAGTACCGAAAGGCACGGGGCGGGAAGGCGTTTGTCATCTCGGTTGACTGCGCCACCTGTGGAGGTCTGGTTCTCGACTACCAGAAAGATGGCGACGGTCAACTCAAGCGTTGCTATCTGAACCGCATCCTCGCTCCCGAGTCTCTTGCGGCTCTGCAGCATCAGAGTCGGCTACGTGCGCCTGAGGATCTTGAAAGGCTCACCTGCACCGAGTGCAAAACCGTGATCGGAAGCCCAATCCGGCATCATGACGGACGGCTTGCGTTTCGACTTCGCCAAGGATTCTTCACCAAACGGCGGCACACCGCCAAGACAAGAGGGTAATTCAATGAACGTGACGATCTGTGGTCCAGCCGCCTCCGGTAAGGGGACGCTGGCTCGCATGGTTGCGAAGTCATACGGCTTCGCACATGTGGACGCGGGGCTCGTCTTCCGCGCCTGCACCTACGGGGTTCAAAACGAACTGGTGTCGGCCATCTCTGAGATGGACTTCACCGGAGGTTCCTGGCGGTATGAATGGGATGGCGAACACAGCCGCATCACCTATCACGAACAGGTAATCGACGACCTCGCCTCGGATGAGCTGGGTCGCCTCACAGCGGAACGTGCTGCCAATCCTGAGCAGCTCCGCGCCATGCTCGCCGTGGTCGAGCAGGTCATTGGCGGCTTCCCGTCTGCGGTGGTGGACGGGCGGAGCGCTGGCACAGTGTTGCTTCCAGATGCTGGCTGCAAGTTCTACATCGACGCCAGCCTCGACGTTCGTGCAGCACGCCGCCATGCGCAACTGTCCATTCGGGTTCCGACCCTCACGCTCGAGGAGGTCCGTCAGAGCCTCGCCGAGCGCGACGCCACGGACAGCGCCCGCCCGTTCGATCCGCTGCGGCGTACGCCCGACATGCACTTCCTGGACACCAGCACACTGGACCAGGAAGCGACGTTCGGTCGTCTGCTCGACGTCATGGAGGGCGGCACCTGTCTGTGCGTATGATATGGGTGATTGGAGGGGGTCTCGACCCCCTCCTTTCTGTATGGAGATCGGCCGCATCATAATTTCTTGGTATAGTCTTCGCATGAACTTCATTGAGGACCTCAAAGCACGTGGACTTATCGAGCACCACTCGGCTGAGCTGGAGAAAGTCTTCAGCAAACCTCGAACCGTCTATCTTGGTGTGGACCCCTCTGCCGACTCTATGCAGGCCGGTAATCTTGCGGTAATTCTTCTCATGCGCCGTCTCGCACAGGCGGGGAATCGAATCATTCTTCTTGTCGGAGGTGGTACAGGAATGATCGGGGATCCACGAGAGAGTGGCGAACGTCAGCTTCCTGACGCTAAGCTGATCACCCGGAACGCCAAAGCGCTCCGTGATCAGATGCAGCGCATCATCGGTACCAAGGTAACGCTCGTGAATAATGCAGATTGGCTTCTCAAAATTAAGCTTATAGATTTCCTACGTGATATTGGAAAGCACTTCACTGTAAATGAGCTCGTGAAGCGTGACATCATCCGCCGAAGGCTCGAGACTCCAGACGAGAGTATTTCGTACACTGAGTTCGCGTACTCACTCCTTCAAGGCTATGACTACCTCGTACTGAATCAAAAATATGGATGCGATCTACAAGTAGGTGGGAGCGACCAGTGGACGAATCTTCTCTCGGGAGTGGAGCTTATCCGTCGCAAACAGGGGCGCGAAGCATACGCGGTCACCATTCCGCTTGTAACTGACGCTACCGGACGGAAATTCGGAAAATCGGAAGGGAACGCGGTGTGGCTCGATGCTCGAAAGACATCTCCGTTTCAGTTCTACCAGTTTTGGCTCAATCAGCCCGATAGCGAGGTGAGCAAGCTCATGAAGTTCTATACATTCCGTTCGACCAGTGAGATCGATGCATTGCTTGAAATGCATGGGCGGAACCCAGAGCGTCGTACCGCACAGCGGACACTCGCCCAGGAAGTAACGACATTGGTGCATGGAAAAGGAGAGGCAGACCGTGCGGAACGTTTCTCTGAAGTCCTCTTCGCAAATGCACCCTTTGATTCACTTACCCTCGCTGATCGGGATGCACTCTTTGCTTCTGTCCCATCGGTATCGGTGGTGCCAGGCGCAAGCATCATCGACGCACTTACTCTGACAGAATTCCTACCGTCAAAATCTGAAGCACGACGACTCATGGACGCAAAGGGAATCAAGCTCAATGGAGATACCGTACTCACTGACCGTGTTCTTGAATCAACTGATTTCAACCATGGACTAGCGGTACTGCAGAAAGGAAAGACTGAAAAGCTTTTGGTACGGCAGAAATAGCTATGGAGACCGAATGGGAAGCAACGTTTTGGCCGGTTGATAAAGACGAGGTCAGACGTCGACTTACTGATGCGGGTGCAACCCTCATCTATCCAGAACGCTTTATGCGCCGGGTGAACCTATATCCTCCGGACGAAGAGTACGCGCTTCGTGCGTGGGTTCGTATCCGAGACGAGGGTGATAAGATCACCCTCAGCATCAAGGAACGGCGAGGTGATAATTCGCAAATGGACCATCAAGGAGAACTCGCCCTTACCATTGATAACTTCGAGCGCGGACAGGAGCTGCTCCGGCTTCTGGGGTGTCGGGATAAAAACTACCAAGAAACCAAACGGGAACTCTGGAAACTACAGGGCGCGGAGATAACCATTGACGAGTGGCCGTGGCTCGAGCCATTTGTCGAAATTGAAGGTATTTCAGAAGAACACGTCCGAGATGTCTCTACCGCACTTGGATTTGACTGGAGCACGGCACGATTTGATACGGCTGATAAGATCTACGCCGAGAAGTACGGGGTTGAATACCAGTATGTGAATCGTAATATTCCTCGGCTTACGTTTGAGGGACCTAATCCGTTCCAAAAGCCAGCCGAAGCTGGTATAGTGCCGTAGTTCATGCGTCGGTGGCAGAGTGGTCAATTGCACTTGGCTGTAAACCAAGCGGATTTATCCTACGGGGGTTCGAATCCCTCCCGGCGCACCAAAAGACAGGAGCAAAAGGCCTCGGACTCAATGATTCCGAGGCCTTTTGCGTGGGTTCGAACCGCACCTGCGGTCTACTGTAGAGAGTTCGAACTATGCCGGAGGCGGAGGTCTTCGACCAGATCTAGCCTTCATGAAGAAGAGGAGTATGCTGTAGTCATGCCCACGTGACGGCATGGAAAACACATTTCTCTCTAAATTCAGCCTCTACGACCAAGTTGCGTTCCTGACGAGCGGCGCAATTGCGCTTGCACTCGTCTACGTGGACGCTGCGTTGTTGTTTCCTGAGCGGCTGCCGGCGTTCACTCTCGATACCGCCATATTGTGGATCTTGGCTGCCTATTTCGTAGGACATGTCTGCCAGTCGCTTTCAAATATTCTCACAGCGGAGAATAAGGATACCTATACAGATGAGGAAATCGCCACTTTAGAGGTGGTACGGGAGCATCTATCCTTAGGGCAAATTTCGCATCGAGACGTGTATAACCACTGCTACTTGCTCGTGCTGTCCAAGGACGCATCGGGCCAGATTGCCGCCCTGAACGCGCAGTACAGTCTCTACCGAGCATGGGCTGTTGCCTTCGGTCTCGAAGTCGATTTTCTTGCTGCGTATCTAATCTTCACGCAAGCATATGAGCCGTGGATATTCATATCCACGGCTATTTGTGTGCTCTTTACGTATTTGTTCCTGCACCGGAGGGCCAGGTTCTTTGGATACAACCGATCGAAGGTTCTCCAATCCTACACCTTGATTAAAAGCGCAAATCTCTAATTATGTCGCAGCTCGGAATAACAATGATAGACGTCGGCAAGGGTGACTCGCACGTAGTCGAACTTCGAGACGAAAGCGGAGACAGCAGGGTAATCGTAATCGACGGAGGTGCCGCGGCGAACAGCGAGCCTCTGTTGAATCATGTCAGCCAATATCACGACAACGGCGTTGATATTGTAGTAAGCACCCACCCCGACACTGATCATATCGGCGGTCTTGTGTCGTTGCTTGAGAACCATAACGTTGCTCACCTGATACTGAACGACCCGAGAGGAGTCATTTCCGAACCTCTTTTGTTAAAAAAGGCCCGAACGGCGCTCACAAGCGATGAATACAGTGTGTTCACCTCCGCCTTCGAAAGGATGGACGCACTACAGAGCGCAGCGCAGGCGCAGGGGACAAGCGTGCACACCTTATTTGCAAGCCCTGATTCGATTTATGACTGGGGCGGATGGTCGGTATACGTACTTGGGCCAAGCGAAGGACTGTTTCGGGATATCTGGCTAAACGACGAAGTCGTTAGCGCGTGGTTCCACTCCGATACAACCGATGCAGCGGTCGCAGCGATCCCTGGAACTTCGATAATCGACGACCCATCTATAGATACCAAGCCAGTGAACAACAGCAGTATCATTATCTTGATTGAAGGGCATGGCCGAAAATACTTGTTCACCGGAGACGCCGGAAAACGCGCATTGCGGGGTGCGATGACAGTGAAGGACATCAGTAAGTTGAACTGGCTGGATGTGCCGCATCACGGGAGCCGCCGCAATCTTGATCGCGCGTTAATAACCCACCTTGCTCCAGAAGTTGCCTACATCTCCTCGCCTGGCACGACAAAGCATCCTCGACGCGCAGTTGTGCGCGCTTTGCAGAAAGCTGGCGCGATGGTCTACAGCACATGCCGTCACGGCTCAGTGTATAACCACTACAATCTTCCGCGTGATGGTTGGTCACCCATCAGTCCGTGGGAGCTCATTCCCTAAGTCGTTGCGATTCGATCAAACGGGCTCCGCAACGTGAGTACCAACTCGCCCTCTCGCGCGGTCAGCTCGCTCGCCAGTGCCTGAAGCAGGTGCCGCTTTTCCTCTGGTGTCGCGACGGCGAATTTCGCGCGCGCCTCGAGCACAAGGCTCAGCATTTCAGCGGTCTGATCGAGCTCCGCATCGCCCGGCTTCTCCTCAGCGATCTGCCGCAGCTCCGCCTGACGCTCGACGAGGGCAGTCTGTCGCTCGCGGAAGAGACCGCTCTCGATCTCGCCATCGAGGTACCCGTCAGTCAGCTTCGCGAGCCGGGTGCCAACGAGGAACAGCTCCTGCTCAGCTTTGGTGACCGTCTCCCTGCGGGCCTTCCGTGCTTCGGTCTCGTAGTGCTTCGCGCAGGCGCGGAGGTCCATCAGTTCGCCATCCGGCATCTGTAGGTTGGCGAGGGTGTCGAAGATGGTTTGCTCGATCCTATCCTCCCGGAGGGATCGCTGATGACAGCCCTTGGTGTGGCAGCGGTAATAGACGTGACCCTTTTGTCGTTCACCCACGACGAAATTCTTGCAGTGCTCGCACCTGATGAGCGTGCGGTACGCAAAGTCGTGGTGGGTCGTTCTGAGCGCCGCCCGACCACTGAGGACTTCCTGGACCTGGTCGTAGAGCTTCTTCGTAATGAGAGGCTCGTGGCCACCGATGAAGGTCTCACCACTCCGGCGGATCTTGATCACGCCGTAGTAGAAGGGGTTGTGGAGCGTGCTTGCGATCGAGTTCTTTGAGAGCGGCTTGTCGTTCGGCCCACGGAGCCCCCGGTGCCAGAGTTCCTCTCGCATGGTGTCGAGCGTGTAGTTGGCGGTCGCATATCCCTCGAAGGCGAAGCGGACGATGGGACCCTTCAATGGGTCGATGGTCTTATGCTTTGCGGAGCCATGGTCCCGGTAGCCGGGCGGCGCGGGCAGGGGATAGAAACCCTGCTTCAAGCGCCCGTACATGCCCTTCTTCACCTCATCGCGCAGGTTCCGGATGAAGTCGGCAGCCACGACCGCCTGGATGTCGGCTGCCAGTCGACCGCCGCGGGAAGAGAGGTCGAGGCTCTCATGCGTGAAGTGTACCGGGATGCCCTCATCGATGAGCTCACCGAGCCTAGCCCAGTCCTTGAGGTTGCGCGCGCTGCGGTCGATCTTGTGAACAAGCAGGCCACCGTGCCGCTTGGTACGCAGCAGGGTCATCATCCGATTGAACTGGAGCCGGCCGTTCTTCGCGGCGGTCTCCATTTCCTCAAACCACTCGCCGATTTGGAGGTTGTGGCGCTGCGCGTATGCCGTGATGGACGCCCGCTGCTCAGCCAGTGACGAGTTCTGCTCACCCTGTCTGACGGTCGACACCCGGATGTAGGCGAGGTGTGGCTTCATACGTCATCGGACAGCGCCTCGATCTGCCAGCGGTAGTTCCGATGCTCTGCGCCGAGGTTCTTCATAGCTTTGGCGAAGGCACAGAGGTTTTGACGCGCCTCACTACGTTCCTCATTCGTCGCATCGGGTAGGTAGCGGTCGAGGAGAAGATCGCCGGGTAGCTCGGGCATGCGTGCATGCTCGCGCCATTCCTGGCCCTACGGTAGGCGGACGAATGTGCCAAGCCGGAACAAGTATTTGCAGCGGATGTCTTGTG
Organism: uncultured Candidatus Saccharibacteria bacterium; assembly: GCA_964446735.1. Lineage (GTDB taxonomy): Bacteria > Patescibacteriota > Minisyncoccia > Phycocordibacterales > Phycocordibacteraceae > C7867-001. The sequence goes on along the minus strand of CAYUQB010000001.1, from coordinate 75,885 downwards.
GCTGAACACGGGCTGAGGGAAGCCGCCCGTGTTCAGTCGACACCGCTGCAATCTTCGAGTGGTGGACTTGGGGGACTTGGGGGACTTCTCTACAACACATACACCTACAGAAGTTCGATAAGACTCAAGCCACGGTGCACACGAAAGATCCCGAATAGGGATCTTGGTTCCTTTAGTTGGCAACCTAGGACCTTAGTGATAGGTTCTACGAATCATGCCGGCACGGTACCGGTACCGATCTTCAAGTGGGAGCGGACCATGGACGAACGCAAATTGGTGCTAAAAGGCGACTCAGAACGCCTTGCCCTTTGTCGGTCCGAGCTCCAAGTTCTGGAAGCCCAGATCAGGCTGCTCGAACCGAACGTACTGGCAGACGACAAGTCGGCGATAAGCGAATACGAATCGGCTTGCTATCGCCGACGCCAGTACAACGAAGAAATCGCTGAGCTGGAGGCCAGTCTGGCCAGGTCAACTGGCCACCACACCTATGACATCATCTCAGCGCAAGTGGCGCACGACGTGGACTTTCATGGCGTCTTCATGACGGTGCGTGAAGGGCCAAATACTTTCGCTGTCCTCCTCGCAGAGGACTAGCGGAAGAACCACCAACAAACTGGAAGAGATCTGCCGCGCCCCCCAAGGCGCGGCTCCTTTTTATGCTATCGTTTTCCCATGAAAGAGAAGCCTATTCTCCTGTCCGGCATGAAGCCAACGGGGACTGCACATATTGGTAATTATTTCGGGGCACTCAAGCAGTGGGTCGACCTTCAGGAGGAAGGGAAGCACGACTGCTACCTCATGATCGCGGACTATCACGCACTTAACTTCATCCAGGATGCCTCCCAGATGCACGCACTTACGATGGAGCTCGCCCGCACGCTTCTAGCGATCGGATTGGATCCCGAACGAGTGACCATCTTCAAGCAATCAGACGTGCCAGCACATACCGAGCTCGCCTGGATTTTCGACACGATCACCACCATGCCGTACCTCATGCGCGCACATGCATTCAAGGATGCGGAGGCACGGGATAAAGAAATAAACGTAGGTACTTTTAACTACCCCATGCTCATGGCAGCCGACATTCTCCTGTACGACAGTGCTGTCGTACCGGTCGGACAAGACCAGAAACAGCACGTAGAGTATGCACGCGATACGGCACAGAAATTCAATCGTATCTTCGGCGAGACCTTCAAACTACCGGAAGAACGAATCCTGCCTGCGGTTGCAGTCGTCCCAGGAACCGACGGTCAAAAAATGAGTAAGAGCTACGGCAACACCATTCCTCTGTTTGCTTCGAGCGAAGAGATCACAAAGGCAGTGATGAGTATAGTCACCGACTCTTCTGGTAAGTACCCAGAACACGTCTACGCCATTCATAAGCTGTTGAAGAGTGAGAGCGAATTGAAGAAGCTGTATGAAGAGAACAAGGGTCAGTACAAGATTCTTAAAGAAGCGTTAGTTGAAGACCTCAATGCCTTCATTGCCCCTATGCGCGAGCGATACCAAGCACTTGATGCGGATTCCGGTGCGGTTGAAGCGGTCCTGGCTCGAGGGCGAGACGAAGCGCGTAGTCGAGCTGATCAAAAAATGCGGGACGTGCGCCGTGCTATTGGCGTGGCCTGATACTCGCGCTTTCGTGGTATTTTAGTAGCTATGCAAGGCCGTATAGCGATAGGCGAGCTAGCTCGCCATGTAGGAGAGACCGTATCTGTTGCCGGCTCCGTAGACGTGCGTCGAGATCAGGGCAAGCTCGTCTTTTTTGATTTCCGAGACGCCACAGGATATGTCCAGGGAGTCGTGCTTCCCGGTTCAGCCGCTATCGATACTGCAAAAGAGGTACGCAATCAATTCGTAGTTGCAGTCGAAGGGATCGTGAATCAACGCCCGGAGAAGAACATACAAGCGGATAAGCAGAACGGTGATATCGAACTCGAAATAACTGGCATGCGGGTGCTCGCAGAAGCCGAGCCAGTGCCATTTGAATTTGAAGGAGAACTTAATCTTGATACGTACCTGGATCATTTACCGCTCACGCTTCGCAGCAAGCGTGCACGTGCGGTGTTCAAGGTACAGAGTGAGATCCTAAAGGCATACCGTGAATTTCTTAACAGCGATGGATTTACTGAATTTCAAGCACCGAAACTGATTGGAGACGACGCAGAAGGAAGCGGGGAAGTGTTTGAGGTTCCATATTTCTATGGCAAGACCGCACATCTTGCTACCTCACCTCAACTGTATAAGCAAATCATGGTAGGGGTGTTCGAGCGTGTCTATTCGAGCGGTATCGTATTTCGCGCCGAGAAGCACAGCACTTCGCGGCACCTCAATGAATACACCTCTCTCGATGCGGAGATGGGGTTCATTGAAAGCCACCTCGATGTGATGCAGGTTGAGAATCGACTCATGCAGCATGTTTCAGAACACTTGAAGAAGACAGTTGCTGCTGAATTCGCACTCCTTGGCGCAGAGATACCTGAAGTGCCAAATGAAATACCGCGTCTCAAGCTTCGTGAAGCGCAGGAGATCATCTTTACAGAAACTGGGAAGGACAATCGACAGGAGCCGGACCTTGAGCCCGAGGATGAACGCTGGCTCTGTGAGTGGGCAAAGAAAGAGCACGACTCAGATTTTATATTCATCACCCACTATCCCGTTGCTAAGCGTCCCATGTACACCATGGAGGATCCGGAGGATCCAGGGTTCACTAAAAGCTTCGACCTCTTGTTCCGAGGAGTTGAAATAACCACGGGTGGCCAGCGACGTCATGAGTACCAGAACCTCATCGACGGCATACGCATGAAGGGACTCGATCCCGACCAATTCTCGTTCTATCTGCAGGCCTTCAAATACGGGATGCCGCCACATGGCGGATGGGGTATGGGACTTGAACGACTCACAGCAAAGTTCCTCGGTCTCGCAAACGTAAAGGAAGCGACACTCTTCCCGCGTGACATCAATCGCATTGACCAGCTCCTTTCAACCGATACGCCGAGTTAATAACTATGAAAATTACTCTCAGTAAAGGAAGTATCGAGAAGGCACCAAAAACCCATGCGCGAATCGTGTTCGTGAAGGAGAAGGGAGTGAGGCGATTGGTGCGTGAAAACGGTGTTGAGATGATTGAGATCGGTGTAGCGACACCGCTCACCCGTCGTACATTCATCACCCTGTGTCGTTCCGTAATCACTACGGCAAAGTCATTCAAGAAACGGAAGATCGCTGTTTCGTTTGCTGACTCGCCCTGGCTGATGAAGGGTATGGAACGCGTTGCTCCGGAAGAACTTGCGCGCCTTGCCGCTGAAGCATATGAGATGGCGAATTTTGAGTACAAGAGATTTAAATCGAAACCAAAAGAGGGGTGGACTGAGGTTGAAGAGATACTCGTGTATGGTCAGTGGACCGCGAGCATTGAGAAGGCAGCAAAGGTAGGGCAAACCGTCGGACAAGAAGTGAACAGGACTCGTGAACTTGCTAATACCCCCGGAGGCGACATGACCCCGAAAGGGCTCGCACAGGCGGCAAAGCTTGCAGCCAAAGGACTCCCCATCACAGTCACGACTCTTACCGTCGCACAGATGCAGAAACTCGGTATGGGTGCGCTTTTAGGAGTGGGCAAAGGTTCCACCTATCCGCCCACGTTCACCATCATGGAATACCGTGGTGCCTCTGGGGCTCCGATCGTACTTGCCGGCAAGGGAATCACGTTCGATTCGGGGGGACTCAATCTGAAACCTTCAACCTCCATCTATGAGATGCACATGGATATGTCGGGAGCGGCAGCGGTCATACATACGATCGCGCTTGCAGCGCGTTTGAAATTGAAGAAGAACGTTATTGCCCTCATTCCATCTGCCGAAAATATGCCCGGCAACGAAGCCTACCGTCCTGGCGACATCCTTCGTTCAATGTCCGGAAAAACTATCGAGGTACTTAACACGGATGCGGAAGGACGACTCGTTCTCGCCGACGCTATTACCTATGCAAAGAAACTCAAGCCTGCGGTAGTCATTGATGCCGCAACACTTACCGGTGCAGCGCTCTCTGCACTTGGCCTCTATGCAAGCGGCGTGATGAGCCGTGATGAGAAGCTCGCAAAGCAGCTTCAAGAGCTCGGAGAAGAGAGTGGCGACTATGTCTGGCCGCTCCCACTCTGGGACGAGTATGAACCTGCCATCCAGGGCACGTTCGCCGATATTACCAACATCGGAACGGGTCAGTCTGGGAGATACGGAGGTGCTATTGAGGGAGGCATCTTTCTCTGGCAATTCGCTAAAGAACTTGAGTGTCCATGGGCACATCTTGATATCGCTCCACGCATGACGTCTGCACCAGGAGAGGAGTTGTCCAAAGGAGCGGCAGGCGCACCAGTCCGTCTCTTGATACGATTTATCGAGCAATGGCACTCGAAATAAAAGACTCGGGATTGCATCTCCGAACGGAATCCTACGAAGGTCCGTTCGAATTGGTGCTTGAACTGATCGAAAAGCGCAAACTCTCCGTAAACGAGATATCGCTTTCGCAGGTAACCGATGACTATATCGAACACGTGCGTACCCAGGCGAAGTTTCCTATGGAGGATGCGGCGCAGTTCATTGGCGTTGCTGCGACCCTGCTTCTCATTAAGTCCAAGTCTCTCATCCCAGAGCTTGAGCTTTCCGAGGAAGAAGAAAGTGACGTTGAGGAACTGAAGCGCAGACTTGCTGAATATGAGCGGGTGCGCGAAATGATGCGAGAGCTGGGAAGAATATTCGGGCGGTCCGTCATGGTATCGGCAGGGGAGCGTTCTCCTGAACCAATCTTTGCACCGAGTGGCGATCTTTCTCTTAAGAATTTGGAATCGGCGCTCGCGGATGCGCTCGCTGCCCTTGAGAAAGAAGAAAAGCTTCCCGAAGCTCGGGTGCGCACCATGATCACAATCGAAGAAATGATGGAGCGGCTTTTGGGACGTGTTCAGCAAAAGCTTTCTATGTCCTTTAAGGAGTTCTCAGCGGGATCGAGTGAGCGAGTAGAAGTCATCGTGTCATTCCTAGCACTCCTTGAGCTCGTGAAGCAGGGGAGTGTCGATGCACAGCAACACGACACCTTTGCAGATATCCGCATCACGAATACTGCGCCGGCAACACCGCGGTACGGCTAATACGGGGACAGAAAGGGGTTCTCGATGCCCCGGTAAAGCGGTATCCTGTAGAGACTATGGCGCTTACCAATTCCGCCCGGCTTCTCGCTATACTCTTTGCCGCCGGCGAGGCGCTTCCTACGACGCGACTTACCAAGATACTCGACCTCTCCAAGGAGGATTTGCATGAAGCTATCACCGAGCTCGATCGAACGCTGTCTGAAAGTGGTCTTGCGCTTATAGCCACTGAAGACGAGCTTGAGGTACGTACCGCAGCGGAAGCGAGTACGGTAGTGAAGAAGCTCCGGGAAAGCGAGTTGTCACGAGATTTGGGGAAAGCAAGCCTTGAGACGCTTGCCATGATCCTATACCGGGGTAGTGCGACACGTGGTGAGATCGACTGGGTGCGCGGAGTAAACTCGGCAGCTGCGATACGATCTCTCACGCTCCGAGGACTCATTGAGCGCACCGAGGACGCTAACGACAAACGACGAGCGCGATACAAAGCAACCGTTGATGCATTGGCACATCTTGGGGTTTCAAAGAAGGAAGACTTGCCACGCTATGCAGAGTTCACGAGTGCAATTTCGGCTGAAGAAGCCAAAAGTGAGGCTGAAGAAGTATGAAAGGCGCTGAACATCCAGATTTGGCAGAACTCGTAAAGCGTCTTGAGGTGCGTAATAAGCGTCGACAAGCAGGGGCAGGTGTGATGGCAGCGCTGGGCCTCATCGGCTTTGGCATCATGATGATCCCAATACTCGGGAATGGTCGCACACAACTCTCCAAGACGCTCCCCCATCAATCGGAAGCAACAACGACCCCGCCGCGCCCAAGCCCATATGACAAACTTTCACTTATCGGACACGCAGCGGTCGTCTACGATCTGGCGTACGGGCGCACCCTCTTCGAGAAGAATGCCGATGACCAGCTTCCACTGGCATCACTGACGAAGCTTCTCACGACCTATGCTGCAGCAACCGCGCTTGATCCTGAATCGCGCATTACCATCACCGCATCTGCGCTTGCCGCTGAGGGTGATAGCGGACTTACCGAAGGAGAGACGTTTTCCGTGGAGGACCTTGCACGGTACGCTCTGGTCGCATCGTCCAATGACGCAGCAGCTGCAATTGCCGAGGTAGCGGCACGGGAGAGTCGGACAAATGACCGTGGACTACTCGCGAGCGCCGCTGCTGCCATGGGACTGACCCGTACCTACGCACTTAACGGCACGGGCCTTGATGTCAGTGAGAGTGTCTCAGGCGGATACGGATCAGCACTCGATGTTGCGAAGCTTTCTGGTGCGCTTTTGAAAGAAGCTCCCACTATTGCGCGCTCTACCATTGAATCGTCGGTTACTATCCGTGACAGTCGAGGCAACACTCATACGCTCCCGAATACCAACCAAGGCATTGTGCATATTCCGAACCCATTACTTTCAAAGACCGGATTCACTGACCTGGCGGGAGGCAATTTAGTGGTGGTATTTGATGTTGGTATCAACCATCCAGTTGCGGTAGTGGTGCTCGGTTCGACTCGTGAAGGTCGATTTAGAGATGTGGACGTGCTCGTCGACCGCACGCTCGATCATTTTGCTGAATCAAATCCATAGGACATGATTCTCGACGCTGCCCAAGTGCTCATACCGTTCGTTGTCGCCTTCGTGATCGGCATCCTGCTTTCGCCGGTCGTCGCACACTATCTCTACACGTACCGTGCCTGGAAGAAAAAACCAGGGAAGGGAAAAGGATTGGGAGACGATACCGGCACCCCTATGTTCGATGCGCTTCATAGCGAACGGGAAGTATCCACCCCACGTATGGGCGGAATTGTGGTGTGGGGAGCGGTATTGCTTACCGCACTCCTTGCCATAGCACTTGCCGCGGTGTTTGGTGGCCCGTTCACCAGTCTTGATTTCGTGAATCGGGAGCAGACCTGGCTCCCGCTCTTTGCCCTTATCGTTGGCGCCGTAGTTGGTCTTGCTGATGATATTCTCGAAGTGACACGATCGAACGGTGGACTTCGACTCCGCTGGCGACTTTTAGTGGTAGGTGCGCTTGCGGCCTTTTCTGGCTGGTGGTTCTATGAGAAGCTCGGAGTCTCTTCCGTTGGCATTCCTTTCTTTGGCGAACTGTCTCTGGGCCTCTTTTTTATTCCTTTCTTTATACTCGTGACGCTTGCACTGTACTCCGGTGGAGTCATCGATGGCATTGATGGATTAGCCGGTGGCGTCTTCGCAATTATTTTTATGGCATACTCCGCCATTGCGTTTGCACAGAGCCAGGTATCACTGGCTGCATTTGCTGCCGCGGTTGCAGGCGCACTCTTTGCGTTCCTTTGGTTCAATATTCCACCTGCCCGTTTCTACTTATCAGAAACCGGCAGTATGGCGCTCACGGTCGCGCTTGCGGTTACCGCGTTTTCAGCTGACGTCCTCGGGGAGGGGGTGGGCGTTGCAGTACTTCCGATCATTGCATTTCCGCTTGCCGGCACCGTCGCTACAAATGTGCTCCAAGTCATTTCCAAGAAAGTATTCAAGCGGAAGCTCTTCCGTATCGCACCTATTCATCACCATTTCGAAGCGGTTGGATGGCCGGCATACAAGGTCACCATGCGGTATTGGGTGATCACCATCATTGCGGGTATCTTTGGCATTGCGATTGCGTTGTTGAAATAACTGATATGGACCGATTGTCGGTGTTGCGAAGTAAAATTAAAGAACTGTACGATCAGAAGGATCCGAATCGAGCGGCGTGGGCTGACTGGCTCGCGGAGCATCACGTCTTTGTGGCGGCGACCTATGCCGAGCAGCTTACCGAACGCTTTGGCGTACAACCGGAACTCGCTCCTGCCGCAGCTATGCTGCACGACATAGCTGATGCGGTCATGGAACGAGAGAATCCTCAACACGAGGAGAAAAGCTTTGAAATAGCACGCACGCTACTGGATGAATCAGGATTTAGCGAGGAGGAAAAAGCGGTCATTGTTGATGATGCCATCAGATTTCATAGCTGTAAGGCTGGCAGACTCCCCAAAACCGAAGTGGGGAAGGTGATGGCGTCAGCAGACGCGCTCGCACATCTTTGTACAGGGTTCTATGACTTTGGTATCGCTACCATGCTTCAAAGAGGCGAGTCGCGCGAGGATATCAAACGCTGGGGAGTTGAAAAGATCGATCGGGATTATTATCGAAAGCTCTTCTTTGACGATGTACGTGAGGAGATCAAGGATGACTTCAATCGCGTAAAAGAACTATTCGAAGCGTTGTAGACGGGTAGCTTGACGTTTCTCCGAAAGTGCGGCATTTTAATGACGCGTCCAATGGAGGCGTCGGGTCATGGGGAGAACAATATGGCCGTAGTACCTTTCAAGCGTCCTGCAGCAGCAGACAAAGCGCAGGACTCCATCCCAGTACGTTCTATGGGTGATCCTGCGATTCGCAGCCTGATCAGCAAGATCTCGAAAAACCTGATCGAGAAGGGCGAGCGCAATGTGACCATCTACCTCATGCACCTGCAAACGCATCTCGACTCCCTTCAGGGGTACGTCTCGCCGGCGAACATCGCACAACGAAAGAGCGGACTCGCCGCGCTCAGCGACGATGAACTGCGCAACCTCCTGTTCGAAGGAACCGAGCTCCAATGGAACGAGAGGCCAGCGTTCTACCGAGCGCTCGTCGAGCTCATCCGTGAGCGAAAGATCCACTGATGCAGTGCGAGAAAGAAGCCGAAACCCGACCGGGCGTAGGCTTTTCTCATTTACATTCTGAACACGTGAGCCACCCGTTCTGTTTTCGTGAGTTAGAATTGGTCCATGAAGCTCCTCGGGGACAGGACATTTGTGCTCATTGTCGTAATCCTCGTTATTGGTGGAGCAGCAATCTTTCTTTCAGCAGCACTGGGCCTTCTCGCCCGCCAAGATTCGAATGTGGGTCATTTGGCGCTCACCCAGCTGGTGCTTGGCCTTATCCCTGGCGTGATCGCACTTGTCGCACTACGCTTTATGCCTCCCGCCATTCTCTTGCGAGGCGTTTTACCGTTCTATATCTTCGCTCTTCTCCTAACTGCCGCCGTATTCATTCCTGGTATCGGCCACCACGCGAACGGAGCGACCCGCTGGATTGATTTGGGACCCGTGACGGTGCAGCCGGCGGAGTTTCTGAAAATTGCTGTGGTACTTATGTTCGCCGGCTATCTCGCGAAGGTAAAGTCAAAACTCTCGGAATTTCGCTACGGTCTCCTTGGATTTGGCGTAATTATCGGTATTCCAGCCATCCTGCTTATCATGCAGCCGAATACCTCAACCGTGCTGGTTATCGGTGCAACCGCTGCCGCGATGTATTTCATTGCCGGTGCACCACTGCGCGACTTCGCCATCATTGGTGTGGTCGCACTCATGGGACTCACGGTACTCGTGATGGCGCGTCCCTATCTCCTGGCACGTATCCAGACCTTCTTTAATCCCGCACATGACTCACTTGCAAGCGGGTATCAGATTCAGCAGTCTTTGATTGCCATTGGGTCGGGTGGGCTCTTGGGACGCGGATTCGGCCAAAGTGTACAGAAATTTAATTACCTCCCAGAACCAGTGGGGGATTCAATATTTGCAGTATACAGCGAAGAGTTTGGGTTTCTTGGTGCTGTCTTCTTGGTGTTGCTGTTCACTGCGTTTGCAGCGCGTGGATTTATGATTGCAGCGGAAGCAGGAAGTGCGTTTGGAACATTTGCCGCAGCTGGCCTTACGCTCATTATCTCTATTTCCGCATTTCTAAACATTGGAGCGATGCTCTCCATCTTTCCGCTCACCGGCTTGCCGCTCCCGTTTATATCGCACGGTGGTACTGCGCTCCTTGCTACTCTCGCAGCGGTTGGCATCATCCTCAACATCGCCGCACATCGCACGAAACGACGTAGTCATTAGATGCTACAATCCGAGCATCGCAGTATGAAAATCGTCTTCACCGGAGGCGGCACGGGCGGCCATTTCTATCCCATCATCGCCATCGCAGAAGCGGTGACCCAAATCGTTAACGAGCGACACCTTGTTGCGCCTCGTATGTACTTCATGGCACCAAAGCCATTTGATCCCGAGGCGCTTTTTGAGAACCAACTTCAGTACCTATATTGCCCTGCAGGGAAAATGCGCCGGTATGCCAGTGTTAAGAATGTAACTGATGTGTTTGTTACTGCCTGGGGTGTACTTTCAGCGCTCATAACACTGTTCCGCATCTATCCAGACGTTGTGGTATCGAAGGGCGGCTACACAAGCGTACCCGTGACGATTGCGGCGGACATACTCCGGATTCCGGTTGTCATTCATGAGTCTGATGCCAAGCCAGGACGTGCCAATCTTCTTGCAGGGAAGCATGCTGCACGCATTGCACTTGCATTTGAGTCGGCACGCAGCTTTTTCCCAGCACGAGTCCAAGACCGTATTGCACGCATCGGCATTCCTATCAGACGCGAAGTGGCATATACCGACCCCGAAGGAGCATTTCAGGAGTTGGGACTTGATCGCGCTGTTCCCACCATTCTTATTCTCGGTGGCTCATCGGGGTCACAACGTATCAATGAGACCGTGCTGTCAGCACTTCCAGAGCTCGTTAGTTTTGCCAATATCATTCATCAGACCGGAAAGGATAACTTCGTGAGCGTTGAAAACACCAGTTCGGTAGTACTTGAGGGAGCGGAGCACAAGAGTCGCTATCACGTCTTTCCATACCTCAATGCGCTGTCACTGCGACGGGCGGCCGGTGCCGCAACGCTGGTCATTTCACGTGCAGGCTCCACTGCCATCTCTGAAATTTCTCTGTGGAAGCGACCAGCTATCCTTATCCCGATCCCTGAGGAAATCAGCCACGACCAACGCACCAACGCCTATGCCTATGCCCGTACCGGAGCCGCGGTGGTGCTAGAAGAGGCGAACATGACCCCGCACGTCTTTGCGAGCGAAGCCAGGCGCATTGCGACCGATCCTGCGCTCATCGCCAGTATGAGCGCAAAAGGGGCGGATTTTGCCAACCCTGAGGCTGCCCGAATGATTGCCGAGGAGGTACTTTCGATTGCCTTGTCTCATGAACCAGATGCGGCTACGATGACGTCCTAACTATGACTGTGAGAACCCGCTTCGCCCCGAGTCCTACCGGCTTCATGCATGTAGGGAGCGTACGCACCGCGCTCTTTGCCTGGCTGTTTGCGCGAAAGCATGGTGGCCAGTTCATCCTACGCATTGAGGACACTGATCAGGAGCGCGAGGTGGAAGGTTCAGTGGGACACATTATTGAGTCACTTCGTTGGCTCGGCATCGAATATGACGAAGGTCCAGATATCAGCGGCCCTCATGATCCGTATTTCCAGTCGGGAAGACTAGAACTCTACAAACGATACGCGGATCAATTGATTGCCGCCGGACTCGCGTATCCTGATCCCTATACAGAGGAAGAAGTAGAGACACTCAGAGCCACCGCAGAAGCTGAGAAGCGTCCGTTTCTATATCGAGAGCATAGGCCAGAGCAGCTTGAGGAATGGGACGGCACCAAGCCACTTCGATTCAGAGTTCCGGACATAAAACGGTACACCTGGACGGATGCGGTGCGTGGCGAGCTTTCGGCAGGAGAGGAAGCACTCGATGACTTCATTCTCATCAAGTCCGATGGTTTCCCAACATACAACTTTGCGCATGTCATCGATGATATTGAAATGGGAATCACCCACGTAATGCGTGGAGAGGAGTTTATTGCATCAACCCCCAAGTTCCTTTCTCTCTACGAAGCACTCGATACCGCTCCCCCCGTGTTTGCAACGATGCCAGTCATTCTTGGGCCAGATGGCACCAAGAAACTATCGAAGCGTGACGGAGCAAAAGACATACTCGAATATCGTGACGAAGGATATCTCCCACAAGCACTACGCAACTTCCTTGCACTCATTGGATGGAATCCGGGAACCGATCAAGAACTACTTTCAGATGAAGAGCTCATTTCTTCATTCGATTTGTCTCGGGTGCAGAAGGGTGGGGGAGCGTTCGATGAACGCAAACTGCTCCACATCAATCGTGAATGGATGCGCCGGCTCTCTGATGAAGCGTTCATTGAAGCAGGCGGGCTCGTGGCTCCGGATATGGCTCGACTTATGGCTGCCGTGCCGCTTCTTAAGGAACGCGCAGCAACATTCAAGGAGGCGAGGGACATGCTCCAAGGAGAGCTTGCCTGTCTTTTTGCGCGGCCAACGCTTCGCGAGCAGGTACTGAGTGAAAAGGGTACGCCAGAAGCCACCAAGGCTCATTTGGAGGCCTTTGTGAGGCTTGTAGAGGGCCTACCAGCAGGTCTAGACGTTGAAGGAATCAAGGAAACACTTATGCCGTACGCAGATACCATCCCGAAGGATGAGGGGGGGAGGGGAGCAGCGCTCTGGCCGTTGCGCTACGCCCTCTCCGGTCAGGAGCGATCCCCGGATCCCTTTACGCTCATTCATATACTCGGTACCGAGGAATCAGTTTCTCGCATTCGAATTGCTCTAGAACTGATTGCGTAAGTACGGTTCACGGGAACCGTCTGCTGTCCTATAATTGCTCTATGCAGGCGCGTTCATTTGCCCTCCCCGTTCTCCTGCTCGCGTGCGCGCTGATTGTCGCCATTCCGTTTGCCGAGCGTGCTGGCGCGCAGACGGCAAGTGAGATTCAACAGCAGATCAGTGAGCATAATAAGAAGATTTCGGATCTGGAGAAGGAGATTGCGCTGTATCAGAAACAGCTTGATGCACTGGGTACCCAAAAGGCATCACTCACGACCTCCATTAAGTCGCTCGACACACAGCGCAAGGCACTCACGGCGAAGATTCAGTCACTGCAACGACAGATTTCAGCACTCACATTGGAACTGAAGCAGCTGGGGTATCAGATCGCTGATAAAGAACAGTCCATCAATCTTAACAAACGGACGATTGCCAAGTCGCTTCGTGATCTTGCCGCAACCGACGAAGCAACACTAGTTGAGCAGTTCTTCTCAACGCAGGATGTTGGTGAATTGTGGCGTGCCATCGATGCATCCATGTCACTGAACGAGGCACTGCGCGATCATACTCAAGAACTCGCAAGTGTTAAACAACAACTCTCAGCTCAGCAGCACGCCGTTACTCAGACTCAGCAGAAGTTGGTATCGGTAACAACTGATTTAGGAACCCAGAAGAAAGCGGTTGACGTGACCGTTGCAGAAAAGAATCGACTCCTCACCCAAACCAAGAACCAGGAGAGCGAATATCAAAAGCTCATCAATCAGAAGCGAGCGGAGCAGGCTTCGTTTGAGGCGGCACTCTTCGATCTTTCTTCAAAGTTGAAGTACATCGGTGATCCCAAGAGTGTTCCTCCAGCAGGGAAGGGCATCCTTCGCTGGCCGCTCGATTCCGTGCGCATCACCCAACAGTTCGGGCGCACCTCTGATTCCGGTCGTTTGTATGCTTCAGGAACGCACGATGGTGTGGACTTTGGTGCATCGGTAGGTACTCCCATAAAGGCAGCGCTCTCTGGTACCGTCATAGAAGTGAACCAGGGAGCGGTGCAGAACTGTCAGTATGGAAAATGGGTGCTCATCAAGCATGCCAATGGGCTCACCACGCTGTATGCGCACCTCTCGCAGATCAGTGTATCGAAGGGTTCATCGGTTGCCACCGGTCAGGTCATTGGGTACGCAGGTATGACCGGGTATGCAACGGGGCCGCACCTCCACTTTACGGTATACAGCTCACAGAATGTGACGTTCAAGCAATACACGTGTAAGAGCGGGTACACGGTGACCATTCCGATTGCACCACCGCAGGCGTACCTCAACCCCCTTATTTACCTCTAGAGGAACTGGAGGGTAGAAAGAATAGTTCGAGCTTCTTGCTCGGTTGGGAAAATGGCGTAGTACGTCCAACTGAGCACCGAAGCTCGGTACACTTCCTGGTTTTGCGGGCAGCGATCGGCAGCACACACCAATGGCTTTCCAAGGTGTACCCATTCGTTGCTCCCATATTTCTCTCTTGTTCCGTTTGCATCACAAAGCCCGAGGAAACACTGCGGGAGTGATCCACCAGTATGCTCTGCATGAATCTCGGCGCGCGTCCCCGGTCCAGCGATCACAAGATCAAAGTATTCATCCCGCCATCCAGCTTCGTGCGTAACGGTAGAGCCTTCTGGATACGTGAATCGCATACGGCTCAGCGGATCCGTATATGTTTTACCGGATACTGCCGCTGGCGTATTCGTATTAGTGATTCCCGGAGTTACCATCTCTGCATTTTCTTGAAGGTACCCCGGGAGCTTCCATACAATGAACGCCAACATTCCTAGTACAGCGATACCCAGCACGCCAATGAGAAGTTTTGATTGCATGCAAAAAGTATAGCGCTTGAAATAATGAAGATCTTGCAATCATGTACACTCCTAACAATTTGTGGCATTGTGCCTTCGGATCGGATCAACCGATGGAGATTGAGCCGTGAAATGGAGACAGGTTCCAACTGATAGTGAGCGTACCTGGGGAGGAGACCCACACGCGGTCGCCACAGCGCGTAGCGCGTACCAGCTTCAGCCGAGCACCGAGAACTTGATCACGCTTGCGGTCGCTCTCTATAGCTTCCGCTACATCAAGAAGTTCGCGCGGGAGCTGGACGACCTGCGGCCTGAACTGGTGGGCTATGCGAAGAAGTTCCTCGTGCCCGGAGGAGACCCTGAGGTGCAGTCCTCGCTTGAAATCGCCAATCGGGCTGAGACACTCGCATCCCATCTCGCCTGGCTCAGCAGACGGCGCACACTGTGGCAGACGGCACGGCTAGAAGCCCGAACGCTCGCACAGGAGCTCATCAAAGCGGGAACGGGACTGGTGCAGGACGAGACGCACCACACGCCATACCTGCTCGCCCTCACGTCGGCATCGTTCTATCTGGAGGACGGGAACCGATTGGGCGCTCTCGACATCCTGCGGCGGTGCTCCCACAAGGCCCACCAGGTCGCAGACCCGAGGCACCGGGCCCGCGTGTATCGGAGCCTCGGCATGGGCTACCGCAAGATCGACGCCTGGCTTACCGGCTACCGCTGGGGCATCCGCGCCTGTGTGGTTCCCGAAGTCCCGCTTGCGGTACGGGCGAAAAGCCTGGCCGCGCTCGTCGGTATCGAGCTATAAGATGAGAACCGACTTTCCCCTTGCTCGCCCTGTGTCCCGGGGCGAGTCTTTTTATACGTTGTAGTATAGAAGTATTCATAACCGACCGCTATCATGCGCTTACTTCATCCAGGGAGAATGGCTCGGGATCTACGGGCAGACAAGATCGGAAAAGCAGAATTCATTGCGTATATTGCTCTATTCTTGCTTGGTCTCGGTTCCGCCGTTGCTCTCTTGACTGGGTTTTGGGATGCGTACACATACGCTGATTCAACAGTTGAAATTGTGGACAAGACTCTGATCGCACTAACGACGATCGCATCATTTGTGATCGCCTATTATGCGAACCGGCAAGGGGACGGAAAACGATACTGGTATCGCTTTATTTCACTCAACACTCCGATTGCGATTCTCGTATTGGTTATTGGATTCGTACTATTCCTTATAGCCACATTAGTTGGTGCGCTCGATCCTGACACCTACGGATATGCCGATATTGGGCTTGAGAGTCTGCTGTATCTCGTGAGTTTCTATTGGCTCTACAAATACATGCGGATCGCGTCCGGACGGGAGAGTTAGTCGGTAAGTACCTGAGGGCTGGGTACATCTCTGACGCGCCAAAGTACACGGCACGCGAAGGTGCGATGTGGTGCCCACCGTTCCGCTATTTGGATATATACCTGCCGCTCACTATTCTTCGGAATGCCATAGAGTTCTTCCATCGCACGCAGGAGACCAAGGTCGCCGGGTGAGAAGATATCCTCGCGATTGAGTGCGAACATCAGAAACATTTCCGCTGTCCATCTACCGATACCCCACACGCGGGTAAGTTCAGCGATTGCTTCTTCTTCTGGGAGGCGAGCAAGACGCTTGAAGTCGACTGAACCGGATTCAATGGCTTTAGCAAGTTCCTTGAGGGATTTTGCCTTTGCGGCCGAAAGCCCTGCTTTACGCATGGTAGGGAGGCGGAGCTTTTTGATTGCTTCTGGCGTCACCTCACCACCGCACGCGTTCTGGAGGCGTCCCCAGATGGTATCGGCAGCTTTGGTGGAGAGCTGCTGGGAGACAATGGAGCCAGCAAGCGTTGCAAAGAGCTTTGTATAGCCCCGTCGATGGCCTTTTGCGTTAAGAATGGCAGGAGCATGACGCTTTGCATGCCCGTGGAGAATGGGATCGACGCGTTTGAAGTGCGTAAGTGCCGGATGTATTTCAGGTCGTGGCATACTGGGAGTATATCCGAAAGGGAAGGTGGCGACACCGCACGGATGAAGGTACAATGAAGCGCAAGCTCACGGCTCGGGATTATTCTCTTCTGCTCGCGGGGGAATTCGCCGCACTTGGTGCTGGAGCGGTCATCATCCTCGTGTTTATCGCTTCAACCCTCGACGCCTCACTCATACAAAACGGCCAGCAAGCTGCCGTGGTCACTTCGGTGCTTACCGAGCTTACCAATACTGATCGCACCCGTAACGGGGTGGGGAAGTTGACCGTAAATCCAAAGCTCACCGCGATTGCTCAAGCCAAAGCAAATGACATGGCACAGAATGGGTACTTCGCGCATACCTCACCGGACGGTAAGACGCCATGGTACTGGCTCAAACAAGGTGGATACGTCTATACCTATGCCGGGGAGAATCTGGCGGTTAACTTCAGTGACTCAGCAGCAGTTGAGGCTGCATGGATGAAGTCGCCAACGCATCGTGCGAACCTTCTGAACGGTAAATTCACGGAAGTCGGGATTGCTACAGCCGTAGGTATGTATAAAGGTGAGAAGACCACCTTCGTCGTGCAAGTGTTTGGGACTCCCAATCCCTCAACAACTTCGACCGCACCGCCGCCAAAAGCGACAACACCCGCTACAAAGCAGGCATTGGTAGAAACTCCTGCAGTACTTGGTGCAAGCGAAGAGGCTGCACCCGAAGAAGTACTGGTTCAGGAGCTGCCTGCTGAACCTACGGTTAGTAAAGAGGCTGCACCGACCATCGTCCCGGTAGCAGAACCGACTGGCAGTATGCGCCTATGGAATGCCCTTGCCGCTTCTCCGCGATCGACACTTCAGTATTCATATTATCTATTTGGCTTCCTTATACTCGCTGCGCTTTTAATTCAGACTGGCCTTGAATGGAAGCGCCGACACCTGCGTCACGTGGCAGTTGCACTCTGCCTGATTGCACTCATGGGGACGCTTTTTACGACTGCTGATCACCTCATATTCACCACCCCCACACTCTCCGAAGCAGCCGTAACAAGTGTGGGGAGCTAGGGTATAATCGTTCATATGGTCCGCTTCATCATCATTCTCGCCATTCTTATACTCGCCCTGTCCTTCTTCGGTATCTCTATCCGAGGCATTGTCGAATCTCCGACGGGACAAGACAATTTCACCTTCGTGTGGCACTTGGTGAAGACCGGGTGGCATATTCTCGTCGATTGGACACGAGCGTTTATCGCCACCGTTCAGGGGGTGATTCCGGGCTAAGAGGCAAGGCCATATTCTGGCCTGTTTGTCGAGAATATGGCTTTATAAAGCCATATATCTGAGCTTTTTCTAGACTTGCAATTCTCAAAAAAGGCCACTTGTACTTAGCCCACCAGTCCTCCGGAGGGGTTGACAAAAGAAGCTATATCTGCTAGTATGGCCCAACGAGGCCGTTTTTCGGCTTCCGCTATGAACCTCATCGCAACAGCCCTAGTAATGGGGATTCTTTTTTTGCCAGGGAACAGCGCACCGGCGCACGTGGTAGCTTCCACGACGCCGAGCGCAGGTCCCGCGCAGGAAGAACCTTCCCCTAGGAAGGTGGCGACTCGCCAAGAGTCCGCCACCGCCTCCTACGAAGTCACTCTGACCGCGTACAATGCCGTCCCGGAACAAACGGACGGTGATCCGTCGACGACGGCAAGTGGCCTGCCCTCGAACCACGAGGTCATCGCTGCTCGCTCAGCCGACCTTGCGGATGAACTTCCGTTCGGTACCGTCGTGAAGATCACACGTACCGCAAAGGACTCTCCGAGTTGTAACTTCGGTAAGGTTGAACACCTAATTGGCTATCGAGTCATAGCGGACTCCATGCACTCCCGTTGGGAGAAGCGTATCGACGTCGAACTCGACGCCACTGACACGGTGAAGGTTGCGGGTAAGACCCATAATCCAGGTATTGCGCTTGGAGTATGCCGTGGCGTGACAGTGGAAGTGATTGGACATATCCCGCTCTCACGCATTCCAGATACCCAAGAAGAGCTCGAACGACTCTATACGAGTCGAGAACTCGCTCTGAATAAATAAGTAAGAAAGATTCCGCTTTCTGCGGCGTCTACATACAGGCCGGAAGTAAGATCTACTTCCGGCCTGTATCCGTCCTTTTGTTATACTAACGATACGTCATGCACTTGTACCCCCGTCAATTTCTCATACTCGTCGAGCTCGCACTTATCTTTGCGCTCGCAGCCATGCTTTTTAACGTGATGCCGGGTACGGCACATGCAGCAACAGCAAAATTTGAAGTGTCCGGATGGATACCATATTGGCGAGTTGCTACCGGTACTGCAGATGTGCTTCCGCGTTTGTCACAAATGACTGAAGTGAATCCATTTGGCTATACCGTAAAAAAGGACGGAAGCTTGTACGATGCGGCTGGGATCGAGAAGGGGAATTGGGACACATTCATACAAGAAGCAAAAGCGAAGAAAGTTCGTGTTATTCCCACCGTGATGTGGAGTGACACGCAGGCAATCGCTGACGTGCTCGGCGACAAAAAGAAACGGGCGCGGCATGTGAGCGCCATCGTGAAGATGGTGAAGGAAAACAACTTTGACGGCGTCGATATCGACTACGAAGGGAAGCGTGCGGAGGATCGTGATAATTACTCCGCCTTCCTCAAGGAGCTCTACACCAAGATGGGCGACAAGTGGGTGATGTGTACTATTGAGGCGCGTACTCCTCCGGACTCGCTCTACAAGACCATTCCCAAGGATCTTGAATATGCCAATGACTACAAGGCAATCAATAAGTACTGCGATCGGGTGAAGTTGATGACCTATGATCAGCAGTCGGCAGATATCAAGCTAAACGCAGCAAATAGTAAAGGACTCTATTCTCCTGTCGCAGATCCCAAATGGGTAGAGAAAGTAGTGAACTTTACTGCTAAGGACATCAGCAAATCAAAAATAATGATTGGTATTGCGACCTATGGCTATATCTATCAGGTCATGCCGTATTCAGATGGCTCTGGATATCGCTACGACCTCCTCGAGGCATTCAATCCCAAGTACGCAACTGATCTTGCTACTTCTCTTGGCATAACACCTGCAAGAAATGCGGCTGGCGAACTTTCCTTTACGTATGTCCCTAAATCACTTTCAAATGTGGGGCTCCCGACTCAAAGCCAGCTTGCCGCACGAGCTCCCGCAGGAACTCCTTCGAGTCTGCTGGCGGCGATCGGTGCACTTCAAATCGCAAAAGCTGAATCAAAGCAGTCACCGTTTTATATGCTCTGGTGGAGTGATGCGAAAGCAATAGGGGACAAGGTGGCACTTGCCAAGAAACTCGGCGTCCGCGGCGTTGCCGTATTCAAGATGGATGGGGGATCAGACCCAGGGATGTGGTCAGTGGTGAAGCAGGTGAAGTAGGACTTCATTTGACCTTCACGTACTTTTGTTTTACAGTACGGACTGGCTTGTTTGAGGGAAGGGTTTAGCCATGTCCATGACCGCTTTGGTCGCGCCGCACGTAGCGGTTTCGGAGAGTAAGAGGTCCATCACCCACGACGACGTGGCGATCGGCATTCGTATCCGGCGCATCAGGCGCTGGAGAGGGATGTCGCAAATCGAACTCGGCGCGCGTGTCGGTGTGCGCTCGCAGCAAGTGCAAAAGTGGGAGTGCGCCGCAAACCGTGTCTACGCCGCTCGGCTCCAACAGGTGGCCGACGCGCTGGAGGCACCGGTGTGGGTCTTCTATGACCCCGAAAAGCTGCGCCTGCCACTGGATCCGCACAGCTCGCTGCTCATCGCCGTTGCAAACGGCACAAACGCGAATAGTGGGAGAATCTGGTCATGATCAAAACCCCGGGGCTCGCTGGAAACGGCGAGCCCTTTGGTTTTCATTACTGACTTCTTCTGCTACAAAGAAGACATTGCATGAAGAAGAGCCTGCGTATTTTCGCCGCATTTGCGGTTGGCATATTTGCACTCATCGGCCTTGCCTTTACGGCGGTATTTATTGCTATGCAGTTCGGACTTTTGAATGTCCGAGGCTCCATCGAGGAACGAAACTCTTTCTTTCTCCCAACAGGGAAGTCAGCGGAGGCAAAGATGTCTGTACCGCCCTGCACGACCAACGCACGTGAGTGCGCATGGAATGAAACTCCTGAATGGGCAGTAGTTGCAGGAGGACTCACCAAGGACGCTGCACTCATTACTCGTGTTGGGCGGGAGACCGGTGTCTCACCCCGACTCATTGCAGCAGTCGTCGTGCCAGAGCAAATACGCTTCTTCACCTCTGAACGCGAAGTGTTTAAGCGCTATTTCGAACCGCTCAAGATACTTGGTTCGCTTTCCCAATTCTCTCTTGGAGTTTCTGGCATCAAACAGGAGACTGCGCGTGACATTGAAAAGTATGCAGCAGATCCTAACTCCGCCTTTTATCCCGGCCCTGGCCATGCCGAGCGCCTAGCGTACCAAGCGGGTGTAGATCGGGACGCGGAACTGTATAAACGGCTTACGGATGCAAAGGACCACTATTACTCGTACCTCTACACCGCTATCTACCTTAAGGAGATACAGATGCAATGGGAGCGTGCTGGGCACCCGATATCCGCGCGACCGGAGATTGTCGCAACGCTGTTCAACATAGGATTCGCCGCATCGAGTCCAAAGGCAGATCCAAAGACTGCTGGAGCACCTATTACTACCGGTGGTCATACGTACAGCTTTGGAGAACTCGCGGGTAATTTCTATAATTCGCAGGAGCTTCGCGACATTTTGCCGAATTAATGTGAAAAGGCGCTGCAGATTTCTCCTTGGCGCCTTCTCTGAATTTGACGGAACTGGGAACTATACCAACGCGTCTTCCGGGGCGAGTCTGGCTGCTTCAAAGGCGAGCTCAGCGAGCGTCGCATAGAACGGGAACGTGCCACCGGTTGCTTCGTTGAAGCAATCGTGCAGCACATCACTTCCAGGAAAACCTTCTTGGGCCCGCACCAGCACGCAGAGATCCTCTTCGTATTCAAGGCGTGTGTAGGTCTCCGCGGCTTCACGCCACGAGTCGGTGCCGTAGGGTCTTCCATCCTGTCTCGGCTCCACTTGGCAGCAGAGGTTGAACAGGAGGGCCCCGCCGCCCGGGTGCTTTCGCAGCGCTTCGCGGGCCAGCTTGATGTAGTAGGCTTCGAAGCGACGTTGCCGCTTGAAGTAGTCCGGAACACCATCCAGACGATGCGGATAGAGTGGATGGGACGTCGGATAGCGCGTCGGAATGACGGCGATGAAGCAGCGTAGTCTAGCTTGGAGCAGTCGGAAGAGCTCCAGCTGCCAGTCGGGCGCGCCGAGGATCGGGCCGGCGAAGAAATAGAGTGGTACTCGAGGATATAGCTCGACATCCACCCATGGGTTCTTGATGCAGATCCCGTCACCCGTAAATCGAGCAACGATCACTTTTTGAAAGGGCAGGTCTTTCACCACGGATTCTCCTCTATCTGGCGCGGCGAAAGCGCCTACCGGAAGGGTACTTGATCCCGTACTAAAAAGAAACCGCCCGACCGCAAGGGGCCGGGGGCTCCTTCAGTGGTCAGGCGATGGCGTTAACAGTGCGGGTTCTTCGGGACCGTCCCCGATCCAGAACACCTGCGAACTTCCGTCGACCCGTTGGCCGGCAGATCATGATCCTCGAGCCGTAGGTTGCTACGATTTGGACCGTAGCAAAACACGAGCTGCGTGCAGTGCGGACAGGTGTCGCGTAGCGCACCGTCGCCTCCTACTGCCGGAGGCTTTTGCGAAGTCCTGATGGCGGGCGTGGCAGACATGAGATCAACCCCTCGTACTAATTTACCTGGTATTTACTCTACTATCTGTCTTCGACGAATCAAAATGTGAGCTCTTACCGACAGGGAAGTGTCTCTCCTATGCAATCTGAATAGGACTTTGGATACCGCCCTCAGCACCCGCTGGGTCTATGGTGCCGAACTTCTCCTCGTATTCTGCCAATTTAGCGGGAAGTCCAGCCGCAAATGCTTTCATGAGCTCAGGTGGCAACGCGAACGCCATAACATTCTGGCCGGAGCTGAACGCAAGAAGGAAATGATGTTGAGTGTAATTAATGGATATGGTGTCAGCGAGCGATTTGGGAAGTTGTGCGAAGTCGATGTTCATATATCAGCAGTATACCG
Organism: uncultured Candidatus Saccharibacteria bacterium; assembly: GCA_964446735.1. Lineage (GTDB taxonomy): Bacteria > Patescibacteriota > Minisyncoccia > Phycocordibacterales > Phycocordibacteraceae > C7867-001. The sequence goes on along the minus strand of CAYUQB010000001.1, from coordinate 53,255 downwards.
ATGCACGCGTAGTTTGTATGAAGACGTGGGACTACCTGACACCCCTCGGGTCTTATGGTATAATCGATTCCAATGAAGTTGCTTGATCTCGATCGTGAGCGCAGTGAACGGCCCCGTACCCTTGCTGAGTTCCTCGTACTCTACAATGAGGGGCTTCCGGAGACTTTTCCGCGTGCTACACGCGCTTCGCTTGAGGAATATCGCGAAGGACATGCACAGGCATTCAAAGACGAGGGTGCATGGACACTTGCCGCTCATCGCAAACAAATCATGGACTGGCTTCGCGTACGTCCCGTTGAAGGGAAGAAAGCGACCTAGTAGATATGAGCGGATCGGGTTCGAAAGAACGTGGCCCTGCTGCGGGTCCCAAAGAAGTAATCGTGCGGTTTGAGGAGGCGTCCTTTGAATACGGACACAACCATCCCATCCTTGATGAGGTGGATTTTTCTCTACGCTCAGGCATGAAAGTGACTCTCATGGGTCAGAACGGAGCAGGGAAATCGACTATCTTCAAATTGATAACGGGCGAGCTCACCCCAGAGCATGGCAAGATCCAAATCCCCCGCGGTGTCTCGATTGCTATGGCAGCCCAGGTCATACCGCCTGCGCTTCGTGAACGCTCCATCCGAGAGTTCTTTGAGGCATCCTTCAGCAAAAAGGTCTACGATATAGATCCAAAGATAGATGCGGTGCTCGATGTCGTGAATCTTCACGCACCCAAGGAACGGCTCGTCAGTTCCTTTTCAGGCGGTCAGCAGGCTCGCCTTCTACTTGCGAGCGCCCTTATCCAGGATCCAGATCTCCTCTTGCTTGATGAGCCAACGAATAACCTCGATACCGCAGGTATTGAGCATCTGACGGATTTCCTTAAGGCGTACCAAAAGAGCTGCTTGGTCATTTCGCACGATGCAGAGTTCCTTAATTCATTCACCGACGGCGTGCTGTACCTTGATGTGCATACCCGCAAAGTCGAACAGTACACCGGTAACTACTACGACCTCCTAAAGGAGATAACGGCCCGTATTGAACGCGAGAATCGCAAGAACGCGCAGCTTGCAAAGAAGATCCAGGATAACAAAGACAAAGCAAACTTCTTCGCACAAAAGGGAGGTAAGATGCGTCTCGTTGCAAAAAAGATGCGCGAAGAGGTTGAGCAGATGGAGGAAGATAAAGTGGATGTCCGTAAAGAGGATAAGACTATCCGTCCCTTCACTATTCCCGCGCAACCGGAGCTGGTCGGCGAATTGCTTTCAATACAATCCTTCACGACTATCGATCCGAAGACGCACAAACCAAAAGTAAAGAAGCGAGAGATCGTACTCAAGCGCCGCGACCATCTCCAACTCACCGGTCCAAACGGGATTGGTAAGACCACCCTGCTTGAGTCGCTCGCACGTGGTACCGCAGAGGGCGCGAAGATTGCCGAGGGTGTTCGAGTCGGTTACTACCGTCAAGATTTCTCCACCCTTAATTTTGAGCACACGGTCTTTGAGTCTCTCCTTTCTGCCATGGATAAACCAGATGAAGAACGTATGCGTGCGGTCGCCGCAGGATTCCTGATTACTCGCGAACAGATTGGTAAGAAGATCGGCGTGCTCTCCGAAGGTCAGAAAGGTCTCGTCGCATTTGCTCGGCTCGTGCTTGAACGCCCTGGACTCCTCATACTCGATGAGCCGACTAACCACATCAACTTCCGCCACCTACCGATCATTGCCAAAGCGCTTGATGAGTACGAAGGCGCGATGATACTGGTCTCTCACGTGCCTGATTTCGTATCGCAGATTCGTATTACCCAAAACCTGGACTTGGCAGCCTGACAATAAAAATACTGCTCCCTTCCGTGTAGGACCGCCCACCCAAGCCATATCTCGGATGAACAAGAGTCGGTGGGGGAGCGGCAGGGAAGTGACTCCCCTATCAAATCTCGGCAAAACTGGGGAAGTGGCTTGAGTCGAATCTTCTGGGTTTCCGTAGATATATAGGGAAGTAGGACAAAACCTTAGGATCGTATAGGCAAAGGAAAATCACCTAGACAGGCAAGGGGAGCGAGGTATTTAAGGAAAGTCTGAAGATGCCGTACCGCGGCCCACTATATTATAAGTGCGTAAAAGGTATATTGTGCGCACTTTATATATCTTTAAACCCTAAGCGCCCGGATATGAAACTTTGCTCCTTCTCCCCTATCAATGGTCTTAAAATTCCTGTCCGGCAGGTCGGTGGCATTCTCCGCTAAATTTGGATCACAAAATAATTGGCAGGGTCTTCCCCGCGAGGTGGTAGAGGAGTGGTGTAGGGGAGATCGAGCACAGGTGATATTTGGCACCGATACTCAACTCCCCTACCCTTGCCTTCCCTCTTCCTTCTTGTATGTTCAGGGGTAGGAGGAAATTGTCATGACCGACATCAAAAATGTTCCGCCTCCCGTGCATCACGGAGGACGCCATGTTCCCGGCTGGGTGGTGATCCAGTTTGAGAAAGGCACACCGCTCGAGGTGTGCCAGGGCGCTGTGGAGGCGATCGGCGGGACGTTCGGCGAAGGCTACAACGGCAGCGAGATCGTCTCCTACGTCTCCGTGCCGGAAGGGATGGAGGAGGAGCTCTCCAAGCGAGCCATCGAGCAGCCCGGCGTCATCAGTTCGGCGTTCCGCTATAGCTGAACATCGCCACGAAGAGTCCCGACGCCCGCACCAGCGGCGTCGGGAACTTCTTTATTTAGCACTTCACACTCTTCTGAATATATTCAAATGCCTCGTCTACCGAATCCACTACGCGGAAGAGCTCTAGATCTTCTTCGTTGATAGCGGCATGCTCCTTAAACAGTTTGTTGCAGAAAAAATCTATAAGCGGATCCCAGTACTCTTTGCCATACAGCACGATTGGGACTTTGCGAATCTTCTTAGTTTGTACAAGCGTGAGAATCTCTGTAAATTCATCAAGCGTTCCGTACCCACCAGGGAAATAGATATAGACTTCCGACGCGAACGCGAGCATCACCTTGCGTACGAAGAAATGATCGAAGGTTACCGAATCAGTGATGTACGCGTTTAGTACAGGATCCTCTGCAATACGGATGTTGAGACCAATAGAGGCACCACCAGCCTCAAAGGCACCTTTGTTCGCAGCCTCCATGATACCGGCGTTTCCTCCGGTGATCACCGCGTAGCCAGCCTTGGCAAGACGGCCAGCAAGTTCAGTCGCCTCCTCGTAGAAGCGAGGTTCGAATGTCTGTCGAGCGGTGCCAAAGAAACTTGCGGCGAGTCCATATTTTCGTAGAAGTTCGAAGCCTTCCACAAACTCACTCATGATCTTGAAGACCCGCCAGCTTTCAATCTGCTGGGGCTTACAGACCAGAGGATCCGGTAGTGGCGGCACAGCATGCTTCCCTTCCGCAATGGTGCGCTCAAGAGCGGCTCCCATTGTCCGATGCTTCTCTTCCCTATCACCTGCGATAGGGACCGGAAGCTCTACGGTAGGAGTAGGTATCAACGGTTCGTCAGCCATGGTATCGGAAAAGTGCCAAAGTCAGGTAGTACCGTTCGATTATACGCTATACGCGCGACGACTTCGGCGTGACAGTACGCACCAGTGAGTGCGTTATGCGGTTTAGGTTCTGCCGGAATCCCACAATACTGGAGTGCAACATCAAGATTGATGGCGGAGTGTCCGTGTTCGTTAAGAGGAGGAACGACGCCGTGTTCAGTCATATGGAGCCAAACCAAGGTGTGCGTGTCGATCGTGCGTTTTCCGAATGGGCAATCGATACCCGCCCGCTTGCATGCCTCCTGCACATACTCGAGATCAAACGAAACATTCTGCGCTGCGAGTATTCGGTTCTTCGGACGATCCGTGGCCCATGCGACGAAGGCCGCGATGAGCTCGGCCTCGCTCTTCTTGCTCGGATCGCGTATCTCTTCCTGACTAAATCCGTTTATGACCAATGCCTCGTCGGTGACATGTGCACCCTCCCAGATACGACACTCGTCATAGAATTGGTTGGTGGGTTCATCAAGATCAAGTGCACCAAGAGACAGGATCGATCCGGTCTCAGGCACCAGACTCGTCGATTCGACATCAAGTACGATCATAGGCCGGGACAGTTAGCGGCAGGGGTGCGGCCAGATGCCTGTGCGGCCTCAAGAGTCGCAAACCACACCTTGTTCTCCTCCTTTATACGCTTGGCACCAGAACAGCTCGGAAGGTAGTACTTCTTCCCTGATTTAGATGCAACGTACTTCCCTTCCTTGGGTGTAAGGATAGTCCCTGGGGTAACGACCGGTATAGGTGGAGCAACAATAGCTGCAGCCGGGAGGGTTTTAGCCGAGGTGGTAGATACGTCCTCGATCCAGAATCCTCGGTCCTTCTCCTCCCCCTCCCTTCCCGTGAGATACCCCAGTCCAAAGGAAGCGCTCGAGGAGAGGATAACCACTCCGACCACCAAAACGTCCATGGGAACACGAGAAAGGGCTGTATTGCTTCGTTCCCGCAGTTCTGCTATAGTCATGGCAACGTAAAGAAAGTATAGCGTATGGCAAGTACTAAAGCTGGTGGATCAGCAAAAAATCTTAATACTTCAAACCCGAAATACCTCGGGGTGAAGCTCGCTGACGGTGCTCCTGCTCGTCCCGGCATGGTCATCGTGCGTCAGCGCGGTACCAAGATCGAGCCCGGAAAGAATGTGAAGGTTGGAAAGGACCACACCCTCTACTCGATGATCGTAGGCAAAGTTGCCTTCCGCGAGATGCGTAAGACTAATTTTGACGGCAGGGTTCGTCGAAAAAAGGTAGTCGACGTCGTCGCTGCCTAAGGAATCCGCCGGCTTTACGCCGGCGTTTTTCGTGGTATTGTCCCCGCTAGGAGAACGGCGCGTGCGCGCCATTCATTGTTTCGGGAGGGACAGCAATGCGGAGAGTCTTGATTGGTGGGCTACTGGTACTGTCCCTCGGGACACCTGCGCGAGCCGATGACGGAACGTGTGCGGATCGCCTGAGAGCAGTGGGACTCAACCCCACCAGACTTCCAGACGGAAAGACCTTCACGCTCGACGGCCAGCCTGTCACTATTCGACCCGGCGACATCGGCCAGGCGCTCTGTGACCGGGTGGATGCGGCAAACGAGCCGCTTCGGAAAGCCGCCGAACGGATCGCGGACCTCGAGGGGCAGGTAGCCGAGGTGACGGCCGCACGCGACGAGTACAAGCGTCTGGCCGAACAGAAGGACAACTGGCTGAAGGCGCAGTATGCCCTCGGCTGGAGCGGGTGGGGGCTCGTCTCCCTCTGGGTGGTCTTTCAGTTTCTGAGACACCTCAAGCCGCGACGCAAGAGCGCGTACCGCTCGACCCGTTCGCTCGGATAGATGTTCTTGATTTGCAGACGGCGCCCACAAGGCGCCGTTCTCGCGTACATTGCAAGACTCCCAAAAATATGGTCATATCACTCTGGGCAAGGGCCCCACAGCCCGATTGCTCTATAACATTCAGCTAGAGGGAGCACCTCACATGCAACGTTCGTTGCTCGCCCTCGTGGCGTTCCTATTCCTCGCATGCCCCACCCTGGTGGAGGCGAAGATCTACAACCACCACGTCGACATCTGCCAGGATGCCTGGATCGACGTCGGCAAGAAGGAGAATCCGAACTTCAATCCGCAGGCCCTCAACGCCGGCTGGCACAACATCGTCAGCGACTGGCGCGGTATCTGGGGAGGGTGTCGACAAAAGCTCGAGGCCCTAGAAGCCAGGGGCGTCTCACCTGAAGCGGCCCTCGCACAGGTCCTGCCCCCGAAGGAGGCCGCGCACGCGGCTGATCGGAACGGCACGCCTGCAGTGGTTTCGGCCTCGGCAGATCGCTCGGAACCGGCCACGCACGCACGCGGTTCGGCCGTTCTGATTTCGACCCCGGTCCGCAAGGATCTCCCGCGGCTTCCGGCCGCACAACCTGCTGCTTCGCCTCCGGTGAAGCACGATGTGCCGGCTCGGCCCGCTGCCAAGCCACCGCATCAACCGGCTCCCATTCTGGTCGAGCCCACCCTGCGGTCGAGCACGGCTCCCGCTGCCGCTCCCGAGGATACCCTCGGTCGAAGCAACGGCATCACCAATTCGCAGTCGGACGTCCGCGTGGATCCGCGCTTCTCGTTCGACATGCTGGGCATCATCGTCTGGTTCCTTGGTGGCGTCGCCACCACCGTCCTGACGGAGTACTGCCTGCCGTTCCTGACGCACTACTACCTGCCCTACCTGGGCGTGATCGGGTTTGCGCTCGCGGTCGTGTACATGATCGTCGATATGATGGTCATCCCGCGCGCAAAGATGATCGTCGAACCTGAGCCCGCCAACGACAGCGTCGAAGAAGAGCCGCCAGTACAGCCGACCATCCACGACGACGGGCATAGCACTCTCGTCATTCCGGAGTGGTCCGCAGAGCAGGCCGCAGCGCACGAACAAAAGAGGCTGCGACGCATCCTGGCCGAGAACCGGGAGCGACACGCGGCTGAAGCCGAGCACGCGGTGGCCGTCGCACAGACGGTGCCCGTCTACGTGGCCCCAGCCTACGCTGCACCCCGCCAAGCCATATGGGGCGGAGCTCGAGGACACGGCAAGACGTAGGTCTGACCGCGCACCTCTAGCTGAATTCGAACTGACGGCGCCCTGGAGCGCCGTCCTTCTTTACAGTATTTGATTTTTGTAAGAAAAATGTCATTGTGTCGACAGTGAGCGGTCAGCGATGACCGCTCTGAACGTTTCCAGCCGAGGGTTTTCACATGTCACGTTCCATCCGTTCACTCAGCATCGTCCTCGCGACGCTATTCCTCGCTATCATCGTTTCGGCACCTGCCGAGGCGCGGGTCTGGAATCAGACGACTGCCGACTGCACCAACCAGCTCCTCGCCCAGAAGAACCTGACCCACGAAGAGGCCACGCGCTTCTCTGCGAAGTGGCCTCCCGGCGTACGCGCCGCGGGCACCTTCTGGGGGTACTGCAAAGCCCGACTCACCGAGTTCGAGGCAGAAGGCATCAGTGGGAACGCGGCCGTTGCGCGTGTTCTCGCGGAGACCGCGGACATACCAGCGCCTACGCTGGTCCCGCACCGTCCCCCAGTCGACACTGCCCAGCTCAAAGAGCCACCGCTCCAGGTGAACGCTGATGCGTCGCCTTCTGGCACCTGGCTTTCGGCGACACCAGGGGCGCAGAGCGCTACCACCGGTCGCGCGAGCGATGTCCCGACGACGGCTCCCGATTCGGTCGAGCCTGCAGAGCGGTTGAGCACGGCTCCCGCAGCTCCCGACATCGTCGGTGTGAGCTATCCAATCATTGGCGATCGTGGCGGGCTCGTGCCGGTCGCGCTCCTCGCCCTTCTGGCAGGCTTCATTGTGCTCGCCACGCGCTGGAGCACGGGATCAATGGAGCGGGTGCGACCGGTACCGGTGACCATTCTGGAACACCCAGAATACGGCTACCTGACATAACACCCGACCCTCGGCTGCCACGCAAAGGGGGCGACGCACGAATCGTGCGTCGCCCCCTTTCCCCTTTTACGTGTATTACTCAGCTACGATTTCGATAACAATCTTTCCGAAGCTCTCCCCTACCATGACTGGTATCTCGTGTGTACCCAGCTCCTTAATAGACTTCTCAAGTTTGATGGCATCTTCAGGAAGTGCTGCAGCTTCTGCGATTTCAGCTGCGTCTACACCGTCATAGAGATGACCCTGCTCGTTGGCTTTCTTAGTAATCATGATCTTTTCTTCTGCAAGTGCGGCGAGACGTTCCGCAACGAGCGTGTGATCAAGAGCGCGCTTCTCTAGTACCTGCTTTTGCTTTGTCTCTGCAAGCTTAAGGTTCTGCGACGTCGCCAACACGGCGAGTTTGCGAGGAATAAGAAAATTGAGGGCGTGCCCATCGGATACTTCATGCACCGAGTGCGCACGGCCCATATCACGAACATCTTTCAGTAGTACGACTTTCATAGTGGACTCATCCTAACCGCTTGGTGCGACACACGCAACCAGTTGCTTGACAGTCAGTCATTTATTGTGTTCAGTGCTTACGAAGTGCGTTGTACAAATCCACTCAAACCGGGAAACGGGCCATGACCCCCATTTATATTAGCGATGATACCTACCAGGTGCTCACCAAGGTGGCAGTCAGCCGCCAAGCCGACATCCTGGCCTGCACCGATGCTGCGATCTGGACAGAGGCGGGAGAACGTCTTCGTAACGGGCACAAGCTGCAGGTGTGGGGAATACCTCTCACCAAACAACAGATGACGATGAACGTGCTCGTCTCCAAGTACGATCACGAGTTCTACTTCGTGGGTAGCTGGACCGACCACTGGTACGGCGACAAACCGGCGATCGCCGTCTATACAACCGCCGACTATCCCGCCTTCAAGCGACGTCTCAAGGAAGTCGCCGGGCCTGCCTGGCACGATTCGATGCGCTTCAAAGCGTCGTTCGACTGGAACTTCGGCTCGGTCGTACTCGGCTTCCTGGTCATCGTGGTCATGCTGGTTCTGGGTGGCGATGGAACACTTTCTCGTGATGCGGTCGTTAGTGGCCTCAAGATCGTAACTTTGCTCCTCGCCGGCGCCATCTTCTCTGGACCAGTCGTCACGCGCGCGATCGGTGAGGCTCGCTGGCAGAAGCACGACCTCACCCGGGTCATCGACCGACTGGCCTAGCCAGTCACCAGTTCTCTAGACAACGCCGCCTAAGGCAACGAGGGCGGCGTTGGTTATTTCCCGCTCGTCAGAAACTCGATAGCGCGGTCTTTCTGGGGGTCCTTTTCTGCCGTGTAGTCTTCTGGGGTACGCGTGACCTTGATGTCAGGGGTGAGTCCTCCATCAGAGATTGAACGACCCGAAGGAGTAAGCCACCTTGCAACGGTAATTTTTAGAGATCCTCCTTTTATATCTACGAGTTCCTGGACTGATCCCTTTCCGAAGGAGCGCGTACCAATAAGGGTTGCTGCCTGCGCATCTTGAAGAGCCCCTGCAAGGATCTCGCTTGCTGATGCAGAGCCCTGATCGATGAGTACTACGATCTTTGTTCCTGCTGGTATGCCACCTTGACCAGGACTGCGGTGCACGATGTTCTCCTGCTTCCCTTGATAGTCTTCGGTTACCACGGTTGCACCTTTCGGGAGGAAGTAGCCAGCAATCCGTGTCGACTGATCGAGATAGCCGCCGGGATTGCCACGAAGATCAACGATGAGCTTCTTTGAGCCAGATGCTTGGAACGCTTTGACCGCTTTGTTGAACTGTGAATTCGATGATTCGGTGAATTGATAGAGCGCAACGTAATAGATACCCGTTTTCGGATCGTATGAATGTTCGATGGTTGGAACTTGAATGGTGGCACGGGTGATAGTGATTTCTTCGGTCTTCTGTTCACGCACGAGCGTGAGCGTCACGGTAGTTCCTTTCTGACCTCGTATCTTTTTAATAGCTTGATCCACTGAAAGCCCTTCGGTTGATTTACCATCGATGGCAATGATCAGATCGCCAGCGCGCAGCCCCGCGCGCTCTGCTGGGGAATCTTTGAGCGGTGCAATGATCGTAAGTACGTTGTCTTTGTTCTTACCTATCTCAGCCCCAATACCACCAAAGTTGCCCGTCACCTCCTCGTTGAAGATCTTTGCCTCCTCTGGGGGGAAGAAGACCGTGTACGGGTCACCATACGAGGCGGCGAGACCTTGAATAGCACCCCAGACCTTATCCTGTGCGCTCGGGATGGTCGAGGAACCATGCGTTTGCACAAAGCGCTCATCAAGCTCATTCCAAACCTTCCAGAAGTTGTCGAGGCTCGCGTCCTCTGCGGGAGTAGCATCAAGCCCATCTCCAAGAAGCGGGATCTGAGAGAGAACACTCGTCTTACCTAGTGCATCGTGCGCAGTGAGTCCTCCGACAAAGCCGAGTGCAAGTACGAGCGCAAACGCAGCACCGAGCCAGACCGTGCGTGCGAGTGAGTGTGATGACGGAGCGGAAAAGTCATCTTCCATGCAAGGACTATATCACGCACTATCTATCCCCTTCCATGAAGGTTTTGCGTACGCGGACGGTATTCGCTTCGGTATACTACTGAGTAATGGTGACGCGGCATGTGCGCGGAAAAATTACGTGGATCGATCTTGAAAGCCCTTCGCATGAAGAGCTCTCAACTGTCATGCGAGAATTCGGCATCGACGAACGCATTGAGGAGGAAATTATCGCTCCGACCCCCTATCCACTTTCCATTTCCTTTCCGAAATACCACTACCTCATTCTCCACTTCCCTACCACTGACCCTGAAAGCGGCACGCGCATTCAAGAAGTGGATTTTATTGTAGGAAAGAACTTCATCATCACCGCACGATATGAGGTTATAGAAACGCTGCATAACCTACATCGAGTGTTTGAGGCAGAAGAACTCCTCGGCCTCCCCCATGCCGCTACCCGTGCGGATGAACTCTTGGAGCGTCTGCTTCGTCGCATGTATGGTGCCATACGAGAAGAAATGGAACGTGCAGCCCGTACCCTCGATCGAATTGAGGCTGATATGTTCTCCGGAAAGGAGCGTGCCACCGTACATGCCATCTCAAACATTGGACGGGTACTCCTGCGGTTTCAGACTACGCTCGCGCGACATGAAGAGCCCCTCACTGCGTTCCTAGCGAGTCTTGCGACCCCAGCATTTTTTGGCGTTGGTTTTAAAAAACACGCTGCACACATTGAGGGTGAGCGGGATCATGTTGCTGATCTGGTGCGTTCGTATCGTGCGGCAGCGAGCGAACTACGCGCGACCAATGACTCACTGCTCAACGCAGCTCAGAACGAGATCATGAAGCGGATCACGGTATTGGCCTTCCTCGGTCTTCCCGTAACGGTGGTCGCTTCCCTCTTTGGTATGAATGTTGAATCGCAGCCATTTGATGGCGACCCATTCGAGTTCTGGATCATCACGAGCATTGGGTTTCTCACCACACTGAGTGTGTACTTGTTCTTCAAGATTAAAAAGTGGTTGTAAGTGCTACCATAGCTCTATGTGGCCGTTTCGTAAGGCGAAGGCTCTAGAGAGCGCCGCTCCCATTTTCTTTACGAATACCCTCTCCGGCAAGAAGGAGGTCTTCGTGCCGCTGAAACCAGGTATCGCAACCCTCTACTCTTGCGGTCCCACCGTCTATGGTCCGCAGCATATTGGGAACTTGCGTGCCGCACTCTTTGCAGACACGATCGCCCGGGTGCTTATGGCAGCGGACTTCCATGTCCGACGAGTGATAAACATCACTGATGTTGGTCATTTGGTGGGTGACGGTGACGAGGGCGAAGACAAGATGGCGGTGGGCGCAGCACGTGAATCGTTGTCTCCCGAAGAAATAGCGACCCGCTACACCAACCACTATTTGGAGGACCTCAAATTACTGAACGTCGACACCGCCCATATTCTCTTCCCACGTGCCACCGAATACATCAAGGAGCAAATCGCAATGATTCAAGCGCTTGAGGAAAAGGGGTTTACGTACCGCACCAAGGACGGCGTGTACTTCGATACCAGCAAGTATCCGGACTACGGCAAACTCGGGGGTGTCGCCGAAGTAAAGCTTATGGGTGGGGCACGAGTAAAGATGGATGGTGGCAAACGGAATCTCCATGACTTCGCACTCTGGAGGACCGCAAAAGCGAACGATCTTCAGAAATGGGATTCTCCCTGGGGTCCAGGAAATCCTGGCTGGCATATTGAGTGCTCGGCAATGATTCGAACACTTCTAGGACCGGAAATCGATATCCATACGGGAGGAATGGACCATATTCCGGTTCATCACAATAACGAGATCGCGCAGTCTGAAGCAGTGAGTGGTAAACCGCTGGCACATTACTGGCTCCACGAGGCGTTCATTACTATCGAAGGCGAGAAGATAGCAAAGTCACTCGGTAATGAGATTTTGCTTTCAGATATCGTTGCCGAGGGATTCCATCCACTTTCACTTCGCTATTTCTACTACCAGGCAAGCTTCCGCACGCCAATCTCTTTTAGCTGGGATGCCATTGCTGCAGCTGATGAGGCACTTTCGCGCCTCTGGCGATTGGCTCGTGAAATTACTGACGAGGCGAAGGGTAAGGTGGTGACCTCCGATACGGAGCGACGCATCGTTGCGCTTTTACGTGATGATCTGGCAACCTCTGCTGCCCTTGCACTCCTCTGGGAAACCGTACGGAGTGACGAACTCTCCGCCTCTCAGAAGCTTGGGGTGCTCAAGGCAGCCGATGCCGTTCTTGGACTGTTGTTGCTTACCCCACCGGACGTTGAGGGTCCCATTGCACCAGAAGACCTACCCAGTGATATCCAAGAGCTCATGGCCAGACGAGAGGAGGCTCGTAGAATAAAGGATTTCAAGGTTTCCGATGAACTTCGGGACGAACTTGAATTCCGGGGATATCGTGTGGATGACACTGCTACCGGAACGGTAGTCACCCCGCTGCCCCATTGATACAATGAACGACAATGGCCGACCCGGCAGTACGCGTTCCCCCGCAGAGTCTCGATTCCGAGCGCGCTCTTCTTGGCGCACTTCTCCTTAAGCCCGACGCGATCCACGACATCGCGGACACCATCAAACCTGGTTCGTTCTACGCAGAAAAACATCGCATCATCTTCGAAGCGATGCGGGACCTTTCCGAGCGTGGCGAGCCTATCGACATACTGACTCTTTCTGAGCGGCTCACGGCAAATGGCACCTTGGAGCGTGCGGGTGGTCGCGCGTATCTTGCAGAGCTTGCCGGAAGTGCTCCTGCCCCAGGCAATTACGCCCACTATGCCGATCTTGTCTCGCGCAAGCACATCATGCGTGAGCTCATCGATGCGTCATACGAAATCACTGAAGCGGCGTACGAGGAAGGGAGTGAAGTTGCCGTGCTCCTTGATGATGCTGAAAAGAAAATCATGGCAATCGGGAACGCATCGGCATCGCATAAGTTCACACCGATTTCAGACAAGGTGCACGACGCATGGGATCGTCTCGAGAACCTCTCCAAGAATCAAAATGCCATACGTGGCATCTCAACTGGGTTTGCTGACCTCGACGGCATGCTCTCGGGTCTCCATAAATCAGACCTCATCATTCTTGCAGCGCGCCCGTCTATGGGTAAGACCTCGCTTGCGCTCGATATCGCACGAAATGCTGCAGTACGTGGTGGTGTTCCGGTTGGTATCTTCTCGCTTGAAATGAGCACCGAGCAGCTGGTGGACCGTATGCTCTCGGCTGAGTCATACGTGAACTCGTGGAAGATGCGCACCGGTGCCATTCGAGATGAAGATGATTTCGCGAAGATTCGCGACGCGCTTGAGAATCTTTCCCGTGCACCGATCTATATAGATGATAAGCCGGCACAAAACATTCTCTCCATGCGCGCGGTGGCTCGACGTCTCAAACGCGAACGCGGTATCGGTCTCATCATCGTCGACTACCTCCAGCTCATGGCACCCACGAACACTCGAGCCTCTGATTCCATGGTGCAGCAAGTCACCGAGATCTCGCGCTCACTTAAGGGGCTTGCCCGTGAACTTGAAGTGCCGGTCTTGGCACTCTCGCAGCTCTCCCGCGCCGTGGAGCAACGCGGAGGGAAACCTCGTCTTTCAGATCTTCGTGATTCGGGCTCGATCGAACAAGATGCGGACGTCGTGATGTTCATTCATCGTGATGATAAACGGAACCCAGATAGCGATCGTCCGAACATTGCCGAGATTCTCATTGAAAAGCATCGCAATGGTCCCACCGGAAAGATTGATCTCTATTTCGACGAGAAACGGACTTCCTTCCTTCCGGTTGATAAGAGCGGATACGGGGAACTGGCGAGTGAATTTTAACCATGCAGGACCGTATTGAGGAACTTGCTAATGCCTTTGCGCGCTTCCCGGGCATCGGGCCGCGGCAGGCCAAGCGTTTTGTGTACCACCTCCTTGCAACACCCACCTCCGAGCGGGCTCGACTTGCTGCTCTCATTACGACGCTCGGTTCTGATGTCCGTCAGTGCACACTCTGCATGCGGTTTGCGCCAACGAATCGAGACAGCCTCTGTAATTACTGCGCAGATCCCTCTCGAGACGATACGGTTCTTATGATCGTCGAGAAGGACCAAGACCTTGCCGCTGTTGAGCGGGCGAATGCATACAAAGGCCGGTACTTCGTGCTCGGCGGCATACTTACCCTCACCGGAAAAGGCACAATACGTGAGCGGGATCTAGTCCGTATTGTTGAGAAGCGTGCAAAAACAGGTCTGGCTGAAATTGTGCTCGCCCTTTCGGCAACCAATGAAGGAGAGCACACCGCTGACCGGGTACGTGAACTTCTCTCTCCTTTGCGTGGTGCGCTACGACTTACCCAACTCGGACGAGGGCTTGCAACGGGTAGTGAGCTGGAATATTCGGACGCACAAACGCTCTCAAGTGCGCTTCAGAATCGAAAAGATACCTAACGAAAGAACCCGCCGGTCGGCGGGATTCTTTAGGCGATCGTATCGATCTTCACTTTCACGTACGGCTGGCGATGTCCGCGGCGCTTGAGGTAGCGGCTCTTTGCTTTGTACTTCACAACCTCTACTTTCGGTGCGCGACCGACTGAGTGTACGGTGGCAATTACCTTAGCGCCTTTTACGAGGGGAGTACCGATATTTGCGGTTGAACCATCGTCGGTCATGAGCACCTCCTCGAAGGTGACCGTGTCGCCCCGTTTGAGCTCCTGGGTCTTGGAGCGGGCGCCCAGCTTCTCAATGGTAACAAGGTCGCCTGGGGAGACGACGTACTGCTTACCACCTGTCTTTATGACAGCCAATTCCATAGTTTCCCTATCCTAAGGGTCTAGGCCCTAAAAAGCAAGGCCGCCCGGGTTCCCGGACGGCTTCGCAATGGATGCGGGAGAAGCTATGGACGCTAGGTCTTCTGGATGCACCGAACGGTGGTCATATACCAGGTATTGTCGCAGAGCCGGATGGGATTCGGGCCTGCCTTGGGCTTTGAGCTGATGAATTCTATGTTCTGAATCCGGTGCTGGTGATAGTAAATCCATGAGGCAGCGAGACCGGCACAGAAGAGGACAAACGCGAGCAGGAGATCCTTCCTTGAAAGATGGAACTTGGCAAACATGGCACTTTCCTCGGGATACAAGAAACAGCGCGAACGCTACTTCTACTATAAACGCGAGGGGGCCGACCACGGAAGTGTGGTCGGCCCTCGGTGCCCTACGTACTGCCAGGCACCCTACGCCCCGGTCTGAACGACCAGGGCGGCAGGAACAGGTCGAGAAGCATCAAGATGGGCATGCCACGGAAGAGCATCAGGCCGTAGCGCTCGAGATATCCCGGCCACGGGGCGGGCTCGTAGTGCGGACGCACCTGCGTGTCCATGTACACCAGGTACACCATGATGGCCTCGAGGGCTACCAGGGTGACGGCCAGTAGCCGTCGCGGCCTGCCCTCCCTGAGCAGCTTCCAGCCGTAGAAGGCCGAGCCGACGACCCATACGAGGACCATGACGGCGGCGGCGGCGATGTAGGTGGCCGGTCCTCCCTCAGACCCGTCGCCTGACCCACTGTCGGGCAGGAGAAAGGTGAGAGGGATGAACAGGATGCAGATGAACAGGATGGCAACGCCCATCATTCGACGAATCGTAGTCATGTGATCTCTCCTCATCCCGGCGTTGGTGCCAGGATCCTGGATGAGACTATGGCAGAACTTTTAAATTAGTCAATGATCTGCGCAGGCTTCTCAAGTAGCTCTTGCTCAATGCCAATCCTGCTCTCTGCAATCCGATACACGTCCTTATCGATCTTCCCCAGCTCCTTATACCCACTATTGTAATGAGAAACGGCGGTACCAAGCGCAGTGCCAAGCTTTCGGTAGTAATCTTCATAGCTACCAATATGCTTCCCAAGCTCACCCACTCGCTTTTGGATCTCGACTGCCTTTTGTTCGATCTGAAGTGCCTTGAGTCCCTGAAGTACGGTTTGAAGATATGCCAAGAATGAAGTGGGTGAGACGATGATGACTTTATTCTTAGAAGCCGCGCGCTGGATAAGGTTCTCATCCTCCCCTGCTCCCACTTGATTCGTAAGGAGATCGTAGTAGATGCCTTCAGAGGGTATGAACATGAATGCGAAGTCCATGGTTCCCTGCTCCGGTCGGATGTATTTAGCGGTCTCAGTGATGCGAAGCTTGAGGTCATTTACAAATGCTTTTTCGAGTGCCGGGCGTTCAGCCGGCTCGGCATGCACGAGACGGTTGTAATTTTCGAGTGAGAACTTGGAATCGATGGGTACCACCTTTTCATTTACAAATACCACCGCGTCAACGATTTCACCGTTATCAAATCCATACTGCATTTGGTACATGCCCGGAGGAAGCACATTGCGTAGCACCGTCTCGAGGAAGTATTCACCGAGTACGCCCCGCTGTTTGGGATTCTTCAAAATGTCCTGGAGACTCTGAAGTTGTTCAGCGAATGACTGGGTCTGTCGGCCAATCTCCTTTACCGATGTGATCTCTTCCGTAATCTCCTTTATAAGACGAGACGACTCCCCGAGCTGGACCCGCACGGTCTCGTGTACCTGACGTGAGGATTCGGCCATGCGCGAATCAAGCGAGCGCTCAAGGCTCTCAAGTCGCTGCATGAGGAGCGGCGCTGCGCCATCGACGCTCGATTCTTCTTTCCTACGCAAGATGAGATAGAGGCCTATGCCCTGTACAAAGAGGAGGGCAAGTAAGATGAGTGCGATGGTGAACAGATCCATGCGGGCAGTATACCGCGACGTGCGTACGGGATATGAGTGTATCTGATGCATTTGCCACACCGTACGAATGTCTTGAAGACACATCTGGGAATCCCGAGCGTTTGAAGCAGCTTGAGTTCCATATCGAGTCTGGGGATTATTTCCCACTTCTGGCAACGGTGCTCGGCTTTCTTGAGGAAGGCATGCGTGAATGCGAGACCGGCTCGCTCACGCTTGCGCCCGTTGAAGCGAAGGTTGTGGAAGACTTCCGTAAGGATCTCATCCATTTGCACAAGAATTACGAAATTCAGCCCAAGCGTGCCTAGTATGAGCATTCACGAGACGATCAAAGCAGGTATTCCTGAGGCGTTGAAGGCTAAGGACGAAGTGAAGCTTCGCACGTTCCGTTCCCTTTCAGCCGCCATGACTAACGAAGTGGTTGCAAAGAAGCGTAAGCCCGACGAACTCCTTACGGACGAAGAGGCACTCGCCGTACTTCGGCGTGGAGTTAACCAACGTAAGGATTCCATCGAACAGTTCGAGAAAGCGGGACGAGAGGAATTGGTCATCCAAGAACAACAAGAACTTGCGGTCATTGAATCACTCCTTCCTCCCCAACTCTCACGCGAGGAGATTGAGCACATAGTACGGGCCAAGATGGCCGAGCTTAACGTTACGGATAAAGCAGGAGCCGGAAAGTTCATTGGTGCACTAATGCAGGACCTTAAGGGTCGTGCTGACGGTGCCGAGGTGAAAGCAGTTGTCGATTCACTGCTCTCCTAAGAGACTGACCTTCCTTCAATTTTCATAGCCGTGTGGCATACTGGCCTCCAGTGATGGTGGGGCCCTCATTGATTCGGAGGCTCCACATGATTCGGTTCTTACACGGCACCATAACCTTCAGAAAGGACGAGGACGTACCTCCTGGATGGGGCTATACGCTCGAGGGGACGTTCCCCGATGGCATCGGTGCGAACGTGCCGATCGTTGCGCTCGATAAGCTCCAACGTCGTTGTAGGGGTACACTCGACATAGAGCGCCTCGACGACAATGGCATGCGGATCAAGAAGTCGATCGTCGCACACGGCGCTGAGAGCGCACGGAAACAGGCATATGACCTGCGTTCGCTCCTGCTCCTCTTCTTGGGCTTTCGCACGAACGTCGCCCACCCGCTCCTTTCCTGAAGATTCCCGCCCCCGATGCAGAACGCATCGCGGGGCGGAACTCATTCAGGTACAGTAGAGGTATGCGCCGTCGCATCCTACTTGAGAAACGAGTTGGCGAGACACCTCTGGAAGCACTCACGCGTTGGAGGGACGGTCACCCTGCATACCGTACGGTCGCCGCAAGTTATGCAGGGCGGCTTGACCCTATGGCTTCTGGAAAGCTGCTGATTCTGTTCGGAGATGAATGTAAACGTCAAAAAGAGTACACAGAACTTGATAAGGAGTATCGAATTGAGGTGTTGCTTGATATTGGAAGTGATACGGGTGATGTGCTTGGTATCGTCGAGGCGGCAGAATCAGACACACATCCTGATGTGCGCGAGATACAACGCGTACTAACGCAGGAACTCGGTGAGCACCCTCGTCCCTATCCAATCTTTTCCTCTAAACCAGTGGCAGGAAAACCACTATTCCTTCATGCACTCGAAGGATCACTCGACACTATCGAGATACCAACTCATATGGAACGTATCCGTTCTATCCGCTACCGAGGTGCCTATACCCTCTCGACTCCTGAACTGTTTGAGCGCATCACTTCCCTCCTCTCGCTAGCACCTCGAAGTGACGAACCTTCTAAAGAACTCGGTGCCGATTTTCGTATTCATGATGTGCGTAATAGCTGGCAACCTATCTTACTTGGTGCTCGAGACTATACCGTTCTAAAACTCACCGTGCGATGTGGTTCAGGAACCTATATGCGTGCACTGGCTGCACGCATCGGCGAAGCGCTCGATACGAGGGCACTCGCCCTTTCCATACACCGAAACAAGATATGCGGTATTAGAACATTGCCTTTCGGACTCAATTCCCTATAGTCATAGCAGGCTAGGAGAACCGACTATGACCGATATCAAACATGCGGCCCGTCAGGCGAGTGCCTGCATCCTCGAGTTCATCGATGGAGAAGGTGGTGGTACGACCGTTTCGGCCGCTTGCAAGGAGCTGCGGTTCTCGGCAGTTCCTGGTGCGGTCGGCGAGTACCAGTTCTACGTCACGGTGAACCTCGAGAGCGGCAGTGCACGCATGCAAGCCGCGCATGTGCGCGAATGACCCGCCCACGCGGGGCGAGCGAAGACCGCTCGACCCTGCCGGGCGGTTTTCGTTTGTCTAGTACCGTGTTATAAAACACAACACTTGGCCCTATCGTCTAATGGTTAGGACACCGCCCTCTCACGGCGGGAATCGGGGTTCGAATCCCCGTAGGGTCACAAATTGACTTTTCAATAATATAGTGCTATAAACTATCTAGCTTGTCTGGCAATTATGCCTTTACGTTAGGAAACCGAAAGATGTGGAAAAACGTCAATTCCATGAAGTGCCGCGGTGTGTACGAGCACCTTGAATTTCTCGAACAAACCGGGACTCAGCCACCGATCGGCATGAGCATGGAAGCGCTTCTGCAGACCACCTGCGGCCAGCTCCTCGACATCGGTCAACGTATCGCCGAGGACGACTCCTTCTGGGAGCAAGTTCCCAACGTCATCGTCAGTCTAGGCGAGGAGACGTTGAAAACCGATCTGCGGAAGTGGCTCCGCGACGACCTGGCCAGCTGCCGCTGATCTACTGACTTAGCCCGATTAGTCCCGGGAGCTCCCTACCCTTCGGTAAGGGAGCTATGTTGTTTCTACCGCTCTCCCAAATACTAACCACCCACTCAGCTCTGAGACCGACGGGGTTCCAGTTACGACTAATGTGGATCACCACATTATTTCTTCAGCTTCCACTCGGGATCCTGGCGTACCAAATATACAGAATCAGACGGATCAGCTAGCAACGTCTCAACAATGCGTTCAGTACGCATAGACTGTGACCCCTTAATCAAAATGACGTCTCCCGCTTCTACTGCCAGCGCAAGATATTCAGCAGCCTGGTCGGCGGTATCGAAGCAGTGAACAGAGGACTCGGCAAGGCCCGCAGCACGGGCAGCATCCCCCATAACTCGTGAGCGCTTCCCCACTGCGATCAGTTGTTGTGCATGCTCTGCAGCAAGACGCCCAATGCGCTCATGCTCCTGACGTGAGTACCGACCAAGCTCTAGCATATCGCCAAGAACCGCGATACGGCGGTGTGCATGGGTAAGCAAAGAAAGTGCGACGAGTGCTTCCTCTACCGCTGCGGGAGATGCGTTATACGACTCATCAACCAACATAGAACCGCGAAGGCCATTCAACAATCTTCCTCTTCCGGCTGGTGGTGCATATGACGCGAGTCCTGCAAGCGCTTCATCAAGCGGAACAGACAGTGCGACCGCAGTCGCAAGTGCTGCCGCAGGAGCCAGTATCTGCGGACGTCCCAGTGCACCCTTGGCATGAAGTACGTGCTTCTTTCCTGAAACCGTCGCCGTCGCCACCATCCCTACCGGGTGCCCATCAAGATATTCAACTTCTGGTTCCGCTAGGTGCACTTCCGCATCCTTTGAGAATCCGAATCGAGTAACGATGGCTTCAGTATTCTTTGCCATTTCAATCGCATGAGAATCGCGCGACGGTAAAATGAGCGGAGCCCCCGGGGAAAGAGCGTACGCGGGAGCGAACTCTTCCTGGCGTACTGCTGCAGGAGTCGCGTACGCTTCTACATGCACCGGTACATCGGGAAGCCGTGTCACGACAACCGCGTCAGGAATGGCAATGCGGAGAATGCGCGCAAGGTCTCCGGGTCGATCTGCACCCACTTCAAGCACAAGTGCCTTGGGATAGCGATGTGAGAGGAAGATGAGTGAAAGTGCTTCATCAATGACATGTATCCATGCAGGAATACTCATCCACGGGTTCTTGACCCCAATGATAGTGAACGGCACCCCAAACTCACTGTTGTAGCTTTTCTCACTCGCTCTGACCTCCGTATGAGCGGCAAGCATGGCGGCCACCGCATCTTTTGCACTCGTCTTCCCCACGCTTCCCGTGATCATGATGACCTGGGGTCGGTACTTTCTGATGATGGCGCGCGACAATAGCGCGAGGAGTCCTGCTATGGGAGCCTTGAGGAGTGCTTTCATGGATTACGATGCCGTGTCCGCCCGATCAGGTGGTACGACGTAATAGTTTATCAGGAAATGCGTAAGCTCCATGAAGGGGCGCGTAAGGGTCTCGGACGCATACTGCACTCCTTGCGGTTCCTTGGTGTAGAGCAGAATGATGTATTTCGGGTCATACGCCGGGAAATACCCGAAAAAGGAGTGGAAATAACGCCCCTCAGCATACTTCCCGCCCGATCCTGCCACCTGTGCGGTTCCTGTTTTTGCAGCAACGCTCATGTTCGGGATCTTGAGTGTCCCGTCTGCAAGTTTTGTATCAACAACCTTCACGAGCATACGGGTTGTATCCTCCACCGCTTTCGGTTTGAACACTTCAACTGGTTTATCCCACGACAGTGTTTTTGTTACCCCATTCTCAAGCTTAATGGCACGAGCGAGATGGGGCGTCACGACCTTCCCATCGTTTGCGAGTGCACCGAGACTTTTGATCATCTGTACCGGAGTTTCAGCGATACCTTGTCCAAAGGAAGCGGTGTTGTATTCAATGTCACGTGGACTGGTCTCGATGTTGCGGATGTTGCCCGATACTTCACTGGGCAGGTCAATGCCCGTTTCCGTACCGAATCCAAGCTTCTTGAAATAGGTGCGGAACCGTTCGTGACCAAGCTTGGTGGCAATATGTGCTGCTCCGATGTTAAGTGACTGGGAGAGCACTTCTTGCATAGGAGTTGCCGGCCCACGTGCTTTGAGGTCATGGTTGCAGAATGTCCTGGTGTTCACGGTCATACATCCCGTGTCGTTGTATGTTGAATCGGGTCCGATGACTCCCGCATCAAGTCCTGCTGCCATAGTGATGGGCTTCATGATCGAACCGAACTCATACTGGTGCTCGACCAGCGGGTTTCCAAAATGCTCCGGATTGCCATTCCTGAAATCGTTCGCATCGAAGGAAGGATAGGTATCAAGCGCAATGATCTCTCCGGTTTCCGGATTCATAATGATGCCGCCGGTTTCTGTACTTCCGTACTGTGTTTGGATTTCAATGAGAATCTGATCCAGCTTCTCCTGCACGATAGGGTCAATGGAAGTGACAATGTCACCCTGTCGTGACGCACGAGCGTCCACAACGACGTTATCGAGATTCGCGAACAGTTCGGCAAAGAAATTCCCGAAGAGTCCGACTGCGCTACGATCGAGCACATCGTTGTAGTAGCTTTCAAGCCCGAATCGGCCGGCAAGGGTGTTGTCATTGTCATAGGCGACAAATCCTATGGACTGTGCGGCGCGGGTCTCTCCAGGATAGGTACGCCAACGCTCACGAGACACCGTAATACCTGGAAGATCGAGCGCATCGATGGCTCGTCCGGTATCTTCCGAAACTCGTTTGGTGATTACTTCGTACGGATCCTCGGACTTTGCGGCAGACGTGAGGAAGGCTTCTTTCTCGATCGGCACCAACGCGTTGATCTTCTCATACACACTCTCAGGATTCTCGAGCTTTGATGGATGCATAGAAATGGTGAAGCCCGTCCCGAGAGAAGCTGCGGATAACAGCGTCCCGTCCTTACGTGTGAAGTAGATACTGCCGCGGTCATAGAGCTCTTGGCTGGAACTTACATACTGACGATCAGCACGCAGTGAGAAGTCCCGTCCATGGACGATTTGCACGAAATACAGGCGCGTGATCAGGAGAAGCGCGATGAGCGCGACGCCGGCCGAGATAAGACGGAGCCGGACCCTGACCGCGCGACGCATATCCGACTAGCGTGCGAACGTAACGCTGGGTGAGGAGCGCTCTACCGCGTACTCAACAACGGTTGGCGTAGTGAGCCCAACGTCGCTCGGGTGGGTCATGTGCTCTCGGGCAAGCGCGTCGTAGTAAGTGCGCTCGAGTTCAGCAATAAGGCCCTCGGTCTCGCGGACTTCGGCGGACAGAGTCGTTTGCAACGTAGCAAGGGTGATCGTCGTAATGACGAAGCCAAGATAGAAGACAAAGAGGATGCCTGCTACATACGAGAGTGCTTGTGCAGTCTGATCGGGCATCGCAATGGCGAGTGCCTCCATTCGGTGGCGTAGTGTGTTCTTTCGATTAGACATAGAGATGCATGCTCGTTGGTTTAGTAATGCAGACCCCATCTGCGGTGCAGCGCTCAAAGACTCGGAGCTTTGCGCTGCGCGCACGAGGATTCCGGGCGAGTTCTTCCGCTCCCGGTGTGAGCGGCTTCTTGGTCACCACGCTTCCCTTTCCGGCATACGCAGCATCCTTCATCGCGGACTTCACGATTCGATCCTCAATACTGTGGAAGGAAATGACGGCGATGCGCCCGCCGAGCGTCAGTCGCTCAAAGGCAACTACCAATGCATCGCGGAGCGCACCCAACTCATCATTTGCAGCTATACGCAGTGCCTGGAATGTTTTGGTTGCAGGGTGCAGGCGGCGGTGCTGGTACCAGCCGGGAGTACCTCGTTCTACTGCTTCAGCGAGTGCTCGGGTAGTGAGGATGCGGGCACTCTTTCGGGTTTCTACGATTGATCGAGCGATACTGCGTGAAAAACGCTCTTCGCCGTAGGTGTAGATGAGGTCGGCGAGCTCTTCCTCTGAAAGCGAGTTCACCAGATCAGCAGCGCTGTGTCCTTCCTCTGGGTCGCCATAGGTCATCAGGAGTGGTTCGTCTGTACGGAAGGAGAAACCTTTGCCAGCTGAAAGCTGAAAGGTATTCCATCCGAGGTCGAAGAGTGCACGATCGATGCAGTCGATACCGCGCTCGTCGAGAATGTGTCCTAGATTACGGAAGTTGTCATGTACCAGATGAGTGACTGGCCCATTCGGGAATTCTTTGGCGATGGCTGCAGCACGCTCAATTGATGCCTCGTCCGCATCGATGCCAACCACGGTACCCTGCTCCCCTACTGCAACGAGAAGCTCTCGGAAGTGTCCTGCGGCTCCGAGAGTTGCATCGACTGCTACGTCTCCTGGACGTACCGCAAGTGCCTCGATGGCGTCATGCAGAAGGACGGTCTCGTGGCGTTCAGACATAGACTAGAGAGCTCCTGAAGAGCCAAGACGCTCGGCGAACTCATCCGCATCGCGCTCGATGGACTTAGTGTAGGAAGCCCATGTTTTCTCATCCCATACTTCGACCCGATCATTCACTCCCGCCACCACACTCTTTTCCTTGAGCGAGGCGAAGGAACGAAGGTAATCGGGAACAAGAACGCGGCCGGCGCTATCTACGTCGGCTTCAACCGCACCGGCGAGCATGAGGCGAGAGAGTCCGCGTCCTGCTGCGGTTCCGCTTGAATGCATGGCAATCCGTTCTGCCTGTTTTTTCCAGGCAGCCTTGGGATACACAAAGAGACATCGGTCGAGACCACGCGTCACGATGACTGAAGAACCCAGTTCCTTTCGAAACTTGGCAGGTAGCGATATACGGTTCTTGCTGTCGAACGTGTGACGGTATTCACCGATAAACATATAAGGGGTCTGCAGGAGGGAGAGAGGGCCGGAAAGAAGAAGAAAAACGGCCTTCCCACTTCATCCCACTAATATGGAATTATATGCCACTCTCTCCCACCTAGCCGCACGTTATCCCCACGGTGATGAAGATCCGCTGAACGCAAAATGACCCGCACCTGCGGGTCATTTTGTTGCCTCACCCTACGATTATCGGCTCCGAATCAACTCAATGAATCGTGGTATCAGCGTCGATGCTTCAGGAGACGGTTTGATGAGCTCTCCGGTGTCAGCATCCTCTGGGAGATACCCCGGCGAAAGGCGCAGTTTCGTTTCTACATCCTGTGCCGTGAGCTCTGGATGGAATTGCACCGTATACGCGAGAGGACCATAGCGAAGTGCACTGAATTTGCATGCTGCACCAGTCGCCAGTAGCTCTGCTCCTTGAGGGAGCGCTGTCAGACTATCCTTATGCCCGTACTGTGCCATGAACGACTCCGGCATGGTGCCAAAGAATGGATCGTTCTTCCCTGCTTCGGTGAGTGTTACAAGATACGATCCAACCTTCTTTTGCATCGGGTCATTACGCACCGATACGCCCTGATGCTCTGCCACAATCTGATGCCCATAGCAGATGCCAAGCAGTGGTACGTGATGCTCGTGTATGTAGGAAAGTAGGTCACTAAGTCGAGCGACGATCTCGTGCGATATACGCCGCGCGTCATCATCGTCGGCGCGTCCTCCATCAAAATCGAACTCCCCGGATCCCCCCAAGATGACCCCATCGATATCGGTAAGGAGTTGCGCGGGCTCGGTCCATGCCTGCGTGGGATCAAGAGTGGAAATGAACGACGCAGTGGCGTCGGTACCCGCAAGCGCGCGCGTATATTCGCCCTGCTCGAGTGCAAGCATTTCGGGACGACGACGCGATTGAAGAATGAGTATATGCATGAAGTTAGATAACTATACCTGAAAAGAAGGCAGGCGGCCGAGGGCCGCCTGCAGGTCTACAACGTCGGTACCAGTGGTGTGGGTTAGAAGCGGAGCGGGCCCGTGACGGTCCGATCCGTGCCATGCACGATGAGGGCATCGAGCCCCATCCACACCCCACCAAGCGGAACCCACTGGCCCTTCTCCGGATCGAAACCGTAGAAGAACCGGTAGATGCAGTTGAAATCGGGCTGGTGCGGCAGGCGCATCGGTTCGATGAGCGGCTGGCAGTACATGGCCCGATTGGGCTGCCGTGCCACCAGCTTCTCGATCTGCGCGATGCCCTGACACTCGCCGGAACCGAAGACGATGCGCTGGCGAAGCTGCTCGCGCTCGGTCTTCGGGACGTAGACGCTGACGAACCGGCTGCGCGTGCCACGCCGCGGCTTGATTACCGACGGCCCGGCAATCGCAGGCTCCAGATAGAAGCTGCCCGGCTCATCGTCAGGACGAGCGGTGACGGGATGCCACCACCCGAACGTCTCGCCGTAGCTCTTGTTCCCCTCCTCGCTGACCGAACTCACCGCGCGGTCCTCAAGGCAATGGAACTGGTCCTCTTCGGGACGGCTACGAACCAGAAGCAGGCCGTCGTGCTCACGCGCCTCGGCGAGTGAGAGCGGCTCGCCCAGCCAGAGTTCGTCGTCGGTGGGACGCGTGTCGCTCTTCACCGAGCGAAACTGCGGCCACCGGCGCTTGAGCTCGGTCAGGCGGAGCGCGAAGTGCGGGTTAACGCGCATCGTGATCCCCATGCCGCACGGGCGCTCTTCGATCTCGTAGATGCGCAGACGGCCGGCAGAGTCGACGACACAGTCCAGTCGAACGAAGAGCG
Source organism: uncultured Candidatus Saccharibacteria bacterium (assembly GCA_964446735.1). Lineage (GTDB taxonomy): Bacteria > Patescibacteriota > Minisyncoccia > Phycocordibacterales > Phycocordibacteraceae > C7867-001. Next base: position 27,053 of record CAYUQB010000001.1, on the reverse strand, counting down.
ATGGAACACCATGCTCCTTGGCAACCCAGGTGTTGGCGCCTGGGAAGATGCCCGCCCAGCGCGCAAGTATTTCTTTTCCCTCCTCTACGGCCGCTTCCGGCATGGTTTCTTCCGCCGGCGAGAGGTTCATCTTCCACTCGCCATTTCCTTGCAGATGCGGGGCGGTTTCCCCTTCGGTAGTCGGTGTCAGAACTGCGTTCACGTGTTACCCCCATGGGTTTGCTGTTGGTACCGTACGCTGTCAATGTACTGCTCCGCAGAAACGAAGAGACCCTCCGGTGGAGGGTCTTGGCTTCGTTTCGTGTGGAGATGCTCTAGATTTCCTGATACGCCAAGACCCTGCCCTTCATAAGAAGGGTCCAGAAAGCAAAGACGTAAATCAAGTTCATCCGAGTCACGTTAGTAGTGTAAGCGTGCGCAATAATTGTGTCAAATTGCTGGAGGGTATAACGCTATGACACCTTCTCAACCGCGTACGTCTGCTTGCCGTTAGGGGTTTCGAACGTGAAGACCTCACCTTTCTTCTTGCCCATGATCGCCGCCCCAAGCGGTGAGACGTGAGAAAGCTTGCGTGCGCGCATGTCTGCTTCTTCGCTTCCGACAATAGTGTACTCGTGAGACTCAGTGCCCCCTTCTTTCTTGATGATGACCTTGGAACCAAAGCCAACCACGTCCTTCTTCTTCCCGTCGGTCATGATATGTGCACGCTTCACCAGCTCTTCGAGCTTCCTGATACGCTCTTCGGTCGCAGCTTGAAGCTCGCGCGCTTCTTGATATTCGGCGTTCTCGGAGAGATCACCAAGCGAGCGGGCGTACTCGAGGTTCTTTGCAATCTCGGTGCGGCGCACGGTTTTCAGGTTTTCCAGCTCAGCGAGCATCTCGTCGAACTTCTCCTGACTCACGATCGTATCTTGGTCGGTCATGTCCGTTCTCATTGGTACTAATGCGTGTGCCTATTGTACGGGAGCCGGTGGGGCCGTCAATAATCAGCTATTTGAAATACTCTGGGGCCGCTGCATGTAGCTCCCGAAGCATACGGTGGGTTGCATAGATACCACCAATCGAGTTCCCTGCTGGACCACGCTCCATCACGATCACGTACGCGTACTTCGGCTTATCGTAGGGGAAGAACCCAACTGCCCAGGAGTTGTAATACTCGTTATGAACCCCGAGCTGCGCCGTACCGGTCTTTCCTGCAAGCTGTACGAAGGATAGATCAGCAAGCCCTAGCGACGTGCCTTCGGTAGCGCCAAGCCGCATCCCTTCACGCGCTACCTGCAGAGCATAGGGAGATATTGCAATGGTCTTCCCTTCCGGAGGCATTCCCGCAAGGATAGTAGGCTTGAGGAGTTTCCCACCATTTGCAACCGCGGCAACGGCTCGTGCTGCTTCAATAGGAGTGATCTGCATCGCGTACTGCCCGATCGCCGTGTTGTAGGTGTCCCCCAAGCGCCACGGCTCCTCGAAGGTACGCTCCTTCCACGCAGGGTCCGGTACGAACCCTGATGCCTCTCGAGCAAGCTCTATACCAGTCGGCGAGGTGAATCCGAAGGTCTCGTACCAATACTTAAGGCGCTCGATTCCAAGCCCCTTCACTGGTCCGTACCCTCCACCAACAGCGTAGAAGAAAACATCGGAGCTCCAGGCGATGGCATGCCGGGTATCCATAAGGCCAAGTGCCTTCCAGTCCTTGAAGATGGAAGGTTTCGAAGGATTGTACGGATTGGGAATGGAGATGGAGCCGCTTGAATAGACACTGGTCTCCGGCGTAATGACTCCATCACTCAATGCTCCCGCTGCTTCCATCGGCTTGATGATTGAACCGGGGGTATAGAGACCGGAGACCGCGCGATCAAGATACGGCTGGCGTGAGTCTTTCGAATATCCGTCAATGATATCTCCGGGACCTCCCGCAGAGAGAATATTGGGATCGTATTCCGGATAGGAGACCAGCGCGTGTATCTCACCTGTCTCTACGTCCATGAGGATGCCCGATCCGCCTTGAAATGGAATCTTATCCGCGAGTTCCTGGATGGCACGATAGAAGGCGGTCTGTGCACGCGCATCAATAGAAAGCGTGAGATTCTTCCCTTTCACCGGGGGAGAGACTATGCCTTCGGAGCGAATTTCACCGAGGGCATCCTCCTCAACCAGGAGCGTTCCGTTCTTCCCTGCTAGAGATTCATTGAACGCCGCCTCGACGCCTGCAAGACCGGTGATTTCGGTATCGTAGTATCTGCCTGACGTGTCCTTCCGTGGATACGATACGTACCCGACCAAGTGTGCAAAACCTGGACCACGATACTTTCGGAGAATCGAGCCATCGTCCTTTAGTTCATTCTCAACAAGCGGAGCCCCCGTACGATCAAGGACTGCACCGCGCTCGGCAAAGAGTATGCTCGGACGAAGCCGGTTCCGCTCACTTTGCGCCGCATAGGTTTCTCCTTTGAATACTTCCAGGTGTGCCGCTTGCGCGACAAGTGCAAAAAACCCAAGCACGAACACCAGCATCACGCCGGTAAGGGTTCTTTCAGAGATTGGTCGCTCAAGTCGTCCTTCGAGCCTGCTCTGATCAAACTCAGGAAGGTTTGATGAATCGAGAAAGATTTCATCCGGTGCGAGCTCCAGATGCCGCTTCATACGCTTCCTACCCCACTTCATACCGTCATGATACGGGTTTCGATGAACCTGCGCACGAGGTAGCCCATGACAGAACATATAAGGCCAATCAGCGTGACGTACGGAACGCCAAGCGCCTCAGTGCCATACAGGAGATCAGTGAATATCCCGGCAAGTATGCCCACCGGTGGCAGTATGACGCTGGCGACCACAATCAGAAGAAAAGTGAGCGGTGCAGGAAATAAAAGTGGAGACGTGAACGCAACAACAATGGCAAGTATGCGCAGCATCATGGAGTACCAATGGCAACCCAGGTAAGCGCAAAGAGATTTGCATACGGTGCGATTCGCACGATGTCGCGGGGTGACGATGGATCGCTCTCAATGCGTGCGATGCTTCCGATCGGAAGCGCGCCTGGCCCCGGCACATACACGACATCGCCGACGAGTGCACCGCTTTCGCGAGGAAGCGATGCCTCGAAGGCACCACCCCCACGACCGACGAGCGTGATCGGGATACGCTTCTCACCGACCCACCCTATGGTTTCGCGTCCACCGGTTGAAAACAGCGCAATACGCACGGTCTTTCCTGCTACCTGATCCACTGTTCCAAGCGGCACCCCGCCAGGGCCATACGCATAGGCACCGGTAGTAACGGTACCCGCTTCGGTAAGTAAAGCGATCAGGGTGTCGTATGGGGAGACTGGAGGACGAGCAATAACCCCTGCCAGCATCCCTGTACTTCCCTCTCCGAGCGCCCCGATATCGGAAAGTCGCGCACGGAGCGTCCGATTCTCTTCGTTAAGCGCGAGCGCCTGCGCGCTAAGTAGGTCGCGCTCCTGGACGACGCGTGCACGGTCGGCAAAGAACGAAGAAGTGTCTGATACAACTTTCGCTACGCCACTTCCTGCATTCCATACGGGAGCGGCAAGCGGAAGCAATATCCCCGGCGCAAACGTATGCAGAATAAAAAGAAGGAACGCGAGTACGAGTACCCCGGCACTTATGAGCGCCACGCCGTGAGGTATGAGGACGTTGCGGCGGCGGTAGGAGTTAGCGTTCCGAGATAATCGCATCTTCGTACATGAAAGCTTCCACCCACGGACGTGGGTCCTCGGTAACAATGCCGGTCCCGCGCACCACTGCGGTGAGAGGGTCAGGAGTCACGTGGACCGGTACGCCCAGCATCTGCGCAAGTAGTTCCGGGAGGCCGCGCAGCAACGCACCACCACCGAAGACGGTCACTCCTCGCTCAAGCACATCTGAAAGCAATTCGGGCGGTGTTGCTTCAATAACCTCTTTCATCGTTTCCATCAGGCTATCAAGCGCGGGAGCGAGCGCCTCGCGCACATGCGCGTCCGTAAGAGTGATCTCGCGAGGAAGTCCCGTTGCCAAATCACGTCCCCGTACCGCACGCTCGAGCGGCTCATCAAGCGGCAGTACCGCACCGATCCCAATCTTGGTGTCTTCGGCGGTCTTCTCTCCAATAGCGAGCTGGAATTCGCTTCGCACGAAGTCGATGATGTTTTCATTGAACCGATCTCCCGCCACATGTGAAGAACGAGACGAGACGGAGCCGCCAAGCGCAAGAACGGCAATATCGGTCGTACCACCACCGATATCGAGCACCATCGTTCCCACCGGCTCGGTCACCGGAAGTTTTGCACCGATCGCTCCTGCCATGGGCTCCTCCATGATGTAGACTTCCCGCGCACCTGCGGTAAGTGCTGCATCGCGCACAGCTCGACTCTCGACATTGGTAACACCGGTCGGAACACCAATGACCACCCGGGGACCAAGTAGGCGTGAACGTCCCCCTTGTGCCTTATTAATGAGGTACGCAAGCAGTTCTTCCGTAACCTCAAAGTCAGAAATGACGCCATGAGACAACGGGCGTACGGTGCGGATGTGGCTTGGCGTCTTTCCAAGCATGACTTTGGCTTCTCTCCCCACTGCAACCACCTGCCCCGTCTTTTCGTTGAGTGCAACTACCGAAGGCTCAGCGAGCACAATGCCGCGGCCGCGCACATAGACGAGGGTGTTCGCGGTACCGAGGTCGATACCGATATCGCTCGAGAAGAGCGAAGAGCGAGAAAGACGCTTCTTTGCCATACGCTATGCAGCTCGAGCCGCCTGCGCACCGATCGCAAACGCAAGGAGTTCCTCGCGGGAAATAAGTTTCGTCTCTCCAGTCCTCCGGTATGTCGATTCAATCTTCCCCGTCTCAAGGGTCTGCTTACCAATGACGATTCGTGCCGGGATACCGATGAGATCAGCATCAGCGAGTTTTTCGCCTGCGCGTAGTTCGCGGTCGTCATACAGGACTTCGACCCCAGCCGCACACAAGTCTTCATAGAGGGCATCGGCGTATGCCACTACCGTCGGCTCGTTCGGGACGACTGGGACGAGATGAATCAAGAATGGTGCAGCAAGTTCCGGCCACACGATTCCCTTCTCGTCAGCGAGTGTCTCAACGATGGTGCCCATGACGCGTGACGGACCAATACCGTATGAACCCATAACGACGGGTGCGCGACTGCCATCCTCTGTCGTGTACATAAGACCGAGTGGCTCCGAAAACCGCGTTCCAAGATTGAAAATATTGCCGACCTCAATTGATTTCTTCTCGACCAACTCTTCTTTGGTAAGACCGAGCGTTGCAAGGTTTTCATCGTCGTACACTTCCTTATTCACAGCGATCTTTTTCTCTTCGTGAACATAGATAGTGTCTTCACCCGCATCCGACACTGTTTGGAATTCTTCAGAGAATGGACTGAAGATGCCTCCGGAAGCAAACGTCACATACGTGCGATCTCCGAGTCCCAGTCGTTCAAACACCCGTAGATACGCTTCGCGTGCACGTGCATAAAACCGAGCGTGCTCCCCGTCATCTTTTGAGAACGAATACAGATCCTTCATAAGGAACTCCTTTCCGCGCATGATGCCAGACTTGGCACGCAGCTCGTTGCGGAACTTATTCTGGAATTGGTATGCCGCACACGGAAGGTCACGATATGAGGAGATGTGTTCACTCATGATTCTCGTAAGCGGCTCTTCGTGGGTGATGGCAAGTCCGGTTTGTCCTCCTGATTTGAATTCAGTCTTGAACCAGTTGTCTACCTTCTCATCATCCCAGCGATCAGTTCTGCTCCAGAGCGCACGATCCTGAAGTGCAGACATAACCATCTCCTGTCCACCGATTGCATTCATCTCCTGGCGGATAACGGCAACGATGTTGTTGAGCGTGCGCAGACCAAAAGGAAGGTATGAGTACACTCCGGCCATCTCCTTATGCACAAACCCGGCGCGTATGAGGAGCTGGGCATTCTTTGCCTCCTCGTCCTTAGGCGCCTCACGACGCGTCTTCGTGAATAGTTGGCTCTGCCGCATATGTCCCCAAAGTATACGGCGCTTATAACTGAACGCAAAAACGTACAATTGACAGGCTTTCTGGTGGTCGTAGTATCGACCCTAGGAGGACCTGGACATGGGCAACATCGTTACGCTGACGGGACGGTCGGCTTCTGGCAAGACGTCGGTCGCCCGTCGATTGCTACTTGAACTTTCGAGCGGGCACATGGTGTCGAGCTACACCACCCGAGAGCCGCGCGAGAGCGATCTACCGCACGAGTACCGGCACGTGACCGGAAACCCCGACTTCTTCGATAGTTCGGCGTTCGCCTGGACGTTCTGGAAGGGGGGCAACCGGTACGGCACACGGACGCAGGACATCATCGACGTGATCAACGGCGGACCCGGGATCGGCATCATGATGCTGGTTCCTGACAAGGTGCCGGAGCTCCGCGCGATAGTCCGGCAGCACACCGACAACCCGGGCGCCGTGTACTCGTACTATCTGCGGCCGCCAGACGAAGCCACCCTTCGTCTGCGACTGCGGGAACGGGGCGAGACGTCGGAGTTCATCCGGCATCGCTTCGAGGAGGAAAAGGACTGGGAGCACTTCGCGCAACGCTCCCACGTCCCGTACCACTGGCTTCCGCCCGAGTCGCTCGACGCAACGGTCGGACGAATCCTAGCAATGGAGGCCGCGTGAGCGTTCGAAGGGGGGCCCGTCGTAAGACGCGGCCCCTTTCGCTATCCAAACAGTTTAAATACGTCGCTTGCGGTCACCACAACCATAAGGAGGATGAGCATGCCAAAGCCGACTGTGTTCACGGCGCGTGTTGCATACGCAGGGAGCGGGCGACGAATGATCGCTTCAATCGCGACAAAGAGCAGCCGCCCACCATCAAGCGCTGGGATAGGGATGAGGTTGATGAGCGCCAAGTTGATCGAAATAATCGCCGTCAGAGAAAGGAGCGCAGCAAACCCATGAGAAGAAGCGGTCCCTACTGCTCCTGCAATACCTATTGGTCCTGATACCTGCGAGAGGTCGGCGGTAAGGGTCGCAAGGCCGTAGAAGAACTTCGAAAGACCGACGGTCGTTTCTTTGGTGATCTCCCAGGTAAGCTCCGCTCCCTTCCATGGTGCTTCCCACCATGCGACGGTGGCGATACCGATAGGCGCAACCGCCACCCCAAGAGCTGGCCGTTCAGGATCAGCAGCGATAACTCCTGCTTTGGGCGTGACAGAAACTTCTTTCTCCGTGCCATCAAGCGTACGGGCCTGTATCACCAGTGGAGTGCCCTGCTTCTGTGAGGAGACGAAGGCAGTGAATTCATCTGGAGAGGCACCTTCATAGGTGCGGTCAGTACCCGTGATCGCAAGGATAGTGTCCCCTCGATCAAGTCCTGATTGATCAGCCGGAGAGCCTGGAAGAACTTCCGCGACAATCAAAGACACATCGCGCGCGGTTGCGACTTCTTCTGGGGAGAGCGCACGGGTGGTGCCCATGGCAAGCGTTGCTGAGAGCAGTATCCACGCAAAGACAATGTTCATTGCGATACCAGCAATGAGGACGAGTGCTTGGAGGATACGAGGCCTTGAACCAAAGGCGCGAGCTGACTCTGGAGTCGCTTCCACCCTATCTTGTTCATCTTCTCCGTATATCTTTACGAACCCTCCAAACGGAAGCCAGTTGAGACTGTATTCGGTCTCTCCTTTCCGGAATGCCCATGCGCGCGGTGGGTATCCAATACCGAATTCATCCACCTTCATGCCTGACCACTTCGCTGCGACGAAGTGACCGAACTCATGCACGACGATGAGCGCGACTAGTACAAGAATGAAGACGATGATGGTCATGACTAGTTGGTGATCTCGGTTTCTTTTTTCTTATAGAGCGCGTCGAGGCCTTCGTTGCCCTTATCGATGAGCTTTTGAATTTCTTCCTTATGACGCACCACGTCGTCCTTACCCATACCTCCCTCCTTTTCGGAGGCTTCAAGTTCTTTGATTGCGTCCGTACGGTGCCCGCGAAGCGTCACTCGGGCTTGCTCCAGCTTTTCTTTTGCAAGCTTCACCAGCATGGTGCGCCGTTCGGCAGTGAGTTCTGGGAAATTAACCCGGACGCCTTGATCATCAGAACCTACGCCAACTCCGAGATTCGCATCGGTAATTGCTTTTTCAATCGATTTCACCGTCGACTTATCCCAGGGAATGATGCGGAGTGTCCGTGCGTCCTCAATAGTGATGCTGGCGATCTGTTGCAGTGGTGTGGGAACACCGTATGTTTCCGCCTTCACGTTATCCAAGAGTGCGGGAGCGGCGCGTCCTGTACGAATGCCGGTAAATTCACGAACGAGCCATTCTTCGGTCTCCTTGATATGGGTCTGTAGTTTCGAGAGGTCGTATGCCATAGAGCGTAGTGTAGCAAACCGGGAGTATAAACGTCTTGCGCCCCGGCTATTACCCCGGGGCGGAAGAACTTCAGGTGCGGTTTTGTGGTGCGCGCCGGACGAGGTCGACACAGTTCTCGATCGCGTTGAAGATGAACTCCTCCTCGGAGACCACTTCAAGGCCGTGGCCATAATCCCACCAGAAGCGCAGTTGTGCACCGGCCTCATCGGAAGCGGCCTTTTGCTGCTCGACCCCCTCGTACACACGAGCGCGGCAAGCGTTCCGTATGTCTTCGAGTGGAGCCGTACGTTCGGGCTTTCGATCGATATACGGCTCGAAGTCTGCACGTGCTGGAACCGCGCTTACGGTCGCAGCGACTAGCGCAAGCATTACGAGGTGTCTCATGGGTGACCCCTTTATATTTCAATCCTGCTCCCATGCTATCACTTCTCTATCTTTGGGATAGTAAGGAGAAGGTGTTCAAAGATGAGCTTTAAAGGAGCTGAGCGTTCATGGAGAATGGGGATGAAATGATCAAGATCTCCTAGGAATAACTTCAAATCATCACTCTGCTTTTTCTTCCAGGCTTCGTACGCCGCTTGTTGCAAGCCTTCCGTAAGACGGAGCGCCTCAGCACGTGCCGCTTGCTTTTCCTCATCCTTATCCGACTTCGCACGGTCGAGTAGTTTAGCGACGAGCTTCTCCCGTTCAGCACTGGTTGCCGCGATAAACATCTGCGCTTCGTCGCTTATGAGGGTTTCCGAATCAGTCAGTGAGAGGAGTCGGGAACGCAGCGTTGCGAGCAGCACGCCTTCGTGTGGAATCACGAGCACGAGCGTGGTGCCCTGAGGCGGTTCTTCAAATAGTTTCAGCATCGCGTTCTGCGCCTCATGGAAGAGACGACCAGCAGCGATAACAATGAGTTTCTCCTTCCCTATTCCAGATTGTGATGCCAGTCGGATGATGGTGCGGGCGTCATCCACCGAAAAGAGTCCGTAGCGAAAGACGATGAGGTCCGGGTTATGGTCTCCCGTAAGTCCAAGGTGTTGCTCGGCATACGTGCGGGCAGCCCTGATCCCGGCCTCTCGATCTCCCGCGAAGAAATACGCATGATGCGCCATAGGAGCAGTATATCGCGTCGAGACGAACGGTAATTGACTTTTAAGTGTTTATGTGCCATCGTTTAGATAACGACTCGAGTAAAGGAGTCTTGTACACCAATCCACATCAACTGAACGAAAGGAGTGACCCGTGCCCAAACGGATCCTCGTCATGTGCAAAGGCAACACCTGCCGCAGCCCCATGGTAGCGGCGTTGCTCTCCGAGCACTTCCGTCGCGTCGGCGACAACATGTCGGTGATCGAGTCGGCCGGCTACCACAAAAACGCGGCAGGCTCCTGGCCCGCCGCACCCGAATGGAACGAACTGGCAGACGAGACGCGCATCGACCTGACCAAGCACCAGAGTCGCTGGATCATGGACATCGCCTATCTCGGTCAGTACGACCGGGTGGTCTGCGTCGACGCTGATGCTGTCGAGCTGGTGAAGGCCCGCGGCGTTCCCGAGGAGCACATCCTCGTGATCGATGTGCCCAATCCCTGGGAGAAGGACCGTCCGCTCGAAGAAGGCGTCCCGGTCTACCGGGACTGCTACTACGAAATCAAGCGGACGGTGCTCCCCAAGATCGTCGCCTGGCTTTAGGCCGGCTCCCGGTTCAGTTGAGAAAGGCGCCCCGCTCCCTGAGCGTGGGTGCCTCTTTCGTTATGAGGTTGTTCCTAAGATGCGTACTACCCCTTCATCTGCATTCACTTCGAGCAGATCCCCGTTTAGGACGTGTGCGGAGATATCTCCCATACCAACGATGCAAGGTATACCTAGCTCACGGCTGACGATTGCTGCGTGGGACATGAGCCCACCCTGATCGGTGAGTATTGCACCCGCCTTCTTGCAAGCAGGCATTAATTCTGGTGATGTTGTCTCGGCAATCAATATATCCCCTTGCTGCATCTCATCCATCATTTGGCCGAGCTGATCGAAATTATCAAATCCACTCAAGATAATTCGAGCGCTGCCAGTTGCCTTACCTTTTGATGCGATCGTACCCCGGTATTCCTCTACCGCGATATTGTCTACGCGAGTAAAGTCTTCGATGAAAGAGACGGCATCTTCATCGAGGATGACTTCAAAATCTTGCCCGGCTCCTTTCAACACGAACGCTTTGTTACGAGCGGCGATTATCCCTTGATCAAGTACGGTGCCCGTAAGGAGGGCAGCAAGTTCTGCACGACTATACTGGTGTATATCCTCTACAGGAACACTTGTTTGATCACTGACCTTCTGAATCAATCGTGGCAGAAACGCCTTCTCACCAAAAAAGACCGAATTGAGGAACTCTCTTCCCATATATTTAACGTTTCCCCAGTCAACTAAATTTTGTGCAAGAACTTCCTGACCCGATTCTAACGAGACTCGATATGCGTCGTCGGTATAAATAAATTCAGTCTTGCTGTAGTAATAAAACAATCGTGCGATAGCATCCAGACAAATGAGAAGGTTATGAGGAGTAAGTCGTTCTGCCTCTAGATAATGCGAAAGTAGTGCTTGAGTCGTATCCATGTAGTGGAAGAACTCAATCTTGAATGCGCTATAGGCCTCGATATTACCAAAGAGCGCTACCCCTTCTTGAAGCGTGAGCGTATGGATCTCCTTCGGGATATAGCTGATATAGACCCCGTCACGCACCGTTACTACCGCATGCAGATTTTTGTAGTGATCAATCCAAATGTCATCTATGAGATAACGGAGACCCTGGACTCGAAATAGGCGCGTGTAATTGGAAATGTGAGGCGTATTGCTCATGAGAGTTTCCGCACTATTCCTTTGGTAGCGTCGACCTCAACCATATCGCCATCTTTAAATACCTTCGTGGCGTTCTTGGTGCCGATAATGCATGGGATTTTGAGCTCCCTACTTACAATAGCGGCGTGTGAGAGCATCCCGCCAATGTTTGTGACGATAGCGAGACTACGTGACATAAGTGGGACCATTTCAGGAACGGTGGTCTCGGTAATGAGTACTTTTCCTCCTTCTATGCTGTCGAGCTGTTCTATGCATTTTGCAAGATTCTTATAGTCCATAGAAATACGTACGACCGTACCGGTATAGATACCCTTCTTTGAAACTGATACGCCACGCACTTCACTCACGTTCGAGTCTGCTTGGTCAGTACGTATGAACGCTTCGATCAACGAAGTTGCGGGAGCACCGTACTCTACCTCCTGCACTCCAGACGTATAGGTAAGAAAGTAGTCATCGCCGTCAGTACCCGATGACTCTAATGAGCCAGTCGTAAGAAGCTTTCGGATGCCGTCCCTTGTTGAGAAGTAAAGCTGGCCTACGGGAACAGCATATGCCTTGGCTAGATTTCCAACGAACTGCTTAAAAGGGCCTGATTCCTCGAAAAAGAGTTCATTAATGACTAATCGATAGACATCTTTCCGCTCTTGTACCAACGCCTGAAGATCGCTCATGCCTTCATTTGGCTCGAAAAGCCAGTCTGTATACGTCGGGGAGAACTTTGAATAATGAACAAAGATATCCGTCGCAAGAGTGAGGAACCGTTCAGACCCAGCGGTCTCTGAGGAATTGTACGGAAACATGCGGAACGCAGTTATGGCCGCATCAAGATCTGCGCAAAACGCTTCAACCGCTTCTCTATTCCGATATATCTCTTTAGCCCTTTCTCTGGCGGCAATCAATCTACTCTCATGAATAAACCATTCGCATGATCTACTTCGGGAAAGAGCGATACTGTCTTCCTTATCGTATGACAGCAAGCATATATCGCTGAATAAAAGCGGCAGGTTCGAGGCTTGGAATAGAAGATGATATTCGCCGCTCTTAGAACCTTTCATATCAAAGTCTTCTGATGATCCCCTTGTCAGCATCAACTTCCACCATGTCGCCGTCCTTAAAAACTTGTGTTGCAATCTTTGTACCTATGATGCACGGCTTTTTAAGCTCACGAGCAACGATGGCGGCATGACACATGACTCCGCCTTCATCTGTAACGAAAGCGCCAGCTCTATGCATTGCAGAAATGAAATCAGGAGTGGTCATCGGAGACACGAGGATGTCCCCTTCCTCTACGGCTTCCATTTGATACTTATTCTTAAGTATTCGCACGCGTCCTTGAACGGAGCCTTTCTGGGCTACTTGGCCCTTCACTTCTTCAACCCCCTCAACTGAATCGAAGAGGCCTTCGAATTCATACTCAGGATGTTCATGGGCAAATTGCTGAAGAGACATGAAGAAACGTTCTTTGCCGTCAACCGACACTACCCCACTGACCCGTCCCGCAAGGGTTTCTGGACTCGGTAGGTGTGGGAATTCTTCGCAAAGAACGAGGTTGGCATGCTCACGCTTCCCTCCTAGCTTCTCGATGCAATCTTTGATGTACACATCGTTACGAGCGAAGAATTCATCCGTATGACGTAATTCCATTACAAGCTTCTGGACATCCTCCGGAGTACGCGCATCGGTCCCCGGGTAGTACCACATGGAAAAAAGCGGTGCGGCTTCCTTGATAAGAGCGACGTAGTCGGCGAGTCTAACGGGATCGGTGGTCGGCCCCAATTCCCAATGTGTTTCTATTCGTGAAAGGAGCGGTCTATATTCAGCGATAACCGATTCAATGAATGCGGTTCCCCGCTGATTGAGTTCGAGGAGCCGATCTAGCATCCAATCGATTGCCTCCTTATGCTCCCAAATTTGCAGGTTCTCTTCAGTGACGAAGAATATTTCGAACACTGGGAATGGTGATGTAAGACCGAGCTTGGGAAGAAGATGCCCGAGAAAACCTCGTGCCCAGTATTCTTCGAGTGCGAGTGTGAAATCACGCTCGTACGGTTTTGTGAAAATAATCTTCTCTGTACTCATACCTTTCGTACCATACCGACGTCCGCATCCACTTCGACCATATCGCCGTCTTTGAAAACATGCGTGGCCATTTTGGTACCCACCACACAGGGTACCTGCATCTCACGGCTTGCAATTGCAGCGTGACAGGTCAGGCCACCTTCGTCAGTCACGATAGCGCCGGCAATTTTCATAATGGGGACGAAGTCAGGATTGGTCATGGCCGCCACAAGAATATCTCCCTGCTTCATTTTCTTCGTATCTGCCTTTGTGCGAATGAGACACACTGGTCCAATAGCCTGACCTTTGTATGCTGTCTGACCTACCAGTGAAGTCGTGCCATTAGTCTCAAACGTCTCAAGTACGAGATTATGCTCCGCAAGGACAGCATCGAGACGGTCGAGAAGATATATCTGGCCCTCAAACATGAAGCAGCCGATACGTGCACGGGTCTCAAGCTCCTCGAGGAGTTTCGGATCGCGTTCCTCATC
>CAYUQB010000001.1:0-13278 GCA_964446735.1 uncultured Candidatus Saccharibacteria bacterium | reverse complement strand
GCGAGATGTGCAAGGTCCGGAAAACGCATGGTGAAGAAGTCCATAAACACTCGGGGCATCTCTTCTGTGTACTCCTGCGTTACCTCCCGAACTGCGAGAATCCCTTCTTTAAAGACGGGGCTGATATTTTCCTTGTCGGGTAGCATAAAGAAAACTGAATTCATGGGCATCCAGAAATCCACGAGGTTCTGATAGTACTCGTACATTTCATCTGCAGTACTGCATCGCTTCTTCTCGACGAGGTAGGGTGCTATCAACTTCCAGTACCGCTTTGCGTGGTCAACCAACTCTTGCGCAAATTCGTCTGAACTATTCACCTTCTCGAGTCCAAGCTGGAGTAGTCGCTCGAACTCTGCGTTCCCGTACCAGATACTGCCTCCCTGTCCGGGTGGCGGTACGACGAATAGGTCATTCGTAAGATCCTGATCGATGTATTCCTTGAGAGCTTTCTTATCGTCAGCCTGCCAGAGCACGAAATAGAAGAGGGGTTTCTCACGTCCATATACTTTCGACAGCACAATCGGTGATGCGCTTATGTTTATTCGTCGGACAATTCCCGCATCAGCATCAACTTCAACCTCGTCACCCGTTTTGAGAATGTGCGTGATATGCGGAATCCCAATCACACACGGCTTCTTGAGCTCGCGTGACACGATAGCGGCGTGAGATGTAATACCTCCCTTACCCGTAAGAACGGCAGCGGCCTTGCGCATGAGCGGCACAAATGACGGAGTGGTTTCAGGAGCAACCAATATTTCACCCTCTTCGAACGAGGTGAAGTCTGATGCAGTCTCAACTATTCGAACTCTCCCTTTCGCCTTACCGGGGGCAGCACCCGTTCCATGTAGCGTGTCATTAGCAGCATTCTCGATAACGGGTCTGTAGAGGTCTTGGATACGCTTGAAGTCTAGGTCCTCTGGAGAGAGGACTATCTCTTCCGTATCAAACCCAATGCAGAAATAGCTCTTTGCCCGTGCGAGCAATCGCTCTTTTTCGGGAATTTCCTGGGATGGACTACCCACAACCTGCACGAGCTCCTTGGGTGATAAAAGCAACACCTGCGAATACTCAAGCTCGTTCTTCTCTCCAATCTTGTCCAGCAGGAAACGCAGGCGATGTGCCGTCACCATTTCTGTCTTGGCCGATTCTGTACGCCAGTACGCAGTTGAGGCGCTTAACTCTAAGATCGCATTAGCGGACGTTTCATTCATCGAAACATCCACACTTGTTTCGATGTAGTTACCTTGGATAACATTCTGTACTTCTTCGAGAATTCTCGCGTACGCAAACTCCATATCTATAGGCTCACCGACCCACTTGTTGATGCGTATCCAGGAATACTTTTCAAGATACTGACGCACTGCTTCGGTTAAGGCAGGATCCTGTTCGATCAGTGAGGAAAGTGATTCAGCCGTCGGGTTCGATTGCTTCCGGGCAATCTCGGTCGCAATAGCACGGACGTCCTGTATTTCGTGCTCGATCCAGGTGGGGCGTAAATATGGATGCACCCGTTCGAAGAGTTCCGCGTCCGACGTCACATATCCAACATCCTTCGCAAGGTGCGTGGGCACACTCCCGAGGTGTGCTGCACACATCCACAGACCCGTGAACTCATGATATGCATCGAATACCTCCTGGATATGTTCTTCAATATAGGAATCGCTTTTAGCAAGAAGCGTGGTGAGTTTCTCAAGCACCGCTTCTGATTCGGTATCAAACAGAGTGACGAGAGCCCCAAGCGTACCATCCGTGTACTTAGTCTTAATGAGCGCACGAAGCGCTTCGTGATCCTGTGCGTACGAGAAATAGCGATAATCAATGATGAAGCCCGGATGGAATGTGATGTCAGGGAGTACTTTCCTGACAGAATCAGCGGTATATGAATTGGAGAAAAACACGTTCGAAAACGGTGATTGAACCCAGGTACCCTCTTCGAACCATTTCTCTGGTCGATCGATTTCTAGAGTGGTAAGAAGGTCACTCAAGCCGGAGGGAGAGACCGGGTTGTGATCTGCTGATAACGTGGTGATCGGCCGACTCTGAACAATATAGAAATTATCTCCTTCTTGTGCCCATTCGATATCACAGGGGAATCCGTAGTGTCGTTCAATGCCGCAGATGGTTTCAGATAATGTGAGAATTTGTTCATTCGATATCACTTGGGCCTTCCCTTTCTCGCCCAGTTCTTGCCATTCGTTTCCTCCTCCCTGCTTACGATACAGACCACGTGATTGTTCCGAAATGTTCGTATCAATAATTTCTCTAGGTTGCTTGGTAACCACATACGAATCAGGGGTTATCTGCCCTGACACCACTGCTTCACCAAGACCAAACCCCGCCTCAATGATGAGCTGGTTATAATCCTCCGTCACTGGATGTACGGAGAATGCGATGCCTGAAGCGTCCGAGTTCACCATTTTCTGCACGACAACCGCAACGGATATCTTCTGGGTATCGAGACCCTTCTCGAAGCGATAGAAGATGGCACGAGGAGTGAAAAGAGATGCCCAGCAGCGCTGCACGTTCACCAGAAGCTCTGCTTCAGTCGTATTCAAATACGAATCGAGCTGTCCTGCCCATGCTGCTGATGCACTATCCTCTGCAGTTGCAGAAGAACGCACTGCAACAAACTCTGCGCCAAGTGCTTTGAAATTAGAAAGAATGTCTGCCGCAATATCTTCCGGCATCTTTGCCTCATGAATGAGCGCCTGGATACGTTCGGAAGCATGTTCAACCGTATGCATCTTTTCATGCTCTACAGTCGCGAGTATCGCATCGATCTCGACGGTAAGATCAGTCTCCTCTAGAAATCGTTCGAACGTGGAGGCTAACACAACGAACCCAGGAGGGACCGGAATCCACGCCTGGGTCATTTCTCCCAACGACGCACCTTTCCCGCCGGCGATGTGGGCGTCGTCTTTACCGAGGCGCGAAAAGGGCCTGGTCAGTTCCATACGAGCGTATGCAGATATTTAAACATAAAAGCTAGTAAAAGCAGGGTTTCCGTATACTTGACTTTTCAACTTATGTTCATTATAGTAATACCAGGCGGTGCACGGAAGGATATTCCGGAGCCGTTATCTCCAATCAATAAAAGGGGGCCGCGCTCATGCGCACCTTGCTCGTTTCAATCCTGCTTCCTTCACTTCTCGCGTTCGCCATCCCGGCGTGCGCCGAAGAAGCGACCAACACGCCAGCCGCAGGTATCGAGCAGTCGGTGCGGGCCCCGAAACCCGCTTCTGACTGGACCATCGATACCAGCGTGACCATGAAGTCCGGTCGGGACTTCATGGACCAAGGCTTCACGTTCACCGAGAACGCCGTTGTCCAACTGGACATCACGGCCTGCAAGGACGACTGGTGCTTCGATCTCTGGCGCGCTGACACGCGCAAGAAGAGCGAACACGAGACGGACTTCCAGGTCTGGAAGAACATCACGGTAGGCACAGGCAGCATCCAGCTGAAGGCCGCCTACTATGAGCTGTCCGGTCCGAACGTCCCGGAGGTGAAGTTCACCTACCGTCACCCACTGTCGGACACCTGCGATCTCGCCGGTTCCTACGAGCACCTGTGGCACGGCTTCAAAGAGACCGTACTGAAGGCCAAGGGATCCTGCACCTGGAAGGTCAGCGAGAGAGTCTCCATCGATGCCTTCACCCAGATCACCCACACGAAGAACTTCGACCAGTGGGTTCCGGGCGCGGAAATCGGCGCGAGCACGACCCTCGGCAACGACCTCCGACTTCGGTCTTTCGTGCGAGGCTTCGGCGGGCGCGATCCTGACGTCTTCTTTGGCGTCTCGCTCTCCCGATCCTTCGGCAACTAGGTCAACAGGAAAGCATGGACAGGCCCCGCACGCGTGATGCTGCGGGGCCTGATTCGTTTATTCACGGATTTTCTTTTGACTTTATTACGGTACAGGTATATCCTTTTGTCCAGGTGAGCCACGTCGGTTCCCCACTCCAATGAGGGTCATCGAATGCGCCTTGTCCTTATCGCGTCCATCATGGCTCTCGCGACTCCCGCGATGGCCGAACCGAAAAGCGTTCTGAGCGAGGCGGTCTTCAAGGCCATTCCTCGTTCAGTGACAAACTCCGCGGTCAACGTCCGTCCGCCCCGTGCGGATGAACCCAAAGTCGACATGCGGCTCACGGGCCCGTTCCTCGACCGCCCGTTCCCGGAATATCCCATCCGGGGATACGAGAAGCGACTGGAACACATGCCCGAGCACGTCTCTGACGGCACCGGCATCGAGATCCGCCTTGCGCTGCGCTCCCGGTTCTGACCGACGCACTCTGAATACGGAAAGGCCCCCTGGCGACAGGCGGGCCTTTTTCGATTCCTACTTTTTCGTAATGATGCTCTTGCGGTAGGTGTCGAGATGGCGAAGCGCCACACCCGTGCCACGCGCAACGCAGTAGTACGCGTCGTCAGCAAGTTCAGCGCGGACACCGGTGCGACGAAGTACGAGTTCCGGAAGATGGCGAAGCTGCGAGGTACCACCAGTAAGAATGATCCCGTTATCAATGATGTCGCTTGCAAGCTCCGGCGGCGTTTCTTGGAGCACTTTGCGTACCGCACCCATCATTTCTCGGAGTTCCCTACTCATTGCCTGCACTACTTCATTGGTCTTGAGCTCAATCGTACGCGGGAGTCCCGTAACAAGATCGCGACCCTTTACGGCAATGGCCAGCTCTTCAGAGAGCGGTACCGCAGCACCAATTTGAATCTTGATCTCCTCTGCAGTCTTGTCCCCTATCGCCAAATTGTACTGCTTCTTTACGTAGTCGATGATGGCGCGATCCAGTTTATTCCCCGCACACTTCACGCTGGTTGACGCCACGATGCCACCCATGGAGATCACCGCGACATCGATGGTGCCCCCGCCGAGGTCTGCAACCATGCGACCCATAGGTTCCTGAATAGGAATGCCTGCACCAATAGCTGCAAGGATCGGCTCCTTCACGACGTACGCATCCCGTGCTCCTGCCTTCACCGCTGCTTCGATGACCGCGCGCTTCTCGGTTGAAGTCACGCCTGCGGGCACGGAGACGAGGACGGTTGGCTTCATGAGATTGAACTTGCCGAGTGCCTTTCTCATGAAGTACCGGAGCATCGCTTCAGTGACACGGTAGTCAGCGATGACCCCATCCTTCATCGGACGATATGCCGTGATGCTTTCAGGAGTGCGCCCAATCATTGCTTTCGCTTCCGCACCGATCGCCACCACCTTATTGGTCTCGGTCGAGACGGCGACTACTGACGGCTCATTGAGGACTACCCCCTTCTCAGGGAGAAAGACCAGCACATTGGTCGTTCCAAGATCGATGCCGAGTTTAGGTGAGAACATAGCCATGTCCTGGCCATCATAGCCTAGGTAGGAACGGGGAGCTACATATTGGGGATACTGAATCGGTCAGCTACAATACCTGCACCATGCCAGCGGAGGAAATGCATTTCAGGGTCGAAGGAGGACGTACGCTTTCAGGAAACATCCGTACGAATCGCTCGAAGAATGGCGCGGTTGCGCTCCTTGCCGCTTCGCTTCTCAATAAAGGAACGACGACCCTGCGGAACGTTCCCAAGATTGAAGAAGTGAATCGTCTGATTGAAGTCCTCGAATCAATCGGGGTGCGGATCGAACGGGATGATCACACGCTCATCATCACACCGCCCGAGGCGATCTCACTCGACACCATCGACCGGAATGCTGCCGTGCGTACCCGAAGCATTCTTATGTTCATCGGTCCACTACTCCACCAGCTCCGTGAATTCGATCTTCCACAGTCCGGTGGCTGTAACTTTGGTCGTCGTACCGTACGTCCCCATCTTTGGGCACTAGAACGGTTCGGCGTATCGATCGAAGCACTAACCGAGAGTTTCCATATCTCGCATGACGGCCTCGCTCCCGCTACCATCGTGCTTTACGAATCGAGCGACACAGGAACGATCAACTCACTTCTGGCAGCGGCACGTATTCCCGGCACATCCGTCATTAAGTACGCATCTGCCAATTACCAAGTCCAGGAAGTGTGCGGCTATTTGAGAGCGCTTGGAGTGGGCATTGAGGGCGTTGGTACCACCACCCTTACGGTCACCGGAGTGGAGACCATCGCACAGGATGTGGAGTACACAGTAGCGGAAGACCCGACGGACGCTATGTTCTTTCTTGCTGCGGGCATTGTGACCAAATCAGCCCTTACCATTGAAAAAGCTCCTATTGAATTCCTTGAAATTGAACTCGCTATTTTGGAAAAGATGGGCCTCTCCTACTCCAGTACTGATGCTGGGTTTTCAGAGAATGGCATCACAAAGCTCGCTGACATCCACATTGAGCCTTCCGAACTCATCGCCTTCCCTGAAAAGATTCATGCGCGTCCCTATCCAGGACTCAATATTGATAACCTGCCGTTCTTCGCAGTGATTGCCACGCAAGCACAGGGCGACACGCTCATTCATGACTGGACTTTTGAGAAGCGTGCCATCTACTACACTGAGCTCGATCGCCTGGGCGCAGAAACGGTCCTCTTCGATCCGCATCGAATTCAGATATCGGGACCGCGGCATTTGCGTGGCACCGAACTCGTCTGTCCTCCCGCACTTCGCCCCGCCACTACTCTCCTCATCGGCATGCTCGCTGCGAGTGGTGTGTCCATGCTCCGTAACGTTTACTCGATCAACCGAGGATACGAGGACTTGGTGAATCGCCTTCAGTCCATCGGCGGCTCGATAAAGCAAGTCTAGTATGAAACCGATCGGCGATTATCTCCCCAAGGACCTCGCCACACAGAAGAAGTCGAAGAAGACCCAGCGGGGTGAACTAATGCGTTTTTTTGTCCGTCATCTGAACTATTCTCGTGCGTATGACGGGCTGCCCCTCCTTTCTATGGCCCGCATGGGCAAGATTCTCGAAGGTATTCCGACGGATGATCTCTACTACCTGAAGAGCGTATGCAGCAAATCGAAGAATTTCAGCAAGAAGTTCTGGTGGGAGGTGGATCCAAAGAAACACGAGGCAGCGAAGAATGCCGAGCCGTTTTGATTGACGTTTTACGGGGAAGTGATATACATATCGACGGTGGTGCGCTCCGCAGCAGCCCCGCGGAGCCAGCCGGTCGTCGGTGCTGGGAACGGACATGGGCCTCAGTGCGCTCTCCCGTCCCTCGACGCTGGGGTTCTCCCGGCACCGACGATCTCTGATCCTCACGTTTCTAATGCCCAGTCGACCCGCCCCAGGCGACTGGCGTATACCTGCCGGCTGTCACCCCCCACACCCCCGACTAGCCTGCAGGTAGTGCCGCCAGCGCCCACTCTCCGGCGCTGGCGGCATCCCGCCCCTCTCCGCTCCGGATGAGGGGTTTCTTGGTATATTGTCTTCATATCCATGCGTTCCATACTTCAAGATGGCGACCCAGTACTGCGTACGGTTGCGCAGCCGATTCCTCCTGAACTCTTTGGTACCCCAGAGCTCCTTAGCATGCTTGCCGATATGGCCGAGGCACTGGACGCGGAGCCTGATGGGGTCGCACTTGCTGCGCCACAAGTCGGTCTCTCCTATCGAATCTTTATTGTCAGATATGACCGTATGGTGCGCGAGGCTTCAGAAAAGAAGTTGGAGCCGGAAGTGGGCATCTTCATTAATCCCGAGTTTGTGAAGACCTCACGTAAGCGCGAAGAGATGCAGGAAGGATGTCTTTCTGTTCGCGGTATCTATGGCACTACCTTGCGCCACGAGCGCGCGACCGTCAGAGCCCAGGACGAACGCGGAGTCTGGTTCACGCGTGGTGGTGGGGGCATTCTTGCCCAGGCATACCAGCATGAGATCGATCATCTCGATGGCATGTTGTTCATCGATCACGCAGCAGAGATTCACGAGCAGACGCAAGAAGAAGCGCATGAACCCCTCCCAGCCTAGGTTTGCATTCTTCGGTACCCCCTATGTTGCGCGCGATACCCTCGCGGCGCTTGTTGAGCACGGGTACGTTCCTGCACTGGTTGTCACTGCACCGGACGCACACCGGGGCCGTGGACTTATGCTCACCCCTTCGGAGGTAAAGGTATGGGCTGTCGAACACGACATTCCGGTACTTACCCCCGAGAAGTTAACGCGTGAGGTGGTAGCCGATATCAAAGAGTACGGTTGCGATTACGCACTCGTCGTTGCGTACGGGAAAATCTTCCCACAGATGCTTCTGCACACGTTCCCGAAAGGCGTTTTAAACGTCCATTACTCACTGCTTCCAAAATACCGAGGTGCGTCTCCCGTAGAGGCAGCACTTTTGTCAGGCGAGACCGTAACCGGAGTCACCATACAACGCATGGTGCAGGAGCTTGATGCCGGTGACGTCGTGGCAATGCGCGAAGTACCGATTGGTCCAGAAGAAACGACGCGAGAGCTTCGTCCGCGCCTCATCGAGGAGGGCGCGTCGCTTCTCATCGATACCCTTCCCTCGTTCATTGCAGGCACTGCTATCTTCACTCCGCAAGATGAATCAAAAGTTACGGTGTGCGGCAAAATCGACAAAGAGGACGGGGAGCTGGATTTCCCTGGTGACTCCCGGGAGAACTGGAATAAGTACCGGGCATACGCGGAATCACCGGGGACTTTCTTCTACATGATTCGTAACGGAAAGCGGATTAGAGTGAAGATAAAGTCGGCGACGTATCGGCACGGAGACTTTAAGCCTGCCCGTGTCGTTCCTGAAGGAAAGAAGGTAACCGACTATGCCGTACTCCTCACGACGGCCCGCCATGAGCACGAGAGCGAGCGACGCAAGATTAAGGAGCAACAGGAGGACTAACCTCCAAACCGGAAGAATTCTTTTACGCGTGCCCCACCGCGCTTTATGAGCGAGTGCTGCTTCTTGTGGTCACGCCGGAGCTCTTTAGCGAGGTCTGCGACCATGCGATCGATGGCGGTACGGATGGAGTCGGCGGTTGCTTTGGCGTAGTATCGCTTCCCCTCTACATCGAGCGCGCAGTCGCTATACCAAATGTCGCCAGTCTGATGCGCCTCGGTAAATTTACCGAGGTCGACATATGCAAGCGACTCTCCGGCATCTTTTCCAATATATTTCTGAAGTCCTTCGACCTTGCGGGTTGCAAGATCGGTCATCTCTTCGGTGAGCTCGTAATTGGTTCCTTTGAACTGGATCTGCATAGGAATCAGGGCTAGCTCATAATCAGCAATCGATGCTTACTAGTTTAGAACGTCCGTGATGCCCCGTCAGGATGCGGACTGCGTTTTCGGTGACATGCAACTCACGAGCAACCAACATACGGACTCGATCGTTTGCACGATTTGCGCGTGCCGGTTCACGGACCGATATCTGCCAGGTGTCTTCGGTCTCTTTGGTGAGCGACTCGCGTTTAGCATCAGGAATGACGTGTACCCGGATATACATTACGGTGTAGGATCAAACTTTTGGTGAAGATACGCCATGATGGCGTCGGACTCATACATGGCCACATCACTCTCATCATCGGTCATATACGGCATCTGTTTCCTCCCGCCAAGCCGCACAAGTTCTTCGGAGACGCCAGAATCATGTACGTCTTTCAGCGTAAGCGGTGCACCGACTGCTTTGGCAACTTCGACGGTCTTTCGACAAAAGGGACAGGATGGATTGATGTACAGGGTGATCATGAATCTCCAGTATACCGTTGCCGATTCGCCTATTTCGGCTAGAATACGGCATACCTCTTTCGGGAGGTATGATTCCGCGGTAGCTCAGTGGTAGAGCGGGCGACTGTTAATCGCTTGGTCGTAGGTTCGAATCCTACCCGCGGAG
This sequence comes from uncultured Candidatus Saccharibacteria bacterium, assembly GCA_964446735.1. Taxonomy (GTDB): domain Bacteria; phylum Patescibacteriota; class Minisyncoccia; order Phycocordibacterales; family Phycocordibacteraceae; genus C7867-001. The sequence goes on along the minus strand of CAYUQB010000001.1, from coordinate 3,487 downwards.
CATAACTTGGCCACGTTCAAATGAGATAATATGAACGGCATGGAATACCTGAAAAAATCTGAGGCCTATTGGATAGCGGGCGGATTAGTGATTCTATGGGCTCTGTTTTCCCATCTCACAATTACTCCGGACACAGGGAATAGCATACTGGCTTTGCGACAAATTGCTCCCCTTTTACTGCTCGCTTCCTTGTATTGGGCTATAGCGATACGACGGCAATTTTCGGATCCCAAGGAAAATCAAATGCATAAGAAAGTGGCGATACTTGGTTTTATCTTACTCATTATATATGGGCTCTTTTTCGGAATGTAACCATCCTCTACTCTGTCTTGTCCTTAGGTCCCGTTGAACTGGAAAATTCACGCTCAGGGGCTTCGTTAAAAGGTTCTAACATCCTCCACCAGGCGGAGCTGACATTTTTAAGATAAGTGATATGGTTCCTTCGAACTTGGACCTTGAATGGAGATAAGTATGGTTGGGCTAATCCGGGGATTCTATTCCCCCGCGCGTGTGGCCATTGTCGCCACAGTGGTGTTTTCCGTTCTGGTCGTTCTTTTCTCCTGGGTGGCGAGGATGGGCCAACTGGACTATATAAGGGAGTCGGGCGGACCGCTCTATCAACGCAGCGCGCTTCCTGCGGTTCCGCTCTGGCAGTACGGGTACGTAACATTCCTCGGCTTCCTCCTCATCCTCAATGAGGAGACGGAGACACCGCAGAAGAGGTGGTTCAGCACCTTTACCCTGTTCGTCCTCCCCGCCGCACCCTGGCTACTGTCGAGTACTGGTGGCTGGCGTTCAATTGTACCGTTTCTGATGCTCGTCAGCCTATTCCTCGGTGTCCTGATTGACAGCATCATCGGCTACCGCAAGTCGTGAACCGCCCGAACGAGCAACCCGGAGGAACAGCTTCCCCGCCGCTCCTCCGGGCGGCTTCTTTTTATACACAACAGGTTCTAACATCCTCCACTAGGCGGAGCTAAGGTTCGAACATAATCTCAGTCGGGTCGCTGCTATAGTTATTTCATGGTTCCAATGGAATTCGCTTACCTACTAGGAAGTTTTGTCTTCCTAGTAGTTTGGCTTGGCTTTTACAAACTGTACCCTTCAACTCGAAAAGAGATGCTTATAGTAAGTCTTGGTGTTGGGCTTCTGAGCGTAGCGACTTCATATTATTGGTGGACTCAGGACTGGTGGCATCCACTAACCATTACTGGCACCCGAGTAGGCATTGAAGATTTCCTTACTGGCTTCGGTAGTGGTGGGATTATGGCTGTAGCGTATGAAGGAATCTTTAAACGTAAGTACTTCAGGAGAAAGCTGCGCAATCATCATCCGGGAGCCGCTACTCTCCTGCTCCTAATGGCGTTCTCAACTGCCTGGCTGTTTTGGGGTGTTGGGATAACTTCCTTCTGGGCAAGTGTAGTCTCGCTCCTCCTCATTGCCGGGATTATGTTTTTCTATCGCCGAGACTTATTCGCGAATGGGGTGGCAAGCGGGCTTATCGTAATGGTGATTGCCACACTTCCCTATTACGCCATACAGTTCTTCTCACCCGATTGGGTTTCAGCCACGTATCATTATGAAAAACTCAGCGGTGTACACATAACCGGAATCCCTATTGAAGAATTAGTTTTCTGGTTTTTAGCCGGATTAGTCTTCGGGCCCTTTTATGAGTACTGGCAAGGGCAGCGACTTGGGAAAAAAGACAGGTTCTAACATTCCTCACTAGGCGGAGCTTACATGACGAAGCCCTTTAGAATTTGGAGTACTGTCTCGAGCATACTCATCAGTCCAGGGAAGACGCCCGATGGGGCCGCTTGCACAGCAGCAAGTTGAGTCATGTCTCCATTTTCCTGACCTGTTGAAGGGACGGACGCTACCGCAGAACGTCCATGGGAGGCAAGCCAGGCGTTGATGGCCGAGAGGTCACCGAGAGCAGCTCCCGGAATGATGGTGTTGCCAGTTTCGCTGTAGCCGGGATTAGGCTTACCTCCGTCCGCGTAATTCTGAATACCCTGAGCGTTATTTCCCCTTACAGTGACATTGGAGCTCTGACCTCGAGTTATGATGCGGGTGCCATAGTCCGGATATCCCTGCACGAAATTATCTTCAATAAGTGCAGTGTGCACGTCCGAAACTGATATGCCGTTATAGAGCGTACCGATCATGGCATTTCCTTTAATCGTGACATTTTCAAGGTTAGCCAGGAAAATTCCTTGCATTGGAATACCAGTACCATTACCACGTACAATGGTGTTGTTGGTTATTACAATACCGGTGCCTCTTCCCGAGCTTGTGCCCCAGAATTGGATACCATCCGGATGGTCACCTTCCACAGAGTGAAAATCGTAAATAGTATTACCAGTAATGGTCACGCGCGACGAGGCTCCTCGAATCCCGTCTGATCGAATATTGTGTATGCGATTCCCCGAAATGAGCACGTCGCTCGAGTCGAGGTAGTTGATACCGGTGCCCAGGTTATGAACCTCTGAATTCGAGACGACAACGTTCGTACTATTGCGGATCATGATGGCGTTATTTCCACGATTCGTGCTGTGCATATTCACGCGGTCAAACGTAATCTGGCTACTCCCTCCTAGGTATGCTGTGAAGCCATTGCGAGAAGTCGGCGTCATTTCAAGATCGGTGAAAGTGATACCGCTTGAATTAGTCAGGTTGATACCCGACATGATCGCGGGTGATTGGATGTTCGCTGAAGTGACAGTTACACGCGAACCGGTGAAATTGAAATTCGAAATGTTGAGCTCGGTGTATGTCCCAGGAGCAAGTCGAATGGTATCGCCCGCATGAGCGGAACGTAGTGCTGTCCAGAGTTCTCCAGAATTCGTGACGGTACCTGCGGGAGTAGGCGTTGGCGTAGGTGTAGGGGTCGGGGTGGGGGTCGGTGTGGGAGTAGGCGTTGGCGTAGGGGTCGGAGTGGGGGTTGGGGTCGGTGTAGGAGTAGGTGTAGGGGCAGGCGTATTAGGTGAGTTGGAAGTGATGGGGGTAGCGGGACCAGGGTCTCCTGTTAAGGAAGTGCGGATAAAGATCGAGGTCTTGCTGGTACCACCGGCACCATTACAAGAAACAGTGTAGCTGGTGGAGAGGAGAGGACGGACCTCCGCGGAGCCTGAGAGTGCTCCTCCAGTGGAGAAACCGGATGAAGACTTGCAGGTGCGGGCGTTCTCTGCAGACCAGGTGAGGGTCACAGAAGATCCTGCCGACACTGCACCGGCTGAGGCAGAAAGGGAGACCGAGGGAGCAGGAACGTACTCACCTCCAGAACTCGAGGTGTCGAGAGTATTGGGTGTTGATGCGGGTAGTGATTCCAGCGGCGCTGGCGTGTACGGCACAAAGGGGTTGGCAACGGATACCTTCCCCGTACGGTACGACTCTTGTGCATGCTGAACCGCTTCGGTGGCACGTTCAAGTGCAGGAAGTGCATTAAATGGAATGAACGGTGCTTGAGAAATAACTGCCTCTTCGA